>NZ_JAVDVJ010000004.1:0-261110 GCF_031456825.1 Luteimonas sp. 3794 | reverse complement strand
CGAGCCGATGCGATGAAGCCGCATCGGTGCCCTCCGCTCCTCGCCTGACGCGGCACGCAGCCCAAACTCGCTGCGCTCAGACATGGGCTGCTCTTTGGCCCCGCCAGGCTCCGGTGCTCGGCTCGCTCTACGGCTCGATTCAAGTCAAAAGCTGAGAGCCAAAGCCAAAGCCAAAGCCAAAGCCAAAGCCAAAGCCAAATCCAAAGCCAAATCCAAATCCAAATCCAAATCCAAATCCAAATCCAAATCCAAATCCAAAGACAGCGAACGCAGGCCGGCGAAGGCCGAACGGATGCTGCAGGCCTACCGTTGCCAGGTCGACACCGCAAACCCCAAAAAGCAGAACGCCGCCCGAAGGCGGCGTTCTAAAGACCTGCAACCCGAAGCTCAGTCGCGATCGTTGTCGATCGCGGTGCGCTCGCTGGCGAAGGGGTTGAGGCGACGGATCTTCCACGGCTCGTTCGGCCACTTGCCGGTCAGCGACGGGTGATCGGGCTCGTTCTGCTCCAGCACGCGACGCGCATCCGCGGCCAGTGTGTCGTTGCCGAGGTTGGCGTAGCTCGCCGCGAGCAGGGCGACCGCATCGTTCTGGTACTCGCTCTGCGGGTAGGTTTCGAGCAGGTAGGTCGCGCGCTGCGCAGCGGCCACGTAGGCCTCGCGGCGCAGGTAGTACAGGCCGGTCTCGATCTCGTGACGCGCGAAGGTGTTGCGCAGCGTCGCCATGCGGGCGCGCGCATCGGCGGCGTAACGGCTGTTCGGATAGCGGTCGGCCACCGTGTTGAAGTCCGCGTAGGCCTGGTTGGGCGAAGCGAGATCACGGCGGCTGCTGTCCAGGCTCCACACGCGCTGCAGGAACACCGTGTCGCGGTTGGAGTTCACCAGGCCGCGCAGGTAGTACATGTAGGGGATGTTGCGGTGCGTGGGGTAGGTGCGGATGAAGCGGTCGATGCCCGAGATCGCTTCCTCGTTGTTGCCCATCTTGTAATTGGCATACGCGGTCTCGACCAGCGCCTGCTCGGTGTAGGGGCCGTAGGGGTACTGGGCGACCAGGCGGCGGAACGAATTGGCGCCGTTGCTCCAGTTGCCCTTGCGCATCGAGTCGTGGCCCTTCTGGTAGAGCTCGGCGACGGGCACGCCTTCGTTCTCGTCGTCCTTGGTGTTGCGGGAGCAGCCCGCGGCGACCATGACGACCAGCAGCAGGAGCAGCGAAGTGCGGGCCAGGGCGCGGATCGGCGAGGCGAGGCGTGGGGTCATGAGGGCGTTTGGGCGTATGGACACGAAGCGCGGATAATACCAGTCCGGGTGGATCGCCCGGCTTTCCCCGCCTGAACCCGAGCCGTCCCGATGCAGCAAGACCCCAGCGACCTCTCCGACCAGCGCACCGCCACGGTGCCGGATGCCGCGGCAGGGCGCCGTTTCGACGCCGTGCTCGCCGAGCTCTTCCCCCAGTACTCCCGCTCCAAGCTGACCACCTGGATCAAATCCGGCGAGGTGCTGCTCAACGGTGAGGTGCCGCGGCCGCGCGATGCGGTGGTGGGCGGGGAGACCGTCAGCCTGAACGTCGTGCTCGAGACCCAGACCACGGCCGAGCCGCAGGACATACCGCTGTCGGTGCTGTTCGAGGACGACCAAGTGATCGTGGTCGACAAGCCGGCCGGGCTGGTCGTGCACCCGGGCGCCGGCAATTACGACGGCACCCTGGTCAATGCGCTACTGTTCCGCGATGCCTCGCTGGCGACGCTGCCGCGCGCGGGCATCGTGCACCGGCTCGACAAGGATACCTCGGGCGTCATGGTGGTCGCGCGCACACTCGAAGCGCACAACGCGCTGGTCGAGCAGCTGTCGGCGCGCGACGTGCATCGCCAGTACCTGGCCGTCGTCGTCGGCGCGCTGGTCTCGGGCGGCACCGCGGATGCGCCGATCGACCGTCACCCGCGCGACCGCCTGCGCATGGGCGTGCGCGAGGACGGGCGCGAAGCCGTGACCCATTACCGTCTGCGCGAACGTTTCCGCGCGCACACCGCGCTCGAATGCCGGCTCGAGACCGGCCGCACGCATCAGATCCGCGTGCACATGGCGCATCTGCGGCATTCGATCCTCGGCGACCCGCTCTACGGCGGCTCGCTCAAATTGCCCAAGGGCGCGTCGGACGAGATGATCGCGACTCTGCGCGGCTTCCGCCGCCAGGCGCTGCACGCGGAAACGCTGGAGTTCAAGCACCCGGTCACCGGCGAGGCCGTGCGCTGCAGCGCGCCGCTGCCTGAGGACATGCAAATGTTGCTGAAGGTGCTGCGTGCGGACGCAATCCAGCACGCGGAGATGGGCCGCCGGTGAGCGCACTGCTGCACGCCGACTGGCCTGCGCCGCGCGGCGTGCAGGCGCTGACGACGCTGCGCCATGGGGCGGGTGTGTCGCAGGCCCCGTTCGACAGTTTCAATCTCGGCAATCATCGCAGCGCCGCCGGTGACGCACCGGACGCGGTCGCGCGCAATCGCGACGCGCTGGTCGACATTGCCGGCCTGCCATCGCCGCCGCACTGGCTGCAGCAGGTGCACGGCGTCGAGGTCGCGCGCTTCGTGGCGCCGGCGGGCGATGCGCAGCAGGCGCTGGTGGAGGCCGATGCGTCGGTGACCTCGGAAGCGGGTGTGGTGCTCGCGATCCTGACCGCGGACTGCCTGCCGGTGGTGTTCGCCGCCGATGACGGCAGTGAAATCGGCGCGGCGCATGCGGGTTGGCGTGGTCTCGCGGCGGGCGTGCTGGAAGCGACCGTCGCGGCGATGCGCACGTCGCCGACGCAGGTGCGGGTATGGCTCGGGCCGGCCGCGGGACCGGCGTCGTACGAAATCGGGGCCGAGGTGCGTGATGCGTTCGTCGCGGGCGATCCGGGTGCGGATGCTGCGTTCGTCGCCACGCGTGCCGGGCACTGGGGCCTCGATCTGTACGCGCTCGCGCGCCGGCGTCTCGAAGCGGTGGGGATTCGCGCTGATGCGATCCATGGCGGCGACCGCGACACGATCGCCGAGCCTGAGGCGTTCTTCTCGCATCGTCGAGACCAGCGCACGGGGCGGATCGCGACGCTGGTGTGGATGGCCTGAGGCTTCTAAAGCTTGGCTCGCCAGCCCCAATTGACCCAGCACCTCTCCCTCAGGGAGAGAGCCTGCCCCGGACCTGATCCGGGGTCGACGCGCAGAGCGCGTCGGGTGTGGGTTCGGACTCTACCGGAGCGCATAGAACAAAGCGCCCTCATCCGCCCTTCGGGCACCTTCTCCCGGAGGGAGAAGGAAAAATGCGGTGAAGCCCCGACTCCAACCTCAGAACGCGTAACGCACCCGCGTGTAGTAATACGCACCGCTGCTGCCGATACCCGACAGCACGTCGTAGGGCAGGTTGCCGAAGTAGAAGATGTCCTCGTTCGACAGGTCGGCGTATTCGTCGGTCAGGTTCTGGCCGCCGATCGCGAGCGTCCACTTGTCACCGAGGCGCACTTCGGCTTCCGCGTCGAGCTGCCACTTCGCGCCGTAGACCTGCTCGGGTTCGAAGCCGCCGCCGAAGTTGAAGACGCGCTTGGTGCTGCCGTGGCGGGTGACGCGGGCGAGCAGATTGAGGCGATCGTTCCCCCAGCTGCCGGTGAAGGCAGAACGCGTGCGCGGCGCGGCGTCGGTCAGCGTGTTGCTTTCCTCGACGCCGAACAGCACCGCGTCCGGCACTACTGCCGACAGTGCGGCAGGCGTCGCGATGACACGCTTGATCTCGGTGTCCGCATAACTCCAGGTGCCCGTCAACAGCAGTGAGCCGCCGGCCAGCGGATGCCGCCAGTTGGCGACGGCCTCGGCGCCGCGCGTGCGCGTGTCGGCGGCATTGGTGAAGAAGCTGACGCTCTGCACACCCGGCACACCGAATTCGGCGTCGATGAAATCGGTTAGCGCATCGCTGGTGATCGCTTCCGACAGCGCGACGCGGTCGTCGATGTCGATCTGGAACAGATCAAGGGAGAAGTCGAAGTTCTCACCGATCTGGCTGGTGAAACCGAGACTGGCGTTGATCGACTGCTCGGGCGTGAGGTCGGTCGCGCCGAGTGCGCGGGCGATCGGGCTGTTGACCGACAGCAGGCGACTCTGGATCAGCTGGCCGGCGGCGTTGTAGCCGGTGCCGGTGGATTCGTAGCCGATCTGGCCGAGCGATGGCGCGCGGAAGTTCTTCGACAGCGCGCCGCGCAACGCGAACGCCGGCACGAATGCGTAACGCGCGGCGAGCTTGCCGGTGACTTCGCCGCCGAAGTCGCTGTAGTGCTCGTAGCGCACTGCGGCATCGGTGCTGAGCTTCTCGCCGAAACTGCTCGACATGCTGGCGTAGACACTGGCGACATCGCGGTCGAGGTCAGCCTCGTCTTGCGGGGTCAGGCCGCCGCCGGCCTGCGAACCCGTCGGGCGATCGGTGAACGGGCCGGCCGCGTAGCTCGCCGGATCGCCGGCGCCGGTCTCGTAGTTCTCGACGCGGAACTCCACGCCGGTGGCGAAGGTGTGCAGATTGTCGCCCTGCGCGAACAGGCGGCTGACGTCGACATTGGCCAGCGTCTGGTCGAACGCGTAATCGCCGGTCTTGAAGCGCGTCGGGCTGGATGGACCCAGCGAGGCATTGATCGAATCGCGCAGGCGATAGGTGAATTCGTTGCGGCCGTGGTTGAGGCTGGCGTCGACATCCCACTCGCCCCACTGCGCGCGCACGCCGGCGACGCCGGCGATGTCGAGGTTTTCGCCGATCGACACGGGGCGGAAGCCGTTCGGATACACCTCGAGCCAGTTCGCTTCGCCATCGGGATAGCGGAAATAGTTCGCGCCTTCGGTGTCGCGCTGGATGTAGGTGCCGAACGCGTAGAACGTTGCAGCGTCGCCGAGCGCGATCTCGGTATTGAACCAGCCGCTGATGTCCTTGGACGCGCCGTTGCCGGCCTGGTAGTTGCGCCGGCCCTGCAGTTCGAGATTGCGCGGCGTCTGGTCCCAAGGCGGAATCTGGTCGAAACCGGCGCGGTTGGTCGGCGAGAGTTCCTTGTATTCCAGGCCCACGCGCAGGAAGCCGTCGTCGCCGAGCGCGGTGCCGACCTTCGCCGCGAGTGACGCACTCTGGCCGTCGGTGATGCGCTGGTCGGTGGGTTCGAACTTCGTGTGGTGCGCGCCGTAGCTGGCTTCGATCGCGCCGCCATCGCCGGCGTCGTCGAGGATGATGTTGATCACGCCCGCGACCGCATCGGCGCCGTACTGCGCGCCGGCGCCGTCGCGCAGGACTTCGATGCGCTTGATCGCGCTGAGGGGGATGGCGTTGAAGTCGACCGGCGTGGTGCCACGTCCGGTCTTCGAGCCCGTGGTCACCAGCGACGACACATGCCGGCGCTTGCCGTTGATCAGCACCAGCACCTGGTCCGGGGAGAGGCCGCGTAACTGCGCGGCGCGGATATGGTCGGCGCCGCCGGAGTTCGACTGGCGCGGGATGTTGAACGACGGCAGCAGGGCCTGCAGCGCAGCGCCGAGTTCGCCGTTGACCGCGCCGGCGCGGCGCAGGTCGTCTTCGTCGAGCACGTCGATCGGCGAGGTCGATTCGAGCACCGTGCGATCGGTCGCGCGGGTACCGGTGACGATGACGGCATCCAGACGCGTCGCGCCGTCGTTTGGCGTGGACTGTGCGAACGCGGGCGCGCCCAGGGCGAAGGCGATGGCGGCGGCGAGCGACGCGGCCGCGCGGCGGGGAGACTGCGACATGGAGATTCCTGTGCGGACGAAAGAGGCGTCGCACGGCATCGGACTCCGCCGGCGGAACCGGGGGGAGGTGCGTGCGGAGTCCGATGCCGGCGACGCGCGGCCGCGGTGGCCGGCCGTCATTAGTCGCAGAACATGCTCGATGCGTCCATCCGGATAAAGCGATACAGTGTTGCGGCAGCGCAACAATTTCCGCCCTTGCGGCTCCCTACGATGGCGGGCCGCCGTTCTCCAGGAAGTCTCCATGGCCCTTCATTTCGCCAACGCCCGCGTTCTGCCGCCGCTGCTGGCGGCACTGTGCCTGGCTGCGTGCGCGGGCACCCCGTCGATGGGCGCACTGCCGTCCGCCTCGGTCGCCACCGCCGCCTATCACGGTGATGCAGGGCGACCTGCAGAGGGCAAGGGTTGGGTACGCACCGAACTGTATTTCGCGACCGGCCAGTGGAACGCTTCGCCCGAGGACGCCGCCGCCGCCGAGCAGCGCTGGCTCGACTTTCTCGACCGCGAGGTCACGCCGCGCTTCCCCAGCGGACTGAGCGTGCTTGATGTCTATGGGCAATGGTTGCCGCCGGGGGCGACCACGCCGTCGCGCCTGCGCTCCAAGGAGCTGGTTGTGCATCATCCCGACACGCCGGAACAGGCGGCGGCGATCGAGGCGATCCGCGTCGCCTGGAAGCAGGAAACCGGCCACCTGTCGGTGCTGCGCTCGCAGTTGCACGCCGACGTTTCGTTCTGACCATCCCGCGTCACAGCCTGCCCGCCGAGGTGTTCCCTATGTCGTCCAGCCGCGCCCGCCAGACCGCGTTCCGTCCTGCCCGCCTTGCCCTCGCGCTCGCGTGCGCCCTGCCGATGACGGGGTTCGCGCAAGATGCGGCCACGCCGGCCGCCGCGACGCAGGAACGCGCCGCCACGCTCGATGCGGTGCAGGTCACCGCCCAGCGCCGCGTGGAGAACATCCAGGACGTGCCGGTGTCGATCACCACGCTCGATGCGGAGAAGCTCGGCGTGCTCGGCAGCGGCGGCACCGACATCCGCTTCCTGTCCGGCCGTGTGCCCAGCCTCAACATCGAGTCGAGCTACGGCCGCGCCTTCCCGCGCTTCTACATCCGTGGCCTCGGCAATACCGACTTCGATCTCAATGCCTCGCAGCCGGTCTCGCTGATCTACGACGACGTGGTGCTGGAGAATCCGCTGCTGAAGGGCTTCCCGGTGTTCGACATCGCTGGCGTCGAAGTACTGCGCGGCCCGCAGGGCACGCTGTTCGGCCGCAACACGCCGGCCGGCGTGGTGAAGTTCGACTCGGTGCGTCCGAGCCAGGACTTTGAGGGTTACGGCAAGGTGGCCTACGGCAGCGACAACATGTGGAACTTCGAAGGCGCGGTCGGTGGCGCGCTGACCGAGCGCTGGTCGGCGCGTGTGTCGGCGCTGTACCAGCGCCGCGACGATTCGGTGCGCAACACCCTGGCCGGCGCGCCCAACGACGGCTTCGAGGGCTACGACGAATCCGCCGCGCGCGTGCAGTTCCTCTACGAGGGCGACGGCTTCGAAGGCCTGTTCAACCTGCATCGCCGCGATCTCAACGGCACCGCGCGCCTGTTCCGCGCGAACCTCGTCGAGCCGGGCAGCAACCGCTTCGTGCCGGGTTTCGACCGCGATTCGGTCTCGGTCGACGGCGTCAACTTCTCCGACCTCGAAACCTGGGGCGGCAGCGCCCGTCTGCGCTGGGATTTCGGCCAGTACAGCCTGTATTCGATCACCGGTTACGAGACGCTGGAATCCTTGAACCGCGGCGACATCGACGGCGGTTATGGCGCGGCGTTCCTGCCCGATTCGGGGCCCGGTTTCATTCCGTTCGCGGCAGAATCGGCCGACGGCATTCCCGAGCACAAGCAGATCACCCAGGAAGTGCGCATCGAGTCGAATCTCGACGGCCCCTTCGACTGGCAGGCCGGCGCGTTCTGGTTCCGCGAGGAACTGACCGTCGACAGCCTCAACTACGATTCCCTCGCGCCCGGCAATCCGCAGACCGGCCACGCCGTGCAGGAACAGCGCAATACCGCCTGGGCGCTGTTCGCCTCTGGCGAATACGACGTCAGCGAGAAGCTCAAGCTGCGCGGCGGCCTGCGCTACACGCAGGACAAGAAGGACTTCAGCGCCAGCGTGCTGCAGGCGGTGCCATTCGGCACGCCGGTCGGCGGCCCGTTCTTCGAGACCACCGATGTCGACGACATCAGCTGGGATGCCAGTGCGGTCTACGAGATCAACGACGACGTCAACGTCTACGGCCGTGTCGCCAAGGGCTTTCGCGCACCGTCGATCCAGGGCCGGCTCGCGTTCGGCGGCATCTCGGTCGCCGATTCGGAAGAAGTGGTTTCGTACGAGGTCGGCGTCAAGGCGGACCTGTGGGATCGCCGCGGCCGCATCGGCTTCAACCTGTTCCGCTACAACGTCGACGGCCAGCAGCTGATTGCCGTGGGCGGTGCGACCAACCAGGCGATCCTGCTCAACGCCGACAAGTCGATCGGGCAGGGCGCCGAACTCGACCTGCAGGCCTGGCTGACCGACACGCTGCTGGTGACCTGGGGCACGAGCTACAACGACACCGAGATCCGTGACCCGAACCTCGCGGTCGCGGTCTGCGGCGGCGGTTGCACCGTGACCGATCCGACCGTGGACGGCTTCGCCCTCGTCGACGGCAACCCGCTGCCGCAGGCGCCGAAGTGGATCCACAACCTCACCGCGCGCTGGGCCACGCCGGTCGGCGACGACGCCGAGTTCTACGTCTACACCGACTGGGCCTACCGCGGCCAGGTCAACTTCTTCCTGTACGAATCGCCGGAATTCCGCGGCCGCTCGACGCTGGAAGGCGGCCTGCGCGTGGGCACGAACTGGAACCAGGGCACCTACGATCTCGCCGTGTTCGGCCGCAACATCACCGACAGCACGCGCATCGTCGGCGGCATCGACTTCAACAACCTGACCGGCTTCATCAACGAACCGCGGACCTGGGGTGTGGAGTTCACGGCGAGGTTCTGAGGGGCATCGATGGACCCGTCAGGAGTTTTTGTGACGGGCCTTTTCGCGCTCGCTGGAGCAAGCGAGCGCGCGTCCGAACTTATCGAAGCCTGATCCCGTCGTTCCAGCGAAAGCTGGAACCCATTTTGATCCTCGCCTTTGCATGTTGTTCCGCGAAGGACACGTTGAAGCAAGATCAAAATGGATGACCGGACGTTCGTCCGTTAGAAGCCCGGCTTCCGCCGGAATGACGGTGTAGAGATTCCAACCAATTCCGGGAAACCGATGTCCACCGCCGCAGCTTCCACTCACCGCACCCGCTTGTTTGTCCCCGGCGACATCAACGGCTTTTTCGGCCTCGTCGTCGACAACCTCTCGATCCTTGGCTTCATCGCCGCGGCGCTGGTCGGGATCTTCGGCGTGCCGGCCGACATCGTGTTCGGGCGCATGTTCCCGGGCACGGCCTTCGGCGTGCTGGTCGGCAACCTGATGTACACGTGGATGGCGCGCGGCCTCGCGCAGCGCACCGGCCGCGACGATGTCACCGCGATGCCGCTCGGCCTCGATGCGCCGACCAGCATCGGCATGGCGCTGCTGGTGCTCGGCCCGGCATTCGTCGCGTTCCGGCAGCAGGGCATGGACGCGAATGCGGCCGGCATCGCCACCTGGCAACTCGGCATGGCGTCGTTGGTGGTGATGGGCGCGCTGAAGCTGATGCTGTCGTTCGCCGGCGACTGGATCACCCGTGTGGTACCGCGCGCGGCGCTGCTGGGCTCGATCGGCGGCGCGGCGCTGATGCTGCTCGGCTTCCTGCCGCTGATCGAAACGCTGCGCTCGCCGGTGGCCGGCTTCGCGACGCTCGGCCTGCTGCTGTACGTGCTGGTCGCGCGTGGGCCGGTGCCGCTGCGCCTGCCCGGCGTGCCGTTCGCCCTGCTCGTCGGGCTCGCGCTGTATTACGGCCTCGGTCTCGCCGGTCTGTCGCCGGGTTTCGCGTTGCCCGATGCCAACTGGCCCGCGCCGGCACTGCCGTGGCCGAATCTCGGCTTCGTCGAAGGCCTGCCCGCGACGTTGCCATATCTGTCGCTGCTGCTGCCGTTCGGCCTGCTGATGGTCGTCGGCGGCATCAACGTCAGCGAGAGCGCGCGCGCGGCCGGCGACGACTACCGCACGCGCGACGTGCTGCTGGTCGAGGCCGTGTCGACGCTGGTCGCCGGCGTCTGTGGCGGTGTCGCGCAGACCACGCCCTACATCGGACAGCCGGCCTACAAGCACATGGGTGCGCGTACCGGTTACACGCTGCTGACGGGTCTGTTCATCGGCATCGGCGGCATGCTCGGCCTCGTCTCCGGCCTGGTGCAGTGGCTGCCGGTCGCGGTGCTCGCGCCGATCATCGTCTTCGTTGGCATCGACATCACCGTGCAGGCGTTCCACAGCACCAGGCGCGAACACGCGATCGCGGTGTCGCTGGCGTTCCTGCCGGCGATCGCCTACCTGCTCAACATCAAGTTCGGCAATCCGGCGTGGATCGATCCCGAGCGGATGGCCGCGCTGTACGCGCAGGTCGATGCCGGTCACGGCCTGCCGGAGATGGCGACGATCGTCGTGCTCGGCAACGGCTTCATCATCACCGCCATGCTGTGGGCGACCGCGCTGGTCGCACTGGTCGACCGGCGGTCCGGGGTCGCGGTCGCGACCTTGCTGGCAGCCGCCGTGGCCACGCTGTTCGGCGTGATCCATTCGGTGCATCCGACCGGCGCGCTGGTGCTGCCGTGGCAGCTCGACGGCCTGCGCCAGGCGATCGCGTTCCAGTTCGCCGCCGCCTATACGGTGCTCGCGGTGCTGGTCGGGCTGCTGGCACTTCAACGGCAGTCGACGCCGCCCACTCCGGACTGATCGCACCGGGCCTGCAGGCGCTATCCTGCGCCGCCCGGATCCGACCTGCCGCGCGATGACGCCGACCCTCTACCAGACCCTGCTCGGCGCCGCGTTCTTCCGCCTGCCCGACGCCTTGCGCGCGCTGCACGGCGTGCACGGCACGGCGCGCTACACGGGCGAGGTGACGGTCGTGCGCGGCACCGGGCTGCTGGCCCGCCTCTGCGGGCGTCTGGCGGGCATGCCGAGGGCGATGACCGGGGCGCCGATCACGGTCGACTTCGCCAGTGGTCCGCAGGGCGAGGTCTGGTCGCGCGTGTTCGGCGCCCCGCCGAAGGCCTCGCGTATGCGCTCGCGCCTCTCGCATCGCGATGGCGAGTTGCGCGAGCGCATCGGGCCAGTGCACTTCCGGTTCGTGCTGCATACCTGGGACGGCACGATCTTCTGGAACGTCGCCGGGGCGCGGCTGCTCGGCTTGGTGCCGCTGCCGGCCGCGCTGTTCCGCGACATCCGCTGCAACGAACGGGACGTCGACGGGCGCTACGCGTTCGAGATCGAAGCCGCGCTACCGCTGGCCGGGGCGGTGGTGCGCTACCACGGCTGGCTGCTGCCCGAGTCCGCCGACGCCGCGTGACCGCGGCCTTGCGGCAGCTTCGCCGATAATGGACGGCCCCTCACAGGAAGCCGTGCCATGACCGCACACACCCTTGCCGACCTCGCCAGCGTGCCGGGCGTCGCCCCGCGCGACGCCGCGACCCGCGCCTTCGTGTTCAACCACACCATGCTGCGGATCAAGGACCCGGTGGCGTCGCTCGAGTTCTACACCCGCGTGCTCGGCTTCACCCTGGTGCGCAAGGCCGATTTCGAGCAGGCGAAGTTCTCGCTGTTCTTCCTCGCCCTGGTCGACGACACCGCCGGCATTCCCGACGACGAAGACGCACGCCGCGAATGGCTCGCGCGCCAGCCGGGCGTGCTCGAACTCACCCACAACCACGGCACCGAATCGCAGGACGGCCCGGTCTACCACGACGGCAACAGCGACCCGCGCGGCTTCGGCCACATCTGCGTCAGCGTGCCGGACGTGCGCGCGGCGTGTGCGCGATTCGAGGAACTCGGCGTGCCGTTCCAGAAGCGCCTGACCGACGGCACGATGAAGTCGATCGCCTTCATCAAGGACCCGGACGGGTATTGGGTCGAGATCATCCAGCCAGCGAAGCTTTGATGTCGGCTGCCTACCAAGACGTGAGGCCATCGGCCGCAGGGGTATGACGCGTTGGCCCCTCTCCCTCCGGGAGAGGGGAGGACCATCGGCGGAGCCGATGGTGGGGTGAGGGGTGGGGCTTTACCGATGTTTTGCGCTTTTCGGCAGAGCGCCAAAAGCGCCCTCACCCCAACCCCTCTCCCAAGAGGAGAGGGGCTCAGAGCAGACGCGGCTCATTTTGGCGGGGCGCTTCGAACTCCACCCGCTGCCCCAGTGGACCAACACCTCTCCCTCCGGAAGAGAGCCTGCCCCGGACCCGATCCGGGGTCGACGCACGCAGTGCGTCGGGTGAGGGTTAAACGTCAGCAGTAACGCCTGCCGATCCGCGGCATCGCGAACTAGACGATCAACCTTCGAGCGCGGAAGATGACGGGTTTACTTCACTCTAACCATCTTGCGAAACGCGACAGCTCAGCGCCGCGTCGCTGCCAGCCGCGACAGGAAATCCTTCCGCCACGCGTGGATGTCGTATTCGCGGATCCGCGTGATCATCGACTGCCAGCGCTCGCGTCGTGCTTCCAGCGGCATCGTCATCGCCGCCGCAATCGCGTCGGCCACACCGTCGCTGTCGAAGGGATTGACCAACAGCGCGCCGTCGAGTTCGCGCGCGGCGCCGGCGAAGATCGACAGCACCAGCGCGCCGGGATTCTCAGGGTCCTGCGCGGCCACGTATTCCTTCGCGACCAGGTTCATGCCGTCGCGCAGCGGGGTGACCAGCGCCATGCGCGAAAGACGGTAGAAACCGGTCAGCGCGGGATGCGGGTAGGTACGGTTGACGTAGCGGACAGGCGTCCAGTCGGGATCGGCATGGGCGCCATTGATGTGGCCGGCGTATTGTTCGAGTTCGCGGCGCAGGGCGCGGTAGCTGGCAACGCCGCCGCGTGAGACCGGGGCGATCTGCAGGTAGGTCAACTTGCCGTGCTGGTCGGTGTGGCGCTCGAAGAAGCGCTGGATTGCGCGGAAGCGCTCTGGCAGACCTTTGGAGTAGTCGAGCCGGTCGACACCGATCGCCAGCGCACGGCCGTTGAGGCTCCCCTGCATGCGCTTCGTCGCCGCACTGCGCGCCGCCGTCTCGGCCAGCGATTCGATCACACCCGCATCGATGCCGATCGGAAACGCAGCTGCGGTGAACTGACGGCCGTCGTGGTCACGCAGATCCCCCTGGCCGGCCACCTGGCCGCCGCGGAACAGGCGGATGTAATCCTGGAAGCGTTCCAGGTCGCGCTCGGTCTGGAAGCCGACGAGATCGTAGGACGACAGTGCGCCGAAGGTCTTCTCGTGGTGCGGCAGGCCGGCGACGATGTCGGCCGACGGAAACGGCACATGCAGAAAGAAGCCGATACGCGCGCCGACACCACGCTTGCGCAATTCCTGCGCCAGCGGGAACAGGTGGTAGTCCTGCACCCAGACGATGTCGTCGTCGCGCAGTTCCTTCGACAGCTTCTCGGCGAACAGTGCGTTGACCCCGCGATAAGCCGCCTGGGTCAGTGCGTTGTAGTCGACGAGATCGAGCCGGAAGTGCAGTAGCGGCCACAGCGTGCGGTTGGAGAAGCCGTTGTAGTAACCCTCGTAGTCCTCGCGAGAGAGGTCGACGGTCAGATACTCGATGCCGTCCGCGTCCTGCCGGTGCATGTCGCCCGAATGCGCGCGTGCGACCTTGCCGCTCCAGCCGAACCACAGGCCGCCGGTTTCCTGCAGCGCCGCGTCCAGTGCGGTCGCGAGGCCACCGTTCTGGCTGGCGCCGGGCAGCGCGACGCGGTTGGAAACGACGACCAGGCGGCTCACGCGGCCTCCTGCCAGGACCGCGACAACCGCATCGCCGCCATGATCAGGCCGACGTGCGAATAGGTCTGCGGGAAGTTGCCCCAGGCCTCGCCGGTCTCGAACGAGAGATCTTCCGACAGCAGCCCGAGATGGTTGCGGCGCGACAGCAGGGTCTCGAACAGTTGCCGCGCCTCGTGCGTACGACCGATCGACGCCAGCGCGTCGATGTACCAGAACGTGCAGATGGTGAAACTGGTCTCGGGCGTGCCGAAATCGTCGGGCGTGACGTAGCGGAACAGGCCGTCGCCATGCCGCAGGGATTTTCCGATCGCCTCGACCGTACCGATGAAGCGCGGATCTTCCGGAGTCACGAAACCGAGGTCGGCCAGCAGCAGCAGCGAAGCGTCGAGCCGGTCGCCGCCAAAGGCATCGGCGAAGTGACCGAGCTGGGCGTTCCACGCTTCGCCGAGAATCCGTTCGCGCATGCCGTCGGCGCGCTCACGCCAGTAGCGGATGCGGTCTTCGATGCCGAGCTGCCCGGCGATGCGCGCCAGACGGTCGCAGGCTGCCCAGCACATCACCGCCGAATAAGTGTGCACATGCGCCTTGCCGCGGAATTCCCACAGGCCGGCGTCGGGCTGATCGAAGAGCTTGAACGCGAGTTCGCCCAGCGGTTCGAGCTTGCGGAACGTCGCCTCGTCGCCGCGATGCTCCAGACGGCGGTCGAAGAACAGTTGCGTCGAGGCGAGCACGACGCTGCCGTAGGTATCGTGCTGGCGCTGCACATAGGCGAGGTTGCCGCGGCGCACGGGGCCCATGCCGCGATAACCGTCCAGCGCCGGCATCGTTTCTTCGGTGAGTTCGTGTTCGAAACCGATGCCGTAGAGCGGCTGCATGTCGCCGTCGTCGCTGACCGTCAGATTGAAGATGTAGCGGATGTACTCCTCCATCGTCCGCGTCGCGCCGAGACGGTTGAGCGCACGCACGACGAAGGCCGAGTCGCGGACCCAGCAATAACGGTAGTCCCAGTTGCGCTCGGTGTCGGCGGCCTCGGGAATCGAGGTCGTCATCGCCGCGATGATGCCGCCGCTGTCTTCGTACTGGCACAGCTTCAGCGTGATCGCACTGCGGATCACTGCCTCCTGGAAGTCGAGCGGGATCGACAGGTAGCGCACCCACTCGCGCCAGTAGTTCGTCGTGCGGTGGATCGCGTCACGCACGAATTCCGGCAGCGGCTGGGTCAGGGTCTCGTCGGGGCCCAGCAGGAAATGCAGGTCGCGGTCGAGCACGAAGGGCAGGCCGTCGCGCAGCAGGCGGATCGGCAGATCGGTCGTCGCGCGCAGGTTGAAACCCGGCAGCACGTAGCGGATGTGGTTGCTGCCCCAGGTGCTGTCGGGCACGCGCGCGCCCCAGTCGGCGAGCGGGCGCAACAGCACGCGGATGCGCGGGCTGCCCGACAGCAGGCGCACGCGCCGCATCAGCATCACCGGGCGATAGAAGCGGTCGTGCTGGCGCCAGCGCGGCGCGAAGTCGGTGATCTCCAGCGACGCACCGTGACGGTCGTACAGCACGGTGCGCAGGATCGCGGTGTTCTCGACATAGCTCTGCTCGCTGCGTTCGAAATCGTCGAGTTCGATCGACCAGTCGCCGTGGCCTTCTTTGGGTGACAGCAGGGCGCAGAACGCGGGATCGCCATCGAAGGCCGGCAGGCAGGACCACACCAGACGCGCGTTGCGGTCGAAAAGCGCGCCGAAACTGCCGTTGCCGACGAGGCCGAGGTCGAGGCTGGGGGCGAGCGGTTGGGTCATCGTGAGGTCTCCGGGTTCGGGTCTGCGGGCACACCAAGCCACGCATGGACTGCGGCAGGATCGGACAGACGGAAGCGGGCGGCGCTGCCGGCGCGATCGCCGACCAACACGCTGATGCCCCCATTGGCGTTGACGGCGCAGAAGCCCGGCTCGTCGGTGAGGTCGTCGCCGGCGAACACCGGCACGCGGCCGGCGAACGGTGCCTCTTTCAGGAACGCGAGAATCGCGCTGCCCTTGTCGGCATGGCGCGGGCGCAGTTCGATCACGTGGTCGCCGGGCTGCAACTGGTAGTCGGGCAGTCCGCTGAGCGCACCGGCGGCGAACGCACGCAGCGCGAGTTCGGCAGCGGCCTTGTGCTCGGGCGCGACCATCCGCCAGTGCAGACCCAGCGCCGCGCCCTTGTCTTCGACCAGCGCGCCCGGGTGGGCGTCGACCAGCGCGATGGCGGCGTCGCGTGCACGCACCAGCGCAGGCGGTGCGTCGCTCGCGACGCCGGTGTGTCCGAGACGGCGCCGTTCCACGCCGTGCAGCCCGGCGGCGGCGAACACCCGGGGCGCGAACAGTTGGTCGAGCGTGGCGAGATTGCGACCGCTGACCAGGGCTAGCGCACCGCCGAGCGTCTGTTGCAGCACGGTCAGACGCGCGAGCAGCGCAGGCGGCACTTCGACCGCATCGGGTCGCGGCGCGAACGGCAGCAGGCAGCCGTCGACATCGAGAAAGAGGGCCGCGTCGGCCGGCAGTGGCGGCGGCGGTGGCAGCGCGGTCGCGGCCGGTTCGGGGACGGGCAGGGTGGCTTCCGGTGGTTGGCGCATTGCAGCATGATGGCTACGCGTCCGGAAAACCGATGTGAACTCCCTCAGCCCACCCGCGTCCTCTACTGCATCGCACGACGGTCCCATTGTCGTGTTCGATGGTGTCTGCGTGCTGTGCAGCGGCTGGGTGCGCTTTCTGCTGCGCCACGATCGCCGTGCAGGTTTCAGGTTCGCTGCGATGCAGGACCCCGTGGGCCACGATCTGCTGGTCGCGCATGGGATCGATCCGACGGATCCGGTGTCGTTCCTACTGGTTGATGGCGATGCCGCTTGGCATGACAGCGACGGGGTCATCGAAGTGCTGCAGCATCTAGGTGGCCTGTGGCGCGCTGCGGGTGTGCTGCGTGTTGTGCCGCGCGCTTTGCGCGATCCGGCCTATCGCCTGCTCGCGCGCAACCGGTATCGCATGTTCGGGCGCCGGGAGACGTGCATGGTGGCGCCGGCCGAGGTGCGCGCGCGGTTTCTGCAAGCCCGAACAGGCGTCAGCCGGGCCCGATGACGCGTGCGGGAGGGCTGCTTGTCGTCGGACTAGTAGCGAACGCAGCGAGACCGACACTCCGCGCCAGTGTTTGTGCCCTGGAACTAGGTTTTCCCGCCGGCATCGGCCTGGGTCTGCGCGTCCTTGTCCATCGTCAGAATCGCCCGCAGGCAATCCGTGGCGAGCTCGGCGCTGTGCAGTGCCGTACCCATCAGTCCGGCACGCCTTAGGCAATGAGGCTGCGGACAGCGCGGGTGCGGGCCAGCCGGCGGCGCAGCTCACCGATGTAGCCCTTGATGCGCGTAAGCCCGTCGACAGGGTGCTGTAACGACCGGCCGCAGGTCGTGCGCACCTCGCCGATCAGTCACTTTTGGCGCGCAGCCTCAGCGTCCGCCAGCTTCTGCTGGAGGTCGGTGCGCTCTTCGGGCGTGAATGCGGCTACGCGGTCTCATCGGTGAGCCGGGGCCACAAAAGCCTCGCGCGATGGCGGGGCTTGTGATTTCAGCGGCGAGCACTGCCGCTGAGTGATTCTTGTCAGATCATGTCTGGACGCGACAGGGCGTCGAGCAACTGCTCCTGCGATCCTCACCGCCTAGTCATGGGGACTTTCGATGCGTGCAATCAGCAGTGATAAGTGCCAATTGGGCGCAGCCAACAGACTGAAGTACATCTTCCGTAAGCAAAGACAGGCACGCAACGAGCGTACCTGCCGACACTGGCGATCAGAGGAGCACGCCTCTCGAACGGGGAAGAATTAGATTACGGGTCGATGATAGGCTCCACATCACCCACGTCGCCCACCGATCCTCGTCCAGATTGGGATCGCATACCGTACAGCCTCCCCCATTCGACCCCCCATCGCCACCAAGCCCTGGAGGCGTATAGCCGCCGTCACCCCCACCACCAGGCTGAGTGATCGGGACAGGCGTACTACCTAAGAACCCCCCACTGTGTGTGCGCGTATACGTCACGCAATGAGTTGAGTTACAGATAACAAACTTATCGCCAGCTACACGCGTATTCCGAGTCGACGCATACCAGTTTCCTCCGTTCTGATCTTCGTCATGCCAAGCGAGGAATGCTGCGGTTGGAGCATCCATGGTGGGGGTTTGGAGCAAACAGGAAGAAACGCATGTGTACGGGCCGTACACTTCCGGGTTACCCCCGGAGCCAGCTACCACAAAAAACTGCAGAGCCAACCAACGCCGCCGTAAAAATTCCGAGCCCAACTGCCTTGCCAGATCTCAGGGTCATAATAATCCTTTATGTTTTTCCGTTAATGCCCGTCACAACAGCGACCATGTATTGATCTTGCTAGATCGTCGGCACGAAGCTGTTCGTTTGCAGGGAGCAAGCCCCGAAGGTGGTTCAACATGTCTCCTGGCATTACGCCCGGCATTGAAAGATCAACTGCTTTGTAATAAGCATACGAGTTGACGGGGCTACGCTCCATCATCCAGCCTGATTCGTATGCCCTGGCAATCCAGATCATCGATTCTATGTTGCCGTTAGCAGCCAGATCCGACATGTAGCGCACCGATTTTCGCTTGTACTCTTCGAGACCCTGTGGGTCGCGAATCATCTCCGCTGCACTAGGGAAGAAGGCGTCGACATCCGTGGCATAGATCAGTTTCGCCTCGAGGGATCCGCCGGCAGCAGCTTTATCCAGCCAATAGCCGCGCGTACTGAAATCAGAAGATCCATCAGTTCTGCAGTCAGCGATTTCGTCTGCACTGCGCTTTTCAAACTGATCGCCTGCACCCATTGCCTCATAGATCGCGATCTCCTGCGCGTTCACACTCTTGTGCGAAGCCGAGTAGCAGACATCCTGCTTGCGATACAGCGCCAGAGAAGCGCGTAAATCTCCGGAATTCGCGCGCGGTACGAGCTCGCGTACCGCGTCGTCAACTGCCCCCTCAGGAACTTTTACGCGATCCGCCTCTTCGAGAACGTATGGCGCTCTACCTGTAGTAGGGTGCGAACTGCCTATGCTTTGAAGCCCGCTAATGGCTCCGTTTTGGATTGGCCCGTCAACGGCTACCGTTATTGAGCGGTCTAGCTGACCGCCCCTTTGAGTGGATCCCGGCCCGTAGGCCAAAACGATGAAGCCCATTGCGACACAAACGCACACGACAACAAATAGTGAATTTCTGCTCAAATAATAACTCCAGATCGCCTGTCCGGTGGAACTATGACATACCGTAGATGTAGACAGGAGGCGCCGCAGCCTTACAAGGCAGCAGGATTGGTAATCCCCCCATCCAGCTCCGGGTAATGCCGGAAGATCCCGTTGGTGTTGAACGCCAGCCTGCGCTCAGAGGCCAGATACGCGGCGATGTTCGGCCGCTCGGCGATCCGGCTCTCAAGCTTGCGCAAATGAGGGATTTTCGGGGCCAGCGCCGCCATCGCCTCGGGATACGCGTAGTCGAGCCCGCGCACGATCTGGAACAGCGACAGGTCGACGTAGGAATGGGCGCCCAGTGCATGGCCGTTGCCGCGTCCGACCACCTGTTCGAAATAACCGAGGAACTTCGGCAGCCGGTGCGTACGCAGATCCACGGCGCGACGCGTCGCCGCGTCCTTCTGGTCCTCGTAGTATTCGGCGCTGGCAATCGGATGGTGGCTGTCGTGGATCTCGGTCACCAGGTCGGCAATGGTGAGCTGCAGTTGCAGCGCCTGCAGTCGCGCGGCTTCGCCTTCGGGCACCAGATCGAGCCGGGGGCCGAGGAAGTGCAGGATGTTGGCGACCTGGGCCACGACGAGATTGCCGGATGCCAGGAACGGCGGGGCGAATGGACGGGCGCCGTCCCGCTCGCCGTCGAGGAAGGGCTGCAGCGCCTCATCGCCCGCTTCCTGGGCGACATCGACATAGCGTGCGCCGGCGTCCTCCAGGGCAAGCCGGACGAACTCGCCGCGCCCTTGGATGCCGGTCCAGTAGTAGAGCTGGTAATCCATGTGCCGCTCCGGGATGGGGAAGGCGTACCGTAGGGCTGGCCCCGCAAGCATCGGGTGAGCGCCCCGGCAGGACTCCGTCGACGCAGGGGTCCGTCGCAGGCCCGTCCGCGCTTGCAACCCGCGGCTTCGACCGCATCTGAGAGACATTGCCGGCGTCTGCCGGCCCTTCATGATCCCGAGGATTCCCCGATGCGGATGGACAAGCTCACCTCGCGTTTCCAGCAGGCGCTGAGCGACGCGCAGTCGCTGGCCGTGGGCCGCGACCACAATTTCATCGAACCGGTGCACCTGCTGCTGGCGCTGCTCGACCAGCAGGGCGGCGGCACGAGGCCGCTGCTGGGCCAGGCCGGCGTCAACGTGCCGGTGCTGCGCGAACGCCTGACCGAGGCGATGGAGCGGCTGCCCAAGGTCACGGGGCAGGCCGGCCAGCTGTCGGTCGGCAACGATCTGTCGCGCCTGCTCAACGTTACCGACAAGCTGGCCCAGCAGCGCGGTGATGCGTTCATCGCCTCCGAACTGTTCGTGCTGGCCGCGCTCGACGACAGCGGCGACGCCGGCAAGGCGCTCAAGGCCGCCGGCGCCGACAAGGCGCGGCTTGAAGCCGCGATCACGAAGGTGCGCGGCGGCGAGAGCGTCAAGGACGAGAACGCCGAGGACGCGCGTCAGGCGCTGGAGAAGTACACGATCGATCTGACCGCACGCGCCGAGAGCGGCAAGCTCGATCCGGTGGTCGGTCGTGACGAGGAGATCCGTCGCACGATCCAGGTGCTGCAGCGCCGGACCAAAAACAATCCCGTGCTGATCGGCGAGCCGGGCGTGGGCAAGACCGCAATCGTCGAAGGCCTGGCCCAGCGCATCATCAACAACGAAGTGCCCGAAGGCCTGCGCGGCAAGCGCGTGCTGTCGCTCGACATGGGCGCGCTGATCGCCGGTGCGAAGTACCGCGGCGAATTCGAGGAGCGCCTCAAGGGCGTGCTCAACGATCTGTCGAAGAACGAAGGCCAGATCATCCTCTTCATCGACGAGCTGCACACGATGGTCGGCGCCGGCAAGGCCGAAGGCTCGATGGACGCCGGCAACATGTTGAAACCTGCGCTCGCGCGCGGCGAATTGCACTGCATCGGCGCGACCACGCTCGACGAGTACCGCAAATACGTCGAGAAGGACGCTGCGCTGGAGCGTCGCTTCCAGAAGGTGTTCGTCGGCGAGCCGAGCGTCGAGGACACGATTGCGATCCTGCGCGGCCTCAAGGAACGCTACGCGGTGCACCACGGCGTCGAGATCACCGATCCGGCGATCGTCGCCGCGGCCACGCTGTCGAACCGCTACATCGCCGACCGCCAGCTGCCGGACAAGGCCATCGACCTGATGGACGAGGCCGCCTCGCGTATCCGCATGGAGATCGACTCCAAGCCCGAGGAGCTCGACCGCAAGGAACGCCGGCTGATCCAGCTCAAGATCCAGCGCGAGGCGCTGAAGAAGGAGAAGGACGCGGAGTCGAAGCAGCGCCTGGCGGATCTCGAAGCCGAGATCGCCACGCTCGAGCGCGCCTACAACGACATGGAGGAAATCTGGAAGGCAGAGAAGGCCAGCGTGCAGGGCGCGACGAAGATCAAGGAGCAGATCGAGACGGCCAAGCACGATCTCGAATCCGCGCAGCGCACCCAGGATTACGCGCGCATGAGCGAGATCCAGTACGGGCGCATCCCGGAACTCGAGAAGCAGTTGCAGGCTGCGCAGGAGGCCGAAACCCAGGGCTTCACCCTGTTGCAGGACAAGGTGACCGCGGAAGAGATCGCTCAGGTGGTCGCGCGCTGGACCGGCATTCCGGTCAGCAAGATGCTCGAGGGCGAACGCGAAAAGCTGCTGGCGATGGAGTCGCAACTGCACACGCGCGTGATCGGCCAGGAAGAAGCGATCAAGGTCGTGTCCGATTCAGTGCGCCGCTCGCGCGCGGGCCTCAGCGATCCCGATCGTCCGACCGGCTCGTTCCTGTTCCTCGGCCCGACCGGCGTGGGCAAGACCGAGCTGTGCAAGGCGCTGGCCGAGTTCCTGTTCGACAGCCAGGACGCGATGGTGCGCATCGACATGAGCGAGTTCATGGAGAAGCACTCGGTCGCGCGTCTGATCGGAGCCCCCCCGGGTTACGTCGGCTACGAGGAAGGCGGCTATCTCACCGAGGCCGTGCGGCGTCGGCCCTACAGCGTGATCCTGCTCGACGAGGTGGAGAAGGCGCATCCGGACGTCTTCAACATCCTGCTGCAGGTGCTCGACGACGGCCGTCTGACCGATGGACAGGGCCGCACGGTCGACTTCCGCAACGTCGTGATCGTGATGACCTCGAACCTCGGCTCGCACCAGATCCAGGAAATGAGCGAGCGCGGCACCGACGCCGACAGCGCCGAGGGCTACACGCAGATGAAGGCCGCGGTGATGGGTGTGGTGCAGGCGCATTTCCGCCCGGAGTTCATCAACCGGCTCGACGACATCGTCGTGTTCCACCCGCTGCAGAAAGCGCAGATCCGCGAGATCGCGAAGATCCAGCTGCGCGGCCTGGACAAGCGTCTGGCCGAACGCGGGCTGCGCATCGAGCTGTCGGACGCCGCCTTCGATCTGCTCGGCAATATCGGTTTCGACCCGGTCTACGGTGCGCGTCCGCTCAAGCGCGCGATCCAGCAGCAGCTGGAGAACCCGCTGGCGCAGCGCATCCTGTCGGGCGCGTTCGTCAGCGGCGACACCATCCGCGTCGATGTCACTGGCGGTGCACTGGAGTTTCGAAACGATGAGTTGCGGCTCTGAAAAAACACCGCATCCGAAGGGCGGCTGCATGCGGCGTCTGCTTGCGTAGTCAGCGGCTGGGGCTTCTCCCTCCCGGGGAGAAGTGCCTGCGATGTCGATGCGCGGCGCGCACTTATGCCCCGGTACAGCGAAGGCGTGCACCCGCATGGCAGGCAGGACAGGTGCGCTCAGAGCTCAGCTACCGACGGTGCAGCTGTAGGAATACTCAAGCTCCGGTGTCTTGATGCCACTCGCGTCGGTCAGCCATGCGACGTAGGTGAAATGCCCCGTCTGCGCCGGAGTCCCCGTGCATTTGAACGTGCGTTTGATTGGTGAGTCCTGCTGGGCGTTGTAGGTCAGTGCAGTCGGGCCGCATGTCCATGGCTGAGGGCAGGTGACGACACGGGTGCGTAGGGTCACGGGGAAGCGCGGCGCATCTTCAAAGTGCACAAGCATGTCCATTGGCGTGCCGACTGGCGCGCTGAAAGCTGGAATGTGGGTGATCAGGAAATCCGAGCAGGGCGCGTCGGCGTGGTGATCACTGATACCGCGTTCGATGCCTCTGACTGCGGCATTGCGGAACGTGCTGGATTGGAGTGCCTGCGCATCTGCAGCATTGGTGTGGAAACCCAGCTCGATGATTGCCGATGGCATGGCGGCCAAGCGGTTCTCGCCCTTGTTGTTCATGGGGATCGGATCGTTCGCGATGCTCCATGTCTCATAGCCGGATGTGCTTTGGATCGTCTGTTTCATTCGGCAAAGAATGCTTGAGACAAGTTCGGCATCAGTGGAACGTCCTGTGTGGTAATAGCCGCGCGTCCCGCGGACGTGCGGACTTGCAGCATCCGTATGCAGATGGATCGCGTAATCTGCGCCGACATGATTGGCATACAACGGTCGACTCCGGATATCTTCATCGTACTCACGCAGTGAGTGAGTGGCCGATGGCAGTGAATTCCAGATGCCTCGTTCTGCCGGCAGGATCGATTCCAAATAATAGCGCGCGGCTACTCTCCACCACTGCTGACCGCTAGGAACATGGATGGGAGTTTCGTTGGTGCGCGCCTTGTAAACGGTCGCGCCTCGGCTAGTGAGCTGTGTGGCGAGATCGCGCGCGAAGTAGGGCGTAACAAAATCTTCTGTCATGTTGTTGGATGGGTCGCGTTGTGCACGCCAGTCGTTGTACTGGTAGTTGAAGTAAAGGCCGTGTCCGCCGGCCAGTGCAACCTTGGGTGCCGTGGCTGTTTGCGTTCTTTCCCTGGATCGAGGTCTGGCAGGGGCGGCGGGATCGGGCAGAATTCTGAGTATGTCTTTGCCTCCGTATCTGAACTCTGCGCCGTTCACGTCAATCACATCACGCAACAATTCGTCGGCGACGTGATAAATCCGATGCTGCTGATCCTCGAGCTCTGATCCTGTATGCGTTGGAATCGCTCTGGTGCCGAGTTCGATAATCACGATCCTGCGCTCTGGCACAAGTCGAGTTCTGATGTCAAAGCCGGTCTGCCCTTCAATCAGGGGCAGGTGTGCGACCGCTTCGGTGAGTGCCTCGTCGAGCATCCTTTCAATACGCGTACGGTCGATGCTGCTCAGTTGTTCTATCGGCCTGCCCTCTGCGTGCCGTACCTGGCTCTGGGCCTCCGCGGGTGAAATGGCCGACAGGCCCAGCACAATGGCCCATGTCAGCTTCAGATCGGTATAGGTTGGGCGCATGATGACTCCTTGTCGTTTGCATCGTGACTTCGTCTTGAAAGTCGTGTGGCCCCACTGTGCTGTTGCGCCAAGAGTTCGACTGAAGGGGCTTCCGGTTCTCGTGTCGGAATGTGTCTGCATCGTGTGCGAGACTTGTTAGCGATCGCCCGTCGTCCATCGCGCGAAGGCTGGGGCAGTCTCAGGCGAAACGGGCGGTCCAAACGCGAGACGAGGTGGGGACTCTTCCCGATCCGCTGCACGCATGCGGCGCGCCGGCGTCATGACGCTCCACTCTCCAGTGATCTGCAAGCATGGGCGCTTGCAGACTTTCCGGGTTTCCCCATGCGCATCCTGATCACCGGCGGCAGCGGCTTCATCGGCAGCGCGCTGACAGCCCGTCTGCAGCGCGACGGCGGGCACGTCACCTGGCTGTCGCGGCGCGCGTCCACGCCCTCGCCCGAAGGCGTCGAAGTTCGCGACTACGCCTCGCTATGGGCCGACGACCGCTTCGATGTGGTGGTAAACCTCGCCGGCGCGGGTATCGCCGACGCGCGATGGAGCGCGTCGCGCAAACAGACGCTGCGCGACAGCCGTCTGATTCCGACCGGCGTGCTGACCGAATGGATCCGCACCGCGCATACGCCGCCAAAAGTGCTGCTCAGCGGTTCCGCTATCGGATGGTACGGCGCGCAGGGCGATGCGCCGCTGGACGAGACCAGCGCGCCACATGAGGAATTCCAGCATCGCCTGTGCGCCGACTGGGAAGGCGCCGCGCGCGCGGCCGAGGATCGGGTGCCCGTGGTGCTGCTGCGCACCGGCCTGGTGCTGCATCCGGCCGGCGGCATGCTGCAGCGCCTGCGGATGCCGTTCCAGCTCGGCCTGGGCGCGCGCCTCGGCGATGGTCGCCAAGTGCTGAGCTGGATCGCGCGCGAGGACTGGATCGACGCGGCGGTGTCGCTGCTGCGCGCGCATCTCGACGGCGCAGCCGATGCGCCGACCGGCGCGTTCAACCTCACCGCGCCCGAGCCCGTCGCCAACACCCGCTTCACCCGCGCGCTGGCCGATGCCCTGCGTCGACCGGCGCTGCTGGCTGTGCCGGCGAAAGCCCTTGAACTCGGCCTGGGCGAGATGGCGACGTTGCTCGTCGACGGCCAGTGCGTGCTGCCCGCGCGCCTGCAGCAGCGCGGCCACGCGTTCGCCTGGCCGCAGCTGGAGCCGTATCTGGAATCCGTGCTGCGCTGATCCGCGTTGGGTCCAGGCCATGTGCGCAAGATCGGGTACGCGCACCGGTCGCCTGCGCCGGATACTCGCGGCAAGCCCATCACGAGCGCCGCCATGAAAGCCGACACACGGACCCGTCTTGCACCGCGCATCGCGGCCGTTGCCGGTCAGCTGCAGGGACTCGTCGCCGAGGGCGCGTCGCTGCCGCCGCTGGCGACGCTTGCGCGCGAGGCCAGCCTGTCGCCATTCCACTTCCATCGCGTCTGGCGCGCGGCGACCGGTGAAACGTTCGGACGCACTTTGACGAGGCTGCGTCTGTCGCGCGCGCTGCAGCTGCTGGCCGCGGGCGAGACGGTGACGCAGGTTGCGCTCGCAGTGGGTTACGCCAGCCCGCAGGCCCTGGCCCGCACGTTCCGGCAAACGCTGGGCGTCACGCCAGCGGCGTTGCGCGGCCAGCCGGCGCAGGCGACGGCGTTGCTGGATCGCCTGCAACCGCCACCACCGCAGATATTCCAACCACTGGCCGTCGAGCTCGTCGAAATCGCACCATTCGAGGTTGTCGCGCTGCGTGCGCGCGGCGCATTCGACGATCTTGACGATGCCTTCGGACGCCTGTTCGGCTGGGCCGAAGCGGTCGGGGTGGTGGAAGACATCGATGCCCTGATCGGCATGCCGCTGGGTGATCACCGCGACCTGCCACCGCACGCGTTGCAGTTCGACGCCGCCGTGCGTCTGCCGGGACCGGCGACGCTGCCGCGTCCATTGCGCAGAGTGACGATCACCGGCGGTCGCCACGCACGCGTACGCCATGTGGGTGCGTATTCCGGGCTGGAGGACATGACCGATCGCCTGCTGGCGTGGTGGTGGCCGCAGAGCGGCGAACGCCTGCGCAGTGCACCACTGCATTACCACTTCCTCGACGATCCAGAGCAGGTGGCCGAAGCCGACCTGCGCGCCGACATCCTGTTGCCGCTGGAAGACTGAGCGGCGGGGATCAGCCCGCGAGAACGCGTTGCGGATCGTCGGGGGCCTGCTGCAGGCGCCTACGCAGTTGCGCCATGCCGGCGGTTGCGGTCATGGGCCAGTGCGCGGTCGCACGAGACGACAGCGGCGTCGCCTGCGGATTGATCTCGATCACCGCAATCCCGGCGTGCAGAGCGCGTTCCGGCAGGCCGGCTGCGGGCCAGACCAGCGACGAAGTGCCGACGACGACCAGCAGCTCGCAGGCATCGACGGCGCGTTCCGCGGCGTGCCAGACATCGGTCGGCAGCGATTCGCCGAACCACACGACGTCGGGCCGGAACGCTGCACCGCACGTCCCGCAGGCAGGCGGCGCTTCGCGCGCGCCGCCGTCGGGCGGTGGTGGTTGCGCGAGGATCGGATCGGGCACGACGCGCGCACCGCAGCCGCTGCAGCGCGAGGCCAGCAGGCGCCCATGCAGGTGCAATACATCGTGCGCGCCGCCGCGTTCGTGCAGGTCGTCGACGTTCTGAGTCACCACGGTCAGCGCGTGACCGTCGTCGACGAGGGCGGCCACGTCGATGTGCGCGGCGTTCGGCGCGGCCGCGGCGACCATCGCCGCGCGCCAGCGGTACCAGCCCCAGACGAGCCCGGGGTCGGCGCAGAACGCCTCGGCGGTGGCCAGACGTTCGGCGTCGAAGCGCGCCCACAGCCCGGTCAGCGCATCCCGGAACGTGGGGATGCCGCTCTCGGCCGACAGGCCTGCACCACTGAGGACGGCCAGTCGCATCGTCAGACCGGCTGGATCGCCTCGGCCGGCTCCGACCCCGGTCGTACTGGGCGGAATGGTGGTGTCGACATCACCATCTCGGCCAGCGAATACGCCAGTTCGCGCTCGGCCAGCACCGCACCGTCGGCGCCGTGCTCGAGCAGGTGCCGGACTTCGCCATCGCTGTGCGCGCGGGCCAACACGGTCAGGCCGGGGTTGATCGCCTTCATGCGTTCGATGGCTTCGCCGGCCTCCAGCGCCTGTGGAATCGCGAAGATCGCCAGCGCCGCGCGCTCGGGCGCGGCATCGAGCATCACCGGCTCGGAGGCGATATTGCCGCGCACGACGAGCAGGCCCCGTTCGCGGCCGCGGCGCACCAGCTCGTTGTCGTCTTCGACCACGACCAGCGGCACGCCGCGCTGCTGCAGCAGATCGGCGAGCTGGCGACCGACCCGGCCGTAGCCGACCAGGATCGCGTGGCCGCGCAGGTCCTCCGGCACCACGTGCTCCGGCGGCAGCGGCGCCGCTTGTGCGTCGGAAGCGGCCCGCGCGATCAGTTCCTGCTTGGCCTGCCAGCGGTCGAGCCACGCGAACAACAGGGGATTGACCACGATCGACAGCAGGGCGCCGGCCAGCACCAGGTCACGCCCTGTCTCGGGCAGCAACTGCAGGACGACGCCGAGGCCCACCAGAATGAAGGAGAACTCGCCGATCTGCGCCAGGCTGGTGGAGATCGTCAGCGCAGTCGAGCGCGGATGCTTGAACAGCCGCACGATCCAGTACGCCGCGATCGACTTGCCGACGACGATGATCAGGAACGTCGCCAGCACCTGCCACGGGTGCTCGACGAGGATCATCGGATTGAACAGCATGCCGACCGAGACGAAGAACAGCACCGCGAACGCATCGCGCAGCGGAAGCGAATCGTTGGCCGCCTCGTGGCTGAACTCCGATTCGTTGAGCACCATGCCGGCGAAGAACGCGCCGAGCGCGAACGACACGCCGAACAGCGCAGACGCGCCGAATGCCACGCCCAGGGCGATCGCCAGCACCGACAGGGTGAACAGTTCGCGCTGGCCCGTGCCGGCGATGCGCTCGAGCATCCACGGGATCACGCGGCGACCGACCAGCAGCATCACCGCGACGAATGCGCTGACCTTGAGCAGGGTCCACAGGATGGTCAGCAGGATCGTGCCGGCACCGGGCGCGCTCCCGTCGCCGCGATCGTTGGTGATCTGCGCCAGCACCGGCAGCAGCACGAGCGCCAGCACCATGACCAGGTCCTCGACGATCAGCCAGCCGACCGCGATCTTGCCGCGCCGGGTATCGAGCAGGCGCCGCTCCTCCATCGCCCGCAGTAGCACGACGGTACTGGCGACCGACAGCGCGAGGCCGAATACGAAGCCGCTGACCA
The DNA here is from genome assembly GCF_031456825.1 of Luteimonas sp. 3794. Taxonomy (NCBI): domain Bacteria; kingdom Pseudomonadati; phylum Pseudomonadota; class Gammaproteobacteria; order Lysobacterales; family Lysobacteraceae; genus Luteimonas; species Luteimonas sp. 3794. The sequence goes on along the minus strand of NZ_JAVDVJ010000004.1, from coordinate 232,561 downwards.
GTGGCCAGCCCATCGCCCAGGCCAACACCCAGCCCAGCACCGTGGCGACGGTGATCTGTGCCAGCGCCCCGGGAATCGCGATGGACTTCACGTCCATCAGGTCCTTGAGCGAAAAATGCAGACCGACTCCGAACATCAGCAGCATCACGCCGATCTCGGCGAGCTGGTTGGCCAGATCCTGGTCGGCGACAAAGCCCGGCGTGAACGGGCCGACGATGATGCCGGCCACCAGATAGCCGACCAAGGGCGAGAGCCGCAGCTTGTTGGCGAGTGCACCAAACAGAAAGGCCGTCACCAGACCGACGGCAACGATGTTGATCAGGTCGGTGTTGTGCGGCATGGGGGCATAGCGCCGGAACTGGTCTTGCAGTGTCGCCGACGCATCGCGACAGGGGCAAGCAGCAATCTGCGTGTTCTTCGTCGAATTGCGGTGTTGACGCCGGGAAACGCCGGGAACGGGCACGAATGTGTCGTGCAAACGCTGCGTCTGCCGGTGGCCTCCTTCGCGCGAGCGCAATTGCGGGTTGCAGCGGCCGAAACGACGATGCCCCGGCAGGCCGGGGCATCGAAGTCATCAAGTAGAAGCGGTCACCAGTTGTAGGCGATCTTAGCGTAGGCGAACGCACCGCCGAAACCGAACGGCGAGAGGTTGCTGTAGGGGAACTGCCCATTGGTCGAGTTGCCGAAGATGTTCTCGTCCGGGTACTCGTTGAGCACGTTGTCGGCGCCCAGCGTCAGCGCCCAGTTCTCGCCCGGCTTGAACGTCGCCGACACGTCCAGCAACCACTTGGCGCCGTACGCCTGGTCGAGCGCCGCATTGTTCGGCGTCGTGCGTACGCTGCCGTAGCGCGTGGTCGCGAGCGCGAACGCCCAGTCGTCCACATTCCAGGTGCCCGAGAGCAGCAGCTTGTTGCGCGGAAAGCCGTCCTCGATGCGGCCGATCTCGGCGCGGTCGATGCGTTCAAGGTTGAGCCCGTTCTGCGTCAGCGCTTCCGGGTTCGGCGCAATGCGGGTGATCTCGGTCTTGGTGTGGTTGTAGCCGGCGGTGAGATCGACGCTGCTCGCGGCGAGATTCCAGCGGTAGCTGCCGACGACATCGATACCGCGCGTGCGCGTGTCGATGGCATTGGTGAAGTAGCGGCCGCCGGTGACGCCGAAGATGCCCTGCGATTCGAGCAGGCGACGCACCGCGTCACCAGTGAGGTTGGACGACAGGGCGATGCGGTCGTCGACATCGATCTGGTAGGCGTCGATGGTGACGTAGAGAGTGTCGACCGGCTGCAGCACCAGGCCCAGGCTGTAAGACAGCGATTCCTCGGGCTTCAGCGCCTCGGCGCCGAAGGCCTGCGCCACCGGGCTGCTGGCCGGGAAAGTGCGGATCTCGAACGGCGTGGTGACGCCGGCGATGAAGGTGGTGCTGACGGTCTGGAAATACTGCTGCGCGAGCGACGGCGCGCGGAAACCGCTCGATACCGTGCCACGCAGCGCGACCGCGTCGTTGAATGCGTAGCGCGCCGACAGCTTGCCCGAAACCTGGCTGCCGAAATCGTCGTAGTCCTCGTAACGCGCTGCGGCGCCCGCCGAGAGCTTCTCGGTGAGGTCTGCTTCCAGGCTCGCGTACACCGCATGGCTGTCGCGGTCGAACGCACCGGCGACTTCGGGCGCGAAACCGCCGAAGCCCTGCGCGCCTGCGCCCGCACCGGCCACGCCCAGCCCGGCGTTGGCGTAGGAACCGTATTCGCCCGGCGACTGGTTCCACTTCTCGTTGCGACCTTCCACGCCGAACGACAGCGTCGCCGGATAGGCCAGGCCGAGTTCCAGCGGACGGCTGATGTCGAGGTTGACGATGTTCTGCGTGGTTTCCAGCGCGCCGTCGTAGAACGAAGTCGGCGAGCTCACGCCCAGGCTCGCGTTGAGCGTATTGCGCGTATAGAACTCGAGGTGGTTGTAACCGTAGTTGTAGCTCAGGTCCCAGTTCCAATCGCCTGCAAAGCCCTTGACGCCCGCGACCAGCGACCGGTCCTTGGAGATGTTGTTGATTTCCGGCAGGAACCCATCGGGGTAGATGCTGCGGATGTTCTGCGTGGTGTTGCCCGGCGCGCGGAAGAATGCGAACGAGGTGACATCGCGATTGCTCGCGGTGCCGAAGCCGTAGACGCTGATGGTGTCGGTCAGTGCGAAATCGGTGTTGAAGCCGACCGCGCCGAAATCGACTTCCGGCTCGCCGATCACGAAGGCCTTCTGGCCGAGCGCGGGCTGGGTGACGCCCGGCGTGCCGGCGAACGGACGCGCGCGGTTGGTTTCTTCCTGCTGGCCGACCTGCGCCGACAAGTGAAGGAAGCCGCGCTCACCGAGCGCGAGGCCCGTGTCACCGGCGATCTGGGTCTGCTTGCCGTCGCCGGCCGAGTACTGGCCCGCGCTCAGCGACAGGCTGCCGCCTTCGGACGAGCCCTTGAGCACCACGTTGACCACGCCGGCAATCGCGTCGGAGCCGTACTGCGCCGATGCGCCGTCGCGCAGCACTTCGACGCGCTCGATCGCCGAAATCGGGATGGTGTTGAGGTCGACCGGCGCCGAACCGCGGCCGATCGTGCCGTTGAGATTGAGCAGCGACGAGGTGTGGCGGCGCTTGCCGTTGACCAGCACCAGCACCTGATCCGGCGCGAGACCACGCAGCTGCGCCGGGCGGATCGCCGAGGTGCCGTCGGTCAACGCCGGGCGCGGAAAGTTCAGCGAGGGCAGGGCGCGTGCGAGCGCGGTCGCCAGTTCCGTGGTGCCGGAGGCGGTCAGCGTCTCGGACGTGATGATGTCGATCGGCGACTGCGACTCGGCGACGGTGCGGTCGCTGACGCGGGTGCCGGTGACGATCAGGGTGTCGAGCGTGGACGTGCGCGCCTGGGTGTCGGCGGGTGCCTGCTGGGCGAACGCAGCGGTCGGAAACACCAGCGCTGCGGCGACGGCGAGGGTCAAACGGTGGGGGCGGAGCATCGGGGGAGGCCTGTTGTTGGAAATCTGTAAAGGCGATTGGAGCGCGTTGTCCTGAAATCGTCAATGATCATAAAAATGCGATCCAATCGTTCCTTATTTGGAACAGTTATGGCGAGCTGGAAACGACGACGCCCCGGCGGACCGGGGCGTCGAGGCTCGCGGGGGTGGCAGGGAGGCCTACCAGCGATAGGCGACGTTGCCGTAGACGAAAGCGCCATTGAAGCCGAACGGCGAACTGCCGCTCCACGGCAGTTGCCCGCCGGTGGAATTCGCGAACAGCACTTCGTCCGGATACTCGTTGAGCACGTTGTCGCCGCCGATAGTGAACTTCCACTTGTCGAGCGTGTACGAGAACGCGAGGTCCAGCGTCCAGGCCGGGTCGAAGGTCTGGTCGAGCGCGGCGGTGCTGCCGAGCACGCTGAATTCGCCGTAGCGCGTGGCGTTGGCCGTGGCCTCGAACCCGCCCGCTGACCAGGTGCCGCCCAGCAGGATCTTGTCGCGCGGCGCGCCGACCTCGAAGCGGCCGCGTTCGACCCGGTCGAAGCGCACCGCGGCCGGATCGATCGCGGTCAGCGTGGCCGGGTTCTCGGCCACCCGGTCGATCGTGGTCTTGTTGTAGTTGTAGCCCAGCGTCAGATCTAGCTGGCTATTCGCCAGCGCCCAGCCGTAGGTACCGACCAGGTCCACGCCCTTGGTCGTGGTGTCGATGGCATTGGTGAAGTAACGCCCGCCGCCGACACCCGCGAAGCCATTCGCCTGCAGGTAGTTGCGCACCGGCGCCGAGGTGAGGTTCGCCGACAGCGAGATGCGGTCCTCGACCTCGATCTGGTAGGCGTCGATGGTGACGTAGAGGTTGTCGACCGGCTGCAGCACCAGACCCAGGCTGTAGTTGGTCGATTCCTCCGCGCGCAGCGGTTCGGCGCCCAGCGCGATCGCCGCCGGATTGGTCACGCGGAAGGTCACGATGTCGAACGGCAGCGTGCCCTGCGGGGTGGCGATGAAGTTCGTCGCCGTCGACTGGAAGTACTGCTGCTGCAGCGACGGCGCGCGGAAGCCGGTCGACGCCGTCGCACGCAGGGCGATGGCATCGGTGAACTCGTAGCGGCTGGAGATCTTGAAGTTGCTGGTATCGCCGAAATCACTGAAGTCTTCAAAGCGACCGGCCAGGCCCAGCGACAGCTTGTCGGTGAGGTCGGCTTCCAGGCCCGTATAGAACGACAGCGCATTGCGGTCGAAATCACCGCCGTCACCGGGACGGAAGCCGGAAAACACCTGCGCGCCCGGCAGCGGCGTGGTCTGGCCCGGCGCGATGACACCGCCGTTCGCATACGAAAGCGGTTCACCCGGCGACTGGATGAAACCGTCACCGCGCCACTCGACGCCGTAGGACCAGGTGACCGGATAGTCGAGTCCCCACTCGAGCTGCTTGCTCAGATCGAGGTTCAGCACGTGCTGCCGGACTTCCAGCGCGCCGGCATAGAACTCGGTGGGTGACGTCGGCCCCAGGCTGCGATTGAGCGTGTTGAGGATGTCGAACGTCATCTCGCTGTCGCCGTAGGTGTAGCTGAAATCGATCGCGGTACCGCCCGCGGTTTCGGCCTTCAGGCCTGCGGTGAAGTGATGATCGGTGGTGACGTTGTTGATCTGCGGCAGGAACCCGTCGGGATAGATCGACGGGATGTTGCGCGGGTCGCCGGCCGGGCGGAAGAACCCGTTGGAGAGCGAATCGCGCTTGGTATAGATGCCGGTGCCATAGAATTGCAGGTACTCATTGACCGGCAGCTCGGCATTGAAGGTCACCGAGCCGTGGTCGACTTCCGGGTCGCCCTGGCGCTGCACCACTTGGCCGAGCGGCGCGGTGGTCGGGCCCGGCGTGCCGATGAAGGGCCGCGCACGGTTGGTCTGGTCCTGGTGTGCGCCCTGCGCCGACAGATGCACGAAGCCGTCGTTGCCGATGCCGAAACCCGCATCGGCCAGCACCTGGTACTGCGCGCCGTCGCCGGCGCTGTACTGGCCGTAGCGGCCCGATACGCCGCCACTGCCGGCCCGCCCCTTAAGCACGATGTTGATCACGCCTGCGATCGCGTCCGAGCCGTACTGCGCCGACGCGCCATCGCGCAGCACTTCGACGCGTTCGATCGCCGAGATCGGAATGGTGTTGAGATCGACCGGCGACGAGCTGCGGCCCTGCGAGCCGTTGACATTGACCAGGGCGCCGGAGTGATAGCGCTTGCCGTTGACCAGCACCAGCACGTGATCCGGTGACAGGCCGCGGATTTGCGCGGGGCGCACGGCGTCGGTGCCGTCGTTGATCGCTGGCCGCGGAAAGTTCAGCGACGGCAATGCACGCGACAGCGCCGTGGCCAACTCCGGCGTGCCGGTGGCGGTCAGCGCTTCGGGGGTGAGGATGTCGATCGGCGATTGCGATTCGGCTACCGTGCGGTCGGCGACCCGGGTGCCGGTAACGATCAGCGTGTCGAGTGTGCGCGGGCTTTGCCCGGCGGGTGCGTCCTGGGCGAGGGCGGGGCCTGCGGCGAGCGATGCGAGCAGGGCGAGATGCAGCGGGTGTCGGGTCATGCGGCGGTCCTTGTGGGGGTGAGGAAAGCGATGCGTGCGAACGACTGCCCATCGGCTTTAACACGCACGTAACAAACCGGTCAAAGGTTTCATCGGCATCGAAAAGGCCGCCTCCGGCCCGCTTCCGCGTTCTGGCAACCCGCTGCCTGCAATCCCCCCGGAAAGCCGCCCGACAGGCGGCGTCCGGTAGAATCGTCGGCATGATCTCTTTCAAGAATTTCGCCCTGCGGCGCGGCGAACGGCTGCTGCTGTCCGAAATGGACCTGACCCTGCATGCCGGCTGGCGCGTGGGCGTGGTCGGCCGCAACGGCACCGGCAAGTCCTCCCTGTTCGCGGCCGTGCGCGGCGAGGTCGAAGCCGACAAGGGCGATCTCGACCTGCCCAACCGCCTGCGTCTGGCGAGCATCGCCCAGGAAATGCCCTCGCTGCCGGACCCGGCCATCGACTTCGTGCTCGGCGGCGACGCCGCCGTGGCCGCCGTGCTCAAGGCCGAGGCCGATGCGCTGGCCGCCGAGGACTGGGAAGCCGTCGCAGACGTGCACATGCGCATGGCCGAAGTCGGCGCCTACGATGCCGGCGCGCGCGCGGGCAAGCTGCTGCATGGTCTGGGCTTTCCGGCCGAGACCCACCAACGCGCCGTTGCGACGTTCTCCGGCGGCTGGCGCGTGCGCCTGAATCTGGCCCGCGCGCTGATGACGCCCAGCGACATGCTGCTGCTCGACGAGCCCACCAACCATCTCGATCTCGACGCGGTGCTGTGGCTGGAGCAATGGCTGCTGAAATATCCCGGCACGCTGCTGCTGATCTCGCACGACCGCGAGTTCCTCGACAACGTCTGCACCCACACGCTGCATCTGCACGGCGGCAAGGCCAAGCTCTACACGGGTGATTACACCTCGTTCGAGCGCCAGCGCTCCGAGCAGCTGCGCCTGCAGCAGATCACCCACGAGAAATCGCAGGCCGAGAAGGCGCATCTGCAGAAGTTCATCGACCGCTTCAAGGCCAGCGCGGCCAAGGCCAAGCAGGCGCAGTCGCGGGTCAAGCGCCTGGCCAAGATGGCCGACACCGAGGCGGTGCGCGCCGAGCGCGAGGTACAGATCGATTTCCCGGCGCCAGTGAAGCTGCCGCACGCGCTGCTGCGCATTAATCACGGCACCTGCGGCTATCCGACCGCGGATGGGCCAGTCGTCATTCTCGACAATGTCGGCTTCGGTCTCGAAGCCGGCGACCGTATCGGCCTGCTTGGCCCGAACGGCGCCGGCAAGTCGACGCTGGTCAAGACACTGGTCGGCGAACTGCAGTTGCTGGCCGGCGAGCGCTACGCACATCCGGACCTGCGCATCGGTTACTTCGCCCAGCACACGGTGGAATCGCTGGTCGCCGGTACCTCGCCGATCGATCATCTGCGCGAAATCTCGCCGAACGCCTCCATCCAGTCGTTCCGCGACTTCCTCGGCAAGTGGAGTTTTCCCGGCGATCGCGCGTTCGAGAGCATCGACGGGTTCTCCGGTGGCGAACGCGCGCGCCTGGCGCTGGCACTGATCGCCTGGCTGCAGCCGAACGTGCTGCTGCTCGACGAACCGACTAACCATCTCGATCTCGAAATGCGCGAGGCCCTGGCCGAAGCGCTGAGCGATTTCGCCGGCGCGATCGTGCTGGTCTCGCATGACCGCCATCTCATCGGTCTGGTCAGCGACACCTTCTGGCGCGTCTCCGATGGTGTCATCATTCCGTTCGACGGCGACCTCGACGAATACGCCGCCTGGCTGCGCGCACGCGGCAACTCCGGCGAACTGCGCACACCGCCGCCGACAAAGGTCGCCGCCCCGGCGCCCGCTGCTGCGCCGGCCGCGGCGCGGTCCAAAGCCAACCCGCACAAGCTGCAGAAGGCGGAAGGGCGCGTCGCCGAACTCGAACAGGCGCTGTCGGAAATCGACGGCGCGCTCGCCGATCCCGACACCTATGCCGATCCCGACAAGGCCACGGCGCTCGGCCAGCGCCAGGCCGCATTGCGCGCCGAACTTGAGCAGGCCGAGGGTGATCTCCTGGCGCTTTATGAAGCGGCGTGACGGTGCCCCGGGTTCGCACGGGTTGCTGGCCTCGCGGGCGCCGGTTAGGGTGAAGCGATGAACCCGACCCCGCTCCGACTCGCCCTGCTCGCCACCGTGATCTCGCTCGCCGCCTGCGGCGACCGCGGATCCGCCGAACCCGCGCGTCCCGCCGCGGCCAATCCCACTGCCGACGCCGCCGTCGCCGCTGCAGCGGTCGACGCCGCCACCGAGCGCGTGCCCGCCGACGAATTCCTCGCCGCGATCGCCCGCCACTGCGGCGAAGCCTTCGCAGGTCGCATCGTCGCCAACGAGCCGGCGCCCGCCGCCGACGCCCCCCCCGATCCCTTCGAGGGCAAGGAACTGGTGATGCACGTGCGCGATTGCAGCAACCGCAAGGAAGAGCTGCGCATTCCCTTCCACGTCGGCGACGACCACTCGCGCACCTGGATTCTCACCCGCACCGAGACCGGCCTGCGCCTGAAGCACGACCACCGCATGCCCGACGGCAGCGACGATCCGGTGACCATGTACGGCGGCGAATCGCAGACCGCCGGCACCGCGCAGCGCCAGGAATTCCCGGTCGATGCCGAGTCGATCGAGATGTTCGAACGCGAAGGCCTCAACGCCTCGGTCACCAACACCTGGGCGATGGAGATCGAACCCGGCCAGCGCTTCGTCTATGAACTGGCCCGTCCAGGCGGCCGCAAGTTCCAGGTCGAGTTCGACCTGACCAAGACCGTCGCTGCGCCGCCGACACCCTGGGGCTACTGACCTCTGCCGCAGTCGCGCGTCGTCAGGGCACGCCAGGCGTCAGCGCGTTCTGCGCCTGCAACCACAGGCGCAGTTGCTTCACCGGTTCGCGTTCCGGCCGGGAGCGCAGTTGGGTGAACCAGTAGCGGCCCAGATCGATGCCGATGTCGAACGGCTGCACCAGGCGGCCTTCGCGCAGGTCACGCCCGAACATCGCCAATGGGAGCAGGGCGATGCCGGCCCCTGCCGAGGCAGCGCCTGCAAGTGCCAACGACGAATCGAACACCGCGCCCCGCGCCTCCACGCCATCAATGCCTGCGGCCTCGAACCAGCGCGGCCATTCGTCCTCGCGATACGACCGCAGCAGGGGCAGCGCGGCCAGATCCTGAGGCATACGCAGACGGTGCACGACGGACGGCGCACAGACCGGTGCGAACCGGGTGTCGGCAATCGGCGTGCACTCCAGCCCCTGCCAGTCGCCGTGGCCGAACCGGATCGCCGCATCCAGCCCTTCGCTGGCCAGATCGATGCGGTTGTTGTGGGTGGACAGGCGCAGGTCGACGCCGGGGTGGTCGGCTTCGAACCCGGGCAGGCGCGGCAGCAGCCAGCCGTTGACGAAGGTGCCCACTGCGCCAAGGCTGACCACCTCGCGCCGGGCGGTCGAGCTGGCCCGGTTGAGCGCTGCGGCCATGCGGTCGAAGGCCTCGTTGAGCACCGGATACAGCGCGACCGCCTCGTCGCTCAGGGCCACGCCGCGCGGCAGACGATGGAACAGGCGAATGCCCAGCGTGTCTTCGAGCTTGCGGATCTGATGGCTCAGCGCCGCCTGGCTGACGTGCAGCTCCAGGGCGGCCCGGGTCAGGTTCTGGTGCCGCGCGGCGGCCTCGAAAGCGCGCAGGGCGTTGAGTGGCAGATACGGTCGGGCCATGGCTGGATATTAGGCCTTCGCATGTGGCGAGGCGATTAGGCCGTTGCATCGGCTTTGCTTCTGGTTGCGTCATGAATTTTTCTGTGGGCTGGTGCCGGAATATCCCGCTGGTCGCGGGTTGAGCGGGCACCTAGGCTGGGCATCCCGAATTCGAAAGGACGTCTCGATGCCGTCACGCCGGAGTTTTCTGCACTGGGCCGGAGCGGCCTCGATGTCGCTGGCCGCCCTGCCGCTGGTCGGGCGCGCGGCGACCGCTGCCGGAGTGCCTGCCGCCGTGACCGGCGCCCGGGACTGGCCTGCGCTGGAAGCCGCCAGCGGTGGGCGCCTGGGCGTCACGCTGCTGGAGACAGCCAGCGGGCACCGGGTGGGCCACCGGCAGGATGAGCGCTTCCCGATGTGCAGCACCTTCAAGACGGTGCTGACCGCGACGGTGCTCGCCAGGGCGGACGACGGCAGCCTGTCACTGGACCGGCGTTTGCCCGTCGGGGCCGGCGACATCGTGTCGCACTCGCCGGACACCACGCGGCACGTGGGCAAGGACATGACCGTGCGCGACCTGTGCCGGACCACCATGGTGACCAGTGACAACGCGGCGGCCAATCTCCTGCTGGGCGTCGTAGGCGGACCGCCCGGGGTCACCGCCTGGTTGCGCGGCATCGGCGACACGGTGACCCGCAACGATCGCCTAGAGCCGGAGATGAACCGGTTCTCCTTCGACGACCCACGCGACACCACCAGTCCGGCGGCGATGGCCGCGACGCTGCAGCGCATCCTGCTGGGCGACGCACTGTCGTCGGCATCGCGCCAGCAACTGGCCGATTGGCTCATCGACAACGACACCGGACGCGACTGCATCCGTGCAGGCGTGGACGGGCGCTGGCGTGTCGGCGAGAAGACCGGCAGCAACGGGGTGGACACGCGCAACGACATCGGCGTGCTGTGGCCGCTTGCCGGGGGCGCACCGTGGGTGTTGACCTGCTATCTGCAGGGCGCGGCGGGCATCGACAGCGCCGCGCGTGATGCGGTATTGGCACGCGCGGCCGCGTTGGCCCAGCAGGCCATCGACGCGGCCTGAGCCGCAACGGCGCCGGCCATGCAATCGGCGCGGAATGGACGCGCGGAGACGCCGGCGCCGCCGCTCGGCATGGACGCTCCACGAAAAAGGCCTGGCGTGCGGCGCATTCGACAATGCAGCGTCGCGGCCTTTCGGCCGCGCGCGTGCCGACGCGTGGCGCCATCCGCCCGCCATGCCGACGAAAATCCCGCACAATCGCGCCCCATGGCCGGCTTGATCCGGCCCGGGGCGGCCACATTTCGGACGCCGGCAATTTCCCGCAACTTCCAGCACATCGCCCGCCATGCCGATCTATGCCTTCCAGTGCGCCGAATGCGGCCACAGTTTCGACCGTCTGCAGAAGATGTCCGATCCCGACCCCGAGACCTGCCCCGACTGCGGCGCGTCCGGGGTCAAGCGGCAGCTCACCGCGCCGTCGTTTCGTCTCGCCGGCAGCGGCTGGTACGAGACCGACTTCAAGAAGGACGGCGACAAGAAGCGCAATCTGGTCGAGAGCGGCGACGGCGCCAAGTCCGGCGGTGACAAGCCTGCGGCCGATGCGCCGGCGGCCAAGACCGAATCCAAGCCCGCGGCTACCGAATCCAAGCCGGCCGCCAAGCCGGCTGCGAAGCCCGCCTCGGCGGACTGACGTGCCTGCCGCCGCGTCCGCGGCGGTGACGCCTTAAACTAACGGGCTTGCATCCAGCACGGTCGTCGTCACGGCGGCCCGTGCGCCCGCGCTTTCGTGTCCGGAGTTCCCATGCGTACCCATTTCTGCGGCCTGATCGATGAATCGCTGATCGGCCAGACCGTCACCCTGTGCGGCTGGGCCGACGTCGCCCGCGACCTCGGCGGCGTCTGCTTCATCGACCTGCGCGACCACGAAGGCATCGTGCAGGTGGTCGCGGAATCGTCGGATGCGGACGGCAATGCCGCCGTCGTCGCGACCGCGGAAAAGGTGGGCTACGAGGACTGCCTGCGCATCACCGGCACGGTGCGCGCGCGGCACTCCGTCAACGCGAAGATCCGCACCGGCCAGGTCGAGATCGTCGCCACGCAGATCGAGGTGCTCAACAAGGCCGAGCCGCTGCCGTTCCACCACCACGAGAACCCGGGCGAAGAGACGCGCCTGAAGTACCGCTATCTCGACCTGCGTAGCCCGGACATGCAGCGCAAGATGCGCACGCGCACGAAGCTGGTCAGCGCGCTGCGCCACTGGCTCGATGACAAGGGCTTCCAGGACATCGAGACCCCGATCCTGACCAAGGCGACGCCGGAAGGTGCGCGCGATTTCCTGGTGCCGGCGCGCATGCATCCGGGCGAGTTTTACGCGCTGCCGCAGTCACCGCAGCTGTTCAAGCAGATTCTGATGATGGCGGGCTTCGACCGCTACTACCAGATCGCGCGCTGCTTCCGCGACGAGGCACTGCGCGCCGATCGCCAGCTGGAATTCACCCAGCTCGACATGGAGTTCGCGTGGGTGTCGGAGCGCGATGTGCAGGATCTGGTCGAGGCGATGATCCGCGACGTGTTCCGCGATGTCGCGAATGTCGAACTCGCCGCCGAATTCCCGCGCATGACCTACGCCGAGGCGATGCGTCGCTACGGCTCGGACAAGCCCGACCTGCGCATCGCATTGGAGCTGGTCGACGTGGCCGATCTGGTCAAGGACAGCCAGTTCGCGGTGTTCACCGGCCCAGCGAACGAAGCGGGCGGCCGCGTCTGCGCGCTGCGCATTCCGGGTGGCGCGAGTCTGAGCCGCAAGCAGATCGACGAGTACGCCGCGCACGCTGCGAAGTACGGTGCCAAGGGCCTGGCTTACGTCAAGATTTCGGAGGCCGGCGAGGTGTCGTCGCCGATCCAGAAGTTCTTCGACGAGGCCGCGTTCGCCGCGCTCGTGTCGCACGTCGGCGCCGGCAATGGCGACCTCGTGTTCTTCGGCGCCGGCAAGTATTCGACCGTCAGCGACTTCATGGGCGCGGTGCGCCTGAAGGCCGGCAAGGACTTCAGTCTGGTCAATGAAGGCTGGGCGCCGCTTTGGGTCACCGACTTCCCGATGTTCGAATGGGATGACGAGGCGCAGCGCTTTGTGGCCCTGCATCACCCCTTCACCGCGCCGTCGGTCGACGACGAAGCCGATCTGCGCGCGAACGCCGCGACGGCCGTGTCGCGCGGTTACGACATGGTGCTCAACGGCAACGAGATCGGCGGTGGTTCGATCCGTATCCACCGCTCGTCGATGCAGTCGGCAGTGTTCGAACTACTCGGCATCGGCGCCGAAGAAGCGCAGGCCAAGTTCGGCTTCCTGCTCGACGCGCTGAAGTACGGCGCGCCGCCGCACGGCGGCATCGCGTTCGGCATCGACCGCATCGCCGCGCTGATGGCCGGCACCGAATCGATCCGCGACGTCATCGCGTTCCCCAAGACCACCGGCGCGCAGTGCCTGATGACCGATGCGCCGTCGCCGATCGACGACGTGCAGCTGGCCGATGTGCATATCCAGGTGCGGCCGAAAGTGGTCGCCTCGTGAGCGCGCTGGAGTGGGAGGCGTTGCCGGGTGATGACGCCTCCGGGCTGGTCACCGAGCGCGCCCGCGTGCTCGGCGGCTGGCTGGTGCGGACCTATGCGCCGGAAGTGTTTTCGCGCGCGGGTGCCGTGGGGCTGACCTTCGTGCCCGACACGCACGCCGCGTGGGACATCGCGCAGGACTGACGCGGATGCCGACTGTTCTCCGCCGCGCCGCCGTCGACGACGCGCAGGTGTTGTCGACGCTCGCTGCGCGCACGTTCACCGAAAGCTTCGGCCATCTGTACCCGCGTGAGGATCTTGCGGCGTTCCTGGACGAGGCCTACGAGGTCGGACGCCAGCGCACGATCCTTGCGCATCCCGACTATGCGGTCTGGCTGCTGGAGGCGGACGGCGAAGCGATCGGGCATGTCGCGGCCGGGCCTTGCGGCCTGCCACATGCCGAGGTCGCGCCAGGCGATGGCGAGATCAAGCGGCTGTACCTGCTGCGCGGCTGGCAGGCCAACGGCCATGGCGCGCGGATGATGGACGTGGCGATGGACTGGTTGCTCGCGCAGGGTCCGCGCACGCTGTGGGTCGGCGCGTGGTCGGAGAACCTCGGCGCGCAGCGCTTCTATGCGCGTTACGGCTTCGAGCGGGTGGGCGATTACATCTTCCCGGTCGGCTCGATCAACGATCTGGAATTCATCCTGCGCCGTCCGGCGCAGCCGTGAACCGGGGCGCCGCGCGGGTCCCGCGTCGGCCGAGCGTCGCTCATGAAAACGCCGGCCGCACGGGTGTGCGGCCGGCGAGGCATGGATTGCAGCATGTGATCTAGCGGCGCAGGAAGGCGAGCAGGTCCTGGTTGAGCCGGTCCTTGTGCGTGTCGGTGATGCCGTGCGGCGCGCCGGGGTAGAGGATCACTTCGGCCTGCGCCACGTGGCGCGGCACCAGTTGGGCCGACATCGCCGGCGGCACGATCTGGTCGTCTGCGCCGTGGATCACCAGCGTCGGCACGTCGAACTTCGCGAGGTCGGGACGGAAGTCGGTCGCCGAGAACGCTTTGATCGAGTCGAAGGTGTTCTTGTGGCCGGCCTGCATGCCCTGGACGTAGAAGTTCTGGACCAGCCCCATGTTGACGATGGCGCCCGGCCGGTTGAAGCCGAAGAACGGGCCCGTCGCGATGTCGAGATACTGCTGCGCGCGGTTCGCCTGCGCTGCCGCGCGGAACCCGTCGAACAGGTCGATCGGCGCGCCGTCGGGGTTGTCGTCGGTCTTCAGCATGAAGGGCGTGACCGCACCGACCAGCACCGCCTTCTTCACCCGGCCGGTGCCGTGGCGGCCGATGTAGCGCGCGACCTCGCCGCCGCCGGTGGAGAAGCCGACCAGGGTGACGTCGCGCAGGTTCAGCGCAGTGATCACCGCGGCCAGGTCGTCGGCGTAGTGATCCATGTCGTTGCCGTCCCAGGGCTGGCTGGAGCGGCCGTGGCCGCGACGGTCGTGGGCGACGACGCGATAGCCCTGCTCGGCGAGGAATAGCATCTGCGATTCCCAGCTGTCCGAATTCAGCGGCCAGCCGTGACTGAAGGTGACGACCGGGCCGGTCTTCGGGCCCCAGTCCTTGACGTAGAGACGCACGCCGTCGGCAGTGACGACATAGGTGCCGTCGACAGTGGCGGCGGCAATGCGGGCCGGTTCGATCGGCGGCGCGGCGTGCGCGACGTGGAGGGCGGTGGCCAGCAGGCTGGCGGCGACGGTGCGGGTGAAGGTGTTCATGGCGGGGCCTCGAATGTGGGATGGGGTGGGGCGTGGATGGGGACGGGTGGATCAGTCGGCGATCGACAGCGTCACGTCGATGTTTCCGCGCGTGGCGTTCGAGTAGGGGCAGACGATGTGGGCCTGCGCGACCAGGTCCTGCAGCACCTCGCGGTCGATGCCGGGCGCGTCGATGCGCAGCGCGGCCTCGATGCCGAACCCGGTGGGGATCGGGCCGATGCCCACCGTGCCGGTGACGGTGGTGGTCGCCGGCAGCGCGACCTTCTGCCGGCCGGCGACGAACTTCAGTGCGCCGAGGAAACAGGCCGAGTAGCCTGCGGCGAACAGCTGCTCCGGATTGGTGCCGGGGCCGCCGGCGCCGCCCAGTTCGCGGGGCGTGGACAGCGCGATGTCGAGCACGCGGTCGGAGGACAGGGCGCGGCCGTCACGACCGCCGGTGGCGGTGGCCGAGGCGGTGTAGAGGGTCTTCTCGATGGACATGGCGGAACTCCTGGTGGGTGGGCGGGTGTCGCCCGGTGAGTGCACTGTGCGCGCCGCCGCGGATACTTGGGTGATATAAAGTCCACAAAATTTGACCTGGAGTCCGGATGTGGCGGATCGTCTTGCGGCGCTGATGGCGCATTTCCCGATGAATGCCCGGGTGTTCAACGCCGGTGCGCTGTGCGGCATCAATACGCTCGACAGCGACGGCGTCCATGGCCAGCTGCACTTGGTGCGCAGCGGCGCGGTCGAGGTGCACTACGGGAGCACGACGCTGTCGATCATCGGCCCCGGCCTGCTGCTGTTCCCGCGCCCGACCGCGCACCGCTTCGTCACCGATACGGACCGCGGCGCGGACATGGTCTGCGCCCATCTCGAGTTCGAGGGCGGTGCGGACAATCCGGTCACCGCCGCCTTGCCGGAGGTCGTGTGTCTGCCGCTGGACGAGATCGCCGGCGCGGCACCGGTGCTGGCGCTGCTGTTCGAGGAAGCCTTCGACCAGCGCTGCGGGCGCCTGGCCCTGATCGAACGCCTGTTCGAGGTGGTGATGATCCAGGTGTTGCGGCAGTTGATGGAGCGGGGCGAGGTGCAGGGCGGGCTGCTGTCCGGCCTGTCGCACCCGCGCGTGCGCAATGCGCTGGTCGCGATCCACGAGGCGCCTGCAGGCGCGTGGACACTCGACGCGCTCGCGCAGGCCGCGGGCATGTCGCGCAGCGCATTCGCGACCACCTTCGTCGACAGGGTCGGCATGACCCCCGGGCAGTACCTGCAGGACTGGCGCGTGCGCCTGGCCAAGCAGGCGCTGCGCCGCGGTCGGCCGCTGAAACTGATCGCCGACGAGGTCGGCTACGGCAGTGAGGCCGCACTGTCGCGCGCGTTCAAGGCGAACAGCGGTGTGTCACCGCGGGTCTGGCGGCAGGCGCGTGCAGCGAGCGAGGCCGTCGCATGAGCGCGCCGACGCGCGTGCTGTTGCTGCACGGCATCTGGATGGTGGGCTTGACGATGCGCCGCTTCGCGCGTGGTCTGGCCGAGGCGGGTTTCGAACCCGAGATCATCGGTTATCCGAGCATCGCCGGTGGCCCGGACGCAGCGGCCGAACGCCTGGCCGACGCGCTGGCGCAGGGACCTGCGCACGTGGTGGGCCACAGTCTCGGTGGCCTGGCGGCGCTGCGGGCCGCAGACGCGGCGCCCGCATTGCCTGTCGGGCGCATCGTCTGCCTCGGCTCGCCGGTCTGCGGCAGCGGCGCGGCGCATGCGCTGTCGCGGGTGCCGATGTCGCATCTGTACTTCGGCCGCAGCGGCGACATCCTGCATGCCGGCTGCGTCGCCTGGCCTGCCGCTCTGGAGGTCGGCATGGTCGCCGGCTGCGTGCCGCGCGGGCTGGGCGCGCTGCTGGCGCGGTTCGACGGGCCGCATGACGGCACGGTGTCGGTCGAGGAAACCCGGGCGCCGGCGCTGGCTGACCATATTGTCGTGCAGGCCAGCCACAGCGGCCTGCTGCTGTCGGCCGACGCGGTCCGGCAGACCGTCGGGTTCCTCCGCCATGGCCGCTTCGAACACGCGCGGCCGCAGCATGCGGAGTAAAATCGCCGGCTTCCAACGCCAACAGACCTGACGACCCATGGGACGAGGACCTTCGATCGAGGCCCGCAAGAACGCGACCGATGCCAAGCGCGGCAAGATCTTCACCAAGATCATTCGCGAGATCGGCGTGGCGGCGCGTGCCGGCGGCGGTGATCCGTCGAACAATCCGCGCCTGCGCACGGCGATCGACAAGGGCATGGCCCAGAACATGACCAAGGACGTGGTCGAGCGCGCGATCAAGAAGGCGACCGGCGAGCTGGAAGGCGTCGAGTACGAAGAGATCCGCTACGAGGGTTACGCCCCGGGCGGCGTCGCCGTGATCGTCGACACGCTGACCGACAACCGCGTGCGCACCGTGGCCGAAGTCCGTCACGCGTTCGGCAAGTGCGGCGGCAACATGGGCACCGAAGGCTCGGTGGCCTTCATGTTCAAGCGTCTGGGCGTGCTGAGCTTCGAAGGTCTGGACGAGGACGCGGTGACCGAGGCCGCGATCGAGGCCGGCGCCGACGACGTCGTGGTGTATCCCGAGGACGGCGCGATCGATGTGGTCACCAGCGCGGATGCGTTCGAATCGGTGCGTGACGCGATGACCGCCGCTGGTCTGATGCCCGGTCACGCCGAAGTGACCTACCGCGCCGACAACGACATCGCCGTCGACGGCGAGACGGCCGAGCAGGTGCGCAAGATGCTCGATCTGCTCGAAGATCTCGACGATGTGCAGGCGGTCTATTCCAACGCGCAGTTCGAGGGCTGAGGGGGCAGCGCCTGCCGCCGATGCGCACTTTCCTGCTCTGGGTTGGCTGGGCGTCCGTCGTGGGCAGCGTCGGCGATGGCCTGATCGCGGTACTGGCGCTGGTCGTGGTCGGCAACGCGGGCTGGGCGATGCCCGGGCCGTCGGTCGATGCGCTGCTGGCCGGCCACCTGCCGGCGCTGTACTGGGTGAAGTCGGTCGCGCTGCTGGCCATGCCTGGTGGATTCGTCGCCTGGCTGTTCGCGCTGCCGGCCGTGGTGTATTTCCCGGCACGCATCGTGATGAGCGCGCTGATCGGCTGGGCGGCCTTCGTCGCCGCACGGCGCCTCGCGCCGCGCCCGCCGCAGGCAGTGGCATGACCCGGATCCTCGGCATCGACCCCGGTTCGCAGCGCACCGGGGTCGGCATCATCGACGTCGATGCCGCGGGCAAGGTCACGCACGTCTTCCATGCGCCGCTGGTGCTGGTGACGGCCGGCGAATTTCCTGCGCGCCTGCGCCGCCTGCTCGACGGGCTGACCGCCTTGATCATCGAGCACCGGCCCGACGAGGTCGCGATCGAAAAAGTGTTCATGGCACGCAATCCCGATTCGGCGCTCAAGCTCGGCCAGGCGCGCGGGGCTGCGATCGGCGCGGTGGTCCTGCGCGATCTGCCGGTCAGCGAATACGCCGCCACCGAGATCAAGCTGGCGGTGGTGGGTCGCGGCGGCGCCGACAAGGTGCAGGTCCAGCACATGGTCGGGCTGATGCTCGGCCTGACCGGCAAGCTGCAGGCCGATGCGGCCGATGCGCTGGCGGTCGCGATCACCCATGCGCACGTCAGCGCGACCGCGAAGCGGCTCGGCGTCGACGTGAAGCAGGCCTGGGGACGCAAATGAGTGGTGAATCATCCGCCGTCATTCCCGCCTTCGCGGGGATGACGAGCGGATTTATGAGGTTTTGCAAGGATTCCGCGAGGGCGCGCGCCATTGACCTTGAGTCATTGAAATCAGGGGCCATGGAGTCCCGCTTGAGCGGGAATGACGTTGGTCCGGACGCTGCGAAGCGTTCGTCTTCGCGGCAACATGACGGCTGAAGCAGCCATCGAAAACGGACATTTCCCATGATCGGAAGACTGCGCGGCACGCTGGCCCACAAGGCTCCGCCCTGGCTGGTGATCGACGTCGGCGGCGTCGGCTATGAACTCGAAGCGCCGATGAGCACCTTCTACGACCTGCCCGAAGTCGGCCGCGAGGTCGCACTGTTCACGCACTACGCGCAGAAGGAGGACAGCGTCTCGCTGTACGGCTTCCTGCACGAGTCCGAGCGACGGCTGTTCCGCGACGTGCAGAAGGTCACCGGCATCGGCGCCAAGATCGCGCTGGCGATCCTGTCGGGCGTCAGCGTCGACACCTTCGCGCGCCTGGTGCAGACCGGCGACGTCACTGCGCTGACCAAGATTCCGGGTATCGGCAAGAAGACCGCCGAGCGCATGGTCGTCGAACTGCGCGACCGCGCGGCCGACCTGGCCGGCGCGGGTGGCGCGATCGGCGGGACGCAGGTACCAGCGGATCCGATGTCCGAGGCCGTCGTCGCCCTGCAGCAGCTCGGCTACAAGCCGGCCGACGCGGTGCGCATGGCCAAGGCCGCGGCCAATGACGGCGATCCGCCTGAAATCATCATCCGGAAAGCGCTACAGTCCGCGCTTCGCTGACACCCCACACGCGTCGGCCAGGTCGGCACTTCATGTCACACCCCAGCAAACAGCCTGCCGCGGGCCCGCGCGCCCACGGCACGTCGCATGGCCCTATCGGCCTGGCCGGCCTGATGGTCGGTGCGATCGGCGTGGTCTTCGGCGACATCGGCACCAGCCCGCTGTACACCCTGCGTGAGGCGTTCTCGGGGCACTACGGCCTGATCGCCGATCACGACACCGTGCTCGGCGTGCTGTCGATGATCTTCTGGTCGTTGATGCTGGTGGTGACCGTCAAGTACGTCACCATCATCCTGCGCGCCGACAACGACGGCGAGGGCGGCATCATGGCGCTGATGGCGCTGGCCCAGCGCTGCCTCGCCAAGGGCGGCCGCACCGGCTACATGGTCGGCATTCTCGGCGTGTTCGGGGCCTCGCTGTTCTTCAGCGATGGCGTGATCACGCCGGCCATTTCGGTACTGTCGGCGGTCGAGGGACTGGAGGTCGTCGCGCCGGCGCTGCATGCCTGGATCGTGCCGATCACCGTGCTGGTGCTGGGCGCCCTGTTTGCGACCCAGCGATTCGGCACCGCGAAAGTCGGCCGGATCTTCGGGCCGATCACCGTGCTGTGGTTCCTGGCGCTGGCCGCGCTGGGGGTGATGAACATCCTGCACGAGCCCGAAGTGCTCAACGCGATCAACCCCTGGTGGGCGGCGCGGTTCTTCATCGACCACAGCTGGGGCGGCGTCTTCATCCTCGGCGCGGTGGTGCTGGCCGTGACAGGCGGTGAGGCGATCTACACCGACATGGGTCATTTCGGTGCCAGGCCGATCCGCTATGCCTGGTACTTCTTCGTACTGCCGTCGTTGATGCTCAACTATCTGGGACAGGGCGCGCTGGTGCTCGAAGACCCGGCCGCGATCCAGAACCCCTTCTACATCGGCGTGCCCGAGTGGGCGCGCTGGCCGATGATCGTGCTGGCGACCTGCGCGACCGTCATCGCGTCGCAGGCGGTGATCACCGGTGGATTCTCGGTCGCGCGCCAGGCGATGCAGCTGGGTTACATCCCGCGCATGCGCGTGCGGCACACCTCCAGCGACACCATCGGCCAGATCTACATCCCCGGTATCAACTGGGCGATGGCGGTCATCGTGATCGCACTGGTTCTGACCTTCCGGACCTCGTCGGCGCTGGCCGCGGCCTATGGCATTTCAGTGTCGCTGACGATGCTGATCGACACCCTGCTGCTGATCATCGTCGCGCGCGCGCTGTGGCCGCGCTGGCGCAACTGGGTGCTGCCGCTGTGCGGCGTTTTCATCGTCGTCGACATCGCCTTCGTGATCGCCAACGGGGCCAAGGTGCTGCAGGGCGCGTGGTTTCCGCTGGTGCTCGGCATCACCCTGTTCACGCTGCTGCGTACCTGGCGCCGTGGCCGGCAGCTGCTGCATGAAGAAGTGCAGCAGCACGGCATCCGTATCGACACGTTCATTCCCGGACTGATGCTGGCGCCGCCCGTGCGGGTGCCGGGCACGGCGGTCTTCCTGACCAGCGACCGCGGCGTCGTGCCACATGCGTTGATGCACAACCTCAAGCACAACAAGGTGCTGCACGAACGCAACGTGTTCCTGACCGTGGAGACGCTGGCCGTGCCGTATGCGCACCGGCGCCTGAAGGTCGAGCAGATCGGTGACGGCTTCCACCGCATCGTGATCCGCTTCGGCTTCATGGAGACGCCCGACGTGCCGCTGGCGTTGATGCAGTGCGCCGACATCGCCGACAGCCCATGCATCGACCCGATGGACACCACGTATTTCACCAGCCGCGAAACCGTGGTCGCCGCGGCGCGACCCGGCATGGCGCTGTGGCGCGAGCGGCTGTTCGCACTGTTGCATCGCAATGCCGCCCCAGCGTCTGGCTTCTTCCGCATTCCGGGTAATCGCCTGGTCGAGCTGGGGACCCACGTCGAAATCTGACGCGCGGCATACCGCCCGTCAGCGTCTCCGGGGCGTGTCACCAGAGGATCCGCGACGTGTCATGTGCCGCTGGCGGAACAGCGCGTCGAGACCGAGATAAAGCCCGCCGCTGCCCGCCAGCACGACGGCGATGAACACCAGATCCTTGAGCACCGGATGCATTGAACGCCGCTCCACATCGAGGCGTCTACGGTAGCGCCGTGCAGGAGCTGCGTTCGCAAACTCTGCATACAATCTTCGTGCGCGGTCGTTGTCCCCACGACGTGCGCTGGATGCGCGGCATGCCGGGCTGTGGTCGGCGCCGACCGACCGCGGCGAGCCCCACACATCAGCCACGATGGGGGCCGGTCGGCAATGTCCGGGAAACGACGGCTGTCTGGCCGCTCTGATCAGTCCAGAGCGGCGAAGGTCTCGACGAGGTTCGTCGCACCCGAAACGATCAGGACATCGCCGGCTTCGACGATGGTGTCGGCGCGCGCGTAGGTGAAATCGGCACGGCCGCGCTTGAGTCCGACGATGGTGACGCCGTAGCGCGTGCGCAGCGCCGATTCGCTCAGCGTCTTGCCGGCCGCCTCGCGCGGCGCGCGGGTCTTGACGATCGCGAAGCCGTCGTCGAACTCGATGAAGTCGATCATCCGACCGGTCACCAGATGGGCCACACGTTCGCCCATCGCCGCTTCCGGATACACCACGTGGTGCGCGCCGGTGCGCTCGAGGATGCGGCCGTGCTTGACCGACGTGGCCTTGGCCCAGATATCGCGCACGCCCAGTTCCTCGAGCGCCAGCACGGTCAGCACGCTGGCCTCGATGTCGCTGCCGATGCCGACGACCGCACGGTCGAACTCGGCAACTCCGAGCGCGCGCAGCGCATCGGTGCTGGTGCTGTCGGCCTGGGCGACGTGGGTGAACGCGTCGGCGCAGCGCTGGACGGTGTCGGCGTCTTCGTCCACGCCCAGCACCTCGTGACCGAGACGGACCAGCGAGCCGGCGACGGCCTGGCCGAAGCGGCCCAGGCCCAGGACCACGACGCTGTCGGAAGGGGATTGTCTAGCCAACGATGGGGCGCTCCTCTGGATAACGGAAAGGCCGGGGCCGACTGTGCAGTGCAAGCGCGGTCGCCACGGTGATCGTGCCCACGCGGCCGACGAACATCAGGACGACCAGAACGCCCTGCGCCGAGGGCGGCAACGCGCCGGTGATGCCGGTCGACAGGCCGACGGTCGCGAAGGCCGAGATGGTCTCGAACATCACGGCGTCGAGCGGGAACGTGGTCAGGCTCAGCATGACCAGGGTGCCGATCGCCAGTACGGTGACCGCCAGCAGCACCACCGTCAGCGCCTGGCACTGGGTTTCATGGCTGATCCGTCGCCGGAAGACGGTGGTGTCGCGGTGGCCGCGGATCTCGGCCCAGACCACGAAACCGAGCAGGAAGAAGGTCGTCAGCTTGATCCCGCCCGCGGTGCCGGCGCTGCCGCCGCCCACGAACATCAACAGGTAATGCACGGCCAGCGTCTCGGTGCGCATCGCGCCGACATCAAGCGAGTTGAAGCCCGCGGTGCGCGCGGTCACCGAGTGGAACAGCATCGCCAGCGCCTTGCCGCCGGTGTCCAGTGGCCCGGCCGTGCCGGGGTTGTGCCATTCGTACAGACCGATCATCAGCGCGCCGCCGATGACCAGGACAGCCGTGCCCAGCAGGGTGATGCGGGTATGGATTGTCCAGCGCGACCAGGCGAGCGGGCGCTGGCGCAGTTCGTAGAGGACCGGAAAGCCGAGGCCGCCGAGCACGATGGCGAGCATGATCGGCCCGATTATCCAGGGATCGGCGACGAAGCCCATCAGGCTGTCGGAGTACGTGGAGAATCCCGCGTTGTTGAACGCCGACACCGACTGGAAGAGTCCGTTCCACACTGCGGTGGCCACCGGCTCGCCATAGCCCAGATGCAGGCGCAGGGCCAGCGCCGCGGCGGTGAGCCCTTCGACCAGGATCGTGGTCAGCAGCACGAGTTTCAGCACACCGGTGACATCGCCGAGGCCCAGCGAGTGGGTTTCGGCCTGCGCGAGCAGGCGCGTGCGCAGGCCCAGCCGTCCGGCGACCATCAGGCCGAGCAACGTCGCGCCGGTCATGATGCCGAAGCCGCCGATCTGGAACAGCGCCAGGATCACCCACTGCCCGAACGTCGACCAGTAGGTCGGCGTGTCGACCACGGCCAGCCCGGTCACGCAGACCGCCGAGGTCGCGGTGAACAGCGCGGTCATGAAGGGCGTCGGGTCGATGCCCGCACGCGCGGCCGGCAGCATCAGCAGACCCGTGCCGACGAGGATCGCAGCCAGGAATGCGAGGGGAACGATGCGGGTTGGGTGCTGAAGGCCGATGCGCGACAACGCGCGGCTCCTCGCCGTGGGGGCGGCATTCTCGCACGTTGCCTGCGCGCGCACGTGCGGGGTCGAGAAGCCGAAGCGCTCCGGCGCTCAAGTTTCCGGTGCCGCCGCCGTTGACGTCTTTCGATGCCTTCGAAACAGGCCCGGATGAGCGTGCTTCTGCCGATCGACCCGAGTGCAGCTCTGCCGCAGCGCGTGCTGCTGGTGGAGAACTCGCGCGCATACGTGCAGGCGCTGGCCGAGGCCATCGAGCAGCAGCTGGAACTGCCCGTCGTGGTCGCCTCGACACTCGCCGAGGCGAGGGCGCTGCTCGACCGCCACGACGACTGGTTCCTGGCCATCACCGGCCTGGTGCTGGCAGACGGCGACCGCAACACCGTCGTGGACTGCTTCCTGGAACGCGGTCTGTCGACGGTGGTGGTCACCGGGGTCTACGACGAGGACCTGCGCGCGCGGATGATGCGCCGCCGGGTCATCGATTTCGTGCTCAAGAGCACGCCGGGCAGTCTCGACTACATCGTCTGGCTGGTGAAACGCCTGGAGCGCAATCGGCGCATTTCCGCGCTGGTCGTCGACGATTCGCCGTCGGCCCGGATGCACACGGCCGGCCTGCTTGAGACCTTCGGCTATCGCGTCGTGCAGGCGGCCGATGGTGACGCGGCGCTGCATGTGCTGGAACGCGACCCGACCATCCGCCTGGCGATGATCGACCAGGAGATGCCGGGCATGCAGGGCGTCGAGCTCACGCGGCGGCTGCGTGCGTTGCGGGCGCGCGATCGGGTGGCGGTGATCGGCGTGTCCGGGCGCGACGATGCGGACCTGGTGGCGCGCTTCCTCAAGAGCGGCGCCAACGATTTCCTGCGCAAGCCCTATTCGCGTGAGGAGTTCTTCTGCCGCGTGTCGCAGAACGTGGACCAGCTGGAGCTCATCGGCAGCCTGCAGGATCTGGCGACCCGGGACTTCCTGACCGGTCTGCCCAACCGGCGCCATTTTCTCGAACAGGCGGAGCGCCTGGTGCCGCAGATGCGGGCCGCGCAGCGCCCGTTGGCGATGGCGATGCTGGATATCGACCATTTCAAACGCATCAACGACAGCTGGGGCCACGAGGCCGGCGATCATGCGCTGCGGGCCGTGGCAGGGGCGCTATCGGCGCACATGCGGCGCGAGGATCTGGTGGCCCGGTTCGGTGGAGAGGAGTTCTGTCTGCTCGCCCCCGACCTGGACGAGGACGCGTTGCCGGCCTATTTCGAGGCGCTGCGTGCCCGGATCGAGGCGATGTGCGTGCAGACGCCCGTCGGCGAAGTGCGGATGACCGTGAGCATCGGCGTGCGCACGGCCGCGCCTGAGGACGATCTCCACGGCCTGCTCGGCGACGCGGACAGGCGGCTGTATCTCGCCAAGGCAGGCGGACGGAATCAGGTGGTGTCAGCCGGCTGAGCGGTCTGTCTTGCGAATCGGTTCCAGGACAGCGGGGCGGTCTCGCGGCCCGTCAGCCGCAACGTATCGCAGGGCGTCGTGTCGCACTGGGGCCCGAGGGGCCAGAGCCCCCTTGGTCGGGCGCGGTCATGGACGCGGCTGGCTGACCAGCGGGATGCAGCGTTCAGGGCAGCCGCATGGGTTTTGTCGGTGGTGGCCCCATCTGTTCTGGATGGCCAATACATCCCCCCAGGTTCCATTCTCCATCCTCGACCTCGCCCCCGTGACCGAGGGCAGTACGCCGGCCGAATCCTTCGCCCGCTCGCTCGATCTCGCCCGCCACGCCGAAGCGCTCGGCTACGCGCGCTACTGGCTGGCCGAGCACCACAACATGCCCGGCATCGCCAGTGCGGCGACGGCGGTGTTGATCGGCCATATCGCCGGCGGTACGTCGACGATCCGCGTCGGGTCGGGCGGGGTGATGCTCCCCAACCATGCCCCGCTGCAGGTGGCCGAGCAGTTCGGCACGCTGGCGTCGTTGTATCCCGGGCGGATCGATCTCGGTCTGGGCCGCGCGCCCGGGACCGACCAGCCGACGACCAAGGCGCTGCGTCGTTACTACGCCGGCGCGGATGCGTTCCCGTCCGATGTGATGGAACTGCTGCGTTATTTCGAGCCGGCCCAGCCGGGACAGCCGGTGCAGGCCGTGCCCGGCGCGGGCCTCGATGTACCGGTGTGGATCCTCGGCTCCAGCCTGTTCGGCGCAGGTCTTGCGGCCACCCTCGGTCTGCCGTACGCGTTCGCCTCGCATTTCGCGCCAGGCGCGATGTCGGAGGCTCTGGCGCTGTACCACCGCGATTTCCGCCCCTCGAAACATCTGCGCCAGCCGCACGCGATGCTGGCGCTCAACGTCGTTGCGGCGGATACGCGCGCCGAAGCCGAGCGCCTGTTCACCACGCAGCAGCAGAGCTTCGTGCGCCTGCGCCGTGGCACGCCGGGCCTGATTCCGCCGCCGATCGACGACATCGAGGCGTTCTGGACGCCGGCCGAAAAAGCGATGGTCGCGCAGTCGCTGGCGTGTTCGGTGATTGGGGATCCGGGCGACGTGCGCGAAGGCATCGCCGAGTTCGTCGCGCGTCATCGCCCGGACGAACTGATGCTGACCGCCAACATCTTCGACCACGACGCACGCAAGCACAGCTTCGCGCTGGCCGCAGACGCGATGCGCGCCTGACGTCGCACTGTGTAGGAGCGCCCTTGGGCGCGATGCTTTTCGCCAGAGGCATCGCGTCCACCGGCGTTCTCACGCGCAATAACGCGCCCGCGCCATGCGATCATGCACGGATGACCGCAGACCGCATCATCGCCGCCGACGCCACCCGCGAGGACGACGCCATCGAGGCGAGCATCCGGCCGCAGCGGTTGGATGAGTACCTCGGCCAGTTGCCGGTCCGCGAACAGATGTCGATCTTCATCGAGGCCGCGAAGCAGCGGCGTGAGGCGCTCGACCACGTGCTGATCTTCGGGCCGCCGGGTCTGGGCAAGACCACGCTGAGCCACGTGATCGCCAATGAACTCGGCGTCGCACTGCGCGTGACCTCGGGGCCGGTGATCGAGAAGGCCGGCGATCTCGCCGCGCTGTTGACCAACCTGCAGCCGCACGATGTGCTCTTCATCGACGAAATCCACCGCCTGTCGCCGGTCGTGGAAGAAGTGCTGTATCCGGCGATGGAGGATTTCCAGCTCGATATCATGATCGGTGAGGGCCCCGCGGCGCGCTCGATCAAGATCGACCTGCCGCCCTTCACCCTAATCGGCGCGACCACGCGCGCAGGCTTGCTGACCGCGCCACTGCGCGACCGCTTCGGCATCGTGCAGCGCCTGGAGTTCTACAGCGCCGAGGAACTGACCCGGATCGTGCGCCGCTCGGCGCAGATCCTCGGTCTGTCCTGCGAGCCCGATGGCGCTGCCGAGATCGCCAAGCGCGCCCGCGGTACGCCGCGTATCGCCAACCGTCTGCTGCGCCGCGTGCGCGACTACGCGCAGGTGCGCGCCGGTGGCCGCATCGACCGCGAGGTGGCGAACGCCGCGATGCAGATGCTCAAGGTCGATCCGGAGGGCTTCGACGAACTCGACCGGCGCTTGCTGCACCTGATCATCGAGAATTTCGACGGCGGCCCGGTCGGCGTCGAATCGATGGCGGCAGCGCTCAGTGAGGAGCGCGGCACGCTGGAAGACGTCATCGAGCCCTATCTGATCCAGCAGGGCTATCTCGTGCGTACTGCGCGCGGACGGATGGCGACGACCAAGGCCTGGCGCCATCTGGGGCTGGAGCCGCGACGCGACGCCACCGCGACCCCCGGCCACCTGTTCTGATGTCCTGCGAGGCGCGGCTTTGACAGCGATTTTCACCCCTGTAACCGGTCCGGTCGGTCTATTCAGTTGGCCGACACGCGTCTATTGGGAAGATACCGACGCTGGTGGCGTCGTCTATCACGCGCAGTACGTGGCTTTCATGGAGCGCGCGCGCAGCGAGTGGTTGCGCGCCCACGGCTACGGACAGCAGATGTTGCGCGATACGCATGGCACGTTGTTCGCGGTCCGTGCGATGCGGATCGATTTCCGCGGTCCGGCGCGGCTCGACGATGCGCTGGAGGTCAGCGTGGTGTTGCGGCAGTGCCGGCGTGCAAGCGCGGTGTTCGTGCAGGAGGTGCGCCGTAACGGCGAACTGCTGCTCGATGCCGAGGTTCGCGTTGCGGCATTGTCGGCATCCGATTTCAGGCCGCGTGCGATTCCCGACGCGCTCTACACACAACTCAAGTCACTCGAAACGTCAGCGGAGTAATCCTGGATGAGTCTCATGCCCGTGCTGTTGCAGTCCGCCGCCCAGGTGCAGGCGTTGCCCGAAGAGGCCGCCGCAGGTGCGACCGAACTGGCGAACACCGGGGCCGTTGCGGCCGCGACCGCGCCGCTGCCCAACGACCTCAGCATTCTCGAGCTGGTGCTCCACGCGTCGATCCCGGTGCAGCTGGTGATGCTGCTGCTGCTGTTCGCGTCGATCTCCTCCTGGGTCATCATCTTCCGCAAGAAGCGCCTGCTCGACCGCGCCGAGAAGGAAGCCGACCGCTTCGAAGAGCGGTTCTGGTCCGGTGCCGAGATCAGCAAGCTCTACGCCTCGGCGACCGAGCGCAATCGTGAGATCGAGGGCCTGGAAGCCATCTTCGAAGCGGGTTATCGCGAATATTCGCGCCAGCGGCAGCGCCGTGGCGTCGATGCGCGCGCGCATCTCGAAGGCGCGCAGCGCGGCATGCGCGTCGCCGGCGCGCGCGAGCTCGACGGGCTGGAAAGCAATCTCGAATACCTCGCCAACGTCGGCTCGATCGCGCCGTACGTAGGCCTGCTCGGCACCGTGTGGGGCATCATGATTTCCTTCCACGGCCTGGCCAGCGTCAAGGAGGCGACCATCGCCACCGTGGCGCCGGGTATCTCCGAAGCGCTGATCGCGACCGCCATGGGCCTGTTCGCCGCGATCCCGGCGGTGTGGGCCTACAACCGTTTCGCGACCAAGGTCGAGCGTGTCGCCACGCGCTTCGAGGCCTTCTCGGACGAGTTCTCCTCGATCCTCGAACGCCAGACCGGCACCGAGTGATCCCCGCGGCGCGCCCAGGCGCGCCGGCCCAGTCTCGTTCGACCGTCCCCGCATCCGGATTCCGCCATGTCGTCGATCTCCCTTCGCCGTTCCAAGCGGCGCAAGCTCAAGAACGAAATCAACGTCGTGCCCTACATCGACGTGATGCTGGTGCTGCTGATCATCTTCATGGTCACGACGCCGCTGATGAATCTGGGCACCGACATCAATCTGCCGGACTCGCGCGCGATGTCGCTCGGCTCGCCGCAGGATCCAGTGGTCGTCAGCGTCTATCCCGACGGCCAGCTCGCACTGATGGTCGAGCAGCAGAACACCTCGGTTACGCGTGAGGATCTGGTGGCGCGTCTGCGCGGCATCCACACCCAGAACCCGGACGCGACGATTCTCGTCAGCGGCGACGGCGCGGCCAGCTACCAGCGGATCATGAATGCCATCGACCTCATCAACGAGGCCGGCATCACCAAGGTCAGCCTGATCAGCCGGCCGGCGGACAGCGCGAACTGAGATGCGCGAGTCGCGTTCCGACAATACGGTGGCAATCGGACTGTCGATCCTGGTCCATGTGCTGCTCTTCGGCCTGATCCTGCTCGGCGCGCTGTGGAACGCGTCGTCGCGGCCCGAGTCGGCGATGGGTTCGCCGGTCTCGGCCGACATCATCGACCCCAATGCGCTGAGCGCGGCAGACCGGCGTGCCCTGGCCAGTCGCCCTGATCCCGTGCCGGATCCTGTGCCCGAGCCCACGCCCGAGCCTGTGCCGGACCCGGTGCCAGAGCCCGTGCCGGAGCCTGTCGACGAGCCGGCGCCCGCCGCGCCGCCGCAGCCGCTGCCCGAGCCGCGTCCCGAGGATGCGGTCGACCCGCGCCAGGCTGCGCCGCAGGAAGTGGTGCCCAAGCCCGATACCGTGTCGCAGGCCGCCGTGCGCCGCGACGCGCTGGCCGCCGAACAGCGTGAAAAGGAGCAGGAGGAGAAGCGGCGTCAGGCGCAGATGGAACTGGCCGAGCAGCAGAAGCAGCAGGAAGCAGAGGAGAAGCGCCGACTCGCCCGACAGGAGCTCGAGAAGCTCCGCGCCGAGCGCGAGAAGACCCAGCGCGAGGCCCAGCTGGCCGAGCAGCGCCTGAAGCAGATCGCCGAGCGCAACGCGCAGCAGGCCTCCGAGCAGCGCGCAGCGGCAGCATCGGCCAGCCCGCCGCCCGGGCGGCCGGACGGCGACAGCGGCCTGGCCGCGAAGTACGCCGCGGCGATCCAGGAAGCGGTCCGTCGTAATTGGCGCAGGCCGGACAATATTCCGCTGGGTCAGGTCTGCCGGATGTACATCACGCAGCTGCCGGGCGGCGAGGTGATCAACGTCGAGTTCGACCCATCCTGCCCCTACGACGCACAAGGCCGGCGCTCGGTCGAGGCTGCGGTGCGCGCTGCGGAGCCACTGCCGTTTGCCGGTTTTGAATCGGTGTTCAATCGCCGTCTGAACTTCAACTTCAGGGCGCAGGACTGATGTCTCTGCGCATCGCGGCGGTGGCTGCGATCGCCATTGCGTGCGGTGTCTCCTCGCTCGCCGGCAGTGTCGAGGCGCGCACTGGCGAGGACCACGTCACACGCGAGGCGCGCTATGCCAAGGCGCTGCGCCATGCGATCGCCCAGCATTGGACTCCGCCTGCGATCGATCGCGGCGCCACATGCCGTGTGCGTGTCCGGCAGTTGCCCGGCGGCGAGGTCCTCAACGCCGAGCCCATGTCCGACTGTAGCTTCGACGCGGCGGCGCAGGCCTCGCTCGTGCGTGCGGTCTATCGGGCGGCTCCGCTGCCCTACGCGGGTTTCGAGCCGGTGTTCGCGCGTGATCTCACCATCACGTTCACCATGCCGACGCCATGATTGCGCCCTGATTCATCCTTGCGTCCCGCACAGCAGCCAAGCTGCGCGAGCTCACTTCTCCTCAATTCCGGTAACCCGATGAAGCCCATTCTGATCCGTTGCCTGCTAGCCCTGTTCGCGCTCGGCCTGCCCATGCTCGCCAGTGCGCAGCAGCAGGGCCTGGAAATCGACATCACCGGCGGCAGCACCCAGGCGATGCCGATTGCCGTGGTTCCGATGCCCTACCAGGGCAGCGGGACTGCCCCCGACACAGACGTCGCCGCCGTCGTGCGCGCCGATCTCGACCGCTCCGGCCAGTTCCGCACGCTGCCCGAGCGCGACATCGTCGAGCGTCCGACCCGCGGCAGCGAGGTCCAGTACCCGACCTGGCGCGCGCTGCGTCAGGACTTTCTCGTCGTCGGCCGCGTCGTCGACGCGGGCGGCGGCAGCTACCGGGTCGAATACGAACTGTTCGATGTTGCCAAGCAGGAGCGCGTACTAGGTCTGGCGATGACCGCGCGTCCGAACGCCATGCGCGATGTTGCCCACCAGATGGCCGACGCGATCTACGAAAAGATCACCGGCGTGCGTGGCGCGTTCTGGACCCGGATCGCCTACATCACTCAGACGGGCGTCGGCGAGAGCGCGCGCTACGCGCTGATCGTTGCCGATTCCGATGGCTTCAACCCGCAGACGGTGGTGCAATCCAGAGAACCGCTGATGTCGCCGACCTGGAGCCCGGACGGAGGCAGCGTCGCCTACGTCAGCTTCGAGAGCGGCAACTCGGCGATCTACATCCAGCGGATCGGTGACGGCAACCGCCAGCTGGTGTCCAGCTTCCGCGGCATCAACGGCGCCCCTGCGTTCTCGCCCGACGGCCGTCGTCTGGCGCTGTCGCTGTCGCGCAGTGGCAACCCGGAGATCTACGTGATGGATCTGGGCAGCAAGGCCTTGACCCAGGTCACCAACCACTTCGCCATCGATACCTCGCCCGCCTGGGCGGCCGACGGCAACAGCCTCTATTTCATCTCCGATCGCGGCGGCCGGCCGCAGGTCTACCAGGCGCCGGTGTCGGGTGGCAGCGCTACCCGGGTGACCTTCGAAGGCAGCTACAACGCCGATCCGTCGGTGTCCTTCGATGGCAAGAAAATCGTCGTGGCGCAAGGTTCAGGCAACGTGTACCGTATTGCACTGCTGGATCGCAGCCTGGGGTCGCCCCGCTGGTCCACGCTGTCGCCCGGGTCGCTCGACGAATCGCCGAGTTTCGCCCCGAACGCCGGCATGGTCCTGTACGCGGCGCGTGAGGGGCGCAGGGGTGTGTTGTATGCGGTGTCTTCGGATGGCCGTGTGCGTCAGCGCCTCGTCCTCGCCGATGGTGATGTGCGTGAGCCGGCATGGGGACCGTACCGGGAACAGCGCTGACGCTGCCTGCACGACCCGTCCAATAACAATTGCCCTGTTGCCATAGAAAACCAAGGATCGACGAGATGAAGATGACCACCCGTTTGATGCTGGCCGCGATGCTCTGCACCGCTGCCGTCGCGTGTTCCAAGAAGGTCAAGGAAGAGGCACCGGTCGATACCGGTCCGTCGACCGGCACCGTGGCTCCCACCGCTCCGACCGCGGGTGCCTACACCCCGGCCGACCTCGACAGCGACGCATGCCTGCGTCAGCGCGTCGTGTACTTCGATCTGGACCAGGACAACCTGCGTCCCGAGTTCCAGGCCGTGATGGCCTGCCACGCCAAGTACCTGCGTGACCGCAGCGCGTCGCGCATCTCGCTGGAAGGCCACGCCGACGAGCGCGGCAGCCGCGAGTACAACCAGGGTCTGGGCGAGCGTCGCGGCAATGGCGTGTCCTCGGCACTGCAGGCCAACGGTGGTTCGGCTGCCCAGCTGGCCGTCGTCAGCTATGGCGAAGAGCGTCCGGTCTGCAATGACTCGAACGAAGATTGCTGGGCCCGCAATCGTCGCGTCGAGATCATCTACACCGCGCGCTGATGCGTTCGATGCGTCATTGGCTGGTGCTCCCAGTCGCGTTCGCGGCGACCCTCGTGGTCGCCGCGCCCGCATGGGCGCAGCGTGCGAGCCTCGCCGATCGCGTGGCTTCGCTCGAGGCCCGCGCCGGTGATACCAGCGCGAGCGTCGACCTGCTCAACCAGCTCAATCAGTTGCGGCAGGAGGTCGTCTCCCTGCGTTCGCAGGTCGAAGAACTCCAGCAGCAGAACGAGCAGCTCAAGTCCAGCAATCGCAGCCAGTACCTCGACATCGACGGCCGGCTCAACCGGCTCGAAAGTGGGCAGGGTGGTGGCGGTGGTGGTCTGGAACTGCCCGATTCCACCGGCGCTGCGACGCCGGCACCCGCGGCAGGCGCGAATGCGCAGGCCGCGCGTGGCTCGGCGAGGGTCCCGCCCCCGCCGCAGGCCGCGCCTGCAGACGAACGCGCCGCCTACGAGCAGGCGTTCGATGCGCTGAAGAATGCGCGTTATGACGAATCCGCCACGTTGTTCCAGGGCTTCCTCCAGCAGCACCCGCAGGGCAGCTACGCGCCGAACGCGCTGTATTGGCTCGGCGAAAGTTATTACGTCACCCAGAATTACGCACTGGCGCAGGAGCAGTTCCTGTCCCTGTTGCAGCGCTATCCGCAGAGCGACAAGGCCCCGGGCGCGATGCTCAAGGTCGGCCTGTCGCAGTACGGCCTGAAAGACCTCGACGGCGCCGAGACCACGCTCGCCGATGTCGGCAAGCAGTATCCCGGCACCGATGCGGCGCGTACCGCCGCCGACCGGCTCCGCGCGATCCAGCTCTCGCGTCTGCGCTGATCCATGACCACCGTCGCGCCCGATGCGGTCGCCGCATCCGCGGCCGACCGGCTCAAGCTCACTGAAGTTTTTCTGTCGTTGCAGGGCGAAGCCCGCGATGCCGGCTGGCCGACGGTGTTCGTCCGTCTGACCGGCTGCCCGCTGCGCTGCACCTATTGCGACACCGCCTACGCGTTCCATGGCGGTGACTGGTGGACGATCGACGGCATCCTCGCCGAGGTCGCGAAGCACGGCGTCCGCCATGTCTGCGTGACCGGCGGCGAGCCGCTGGCGCAGAAGCGCTGCATCGGTCTGCTGCGGCGTTTGTGCGATGCTGGTTACCAGGTGTCGCTGGAAACCTCGGGTGCGCTGGACATCAGTGAGGTCGATCCGCGCGTGAGCCGTGTGCTCGACATCAAGACACCCGCGTCCAACGAGTCGCACCGCAACCGCTGGGACAACCTGCCGCTGCTGACGGCGCACGACCAGATCAAGTTCGTCATCTGCTCGCGCGCCGATTACGAGTGGGCGCGCAACGTCGTGCTGACCAAGGGTCTGCCGCACCGCTGCGACGTTCTGTTCTCCCCGAGCAAGGGCGAGATCACCGGCCGCGAACTGGCCGACTGGATCGTCGCCGACCGCCTGCCGGTGAAGTTCCAGATGCAGCTGCACAAGCTGCTCTGGGACGACGAACCAGGCCGTTGAGCCCCGCGTCCGCCCTGAGGCTGCGCTCGCCTGTCACGCGCCATCCGAATTTCCGTTTCGCATCCAGATCTCTCCCATGAAAAAAGCCGTCGTCCTGTTGTCCGGAGGCATGGACTCCGCCGCCGTCATCGCCATCGCCCAGGAGCAGGGCTTCGATGTGCATGCGCTGAGCGTGCGCTACGGGCAGCGCCATACCTCCGAACTCGACGCCGCCGTGCGCGTCGCTGCGGCGATGGGCGTTACCGCGCACAAGACCGTGGACGTCGACCTGCGCAGCATCGGCGGGTCGGCGTTGACCGACGACATCGACGTGCCGGAAGCGGGTGGATCCGGTATCCCGGTGACGTACGTACCCGCGCGGAACACGATCATGTTGTCGCTCGCGCTGGGCTGGGCCGAAGTGCTGGGCGCGGCCGACATCTTCTGCGGCGTCAACGCGGTCGACTATTCCGGCTATCCCGATTGCCGGCCCGAATTCGTCGATGCGTTCGAGCGCCTCGCCAACCTCGCGACCAAGGCGGGCGTCGAAGGCGCTGGCATCCGCGTGCACGCGCCCTTGCAGCGCATGGGCAAGGGCGACATCGTGCGCGAGGGCGTGCGGCTCGGCGTCGATTTCGGGCTCACGGTGTCCTGCTACAACGCCGACGCGCAGGGCCTGGCCTGTGGCCACTGCGACGCCTGCCGCCTGCGCGCGGACGGATTCACCGCTGCGGGCGTGCCGGATCCCACGCGCTACGCGCAATCGGCCGGCTGAGGCCGACGCGCCGCCCACATTGCGCTAGAATGCGCCCCCTGCGCCGGCCTCGCTGCCGGTGACTGTCTTCCGGGTCGTTAGCTCAGTCGGTAGAGCATCGGACTTTTAATCCGCTGGTCGATGGTTCGAATCCATCACGACCCACCAGCTTCCAGCGCGTAGGCGCAGCGATCCTCACGATCGCAACGACACCATCGTTCGCTGCGTGGCAGGCCGCTGGCGCCTGGATTGCCTCCGGATCTGCGAACGCCGGCACTTGCGGTCACCGCTGTGGATCCGCAGACGGCACGCGGTCAATCCGCGTCCAGCACCACTTCCAGCACCGCATCGCCATAACGCTCCAGCTTGCCGGCACCCACGCCACCGATGCCGCCGAGCTGGCCGTGGCTGATCGGGCGCAGGCGTGCGATCTCGCGCAGTGTGGCGTCGTGGAAGATCACGTAGGCGGGCACGTTCTGCTCGCGCGCCAGGCGTCCGCGCAGGGCGCGCAGCGATTCGAACAGGGGCCGGTCGGCCGGTGCCAGATCGATGTCCGCACCGGTCGCGGCGCGAGAGGTCCGCACGCGTTCCTTCGTGTTCGTCGGTTTGCGCAGCATCACCTGCGTCTCGCCCTTGAGTATGCCGCGACTGGCCTCGGTCAGGCGCAGGCCGCCGTAGCCTTCAGCGTCGACGTCGAGCAGGCCCTGCGCGACCAGCTGGCGCAGCACGCTCTTCCACACGCGTGCGTCGACATCGGTGCCGACGCCGTAGGTGCTGAGCTGGTTGTGGCCGAACTGGCGGATGCGTTCGCTTTCGCTGCCGCGCAGGATGTCGATGATGTGCGCCGCGCCGAAGCGCTGGCCGCTGCGATACACGCAGCTGAGCGCCTTCTGCGCAGGCACGGTGGCATCCCAGGCGGCCGGCGGGTCCAGGCAGTTGTCGCAGTTGCCGCAGGGCTGGCCGGCGCCCTTGGCCGCGTAGTCCTCACCGAAATTCGCCAGCAGCACCTGCCGGCGGCAGCGCATCGTTTCGCAATAGCCGACCAGCGCGTCGAGCTTGCGGTGCTCAAGCCGCTTGCGTTCGTCGCCGGATTCGGACTGCTCGATCATCTGCCGCAGCAGGACCAGATCGCCGAGGCCGTAGCACATCCATGCATCGGCCGGCTCGCCGTCGCGTCCCGCGCGGCCGGTCTCCTGGTAATAGCCCTCGATGGATTTCGGCAGGTCGGTATGCGCGACGAAGCGCACGTCCGGCTTGTCGATGCCCATGCCGAAGGCGATCGTCGCGACCACCACCACGCCGTCACTGCGCAGGAAGCGACGCTGGTTGGCCGCACGCAGGTCTGCATCCATGCCAGCGTGGTAGGGAATGGCGTCGATGCCCTGGCCGGCGAGGTACTCGGCGGTCTCCTCGACCTTGCGCCGCGACAGGCAGTAGACGATGCCGGCCGCGCCGCGATGTCCCTGCACGAAGTCGAGCAGCTGGCGCTTGGCGTTCTCTTTCTGCACGACCGTGTAGCGGATGTTGGGCCGGTCGAAGGAACTGACGAAGCGGCGCGCGTCTTCGAGCTGCAGGCGCTCGGCGATCTCGCGCTGGGTCGGCGGATCGGCAGTCGCGGTCAGCGCGATGCGCGGCACATCGGGCCAGCGCTCGTGCAGGATCGTCAGCTCGCGGTATTCGCGGCGGAAATCGTGGCCCCACTGGGAGACGCAGTGCGCCTCGTCGATCGCGAACAGCGCCAGCGGCGCGCGATCCAGCAGCGACAGGAACCGCGGCGTGAGCAGGCGCTCGGGCGCGACGTAAAGCAGGTCCAGTTCACCGGCGAGGAGCTCCCGCTCCACCCGCTGCGCGGTCTCAGCGTCGAGCGTTGAATTGAGGAACGCCGCGCGCACGCCGGACTGCAGCAGTGCGTCCACCTGGTCCTGCATCAGCGCGATCAGCGGCGAGACCACGATCGTTACGCCATCGCGCAGCAGCGCAGGCACCTGGAAGCACATCGACTTGCCGCCGCCGGTGGGCATCAGCACGAGGGCATCGTGGCCCGAGGCCACGTGTTCGACGATGGCGGCCTGTTCGCCGCGAAACGCGGCATGGCCGAACACGCGCTGCAGGGTGGCAAGCGCGTCGCCGGCGATGCCGGCAGGGGGAAGCGAAGACATGCGCCAAGGATACCGGCTGGCGCGCGGGTCGGGCGCCGTATCGGCGCGTCAGAAGATGCCCGGCGCTTTGCTAAGCTGCCTCACCTCTGCACAGGATCGACCGCCGATGACCTCGACCCCCAGCGCCGGCGGCATGCCGCTGCACACCAAGATGCTGATCGGGTTCGTCATCGGCACCGTGGCCGGCCTCGCGGCGAATTTCTACGTCGCCGATGCCGGCTGGCTCGACGGCCTGATCACCTATGTCACCGACCCCGTCGGCCAGGTGTTCCTGCGTCTGCTGTTCATGCTGGTAATTCCGCTGGTGTTCTCGGCGCTGGTGCTGGGCGTGGTGGAGATCGGCGATCCGGCATCGCTCGGACGCATCGGACTCAAGACGCTGCTGTGGATCCTCGCGGTGACCACGATGGCGGTGCTGATTGGCCTGCTGGCGGTCAACCTGTTCCAGCCCGGGCGCGGCATCGATCCTGCAGTCGCGCAATCGTTGCTGGCGGCCAGTTCCGACCGCGCGACCGAGATCGCCGGTGCGCGCGAGGGCGTGTCGGGCATCCAGGTGCTGCTCAACATCGTGCCGCGCAATCCGGTGGATGCCGCCGCGCGCGGCGACCTGATCGCGGTGATGTTCTTCGCGCTGATGTTCGGCATCGCCGCGGCCGCGCTGCGCACGCCGGGCACGCGCAGCTTCGTCGCCGCGGTGCAGGGCGTCTACGACATCTGCCTGAAGCTGATCGGCTGGGTCATCGCGCTGGCGCCGTATGCGGTCGCCGCGCTGCTGTTCTCGATCACCGCGCGGCTGGGCGTCGATGTGCTCGTCCAGCTCGCGCGCTTCGTCGGCACGGTGATCGCCGCGCTGGGCTTCCACTTCTTCATCGTGATCCCGATCCTGCTGTGGATCTTCGGCCGCATGAGTCCGCTGACGTTCTTCCGCGGCGCGCAACCGGCGCTACTGACCGCGTTCTCGACCTCGTCGTCCAGTGCCACGCTGCCGACCACGCTCAAGGTCACCGAAGAGAATCTCGGCGTGCCGCGCCGTGTGGCGCGTTTCGTCTGCACACTCGGCGCCACCGCCAACATGAACGGCACGGCGCTGTTCGAGGGCATCACGGTGCTGTTCCTGGCGCAGTTCTTCGGCGTCGAACTGGGCATGGGGCAGCAGGTGCTAATCCTGCTGCTGTGCATCCTCGGCGGTGTCGGCGCCGCCGGTGTGCCCGGCGGTTCGCTGCCGGTGATCGCGATGATTCTGGCGATGTTCGGCATTCCGCCCGAGGGCATCGGCCTGATCCTCGGCGTCGATCGCCTGCTCGACATGTGCCGCACCGTGGTCAACATCGGCGGCGACATGGCCGGCTCGGTGGTGATCGGGCGTTCCGAGCCGGCCGATGCGCCGGCAAGCGCGGTCGATGCGGGTCTGGGCGAGGCACGCACCGAACCCGTCTGAGCTGCCGGGCAGACGCCGGCGCGGCAAGCAAGGGACAGGCATGGGACAATCGCCGGCTCCGCCCGCTGCCGCCTGTCCCTTGCCCATGACCACGCCGACCCGTCGCGAACTCGCCAACGCCATCCGTTTCCTCGCCATCGATGCCGTCGATGCCGCCAAGTCCGGCCATCCCGGCATGCCGATGGGCATGGCCGACATCGCCGAAGTGCTGTGGAACGACCATCTGATCCACAACCCGGCGAACCCGCAGTGGTTCAACCGCGATCGCTTCGTGCTGTCGAACGGCCACGGCTCGATGCTGCATTACGCGCTGCTGCACCTGTCTGGCTATGACCTGCCGCTGGAAGAGCTGAAGAACTTCCGCCAGCTGCACAGCAAGACCGCCGGTCACCCGGAGCGCCACGAGACGCCGGGCGTCGAGACCACGACTGGTCCGCTGGGGCAGGGCTTCGCCAACGCGGTCGGCTTCGCGCTCGCCGAGCGTCTGCTCGCGCAGCACTTCAACCGTCCCGAATTCCCCGTCGTCGATCACCGCACCTGGGTGTTCATGGGCGATGGCTGCCTGATGGAAGGCATCTCGCACGAAGCGGCGTCGCTCGCTGGCACCTTGGGTCTGGGCAAGCTGGTCGCGTTCTGGGACGACAACCGCATCTCGATCGACGGCAATACCGAAGGCTGGTTCACCGACGACACCCCGGCGCGCTTCGAGGCCTACGGCTGGCGCGTGGTCCGCGACGTCGACGGTCATGACGCCGATGCAATCTCGCGCGCGATCGAAGCCGCGACTGCCGAAGACGACAAGCCGGTGCTGGTGTGCTGCCGCACGACGATCGGTTTCGGCTCGCCCAACCGCGCCGGCAAGGAGTCCTCGCACGGCGCGCCGCTGGGCAAGGACGAGTCCGACGCCACGCGCGCCGCGCTCGGCTGGAATCACGGTCCGTTC
Source organism: Luteimonas sp. 3794 (assembly GCF_031456825.1). Classification (NCBI taxonomy): domain Bacteria; kingdom Pseudomonadati; phylum Pseudomonadota; class Gammaproteobacteria; order Lysobacterales; family Lysobacteraceae; genus Luteimonas; species Luteimonas sp. 3794. The sequence goes on along the minus strand of NZ_JAVDVJ010000004.1, from coordinate 193,403 downwards.
GAAGTGCCGCAGGCATTGCGCGACGGCTGGGCGGCAGTCGAGGCAGGCCAGGCGCGCGAGTCGAAGTGGACGCAGTTGTTCGACGCCTACCAGGCGAAGTACCCGGATCTGGCCGCCGAATTCCTGCGTCGCTCGAACGGCACGCTGCCGGCCGGCTTCGAGGCCGAGGCCGATGCCTTTATCGCCAAGCTGCAGAGCGACGGCCCGACGATCGCCTCGCGCAAGGCCTCGCAGATGGCGATCGAAGCCTTCGCGCCGCTGCTGCCGGAACTGGTGGGCGGCTCTGCCGACCTCGCGCATTCGAACCTCACTCTCTGGAAGGGCAGCAAGTCCGCGGCCAGCGCCGACGCCAATGCGAATTACGTCTATTACGGCGTGCGCGAGTTCGGCATGAGTGCGATCGCCAACGGCCTGGCGCTGCACGGCGGCCTCATCCCGTTCGATGCGACCTTCCTGGTGTTCAGCGACTACGCGCGCAACGCGGTGCGTATGAGCGCGCTGATCCCGGCGCACGCGATCCATGTCTACACGCACGATTCGATCGGCCTCGGCGAAGACGGCCCGACCCACCAGCCGGTCGAGCATCTCGCCTCCTTGCGCTACATCCCGAACAACGACGTGTGGCGCCCGTGCGACGCGGTCGAGTCGGCGGTGGCCTGGAAGTCGGCGATCATGCGCAAGGACGGTCCGAGCTGCCTGATCTTCTCGCGCCAGAATCTGCCGCATCAGGCACGCGACGCCGCCCAGGTCGACGCAATCGCGCGGGGCGGCTACGTGCTGAAGGATTCGGTCGGCACGCCCGAGATCATCCTCATCGCGACCGGTTCGGAAGTCGGCCTGGCTACGCAGGCGGCCGAGCAGCTGGGCGACAACGTGCGCGTCGTGTCGATGCCGTCGACCGACGTGTTCGACCGCCAGGACCCGGCGTACCGCGAATCGGTGCTGCCCAACGCGGTGCGCAAGCGCGTCGCGATCGAAGCCGGCGTCACCCCGTTCTGGCGCGCCTACGTGGGCCTGGACGGCGCTGTCATCGGTATCGACAGCTTCGGCGCTTCGGCCCCCGCGGACAAGCTGTACACGCATTTCGGCATCACGGTCGAAAAGATCGTCGAGGCGGCGAAGGCGCTCTGATCGTTCTGCGCGAGCGTTGAAGGTGTCAAGAAAAAGCCCGCGAAAGCGGGCTTTTTTGTAGGCGGTGTGTGGCCGCGAACGCTCAACCCATGCGGGTCTCGCCGTTAGCCCCATGTAGGAGCGCGCTTGCGCTCGGTTGGCATTCCCGCAAATGCCCGTTCGCGCGCGAGCGCGCTCCTACACGGATTCGTCAGGCCTTGGGCATGTCGTGCTTGCTCCCGCCCCGGCAATGCGGCGAATCCGGTACCTGCACTTCGGCCGTCCATTCCTCGGGCGTGAAGGTGTGCAGGGCCAGCGCATGGATCTGCTGCATCTGCGCACCGAGTGCGCGATACACGGCCTGGTGCCGCTGCAGCGCCCGCTTGCCGTCGAACGCCGCGCTGACCACGACCGCCTTGTAATGCGTCTCCAGCCCGCGGCTGTGCATGTGGCTCTCGTCCTCGACGTCGAGGTGCGTGGGCTGCAGCACGGCGAGGGCGTCACGGAGCTGGTCGGCGCGGGTGGTCATGGTCGGGTCCTGCACGGGAACATCGAACGAAATGGAGGCGTGACGTGCGATCGCAAGCGGGCGTGTGCCCGCGTCACGCAGCGGATGTCGGCGCGATGGCATCCGCTGGCCCGCTGTCACGCGCGGTGCGGCGCAGGCCGAGTGACACCAGCCGCGCCAGCAGGTGTTCGTTGAAACCGCTGGGCGCCTGCAACTGCATGCGTGCGAGCGCCGGCGTGTCGTCGCCGATGCCCCCGCGAAGCGCATCGAATACGGTCGCGAGCTTGCCGCGACGCGTCGCGGTCTGCGTGCGCAGCCAGGCCAGCGCGCGCAGCAGGCGCTGTTCGACGACATCGAAATCGCTGCCCAGTGGATAGTCGGGCAGGCTGCCGTCGGCGCGCAGCGGCGCCAGTGCCTTGCGCAGCGTCTCCGGCGTGTTGCGCTGCCACGGCTCCGGCACGACGAAGCGTGCATCCAGCTTCCCCGATGCATGCGCGCGCGCGACCAGGCTCCCCTGATGCGGCGCCTCGGCAATGCGCACCATTGCGCGCGTGCAATCTTCGTCGGTCGCGCCGCGGATGTCGGCGATGCCGTATTCGGTGATGTAGACGTCGCGCAGATGCCGCGGAATCGTCGTGTGGCCGTAGTGCCAGCGGATGTTGGCCTCGCGGCCGCCGCCGGCATCGCGCGCGGCGCGCAGCAGCAGCACCGAGCGTGCATCGGGCAGCGCGTGTCCCATCGCGACGAAGTTGTACTGACCACCGACGCCGGACACCACGCGCCCGTCTTCCAGACCATCGGATACTGCCGCGCCGAGCGCGGTCGCCATCATGCAGCTGTTGAAGAACCGCGCATCGCGACGTTGCAGGCGCTCGAGGCCTTCGTCGAGACCGTAGAGCTCGTTGACCTCGCCGACGCGCTTCATGCCGATGCCGCGGCGCGTTTCGTCGTCGAGTCCGCGCAGCCACGCATAGAAGTCCGGCGAGCCGAGATAGAACGCGCCGTGCAGGAATTCGCCGTTGCGCTCGATGAGTTCGCGATCGAGCGCGCTGGCAGTGCCGTCGTTGGCGCGGCGCATCAGGCTGGCCTTGTCGACGACGCGGCGCTTGATGACACCCACTTCGACCAGCCGCTTGAAGCCCTCGTTGATCATCTCGCTGCAGCCGTAGAGGCCGATCTCGAACGGATCGAGTCCGCCGCTGGCCTGCACCGTGCGATGCGTGGCGAGATCGGGGTCGAGTGCATGCAGCACGCGCCGGTACGCGGCGTTGTCGGTGTGGCGCAGCGCCAGCGCATGGCACAGCGCGTCGGCCAGCGCGCCGATGCCGATCTGCAATGTGCCGCCGTCGCGCACCAGTGCACTGGCGTAGAAGCCGATCGCGTAATCGGCATCCGAGACCGGCTGGCGCGGCAGGCCGAACAGACGTGGGTAGGGCGGCGGCGGGGCGATCACCACGTCGAAGAACGCAGCGTCCACCGTTGCGGTGCCGTCGAGCCATGGCAGCGCCGGATCGACTTCGCCGACGACCAGGGGCCTTGGGTGACCGGCTTTGAGCAGCGCGTCGATCACATCGAAGGTCAGATCAGTATTCGACGACAGGGAAAAACGGCTGCCGTCATCGTTGGCCGCCACCTTCTGCACCAGCACGTTGACGCCGCGATCGGCGAGCGCGCGCGCCACGTGCGTGTAGTTGAGGCTGGCGTAGCGGCGCTGCGCCTGTGACGAGTGCAGCATCGCGCCGGACTGCATGTAGAACTCTTCGATCTCGACATGTGGCGGCAGCGCATTGCGGCGCAGCGCGTCCACGTATTTCAGCCGCACGAAGTCTTCGCCGAAGTGGCGCTTCGCGAATGGCCCGATGAAACGGCCTTCGAGATCGTCGCCGCCCGACGGCGGGTCGAGTGACAGGGCGGTATACAACGTGAAGCGACGCGTGGGATCCGAAACCGCGGCATCGTAAAGCGCGTTGAGCAGGCGGTGTGGCTTGCCGATGCCGAGCGGGGCACCGATGTGGAAGGCACCGTCGACATGCGCATGGATGCGGCTGACGGCGTCTTCGATGGAGTCGACGTAGGCGGTCATCGGGTGAGGATACGCAGACGCACGTGAATAGGCGGCTTCAGCGGCCTTGAAACCGCGGCCTGCCCGTGACGGCGCGTGATGCTGTCAGCGCACGCTTGCAGGCGCTGCGGCCTCGTCGTGCGCGATCTTGGCGTGCCCCGGCATCGTGTCGGGCACCACGTGGACTTCATCGATCCGCCAGTGCACGGCGCGCGCCGTTTCGCGGATCGCGTCCGCGGCGTTTGCGGTCAGCGTCGCGGCGCGTGGAATCACGTAGATCACGCCCGACAGCCGCATGCCCTCTTCGTGGAAGCGCACGCGGCAGCTTGATACGTCCGGATGCCGCCGGACGGCGTCGGTCACCTGGTCCGGCAAGGTGTCGTGATCGCTGCGGTCCACGCGTTGCGGTCGTGCATCGTGCATGTCACGCACCGCGTTGCGCAGATTGCGCACGCCGTCGCGCACCACTTCGAATGCGATGAACACCGCCGCGGCCGCGTCCGCCCACCACAGGCCGAAGCCGATGCCCAGCACGCCGACGATGCCTGCGACCGCGGTCATCCAGTCGGCCTTGTTCATGTCGGCATCGGCCTGCAGCGGCTTGGAATCGAGCGCGCGTGCGAGCCTGAGTTTCATCCGGCCGAGAATCACCGGCGGCACGCAGGACAGCGCCAGCGCCGCGATCATCACCCAGCCCTGCCAGACCACCGTATCCCCGAATGCGACCGAGCCGACCACCGGATGGGTCCGTGTGGCCAGCACATGCAGGCCGTCGAACACCAGCAGCAGACCGACCGCCGTCAGCGCCACCGACGAGGCGAGGAAGGTGATGTCGAACGCCCGCTCGCGGCCGTTGATGTAGGTGCCGTCGACGCCCCGCGCGCGGAACCGCAACGCGATCAGGAAGGCGATCGGCGGCAGCATGCTCAGCACGTCTTCAACCAGTGCGGTCAGCATCGCCTGCGAACCGCCCATCGTCAGCGCCATCATCACCGTGATCGCGCCGAGCAGGCCGATCGACCACCAGCACAGGCGCGCGGCGCGGTGCAGATCCTGCAGCTGCGGCGCCGCCAATGGACGCGGCACGCGTTGCACGGGAATGGCCTGCGCGTCGGTCACGGCAGGGGCCTGCGCTGCGCATGCAGCCAGCGGTCGACCTCGAGCTGCCATGCGTTCTCGCCCGGCGGCAAGGCGATGCGCCGCGCCGCATCGAAGACCAGAAACTTCCGCGACCAGCTCACATCCGTCCACGGCGACTGTGCCGTGTGGCCGCCTGCGACCATATGCAGGCGGTGGGCGAGGAGATCGTCCATCAAGGCCTCGTGGCCACCGATCACCCATTCCACTCGCAGGTCATGCGCATCGGCGAAGGCCTGGATCAGGGCGACCTCCGGTCCGCTGGGTGCCGCGTTGGACGTCGCTACGACATAGGGCGGATCGTGGCTCAGGCCGACGCGCATGGCATCTCGCGCACGGATGCTGCTGTCGTGTGTATCGCGCGGATATTGCCCGCAGGCGGCCAGGCACAGGCAGAGCAGCAGAAGCACGGGTCGGACCATGCCGGGGTTATCGGAGATCGGCGATGAAGGCAAGGTCATGCGGCGGGGATGCGGGCGGGGGATGACCGGGGGCACTCGGTGCGTGTTTCGCGGTTACGCGTCGAGCATCCCGGGCTTGAACAGCGCACGCCGGCTGCGGGCATCGCCGCTGACCATGAACTGGCCATTGCCGCGGTAGTGCAGCGTGCGCGGCCACCTCGGCCGTTTCGCCGCGTGGGCGGCGACCACGCGCCAGACGAACAATGGGTACTCGGCGGTCAGCCGGGTTTCGTGCAGGCGGCATTCGAAGCGGGCGTGGCATTCGCCGATACCGGGGGCATCGATCGCGTCCCCGTCGACCGCGCTGAGACCGAACTGCGCGAACTTGTCGGCGTCGGCGCTGCTGCAGTTGCCGATGCGCACGACCGTGTCGAGCAGATCCGCGGTGGGCAGGTTGATCACGCACGCTCGGCTGGCGCGCGCCAGCGCATGGCTGCGGTTGCCCGGATCGATGTAGGTGCCCACGAGATCGTAGCCCAGCATCATGTGCCAGCCGAGCGTCATGATGCCGCGCTCGCCCCGATGCGCGGTCGACAGCAGGACGACCGGGCCGGGTTCGAGATAGCGGCGCGTCTGGTCGGGCGGAATCGCGTGGGTGCGGGGCATGGCGCGGACCTCGGGCGGGCCCGCGATTGCCGCAGGTCGGCGGTGAACGCCGCGTCGCCTGCTCAATCGAGCGTGTGCACCGCGTCGGCCAGCCGACGCACGTCGTCGCTGGTGTGGCTGACGTAGAGCATCGGCAGGCGCACCTCGTCGCGCACGCGCTGCAGCCACGGGATCAATTCCTCGCGACGCGCCTCGTCCAGTGCCGACAGGGGTTCGTCGAACAGCAGCAGCGCCGGTTGCGACAGCAGGGCGCGCCCGATGGCAACGCGCTGCGCTTCGCCGCCCGAGAGATTCGCCGGCTGGCGCTGCAGCAGTCCGCCGATCCCGAGCAGCTTGACCACCTGATCGAGCTCGAACGTGTCGGCGCCATCGTGGTGGCGGCCGTAGCGCAGGTTGCGCAACACGTCGAGATGCGGAAACAGCCGCGCATCCTGGAACACGTAGCCCACGCGCCGGCGATGGGCGGGCACGTCGATGCGCGCCGCGCTGTCGAACAGCACGCGGCCGTCGATCTCGATGCGCCCCGCGCGCGGCCGGACCAGCCCCGCGATCGCATGCAGCACACTGGTCTTGCCGGCGCCGGATGGCCCCGTCAGCGCGAGCACGCGCTGCGCGGCGTCGAGTTGGATGTGCCGGGCGAAACTGCCGCGGCGCAGGTCGATGTCGACATGCAGCATCAGTCGTGCACCTCGCCGCGCTGGCGACGCACCAGCCATTCGGAGGCGAGCAGTGCGGCCAGCGAGATCGCGACCGACACCGCGGCCAGCCGCCAGATGCCGGCTTCACCGCCGGGCACCTGCATCAGCCCGTAGATCGCCGAGGACACGGTCTGGGTTTCGCCGGGGATGTTGGACACGAAGGTGATGGTCGCGCCGAACTCGCCCAGCGCCTTGGCGAACGCCAGCACCGCCCCGGCGATGACACCCGGCCAAGCCAGCGGCAGGGTGATGGTGCAGAACACCCGCAGCGGACTGGCGCCGAGGGTCGCCGCGGCCTGTTCCAGGCGGCGGTCCACGTTCTCGATCGACAGGCGGATCGTGCGCACCATCAAGGGGAAGCCCATGATCGCGCTCGCCAGGGCCGCGCCGGTCCAGCGGAATGCGAGCGAGATGCCCAGCGTCGCTTCGAGCCAGCGGCCGATCAGCCCGTTGCCGCCCAGCAGCACCAGCAATGCGAAGCCCACGACCACGGGTGGCAGCACCAGCGGCAGATGCACCAGGGCATCGAGCAGGGACTTGCCGAAGAATCGCCGGCGCGCGAGCAGCCAGGCGATGCCGATGCCCAACGGCAGGCTGCACAGCGCGGCGGCCGACGCGACCTTCAGGCTCAGCCGGATCGCGAGAATTTCATCCGGGCCAAAACCCAGCAGCGGGGCGGGTTCGACCATGGATCAGCGCACCTGGAAACCGTGCCGACGGAAGAGGGCCGAGGCGACGTCGCCATCGAGCCAGCGCACGAAGGCATCGGCCTGCGGATGGCGGCTGGCGGCGATGCGCGCAACCGGATAGACGATGGCCGGGTGGCTGTCGGCCGGGAATGTCGCCAGTACCTTGACGCGCGGTTCGGCCTGCGCATCGCTGCCGTAGACCACGCCCAGCGGCGCCTCGCCACGCGCGACAAGGGTGAGCGCCGAGCGCACGCTGTCGGTCTCGGCCACGCGCGGCTGCAGGGCGGGCCATTGCCCCAGCGACGCGAATGCAGCCCTGGCATACCGGCCGGCCGGCACGCTGGCGGTGCGCGCCAGTGCGAGCCGGCCACGCGCGCCCAGCAGCGGCAGCAGATCGCTGTCGCGCGTGAGTGCAAACGGCTGCGTGGTGCTGTGGGCCGGCGCGATCAGCACCAGGGTGTTACCGAGCAGGTCGCGGCGCGAGCTGGCAGTGACGAGCCCGCGCGCCTGCAGCCAGTCCATCCAGTCCAGGTCCGCGGAGACGAAGACATCGGCCGGCGCACGCTGCTGGATCTGCCGCGCCAGTGCGGGACTGGCCGCATACGACACCCGCACCGGTTGTCCGGTGTCCTGCTGGTAGCGCGCGGCCGCCGCGTCCATCGCTTCCTTGAGGCTGGCCGCGGCGAATACGGTGAGCGGCGCGCGTGCCTGCGCGGCGGTCGGCAACGCCGCAAGCGCCATCAGCGCCAGCAGAAGCAGAGCGGCAGACAAACACAGCGGGAGGCGCGCACGAGGCATGGGCGGGGTGTATCCGGCGGGGCTGTAGAGGATCACGGTGCGGCGATGACGGTGATGCGTTCGACACGGCGCACGCTGCGCGCGGGGCTGGCGTCGCCTGGGACCAGCACGCGCAGTGGGCCGCTGTCGGCGTCGAGGGGTGCGTCGTTGCAGCGATCCACCAGATAGACGTCGCGGTTGCCGAGCCGCGCGTCGAGTTCGCCGAGCGAGAACAGCGTGCGTCCGCCACCGCGCGCGCCGACCAACACATAACGGTCCAGCGCGGCGCCACCTGCGTGGACATCGGCCATCGCGCCGCTGGACTGTAGTAGCGCGGCGAGGGCGACGCCTTCGCAGCGCAGCGGCTCGCCATCTGTGACGACCTCGATGCGATGCCGGGTGAGCGTGGCACGCGCTGCCGGGTCGAGCGGCACGACGACCGGCGACGGTGTTTCAGGCATGCCCGCCCGCTGGTGCGCTGCAGGGACTTGTGGATCGGGCGTCCGCGCATGGGTTGTGCCCGCACACAGCACCATCAGCACGCACAGGAGCCCGCCGAGCGCGGCGCACCTCCGGGAGGGGCGATCGGCCACAGCGATGGCGGGTACGGGCAACAACGTGGGTCAGACCGTATCGATCGGCAGTTTGAGGTAGCGCACGCCGTTGGATTCGGCCTCCGGCAGCGCGCCGGCGCGGATGTTGATTTGCACCGACGGCAACAGCAGCGCCGGCATCGGCAGCGTGGCGTCGCGGGCCTCGCGCAGTGCAACGAAGGTGGCCTCGTCGATGTGGTGGCCGACGTGGATGTTCTCGCGCTTCTGCGCGCCGATCGTGGTTTCGCAGGCCACCGCGCGGCCGCCGGGGCCATAGTCGTGGCAGACAAACACGCGGGTGGCGTCGGGCAGTTCGAACATGCGCTGGATCGAGCGGTACAGCGTGGCCGCGTCCCCGCCCGGGAAATCGCAGCGGGCGGTGCCGCCGTCTGGCATGAACAGCGAGTCGCCGGTGAACAGCGCATCGCCGATCAGATAGGCGTTGCTGTCGCTGGTGTGGCCGGGCACTGGAATCGTCCGCGCCTGCAGCGCGCCGATCGCGAATGCGGCGTCAGCGCCGAGCAGCTGGTCGAACTGCGAGCCGTCGACCTGAAAATGTTCGCCCAGATTGAAGATCGGCCGGAAGGTCTTCTGCACGTTGCGGATGCCGTCGCCGATCGCCAGCTGCGCATTCGGCAGTTTCGCGCGCAGCCAGTCGCCGGCCGAGAGGTGGTCGGCATGGGCGTGCGTTTCGAGGATCCATTGCACGTCGAGGCCGTGCGCCTGGACGTGGTGGAGCAGCGTCATCACCGAGACCGTCGACGTGCGCGCCGAGGCCATGTCGAAGTCCAGCACCGGATCGACGATCGCCGCCGCGTTCGACCCCGGATCGCGGACGATGTAGCTCCACGTGCCGCTGCCGGCGTGGTGGAACGGGGTGACCAGCGGTTGCGGCATCGCGAGCTCCTGCCCGTGGGACACGGCCGATGCTAGTCCACGCGTCGCGCGCGAACGTTGCGATTGCGTAATGTCAGCGTTGCGCCGGCGGCGCGAGCGCGGTGTTCAGCAGCGCGCCGAGACGGGCGCCGGCATCGCGCAGGGCCTGCTCGATCTGCGGCAGATGCGTGGTCACGTAGGCATCGCTGATTCGCGCGCGGCGCGGGTAGACCCCGGGCGAGACCGCGATGCGGCAGGCGGCTTCGGCCCAGTTGGCCGCTGGCGGCGGCAGCCGCGCCGGGCCGATGGCATCGGCCGAGGGCGCACGCGCGCTGATGCGCGCCAGCCAGGCATCGCCGGACAGGCTCTGGCTGTTGAGCATGCCGCTGTCCCAGAACGCGTGCAGGTTGGTGCCGCGTCCGCGGAAGTTGATCTGCTCATCGTTGCCGCCGCGGTCGTGGCCGTAGCCGGCGTGCATCGGCTGGTGCGCATCGCCGGTGAAATGCACGACGAATTTCAGCGCCTGCGCCCGCTCGGCACGCGGACGGGTGCGGTCGGCGAGGATCGCGGTCTGGGCTTTCAGTGCCTCGACCACGCAGTTGCCGTCCGGACAGTCGCGACGCGCCTCATAGCGGCAGTTCGACTCGCCGATGTTGACGTAGTGCCAGGACGCCGAGCGCCGGCCCAGGTCCGGATCGTGCTCACGCAGCTCATCGGCCCAGCTGGCGACCCCGGGCAGTGTGGGATCGGCCTCGCCGGCCAGCAGCCGGGATACCTCGGCGCGCGCGGCGGGCGTCAGATCGCGCTCGGCGACCTGCGCCACCAGACGGTGACCGAGCTTGCCCCAGGCCAGGGCGGACGAGGGGAGGGCAAAGGCGGCCAGCAGGCCACCGCATAGAAGGAGTCGACGCAGCATGGGCGCGAGTTTACCGGACGGCGCGCCGGTGATCCGGCATGCGGTCGGCCTGGCGCCGATTCGATGCGGTGAAGGCGGCGAAGGCGCGGTTACGCGACGTCCCCTCGCAATTGAGTAGCAGGCTGCTTTGGAGTCCAATCCCCAACGAGAAGGAGATTGGACTTGAAGAAGCGTTTCAGCGAAGCAGATCATCAGCTTTCTGGGTGAGGCCGAGGCCGGCCTGCCGGTCAAGGAGCTGTGCCGCCGGCATGGCTTCAGCGAGGCGTCGTACTACCTGTGGCGCAGCAAGTTCGGGGGGATGAATGTCTTCGAGGCCAGGCGGCTCAAGGAGCTCGAGATCGAAGACACGCGTCTGAAGAAGCTGCTGGCCGAGCAAGTCCTCGAGAGAGATGATCAAGGACGTGCTGCGGAAAAAATGGTGAGCGCACCGGCCCGTCGTGAGCAGGTGCGCTACACGGCAGGCAAAGGATTGAGCGAGCGACACGCCCTGCGCGTGGTGGACATGAGTGCCAGCGCGTTTCGCTACACGCCTCGCCCGGATCGCAATATTGAACTGCGGGCGCAGATCCAGGGCTTGGCGCATCGGCACAAGCGCTACAGCGTGGGAATGATTTACCTCAAGCTGCGGCAAGGCGGCCACATCGTGAACTACAAGCGCGGGGGGAGCGGTTGTATCAGCAGGCGAAGCTGCAGGTGCGGCGTCGCAAGCGCAAGAAGGTGCCGATGGGCGAGCGGCAACCGCTGATCCGTCCGGTGGCCGCCAACGAAGTGTGGTGGATGGACTTCATTTTCGATCGTACGGCCGATGGTCGCGTCATCAAGTGCCTCGTAATCGTGGACGATGCGAGCCACGAGGCCGTGGCCATCGATGTCGAGCGTGCGATCCCGGGCCATGGCGTCAGTCGTGTGTTGGATCGTCTGGCGCTCAGCCGTGGCCTGCCAAAGGTGATTCGGACCGACAACAGAAGGAATTTTGCGGCAAGGCGATGCTGAGTTGGGCACACGCGCATGGCGTCGCGTTGTGCCTGATCCAGCCGGGAAAACCGAAGAATGCTTACGTCGAGTCCTTCGACGGACGCCTGCGCGATGAATGCCTCAACGAGCACTGGTTCGCGACATTGCTGCACGCGCGCATCGAGATCGAGCGCTGGCGCTGGGAGCACAACAAGGGCAGACCCAAGAAATGCGTCGGCGGGCTGACGCCCGCCGCCTATGCAAATGATCAACGGGCGTCGCGCGATGAGACCTAATGAAATTAATCGCGCGCGCCAAAAAGCATCTCATCAATGGTGCATGGCCTGAGCTTGAGGCATCTCGCGAGCTGCGTCGGTCTGCGCGCGCAGGGACTGCTCTTGAGCTCTCATAGCGCTTTCCTCGATAGAAGGCGGCGACGCGCTGATACTGACGTCCACTCGCGGCCAACCGCTTGCAGTCGCAAACGCCGCATGCTCTCCGGCGATCTCAATCGATGCCAAAGAACGAGGGCCGATGCCGCCGCGATGGCATTCGGCCGTGAACTGCGCAAGGCGACGCTCGGACGTGCCCTGAGGCAGATTGTCTTTAAGCAGCGCATAGAGCGCATGCTGAGGATGATTGCTAGTCGCGAACGGCGACGCGGGCGTCTCCTTTGCCGACGTATCGCCCAGTGGAATTCCGAGTGGCCCAGGGGTTTCACCAGGCGCGCGTTGATCGGTCGGTGGAGCCTTCGCTCGCGGCTCAATAGAAGGCTCACGATGCGTCGTCTGATCGTCTCGTGCGCGCTGAATATCCTCCGCCGTTGTGGTGGCGGCGACGCGCACGACGCCCTCATGCCTGACGAGGTGATCAATGGGCGAGTGAATTGAGTAGCGCCCATCGTTATCCGGCTTGGGCGAGAGTGATGTGGTCGAGCGATCCAAGCCATGCATGACGCGCGTTCGCTCAACCGCGAGCAAGATTGCATCCATGCTCTCAACATTCGGATCAATGCCAAATGCAGCGTAGGTTGAAGTCAGGTTAGATCGATCCTGAGCTTCGGGGGATAGCGCGGCTCGGGCCGAGACGTGACTCATTGCGTCTGCATGCTGCGCCAGTGCCGGCAGTAGCGCATCGCGCGTGAGTTCAAGCTCGCGTTCTAGATTGCCTGAGGCCACTGCGCCTTCGTGCCGCCAAGCAGCATCTGCCCCGCGAACATAAGAGAGGCCGTTTGACGCCGTCAGCGTATCGGCACCCGCCAGCGCGCTTGTGATCTGCGTGGGCATCGGCCCATGCCGATCCCAGCCTTCCGAGCGATACGCGGCCTCATAGCGTGCGGCAGTTGCCGAAGGGCTATTCGCGATGTTTGACGCAATGGTCCGTGTTGACTCAGCGTCGAGCGCTTTCGCGCGCGCGGGAGAGGCGATCTCTCGCTCGAACACCGGTATGTCCGGCGCCTCTACGCGACTCACAATGTCTCGATACCATCCATCTCCCCGCGGATCCCGCTGCCAGTCGGCGCGCTGCAAGCTGGCGCGGTCTTCGGCGCCCGCCCCAAGTTTGAACGGGTTGGCAGGCGAGGGCTGATCGCGCGAGGCGAGGTCAACCGCAGCGTTTGTGGCTCGATAGTTCAGTTCACTCGTCTTCTCAGGCAGCGCAGAAAAGCTGCGACGCTGCGGCTGTGCTGCGGCGTCCTGCGTTAGGTCAGCGAGTTCCTCACGCTCCCACTGCTGGCCAGCGAGGCGCCACTGAACGCCGTCTTTGTCGACCTGCGTGTAGATCTTTTTGGCGTCCTCCCGGTCGGCGATCCGCTCACCCGCAACCGAGCCGATCACGCCGCCTACGACGCCCCCGATGATCGCTGTCTGCGGCGTTTTGCCAAATGTGGCCAGACCAAGTTCGGCGCCGGCTGCAGCGCCAGCCCAGCCCCCGATATTCCGTCCCGCAAAATGACTGAGCTCAGATTGAGCAGCGAGCACGCTCCCCTGATCGCGAAGCGCGTCTGACCTTGCACTGGTTGTTAGGGCGTCGTAAGCAGTCAGGGCCAATCCGGCCGTGCCGACGGTCTTCGCAAGTCCACTTCGCCCGTTGGTTCGCGCACCGCTCTCCCCCGCCGAGGCGACTGAAGCGCCCATGCTTCTGCGCGCGCTCAGGCTTTCGTGCAATGAGAGATCGTTTCCAAGGCTTGAAACCCGCACAGCCTCGCTGAAAAGGTTGCGGTTAGGCACCAGGTACTGGGTTGCTCCACCTGTTCGGGTGACCGCCCCTCCTAGTTCGGACGTGGGAGCGACCGTGCTCACGAACACTTCGGTCGGCACCCTCGGCACAATTCGATAAAGATCGTAGACAGGCGCTTCGCTTGCGATTGGCAGGCCGAAACGCTCGTTGATGCGGGCGCCCGCCGCGACCTCACGCAGAAAATCGGATTCTTTGCCGAAGAAAGGAGTGTAAGGCGTCGGTTGCGTGCCACTTGGCACCGCCTTGACCAAGGGTTCGCTGACGAGCTCCATGCGCGGCAGCTCTTGCCCAGACATGGTTTGAAGGATTGCGCGCTCTCGGATGACCTGCGCAGAGGCGGCGGGATCGGCCTCGATCAGTCGCTGCTGATAGATCAGGCCTTCATCAGTGCGCAAGAACTCCTTCGCGGCCTGTTCGCTGACGCCATGCGTTTTAAACGAACGACCAAGCGCAATGGCATCGGCGTGCTGTGATCTGATCTCACTGCTCAGAAGGCCATGATCGCTCATCGCCTTGCCTGCGCACGCATTTGCTCGAGCTTCTCTAGGTCGCGGCGATCCTCCTCCGAAAGACCACCCTTGAGCTCAATTGCGAAGGCAACATATGCCTCGTCTATGCTCGGGTTGGTCAAATGGGTGAACACCCCCTCGGCGAACGCGCGTTCACAGGGCACACCGTCCAGTGGCTTTGAAATCTGGCCGGCCTCTGCGGCGAGGAGCACGTCATCAAGCTCGACGAGCAGGGCCCGCGCTGCTGGATCATTCTCGTGAAGATGCAGCGCCCGCTCAAGATGCTCCGCCGCCGCACTGAGCTTGATCGTGTCGATAGCCTTCGTCATAGAAATCCCTCTCTGTGAAAACTTCGACCGAGCGATGAATTCGCCCGCAGTCGTCTGAAAAGCTGCATCAAACTAGTCTATCGAGCTTACACAAAAGCCTTCATTTCCAAGCGTCCTTGTTCTCGGTGAAGAAATCAAAGAGCTCGTGCAGATCAGAGAGGCCTGAGTTCATGGACCGAGCCCGAGACATCACTCGATCCTTCTCTGTCGCTACCTCAATTGCTTTGGGATCGCCATGCTCCTTCGCGCTTCGAAGCTCAGCCCCGGCGTTAATCATGTGGTGGGAAAGAATGTCCTCGAGCCTCCATAGTGCGAACTCGAATGGCGGCTCTAAAGATTTTGATCGCATGACGTCAACGAGCGCGTCTTGTAGCTCTTGCAGGATTTCCGGGTAATCCGCCAGAAGCACCTTGAGCTTGGAGGGAAGCGGAGGAACGCGATCAATGTCTGTTTGCACAGTATTCATTCCTTAAAGGCTACGCGTGGTAAGCGAAGCCGTTCATCCAGCGCTGCACACTCGCTCTTGGCCTTCTAATGCGGGATTGAGCTTGGCCAGCTCTGCGTAAGAGCAAGCACTGGTCAGTTCTCAGTGCATCTGGATGCGCTTCCATGCCGGTCAAGCGCGCAGCGCATTCTGAGTCGCGGCGTCTGGAGAGATACTCACTCTGACGCCTGCCGGCCCGCTTACTGGCGCTGCAAGCGCAAGTTGTTTGACCTCGACCGCGGGCATGAGGCGCTTCGTGAAGTAGCTGTCCTTGTAGTAGCGGATTTTCTTGCAAAGCACGGGATGGGCGAGCCCCTCGTAGATCACGATCTCCTTCTCAGGTCCCATGGCTTTGAGCTCCTGGGGAAGCATGAGCGCACGCTTCTCCAAGACCTCGTTATCCGACACCGAGCGACCCTGACCATGTGAGCGCGTGCGCGCCCGGCGGCGCACTGTCGTGTAGCCCAACATCTCGGAGTAATCGTTCGCATCCTGCTGCTCACGCGGGGCATAGATGATCTGCAGCGCGTGGTTCGTGATGATCGTGCGCGAGAGCTCTTTTCCATATACAGCGTCGAGCTGCGCCATCGATTGGATGATCGGTAGGAGCCTGAGGTTGTAGCCGGCCATGTAGGCAACGGCCTTGGAGATGATGTCGACCCGTCCGATAGACGTGAACTCGTCCATCAATAGGAGGCACTGGTGTTTCAACGACGTGTCGTTCTGCGGCAGCGTCTTGGTGTTGACGTTGATCAGCTGGCTGAAAAAGAGATTCACGATCAGCCGGCTCTCGGCCAGCTTGTTGGGTTGGATGCCGACGTAGATCGTCATGCGCTTGCGTCGGACGTCGTCGAGACGGAAGTCATCGTCGCTGGTGGCCGCGTCGAGGACCGGATTGAGGAAGGCGTTCAGCGGTTCGCGGAATGTGCCCATGATCGATGCAAACGTCACGTCGGCCTGTGAGAGCAGCCCCGCGAACGCGGCGCGGGTCTGCGCGCCGGCGAACGGTGCCTGCGAAAGGGACTGCAGATACGGTTTCAGTTCGCTGCCATCGCCAGACGACAGGCGAAGCACTTCCCCGAGCGTGGGTGTGGGCGCGTCGTCGAGGTGATCGCGCCGTTCGAAGACGTAGAGCGTGAACGCGAGGAAGGCATTGCGCGCCTGGCTGGTCCAGAACTTGTCGCGGTCGTCGCCATCGGGATAGAGCATCGCGGCGATGGCCTGCAGGTCGGAGACCCGGAATGCCGGGTCGGACGATACATAGGTCATCGGGTTCCAGCGGTGGGAGCGCCTGTCCTCGGCAAAGGGATTGAACAGGAACACCTCGTGGCCGATCGAGCGGCGCCAGCCCGAGGTCAGATCGAAGTTTTCCTGCTTGATGTCGAGCACCACGGCCGACTCGCGGTAGTCGAGCAGGTTGGGAATCACGATACCGACGCCCTTGCCTGAGCGGGTCGGCGCCGCGAGGATCACGAACTGCTGGCCCGACAGACGCAGTAGCTTGCCGTGCATCCGGCCCAGCAGGACGCCGTCGTCGCGCTGTTTCAGCAGCCCCTTGTTGGCGAGGTCGAGCATGCCCGCGAAGCGCGCGCGGCCGTGGATGTTGCGGTGACTGCGCAGCTTGAACAGCATCACCACCAGCGCCAGCCACACCAGGCACATCAGGCCGAAGCCGATGCCGCCGGCGGTCCAGATCCGCCACGCATAGGGCGCGACCTGGGGATGGTCGGCGACGCTGGCATACGCATACCAGGTGCCAACGCCGAGCAGGGCAGTGTCGAGTCCGAGCAGGACGAGGACCAGATAGCCGGCGAGATAGAGCGCGGCCACCGCGGCGCCGATGGTGACAAATACCGCAGATACCCAGCGCTCAGTGGACATGGAACCTCCAGCGCGCGGGTGGCGCCCTCCTGCCTGCGCACCCGGTCATGGCATTGCCTGCGGCGCGTCGACGAACACGTAGTCGCTATTGGATGGCCAGCGCCGGAGCCCGTCCTCGAGCTTGATGCACGGCCGTCCTTCGCAGGCGGTGATCGTGACCTGCTGCAGCGCTTCGAGCACCTCGGCGCGTACGCTCGCCCGCTCCGCGCGCGCCAGATTGAGGTGTGCGACGTAGCTGCTGGCACCAATGATGGCAACCGCGCCCACGACCAGAGCCAGCAAGGCCCCGCCGCCCAACAGCCGCGCGCGGGAGTCCAGTCCGGCCTGCGTTCGTTCCAGATGGGCAAGGAGATGCCCCAGGCGCTGCGACGCGGCGTCCGCGTGCGCCATGGTGGCGTCGAGCTGGCCGGTCAGCGCCTCGTGCACGGCGGTGGTGGTTGCGCGAAGCAGTGCATCGCGTCCGGCCGCCGTGTGCCGCGCGACGCCGGCGGCTGCGTCCTCCAGCACGCTTGCGGCCGCGCGCTGATTCGCTGCCGCCTGCTCGCACTGTTGCGTCAGGTGCGCCGCCAGCAACGCGGCGCTGGCGACGAAGTCCTCCATTTGCGCATGTTCCATGTGTTTCGTGGCCCGTCCTTTTTGCCTGGAACGAGGATGCAGGCAGGCGCGCGGCAGGGGTGACGTGATTTACCGGAATGCGGGGTGGGAAAAGCACCCGGATTGACGCGGGGATTGCGTCATCGCGTGTCAGTTGACCCCTGTTCGTCCTACAGGAAAGGACGTGCCTTGCGCCCAAGATTCCGCAAAAATGCCGCGATTCCAGCGGTTCCGGCCTGTGCGCCAGGACGCAGACGGCGGACATCGATGCGTCGCTGCACACGAAGTAGACGCGTTGACGTGTTTTTTCCGGCTCGCTTAGCTTCGCCTCGTCATCGCTTCGTAGCCCGCCAACGCGGATTGCGGAACGCCAGGGGACACACGCTCCACCGTCGCGCGCTTGATGTCGGCGCACGTCACGTGTTGAACGTGCACAGCAGGGACATGCCGTGGGTACGAATACACCAGTCACACGTTGGATCACCACGGGCATCGCCGCGATGTGCCTGGCTGCGGTGGCGGGCTGCGCGACACCGCAAGCAGCCGACCCGCGCGGGAAGTGGCGCCCTGTCCATCAGTTCGCCGAGGCACCGCAGGCGATCCCGCTGCAGCAGGCTTATGTCTTCCAGGCATTTCCGTCGGATGGAACCCTCAAGGCCCTGCTGACGCGCTGGGCAAGCGATGCGCGTGTCGGACTGTCGTATCTGCATGCCAGCGATTACACCTTGCACGCGCCGGTCGCCCTGCTCAGGACCACCAGCATCGAACAGGCTGCGGCCGATCTCTCCACGGCCTATGCGGCGCAAGGCGTCCGGGTGTCGGCCGAGCGGGGCACGATCGTGGTCAGCGATGCGAACACGACCTCGGTCGATGCCGCGCGCGGTGCCCGGGACTGAAGGGGCGGGCATGTTCGGCAAACGCACCGAATCGCCTGAGATCGACCGCGCTGTGGCGCAGGGGATCAGCTACGAACTCACGCTGGCCGACCAGATGCGTCGCAGCGAACGGCGGGCCTGGCGCGTGGCCGCCTGCGCGTTGGCGATGTCCCTCGTGCTCGCCGGTGGCTATGTGCTGTTCCTGCCGCTCAAGGAGCGTGTGCCGTACCTGGTGATGGCCGACCCCTACACCGGTACCGCAAGTGTTGCGCGGCTGTCGGGCGACTTCCACGACCGCGATGTCACGATGGAAGAAGCGATCAACAAGAGCAACGTCGCCCAGTTCGTGCTCGCCCGTGAATCCTACGATTCGGGTCTGATCGGCCAGCGCAACTGGCGCACCACGCTGTCGATGGCGGGCCCGGCGGTCGCGCCCGCGTACATCAACCTGCACTCCGAGCACAATCCGGAGCGCCCGTTCCGCATCTACGGCAGCGCGCGATCGGTACGGACGCGGATCCTGAGCATCGTATTGATCGGCGGCGGCGAAGGTCGGCGCCCTTCCGGCGCCACCGTGCGCTTCCAGCGCAGTCTCTACGACAAGTCGAACGGGCGCGTTGAACCGATCGATGCGCGGATCGCGACCCTCGAATTCGGCTACAACCCCGATCTGCGCTTGAGCGAAGAGGACCGCTTGCTCAACCCGCTGGGATTCCGGGTCACCAACTATCGCGTCGATCTCGATTTCGCCGCCGGCCCTGTCCCGGAACGTGAATTTCCAGGGACGCGCGCGGCGGCGCCAGCGCCGAGCGGGGACCCTATGCCGCCCCAGGGGTGGCCCGCTGAAGGCGGCGATGACGAGCCGATCGAACCCCTGACGACCGGAGAAGAGCCATGAGGCCTGGTGCACTGACCCGTCCGGTGGCAGCGGGGGCACGCGTATGGGCGGCAATGCTGCTCGCATGCGCGCTGCCGGCGGCCGCCCAGGTGGTCGAGGAATACGCCTATCAGCCCGATGCGGTCTATCAGGTGCGGACGGGCCTGGGCATCACGACGCAGATCGAACTCAGCGCACATGAGCAGATCCTCGATTACAGCAGCGGCTTCAGCGGCGGCTGGGAGATCAGTCGGCGCGACAACGTGTTCTACGTGAAACCGAAGAACGTCGATGTCGATACCAATCTGCTGGTGCGTACGGCGGCACACGCCTACATCTTCGAGATGAAGGTGGTGGCCAGCGACTGGCGTTCCCTCGACCAGGCACGTGCAGCGGGGGTCCAGTACAAGATCCGTTTCAGCTATCCGGGCGATACCCGCTTCGCGCCGGATGCCGCGGAAGCGCCCGAGGCCGTCGCAGAGCTGAGCACCGGCCTGCAACCGGATCGGCAATACCACTTCCGCTACGACTACACCCAGCACCGCCGCACGCCGCACTGGCTGGTGCCGTCCACCGTCTACGACGACCGGCGCTTCACCTACATCCGCATGGGCGATCGCACCCGTTTTCCGAGTGGCAATTTTCCCGCAGTGTTTGCGCGCGATAGCGAGGCTGGGGACGAGTTTGTGGTCAATTCAACGGTGGAAGGCGATGTGATCGTGGTCCATGGGACCTATCCCTATCTGGTGGTCCGGCACGGCGTGCACGTTGTCGGCTTGCGCAGGAGCGGTGAGCCGTGAACGAACATCCAACCGACAGCGAACGTCCGGCCGCCACTCCCAACTTGCGCGGCGCGGACAATCCCTACGAGGCCCGGCTCGGCCAACAGCCGGATCTCGATGCGGACGCTCCGGTGCTGCAGGCCGCCGAGGTGCAGCGTCTCAACCGTCGCGCCCTCGTGTTTCTGGCGGGTATCGTGGTGCTGCTCGGCGGCCTGGCGTTCTGGGTGTTCTCGGCCGGAGGACAGGCCGACGAGGGCGCGCGTCCGCGGACGCAGCCGGCAGAACAGATCGTCATTCCCGCGGCCCCGCGGGACCTGCCCGAGCTTCCTGTCGCCAGCGCGGATACGCGCGAGCCGGAGCTGCCCCCGCTCCCGGTGATCGATGATCCCCGTACCGGATCGTCCAGCGGCGTGGGCGAGGCGCTGTCGGGCGCCGCGTTCTCCGGCAGCCAGTTGCCGTCGCTCCTCGAACGGCGGATGCAGGATGTCGCCGGGAACACCGGGAGCGCCGGCATGTCGGCCATGGCTGGAGGGACGGAGGGCATGCCGGGCGCGCCTGGGGGCTTTGGCGGGGCGGAACCGGCGTCCGTCATGCAGGCGCCGGCCGACGGGCCCACCAGCGCGCGTCCGCTCTACAGCCCTGACACGCTGCTGCTCCGCGGCACCTACATCCGGTGCGTTCTGCAGTCACGTGTGATCAGCGATTTTCCGGGCTACACCTCCTGCGTCGTCACCGAGCCGGTGTATTCGGTCAACGGCCGGCGCCTGCTGCTTCCACGCGGTTCGAAGGTCATGGGCTTCTACAACGCGGACAGCGTGATCGGCGATCGCGCGGGCATCATCTGGGATCGGATCACGACGCCGACCGGCCTCGACGTGAACATGCGCAGCCCCGGTGTCGACGGGCTTGGCGCTGCCGGCAATGCGGGCCATTACACGGCGCACTGGGGGCAGCGGCTCGCGTCGGCCCTGCTGATCAGCACGCTCAGCGACGCCTTCAAGTACGCGGCCGCCGAACACGGCCGGCCGCAGACGACGTTCGGCAACGGCTTCGTGGTGCAGAACCCGTACGAGAGCAACACCGCCAGCACGCTCGAGCGGATGGCCAACATGGCGCTGGAACGCAATATGGCGCGCCCGCCGACGGTCACGATCAACCAGGGCACGGTCGTCAATGTCTATGTCGCCCGCGACGTCGATTTCTCGGCAGTGGTGCGCTGAGCGGCCCATGGATCTTCAGCCCGCCAACGTCGCGCAACTGTCCAGCCGCTTCCTCGAGTACCAGTACGAGGTGCTCGGAATCGGTGCGCACATGCAGTCCACGGATGTCACCGAGATCTGCATCAACCGGCCGGGCGAGCTGTATCTGGAGTCACGGGACGGGTGGCGCCGCACCGAGGTGCCCTCACTGACGTTCGAACGCGCGCGCCAGTTCTGTACCTCGATCGTCAACGAGAGCAACACCGGCCAGCGCATCACCGATGTCGATCCGATGGTGTCGCTGACGTTTCCCACCGGTCAGCGCGCGCAGTTCGTGATTCCGCCTGCGTGCGATGCCGGACGGGTGTCGATCACGATCCGCCTGCCTTCGCGCTATGCAAGAACGCTCGACGAGTACGAACGCGATGGCTTTTTCGCCGAGATTCCGGAGGCCTCCACGACGATCAGCGACCAGGACCGCGAACTGCTCGAACTGCGTCGTGCGCGCGACTACGCGCAGTTCTTCCGTCAGGCGGTGCGTTACCACAAGAACATCGTCGTCGCCGGCGCGACCGGCAGCGGCAAGACGACCTTCATGAAATCCCTGGTCGACCACATTCCCGAACAGGAAAGGCTCGTCACCATCGAGGACGCCCGCGAGCTGTTCCTGCGTCAACCCAACGTGGTGCACTTGCTGTACTCCAAGGGCGGCCAGAGCGCGAGCAACGTCACCGCCAAGAGCTGCATGGAAGCCTGCCTGCGCATGAAGCCGGACCGGATCATCCTCGCCGAGCTGCGCGGCGACGAATCGTTCTATTTCATCCGCAACTGCGCCTCGGGGCATCCGGGGTCGATCACCAGCTGCCACGCGGGCAGCACCGAGCAGACCTGGGACCAGCTCGCTCTGATGGTGAAAGCCTCCGCCGAGGGGGCCGGCCTGGAGTTCGACGTGATCAAACGCCTGTTGCGCATGACCATCGAGATCGTCGTGCACATCAAGGCGCATGCGGGCCGTCGCTTCATTACCGGGATCGACTTCGATCCCGAACGTGCGCTGGCGGCATGAGCCGGGCGCGCACATCCGCGTGCTGGGGCCGTGGCTTCTCCCGCGCGGTGACAGGGAGGGTTTGCTGATGTTGCCGGGACTGGAACTGATGGGCTGCTCCGGGTTGGCGGTGCCGGCCGAGGTGATGCATCACGTGGTGCGCGTGGAGTCTTCGTACAACCCCTACGCGATCGGCGTTGTCGGCGGGCGGCTGGCGCGCCAGCCGCGAAGCCTGGAAGAGGCGCTTTCGACCAGCCGCATGCTCGAGCGCGAGGGCTACAACTTCTCGCTGGGCCTGGCCCAGGTGAACCGCCACAACCTGCAGCACTACGGGCTCGACACCCACGAGAAGGCCTTCGATATCTGTCCCAATCTGCGAGCCGGCGCGCAGATTCTCGCCGAATGCCATACACGCGCCGGTGGCGACTGGGGCAAGGCATTCAGCTGTTACTACTCGGGCAACTTCGTCACCGGCTATCAGCACGGCTACGTCCAGAAGGTGCTCGCTTCCTGGCGCGCCGTCGCGCCTGCCCAGTCGATCCCGGTCATTCGCAACGCAACCGCGGCAGCGCCGCGCGGGCAAGACCTCGCCGCGGAATCGTCCAGGGTCGCAAGCCGCGTGCAGGAGGCCGCGCGCGGTAACCGGCCTGCGGCCACTGAACTGGGCCTCGACGCATCGAGGGCTGCAGCCGAAGCGCCTGCGGTCGAAGCGGAGATCCGGCGGATGTCCGCAATTCCGCCTGCGGCTTCGCTGCATTCGGCGTCCGGCCCGGCGCAGCGGCAGGCCGACGCCGACGCGCCCGTCACGGTGCAGCTCACATCCGCGCCGCTGCGACAGACCGCGCCCCCTGCGAGCCCGTCTGCGCAGTCCGCGTCCGCGGGCCAGGCCGGGGATACGGCCTTCGTCTTCTGAGCGCACCCCGGTTCCCGACTCCTTCTCCGCCAACGCAAGGACAGCACCATGCAGAACTTCATCCCTTCGGACCGCTCCCGTCGCACCCCTGGTGCAACGCTGTCGATACTCGCGTCGGGCTTGCTCATCCTGCTCCCGGTCGCCGCCTGGGCCCAGGACGTCGCAGGCGCGACGACCCGCGTGCAGAGCTTCTTCGGCAACATCAACGCGCTGTTGAATGTCGCATCGATTGCGGTCGTCACCATCGCCATCATCTTTGCCGGCTACCAGATTGCGTTCAACCACAAGCGGATCGGCGACGTCGCGCCCGTGCTCATCGGCGGGTTCCTGATCGGCGCCGCGGCGCAGATCGCCAAGATGCTCCTGCCCGACGATGTCACCTCGACCGCCATCGCCGTGGTCCAGCTGCTGCCGGGCTATGCGTAAGGACATCCTGTTCCGCGGCTGCACGCGCCCGCCGATGTTCATGGGTGTGCCGTACCTGCCGTTCGCGGTGGGGGCGGGGGCGTGCCTGCTGCTGACGTTCTATATCGACATGTTCTTTCTGGCCCTGCTGCCGTTCGTGATCATGGTCATGCGGCAGATGGCCCGGCGCGACGAAATGATTTTCCGGCTGCTCGGTCTTCGGTGGATGTTCCGACTTCGCGCCCGCCAGGTCAGACGCCACGCGGGGGTCTGGATCTTCACGCCCAATACGTACCGCTCCGAGATCCATGAAGGCCGAAGGATCCCCTGACCATGCGCGCGCCTGCCACGTCCATTGCCGAGTTCGTGCCGCTGTCGGCCCATGTCTCCCCGCACGTGGTCAAGACCACCGGCGGCGACTACCTGCTGACGTGGCGCCTGGGCGGTCTGCCGTTCGTCGGGCGCGAGACCTGGGAACTGGAGCACCGCCACGCGACCTTCAACCGCATGCTGCAGACGCTGCGCGCGCCCGATTTCGTCAACGTCGCCTTCTGGGTCCACGATGTCCGCAGGCGCGGCCGCATCGACATGCGTGCCGATTTCACGCAGCCGTTCAACCAGGCGTTGTCCGACCAGTACTTCGAAGCGCTCTCCGCGCAGAAGATCATGCAGAACGAGCTCTACCTGACGATGATCTTCAGGCCGGTCGTCAGCGGAAAGAAGCTCGTGGAAAAGTCGTCCGACCTGGCGCGACTGCAGGCCGAGCAGGACCAGGCGGTCGCCAAGCTGCTCGAACTGGCGGGCAATGCCGAGGCGGTGCTCAGGGACTACGCCCCCGTGCGGCTGGGCATGTATGCACGAAGCAACGGGGTTGTATTTTCCGAAACCCTGGAGCTGTTCGCATACCTGCTCAACCGCATCGATGCGCCCGTGCCGGTGCTGCAAGCGCCGGTCTGTGATTACCTGGCGGTCAGTGGACATACCTTCTCCGCGCGCACCGGGGATTTCGTGGTCACCGCCCCGGGCGGCGGCAACCACTACGGGGCGATCCTCAACATCAAGGAGTACACGGACTCGACCTGGCCGGGGATTCTCAACGCCCTCAAATACCTGGACTTCGAGTACGTCATCACGCATTCCTTCAGTCCGATGGGGCGTCAGGACGCCTTGAAGGTGCTCGACCGTACCAAGGGGATGATGATCTCCTCGGGCGACAAGGCGGTCAGCCAGATCGCGGAACTCGACCATGCGATGGACGAGATCGCGTCGGGCAATTTCGTGCTCGGCGAATACCACTTCATCATGGCGCTGTACGCCCCAGACCAGCCGGCGCTGGCGCAGCAGATCGCCACCACGCGCGCAGAGCTGTCCAACGCGGGCTTCGTGTCGGTGAAGGAGGACCTCGCGGTCTGTGCCTCCTTCTACTCACAGCTGCCGGCGAACTGGAAGTTCCGCACCCGGCTCGCCAACGTCAGTTCACTGAACTTCCTCGGCCTCTCGCCGCTACATAACTTCGCCACCGGCAAGCGCGCCGGGAACCCGTGGGGCGACGCGGTCACCGCGCTGCAGACCACCAACGGCCAGCCCTACTATTTCAATTTCCATGCCACGCATGCGGCCGAGAATTCGGCAGGGGAAAAAGCGATCGCCAATACGATGGTGATCGGCAAGTCGGGCACCGGCAAGACGGCCCTGATCAATTTCCTGCTCAGCCAGGTGCAGAAGTTCGAACCCGCGCCGACGATCTTCTTTTTCGACAAGGACCGCGGCGCCGAGATCTTCGTGCGGGCCTGCGGCGGCGCGTACCTGTCGCTGGAGAACGGCGCGCCCACCGGCTTCAATCCCTTCCAGTGCGCGCGCACCGAAGCCAACGTGCAATTCCTCGCCGGGCTGATCAAGGTGCTCGCCGGAAAATCCCATTACACCGCGCGCGAGGACGAGGACATCCATCGCGCGGTGGACAGCATCCTCGACATGCCACCGCCACTGCGGTCGATGGGGAACTTCCAGAAGAGCCTGCCCAACATGGGCGATGACGGCCTGTACGCACGGCTGCGCAAGTGGACGGCCGGCAACGCACTGGGCTGGGTGTTCGACAACCCGCTCGACGTCATCGACCTGGAGCGCGCCAGCATCATCGGCTTCGACTACACCGAGGTCATCGACAATCCAGAAGTGCGGGTGCCGGTCGTCAACTACCTGCTGCATCGGCTCGAAGCGCTCATCGACGGCCGTCGCCTGATCTACGTGATGGACGAGTTCTGGAAGATTCTCGACGGCGGTGGCGCGCTCAAGGAGTTCGCCAAGAACAAGCAGAAGACGATCCGCAAGCAGAACGGGCTCGGCATCTTCGCCACGCAAAGTCCGGAAGACGCATTGGCAAGCGACATCTCCGCGGCCCTGATCGAACAGACGGCGACGCTGATCCTGCTTCCCAACCCGAATGCATCGCGGAAGGACTACGTCGAGGGCCTGAAGCTGACCGACGCCGAGTTCGAGGTCGTCCGCTCGCTCGACGAGCGCTCGCGCAGCTTCCTGGTCAAACAGGGGCATGCATCGGCCGTCTGCCAGTTGAACCTGCGCGGCATGGACGACGCCCTGGCCGTCATTTCGGCGAGCACCGACAACATCGAGATCATGCATCGCATCGTCGCCGAACGGGCCGCGTCGCTTGATGCCGCGCCTGCGGATCTCGACCCGGCCCAGTGGCTGCCGCTGTTCTATGAGCAGCGCAAAGGGTCGGGTCGCGCATTGCCCGCGCAGGCGAGTGCCGGGACAGGGGTGCGTCACGAGGCCGCTACCGTGGCGGCACGCTAGAGATGGAAACCCGCAAGGACACAGGAGGTGCTGTATGAGATCCCCGAGCCTGCACCAGGCGCCCATGGACCGCCTCGCGAGCGGCGTGCGGCGTACGTTCGGAATCGAACTCGGCTGGCCCCGCTTGAGCCGCCGGTTCGTGATCGCCATTGCAATCGCCGCCGCGCTGGCCACTGGTGCGGCGGCCGCTGCGTGGCAGGTCCACGATCGTGAGACCTACCGGCAGGTCCATGAAATACGGGATCGAATCGGCGGCAGCAGCAGCACTACCGTCGTCGGCGAACTGCAGAAGGTGAACACGCGATTGCGGCTCGACCACAAGCCGTCGGCCGAGGCGGCCGGACTGGTCGCCGAACCAGGTGGCACCGCCAAGCTCGACCGGGACGTACCCTCAGCCGCAGCCCTGACCATCGGCAGGCTGTGCCCGTCGGGCGTGTCGAGTGGCCTCGGGCAGCGACAGCGCACATTGTGCCGCGAGATGGTGCAGACCGAACTTGCGCAATATGCATTCGCGATGCGCATGTTCGAACGCGCCGCCGAGCATCACGCGCGCCTCGAGGCGATCGAAAAACGGCGTCGCGCCCTGGGGCCCGAAGACTACGCGGATCTGCAGGCCAACTCGAACGAACTGTTGGCCCTGACCGCGTTGATGGACAACGACCGCGACCGCTATCAAACCTATATGCGCGCCTACGAGGCCCGCGTGGCACATATCCGCACCACGCAGATCGCGCTGTCGCGGAACCTGTTCAAGGGTCGGGGCGGCGTGGACCTGCCGGCTTCGCTGTAATCAATTCGGAGTTCGAGATGGACATTCTGGCCGACTTCGCACAATGGGCGTTCTTCGCGCTGATCTTCGAGTTCTTGAACACGCAGATCGCGTCCTTCCAGACCGGCCTCATCGCGCGTGGAACCCAGTTCGTCAGCGGCCTCGCGCTCACGCTGTGCACGCTCTGGGTGTTGATGCAGGGCTTCATGATCGTGACCGGACGCAGCCGGGAATCGATGATGGGCTTGGTCGTCGGGTCGCTGCGGGTGTTCCTGATCGTGTCGGCGGCCACTGCGATGTCGTTTGCCGGCACCAACCTGACCAGCTTCCTCGCCGATGGGTTGCCCAGGTCGATCAACACCATCGTCACGGGGACGGATGAAAAGCCCGAGAAGTCGATCGACAAGAATCTCAAGATCATGGGGTTGATCTTTGTGCTGGTCGACCGGATCGGCTCGGGCAACGACGACGCGGAGACCAAGGCCAGCCAGGACCGGACGATCACCTTGATGGGAATCGGCATCGCGGGACCGTCGGTGGTGGGCGGTGCGATGCTGCTGCTCTACAAGATCGCGTTGGTGCTCTTCGTCGGCTTCGGTCCGTTATTCATCCTGTGCCTGATGTTCGACCAGACGAAGGAGCTGTTCAAACGCTGGCTGCTGTATGGAATAGGCACGATGTTCAGCCTGGCGGTCCTGTCTTTCATGGTGTCGGTATCGACCAAGCTGGTCGCCATCACCGCGGCGGCATTGCTGCTGCAATACACCCTGCTGACCCAGGAGACACTCGACTTACCCGGAGTCATGCCATCGGGCGGCTTAAACGCCGCCGCGATGCAACAGGGCGGCATCGGCCTGTTGATGTCGGTGCTGATGGTGATGGCACCGCCGATGGCGGCCATGTTCTTCAGCGGGACGCTTGGCCAGTTCGCTGCGAGCTCTAGCTTTGGTACGCTCGGCCGTAATAGCAGCGGTCAGACTGCCGACACCACGATGCCTACTCAGAAAGTTGGAGCTAGGCGGAAGGACGACGAAGATGAGCACCATATTCACGATGGCCCACGTTGACAGCGGAATGTTTGGTCAAGAGAAGCGCACAGTGAAAGATAGAAATCGTCTTTCTGGTCGCTCGTTCGCGCTGGTGCTCTTGGCTTCCAGCGCCGCGATTTTTGCTCCCATAAGCGCGAGTTCGATGGAGTTGGCGCAAGCGCAGGTCCCGGAGAGTAATCCTGCATCCGCTTATTACCACTCACGCTATCTCCCTGCGCTTGGGGTAGCGAATACGCCGCAGCAAATTCTCGAAGATCGATTTGGAGCGTTCGCGATGAGTCCAAGCTCTTCTTGGTCGGGTTGGGTTTTGGGTGACAGATCAAAGGCCGGGGCTGAAAAGGCTGCTATTGATCAGTGCAGTGCCCGCGGCGGCGGGGTTAAGGACTGCGAAATTGTTCTGTCATTCCAGAATCAATGTGCAACTGTGGCATCGACCCGCAATCATTCTGGCTTTGGACGAGCAGGAACGATCGAAAGAGCTCGTGCGTTGGCGATGCGTCAGTGTGAATCGATAGGTCCGGGGTGTGAAGTTTTTCGTGAGGGGTGTAGCTATCCAGAGCCGGCCGAGTAGGTTTCTCATCCGTTAGATGATGATTAGACTTCTCGTCGCGATGGCTTGATGTCCCGCTTAAAAGTTAAATACGTAGACAGCGCCGTACACCAGCGGATCAATCCGCGCGGTCCCCAGCTTCACGCCGTCCAGTCGCACGTCGCTCTCGATATCCATCCACCGTGCATCCAGCCGCAGCTTGCCCGGTCCGGCTTTGATGTCGATGCCGGCATGCAGCGCCAGGCCCCATGAATCGCCGTGTGAGCTTCGTGCCCACCAGGGCGTCGGCGAGTCTCTTCTTCGAAGACGTAGCTGAAGTCGACGCCGATGAATGGCGCCACGTGCGCCTGAGGCATGAAGTGGTACGCCAGAATCAGCTTAGGCGATAGGTGCTTTGTGCCGCAATAGTTCGGAGCAGGCTGCTGATACAACGGTGCCGACGCGAGGAGAGGCTGAGGAAAAACCAAAAGTAATGTGCAGAAAACTTCGGGGCCGCAGTAAGGGTTGAATCCATGGCCATTGTGTCGACGAGAATACGCAAAAAATATCGGCGGATCGGTTTGCTCCTTGTGATGCTGGCGATTGGGTCAGCGCAGGGACGAACGTTCGCCCAGCAGCAACAGCTTCCTGAAAGTAATCCAAATTCTGCGCACTATCACACGCGATACCTGCCGTCGCTTGGCGCTTCGCAGGTGTCACGAGGACAGGCATATGATCGTTTTGGTGCTTTCGCAATGAGTGAGGGTTCGGGCTGGTCGGGCTGGTCCATAGATGGGGAAACTAAAGTTATTGCTGAGCAACACGCCCTGGCGCAGTGCCGAGATCGAAGTGGTGGCGCAGACGATTGCGAGGTGGTCATCTCTTTTCAAAATCAGTGTGGTTCTGTTGTCGGGAGTTCTGACCATTCTGGATTTGGTACGGCTGATACCTTAAGGCGTGCACGCCAACTTGCGAGGCAAGCCTGCGAGGAGCTGGGGCCTGGTTGCAAGGTCTTCTGGGAAGGGTGCAGCTACCCAGCGCCTGCGGAATGAGAACTCGACGCTTGCTCAGGAGTCATGGACATAGGCAGCGCTATACACCAGTGGATCAATCCGCTCGGCCCCCGACTTCACGCCGTCCAGTCGCAAGTCGCTATCGATATACATCCACCGCGCATCCGGCCGCGGCTTTCCGAGGCCGGGCTGTGCATCAGGCAGTGCCAAGGACGAGAAGTCGCCGGTTTTCATCTTTGCGCCCTTCAGGGCGCCGTGGATTTTTTCTCGACGAAAATCGTGTGGTTGCCGCTCGTGTCTCCGTCTGTCGTTCCGCCGACGGCGCCCACTCAACCTCCCCGACGGAGATTGCAAGGGCGATTCAGTAAATAATTCCACGCATGGAAAAGGGTGTGAAGTGAATTTATTTCGTTCTTTATCCGTCCCAGTTCTCGTCATTGCCAGCAGCATTTGCTGGGCTCAGCAGCCTGGAACCGTCGAATACAACACCAAATTTCTTCCCGCGCACGGCGCCGGCGATACGCGCACGCCGAATATCCAGCAGTCTTGGGGAGCTTTCTCCATAGCAACGCTTGATGAGGGCGATGTCGCAATGACGGGGTGGGCGATTAATCATGAAAGCGAGGCGAGTGCTGTCCAAGCCTCACTTGAGATGTGCTCCCGCCGCGGAGGAATTGGGTGTGAAATCAACTTGGTTTTCAGGGATCAGTGCGCGGCGGTGACGACTTCCCCCACTGGTACCTACGCATCGAGAGATCGGACATTGAAGCGCGCCCGGGATGCATCCAGCAAACCATGTCAATCGGATTGCCGGATCCTCTATGAAGGGTGCTCCCACCCGAGGTAGAGCGCATGGTCTTACGGTGCTTTGAGTGCCCGCCGGTCAAAGGCATCTGTCTCCATGTGGCATCGTCCTGTTGATTTCTGTGTTGATGGTGATGGCGCCCCCGATGGTAGCTATGTTCTTCAGCGGGACGCTTGGCCAATTCGCTGCAGATTCAAGTTTTGTTGCGCTTGGTCGGAATATATCCGGTCAACGAACCGACTACGAGCAGCGGGTCGCTGAGGAGTCTAATAAGCAAGCCACGGGTTCCGGCTGATCGTTTGTTTATCTTCTCTAAAAGGATTTGTATGAGCAGGGATCTGTTGTTCTTTGTTCTTGTATTTAATCTTTGCGCCGTTGTGGCCCAGAATGCGCGCGCGCAAGATCCGAATTCGCAGCACTACAGAGACACGGTTGTGCTCCCGGCGTTGGGTATGGGCGATACGGTTTCGGGCAATCGATCCTCTCAAGGCGGGGGCTGGGGCGCCCTTGCTATCAGTCGCCCGTACGAAATTTACGGCATTGCACTTGAGCAGTACGACGAGGCGAGTGCGGAACGTCAGGCAGTGCAGATCTGCGAAGCACGCGAAGGCCAAGGCTGTGAAGCAAGGTTGACGTTTCGGAATACCTGCTTTGCGCTGGCGAGCGGCGGTGGCCGCTGGGGAGGCGCTGCGCGAAGTCGTCAGCGGAATGCCGATCGGGCTGCCTTGAAGGGCTGCCGGAAAGTCGGCGGGGGCTCCGAATGCGCAGTGATCGAACGGACCTGTCGATAGAGCGTCGCGTCAGAAAGAAATCACATAAGCCGCGCCGTATACCAGCGGATCAATCCGCGCCGCCCCCAGCTTCACGCCGTCCAGTCGCACATCGCTCTCGATATCCATCCACCGTGCATCCAGCCGCAGCTTGCCCGGTCCGGCTTTGATGTCGATGCCGGCATGCAGCGCCAGGCCCCATGAATCGCCGAGTGCGAGCTTCGCGCCCGCCAATGCGCCGCGGGTCTCTTCTTCGAAGAAGGTCGTGTAGTTGAGGCCGGCGCCGATGAACGGCACCACGCGCGCCTGCGGCATGAAGTGGTACTGCAGGCTCAGCGTCGGCGGCAGGTGCTTGGTGCTGCCGATCTGGCCGAGGCCGGCGATGTCCAGATCGTGGCGGAACGGGGTGGCGGCGAGCAGTTCGATACCGACGCGGTCGCGCACGAAGTACTCGACTGCAATCGTGGGCCGGGTACTGCCGCCGATCGACAGCGGCAGGGTGCCGCCGGCGAGACTGCCGTTGTCGGATTTCGGATTCACGTGATGCGCGCCGAGGGCGACGGTCCAGTCGCCGGCCGACTGGGCGGCGGCGGGCAGGGCGGGTGCCAGGCAGGCGAGGGCGATCAGGGCGAGGGGCAGCGTACGCATCGGAAGATCCAGTCGTCGTGGGATGCGGACAGTGTTGGTGCCGCGCCTGCGCTGCGCCTTGATCGCAATCATTGCGCGCGGCGCGCAGGGCTGGCAGGGGTCTCGTGGCAGTGTGGCTGGTAGACTGTGCAGCGCTGTCCGGGCTGGCGCACACGCGCCGCGCGGCCACGTCTTTCCCACTTTTGCCGCGTGCGCGCGGCTGCAGGAGTCCGGATTCATGGCGATCAAGGTTGGCATCAACGGTTTCGGCCGCATCGGCCGCAACGTGCTGCGCTCGGCAGTGGAAAACTTCGACGGCGACATCGAGATCGTCGCGATCAACGATCTGCTGGAGCCCGACTACCTGGCCTACATGCTGTCGTACGACTCGGTGCACGGCCGCTTCAAGGGCACGGTGTCGGTCGAGGGCAACACGCTGCTGGTCAACGGCAAGAAGATCCGCCTGACCCAGGAACGCGACCCGGCCAATCTGAAGTGGGACGAAGTGGGCGCCGATGTCGTCATCGAATCGACCGGCCTGTTCCTGACCAAGGACACCGCGCAGAAGCATATCGATGCGGGCGCGAAGAAGGTCATCCTGTCGGCACCGTCGAAGGACGACACGCCGATGTTCGTGTTCGGCGTCAACGACAAGACCTACGCCGGCGAGGCGATCATCTCCAATGCCTCGTGCACCACCAACTGCCTGGCGCCGATCGCCAAGGTCATGCACGACAAGTGGGGCATTAAGCGTGGGCTGATGACCACCGTGCACGCGGCGACCGCCACCCAGAAGACCGTGGATGGCCCGAGCAACAAGGACTGGCGCGGCGGCCGCGGCATTCTGGAGAACATCATTCCGTCCAGCACCGGCGCGGCCAAGGCCGTCGGTGTGGTGATTCCGGAACTCAACAAGAAGCTGACCGGCATGAGCTTCCGCGTTCCGACGTCCGACGTGTCGGTGGTCGATCTGGTGGTCGAACTCGACAAGCCGGCCAGCTACGAGGAGATCTGCGCCGAAATGAAGGCGCAGAGCGAAGGCGCGCTGAAGGGCATCCTGGGCTACACCGAGGACAAGGTCGTCGCCACCGATTTCCGCGGTGAGACCTGTACCTCGGTGTTCGATGCCGAAGCCGGCATCGCGCTGGACCCGACCTTCGTCAAGCTGGTCAGCTGGTACGACAACGAGTGGGGCTACTCCAACAAGTGTCTGGAGATGGTCCGCGTGGTCGCGGCGAAGTAACTGCCGCGTCGATCATTGCGTTATCCGGAGCCCCGCACACGCGGGGCTTCTTGTTTTCGGCAGATCGCCGCGTAAGGTGGCCGGGCGCGCCCTCTGGCGCACTGGGGACTTCATGGAAGGATTCGTCGTACTGATCGGAATTGCGCTGCTGGCGGTGCCGGTCCTGCTGATCGTCTGCCTGGTCATGCTGTCCGGCCTGCGCGGGCGCGTGGCCGATCTCGAAAACCTGAGCGAACGCCTGCGCGCGGAGATCGCCCGTCGGGCGATACCGCCAGCGCCTGTCGAAACTGCGGCCCCGCGCGACGTACCCGCGGCCCCAGTGTCGACGCGCGTCGAAGAACTGTCCGCGCCAGTGCCGCCCGCCGCGACCGCGCCGCCCCCGGCGTCAGCGGCCCCGCCTGCGTCCGTGTCCGCGCCACCGCCATTGCCGCCGGCCCCACCGCGCGAGGTCCGGCACTACCCGGCGCCTGCGCGTCCCGCACAGCCCGCGGCCCCGGCTGCGCCGGCGGGCCCCGACGTGTTCGAACGCGGCCTGCGTCTGGTCCGCCATTGGTTCACCTCCGGCAACGTGCCGGTGAAGATCGGCATGCTGGTGCTGTTCGCCGGTGTTGCGGCGCTGCTCAAGTACGCCAGCGACGAGGGCCTGTTGCAGGTGCCGGTATCGGTGCGCCTGGCCGCCGTGTCGGTGGCGGCGGTGGCCGGTCTGGTGTTCGGCTGGATGCGACGGACGAGCCATCGCACGTTTGCGCTGAGCCTGCAGGGCGGCATGATCGGCATCCTGCTGCTGGTGGTGTTCGCCGCGTCGCGGATGTTCGGGCTGGTGCCGATGGAGTTCGCGTTCGCCGCGAGCGTGGCGCTGGTGTTCGGTGCCGGTGCGCTGGCGGTGCTGCAGGGCGCGATGGCGCTGGCGGTGTTCGCCGTGCTGGCCGGGTTTCTCGCGCCGATCTGGCTGTCGACCGGCGGCGGCAATCATGTCGCGCTGTTCGGTTACTACGCGGTGCTCAATGCGGCGATCGTCGCCATCGCCTGGTTCCGTGCGTGGCGGCTGCTCAATCTGCTGGGGTTCGTCTTCACCTTCGGCATCGGCGCGTTCTGGGGTGTGCTGGATTACCAGGCTGCCGACTACGCGTCCGCGCAGACGTTCCTCGCGCTGTTCTTTGCGATCTATCTGGCTGTGCCGCTGCTGCATGCGCGGCGCAGGCCAATGTGGCGCCGGGATCTGATCGACGGCTGCCTGGTGTTCGGCACGCCGCTGATCGCGTTCTCGCTGCAGTCGGGTCTGATGCGCGACGCCACGACCACGCTGGCGCTGTGCGCGCTCGGGCTCGCGGCGGTGTATGCGGGCCTGTCGTGGTGGCTGCGTCGCGGTGGTCGCTTTGAGGTGCTGCAGCAGTCGTACGCGCTGCTGGCCGCAGGCTTCGCGACGCTGGCCGTGCCGCTGGCGCTGTCGGCGCAGGCGACTGCCAGCGTGTTCGCGCTCGAAGGTGCGGCGCTGGTGTGGCTGGGCCTGCGTCAGCAGCGGCGTCTGCCGCGCTGGTCGGGCATCGCGCTGCAGGTCGCGGCGGTGGTCGCGTATGTGTTCGCTGCAGGCAATACGACGGTGGGTGATACGCCGTTCGTGCATGGCCTGTTCGTCGGCGCGTTGCTCTTCGTCGCCTCGGGGCTCGCGATCGCGTGGGCGTATTCGCGCGCAGGCGCCGTTGCGCCCGCACGCATCGCCTATCTCTGGGCGATGGCCTGGTGGCTCGGCGCGTGGACGTTTGAACTGCAGCGTGTGTTGCCGGGGCGCGACTTCCCCGATGCGCTGCTGGTGCTGGCAGCGGTCACCGGCTGGCTGGCGGCCGAGCGCAATCGACGCGTGTTCGATCCGTTACTGGCCGGCACCGCCTGCCTTGCGCTGGTAGCGGCGCTGCCGCTGGCGCTGCTGCAGACCGAAGCGCATCAGCAGCCCTTCGCCGGTAACGGCCTCTGGGCGTGGCTGGTCTTTGCAGCACTCGGCGTGCGCAGCCTGTTGTGCCTGCGTGTCGGCGACAGCGGATTCGCTCGCGCCGCGCAGTTCGTGTGGTGGCTGCTGTGGCCGTTCGCGGTATCGCTGCTGCTGGTGCAGCTGTCCGGGCGGATCGGTGGCGGCGATGGCTGGTGGCTGGTCGCGGCGGTCGCGCCGTGGCTGGCGATCACCGCGGTGGCGCTGTTGCGCTGGCCGTGGCTCACGCATCCGCTGGGCGCGAGCTTCGACCCGATGCGCGCGGCATTCCGCACTGTGTGTTGCGCGCTGCTGATCATCTGGTGGTTGCTGGCGCTGGGCAATGCGGGTGATCCCGCGCCGCTGCCGTGGATCGCCCTGGTCAATCCACTCGATCTCGCACAGATCGCGGTGCTGCTGCTGATCGCGCACTGGCTGTGGCGTGGCGAGGCGACGATCGGTGAACGTGCGCGCATACCGCTGCTGTCGGCCGGCGCGTTCCTGCTGGTCACCGTCATCACCCTGCGCGGCGCGCATCACTGGGGCGGCGTGCCGTGGAGCGACGCGCTCGCGGACAGCAGCCTGGCGCAGACCAGTCTGACCATCGTTTGGAGCGTGCTCGGCGTGCTCGGCTGGGTGATCGGGTCGCGCCGCGGCCAACGTGTGCTGTGGCTGGCGGGCGCGGCGCTGATGGCGATCGTGCTGGCCAAGCTGGTGCTGGTGGACCGCAGCCATCTCGGCAATCTGTGGGGCATCGGCTCGTTTATCGCCTATGGCCTGCTGTGCACGGTCGTCGGCTTCTTCGCGCCCGCGCCGCCGCGTGCCGCGACCCCGGAAACGGCACAGGAGGCCGACGCATGAACCGACGTCTGACATGCATGGCCGGTCTTGCCGGCGCCGCGATCTGCAGCGTGGCGATCGCTGCGGGAGGCGACGAGGCCTTCGTCGCGCAATGGCCGCTGACCTTGCCCTCACCGGATGCCGGTGCCTACCAGGTCGGGCTCGACGACGCGGTCTATGCGACCACGGTGTCGCCGGCGCTGCGCGATCTGGTGGTGGTCAATGGTGATGGACGCCAGGTGCCGGCGTTGTTGCAGGCCGCCCCCACGCCGCCGGCACGCCTTACGACGCAACCGCTGGCCTGGTTCCCGCTGCCGGCGACCGCCGCGCGCGCAGGCAGCGACATCGCTGCGATCAGCGAACTCGATCCCGACGGCCGCCTGCGTCGCATCCAGTGGCAGCCCGCGCCCGGGGATGCGCCGCCGGCCGCTTTGCTGGTGGATGCCGGCACATCCGAAGTGCCGCTGCAGGCGCTGATGCTGGACTGGGGCGTCGCCGAAGTCGCCTTCGAACGCACGATGCGGGTGGAAGGCTCGGAAGACCTGCGCGAGTGGAATCCGTTGGCCGCCGGCGGGCGTCTGCTCGATTTGCGCCGCGGCGAAGCACGCCTGGTCGAGCAGCGGATCGTGTTCGATACGCCGGTGCGCGCGCGCTACCTGCGGCTCAGCCCCGGGGCCGGTGCCGGCACGATGCCGGCAATCGTGTCGGTCACCGGCGAATCGACGGCCGTCGCCGATGCGCCCGAACTGGCGTGGCGCGCGCTGGAACCCGTCGGCCCGGCCGACGGAGAAGGCGGCTTCGTGTTCCGGCTCGATGCGCGGCTGCCGGTGACGCACGTCGACATCGGCCTGGACGGCAATGCGACCGCGCGCTGGACGCTGTCGGTGCGCGAAGACGACAGCGCGCCGTGGCGCACGATCACGAGTGACTGGCTGGTCTACCGGGTCGGCGCGGACGATGCCTCCCGCACGCCACCGCGCGCGCTCGATACGACGCTGCGCGCGCGCCAGTGGCGACTGGTGCCGGATGCGCCGTCTGCCGGCGCAGCGCCCGTGCTGCGACTCGGCTACCGCGCGGAGCGGCTGGTGTTCGTCGCCGAAGGCGCGGCGCCGTTCTCGCTGCGCGCGGGCAGTGGACGTGCCGTGCGCGTCGATGCATCGGTGGCGCCGCTGCTGGCCGATCTGCGCGCGCGCGATGGCGGGCGCTGGCAGCCGGCAGTCGCGACGCTGGGCGCGCGCACGGAACTGGCCGGCGCTGCCGCGCTGGATGACACGCCGCCGCGCGACTGGGGCACGTGGCTGCTGTGGGGTGTGCTGTTGCTGGGCGTTCTTCTGATCGGCGGTTTTGCATTGAGTCTGCTCAGGGCGCCGAAGCCCGCTTGAGATCGTCATGTAGGAGCGCGCTTGTGCGCGATCCGGCTTGCCTGGGAAAGCCAATCGCGCGCGAGCGCGCTCCTACAGGGTTGGTTTGGCGCCGGTTTGCCTGGTTGCGGGCACACCGCGGACAATGGGCGGCTGACGCAACCGCGTTCTCCATGCCACGCCATGGATCGCATGGCGCACATCATTCCGATCATTCAAGAGAGTCCAGAGCCCATGACCATTGTCCGCATGACCGATCTCGAGCTGTCCGGCAAGCGCGTGCTGATCCGGCAGGACCTCAACGTCCCCGTCGACGGCGGCAAGGTCACCTCCGACCAGCGCATCACCGCATCGCTGCCGACGTTGAAATACGCGCTGGAGAAGGGCGCGGCGGTCATGGTGACCTCGCATCTGGGCCGACCGAAGGAAGGCAGCTGGAGCGAAGCCGATTCGTTGGCGCCGGTCGCCGCGCGGCTGTCCGAGCTGCTCGGCATCGACGTGCCGCTGG
Source organism: Luteimonas sp. 3794 (assembly GCF_031456825.1). Classification (NCBI taxonomy): domain Bacteria; kingdom Pseudomonadati; phylum Pseudomonadota; class Gammaproteobacteria; order Lysobacterales; family Lysobacteraceae; genus Luteimonas; species Luteimonas sp. 3794. The sequence goes on along the minus strand of NZ_JAVDVJ010000004.1, from coordinate 155,591 downwards.
TGCGCGACTGGGTCGACGGTGTCGAGGTCGCGCCGGGTCAGCTGGTGCTGCTCGAGAATTGCCGCATGAATGTCGGCGAGAAGGATGACGACGAGGCGCTGTCGAAGAAGTACGCGGCGCTCTGCGACGTGTTCGTCATGGACGCCTTCGGCACCGCGCATCGCGCCCAGGCCTCGACGCACGGCTTGATCCGCCATGCTGCGATTGCTGCCGGTGGCCCGTTGCTGATGGCTGAACTCGACGCGCTGGCCAAGGCACTTGACGCGCCCGCGCGGCCGCTGCTGGCGATCGTCGCCGGCAGCAAGGTCTCGACCAAACTCGAACTGCTGTCGTCGCTGGTCGGCAAGGTCGACCAGTTGATCGTCGGCGGCGGCATCGCCAACACCTTCATCGCCGCGCTGGGCCACGGCGTCGGCAAGTCGCTGGTCGAGACCGACTTGCTCGATACCGCGAAGCAGATCATGGCCGACGCCACGGCGCGCGGTGCCGAGATTCCGGTGCCGACCGACGTGGTCGTCGCGCCCGCGTTCGCGGCCGATGCACCGGCCACGGTCAAGGCCGTTGATGCAGTGGACGCCGACGACATGATCCTCGACATCGGCCCGGACACCGCGAAGCGCTACGCCGCGATGATCGCCGACGCCGGTACCGTGGTCTGGAACGGCCCGGTCGGCGTGTTCGAGTTCGATGCGTTCGGCAAGGGCACCGAAGCACTTGCGCGCGCGATCGCAACGTCGAAGGCGTTCTCGATCGCCGGCGGCGGCGACACGCTGGCCGCGGTCGACAAGTACGGCGTCGCCGACGACGTGTCCTACATCTCCACCGGCGGCGGCGCGTTCCTCGAATTCCTCGAAGGCAAGACGCTGCCGGCGGTCGCGGCGCTCGACGCCCGCGGCGCATGACGCAGGCGCTGTTCTTCGATCTCGACGGCACGCTGATCGATTCGGAACCGGGCATCCTCGGCGGCATCGCGCACACGCTCGACGCGATGGGGCATCCGCCGCTGTCGCGCGAGGTGCTGCTGCCGTGGATCGGCCCGCCGCTACGCGACAGCTTTGATGCGCTGTTCGAAGGCGACCGTGCGCGCGCCGAGCGGGCCGTCGCGCTGTATCGCGAGCGTTACGACGCAAGCGGGTGGCGCGAGCATTCGGTGTACGCCGACATTCCCGAGACGATCGCCACGCTGCAGGCCGCCGGTCACCGACTGGCCGTGGTGACCTCCAAGAATGAAGGCTTCGCGCGGCGCATCCTCGAGTCTCTGCCGTTCGGCGCGGCATTCGAGACGGTGGTCGGCGCCAGCGACGACGGCACGCGTCGTTACAAGCGCGAACTGATCGCCGAAGCGCTGTCACGGCTCGCGCTGACCGCGGCGGACGCCACGATGATCGGCGACCGGCGCTACGACATGGAGGGCGCATCCCAGCACGGCATGCGCGGCATCGGCGTGCTGTGGGGCTTCGGCGATGCCGACGAACTCCGCGCTGCGGGCGCGGATGTCGTCGTCGACTCGCCGGCCGCGCTCGTGGGTGCGCTGGGCTGAGCGACGGCGCCTTGCGTGTCGCGTCAGATGCGTGGTCCGACGCCGTCACGCCTGCTGTAACGCGCCGCCGATTAACCAAGGAAGGTCTGAATCACTGCCGTGAGGTTGCTGGCGATCCTCGCGCACGGAACGCAGCAGCGTCATGACGAGAAACGCCCCCGGCGGGTCTCGGGATGTTCGCCATCTGGCTGCGGGCCGGGTCGAACGGATTTCCCGCCGCCGAGATGTATGACGACGATGCCGGCGTGCAGATCGTCGAGGCGACGTTCGGCCGCGTGTCGAAGGAGGCTTCGGGCGAGATGCGCGACAACGTGGTGGTCCACGCCGACTGCGAGATTTCACAGTAAGCTCCGAACACGGCGCGCCGGCATGGAGCGCCATTTTCATGTTGCCGTGCAACGTGCGGCTGACCACCGGTGGACATTAGACTGGGCGCCATGACTACGACCGATCTGCTTCCTGTTCCGGCGCACCGTCGCCGCACCCGTATCCTCGCCACGCTGGGTCCCGCGACCGATGAGCCCGGCGTCCTCGATGCGCTCATCGCCGCCGGCGTCAACGCGGTCCGCCTCAATTTCTCCCACGGCGATCCGGACTCCCAGCGCGTACGCGCAGAGGCGGTTCGCGCCGCCGCCGATCGCGCCGGCGTCGAGATCGGCATCCTCGCCGACCTGCCAGGCCCGAAGATTCGCATCGAAAAATTCGCCGAGGGCAAGGTCCACCTCCGTGCTGGCGCGCGCTTCGATCTGGTCGCCGATCCCTCGGCCCCGCCGGGCACCGTCGATGAAGTCGGCGTCAGCTACCTGGGCCTGCCGGGCGACGTGGAAGCAGGCGATGTGCTGCTGCTCGACGACGGCCTGATGCAGCTGCAGGTCACCGCCGTCGAGGGCGCGCGCATCGTCACCACCGTGCTCAACGACGGCCCGCTGTCGAATCGCAAGGGCCTCAACAAGCAAGGCGGTGGCCTGTCGCTCGGCGCGCTGACCGATCACGACCGCCAGCTGATCAAGGTGGCCGCCGACATCGGCGTCGATTTCATCGCGGTCTCGTTTTGCCGCAATGCCGCCGACATGGAAGAGGCGCGTTCGATCGCACGCTCGCACGGCTGCGATGCTGCGCTGGTGTCGAAGATCGAGCGCACCGAGGCGATCGAGAACCTGGCCGAGATCATCGACGCCAGCGACGTGGTGATGGTCGCGCGCGGCGACCTGGGCGTGGAGATCGGCGATGCCGAACTGCCCGGTCTGCAAAAGAAGATCATCCGCGAGTCGCTGGCACGCAACAAAGTGGTGATCACCGCCACGCAGATGCTGCAGTCGATGGTCGAAAGCCCGATGCCGACGCGCGCCGAAGTGCTGGACGTGGCCAACTCGGTCATCGACGGCACCGATGCAGTGATGCTGTCGGCCGAGACCGCGGCCGGCGCGTATCCGGTACGCGCGGTCGAAGCCATGGCGCGCATCTGCGTCGGCGCCGAACGCCAGTTCGCCCACGACACCGATTTCGAGAAGGCGCAGCGCAATCTGGAACGCGCCGACCATGCGATCGCGATGGCGGCGATGTTCCTGTCCGAGCACGTGGGCGTCGGCGCGATCGTCGCGATGACCGAATCCGGCGGCACCGCGCGCTACCTGTCGCGTTTCCGCGGCGGCGCGTCGATCTATGCCTTCGCCCGCCACGACGGCGCGCGCCGGCGCATGTCGCTGATGCGCGACGTGTTTCCGTTCAACTACGACAGTCGCGGCCAGACCCCGCGCGAAGCCGCGCGCGGCAGCGTGCGCCTGCTGGTCGAAGCCGGCCTGCTCGGTCCTGGCCAGCGCGTGGTGTTCACCAGTGGCGAACACATGGAAACCCACGGCGCCACCAACACCCTGCGTTTGCTGCAGGTGGGCGCCGATGGCCGCGCCGAGGGCCTGGGCGAGCTGTAACACCTGCGCGTGCGGTCGCGGCCGGCGGAAGAAGCCCGCGTCCGCGACCTAGTGCCTCCGAAAGCCCGGCCGGTGCGCCGGGCTATAATCGCGGCCCTTTCCCGTCGCGATCCCGGAACCCCGTCATGAGCATCGAACAGCTTGCCGAAACCGCCCAGGCCATGGTGGCGAAGGGCAAGGGCATCATCGCCATCGACGAGTCGACGGGCACGATCGGCAAGCGCTTCGCGCAGGTCGGCATTCCGAACAACGAAGAGAACCGTCGCGCCTATCGCGAGCTGCTGCTGACCACGCCGAAGCTCTCGGAGTACATCAGCGGCGCGATCCTGTTCGACGAGACCCTGCGCCAGTCGACCAAGGCCGGCCTGCCGTTCGCGAAGTACCTCACCCAGAACGGGATCATTCCAGGCATCAAGGTCGACAAGGGCACGCACGCGTTGGCGGGCTTCCCTGGCGAGCTGGTGACCGAAGGCCTCGACGGCCTGCGTGCACGGCTCGAGGAGTACTACAAGCTCGGTGCGCGGTTCGCCAAGTGGCGCGCGGTCATCACCATCGGCGAGGACATGCCCTCGGGCACCTGCATCGACGTCAACGCGCATGCGCTCGCGCGCTACGCCGCGCTGTGCCAGGAACAGGGGCTCGTGCCGATGGTCGAGCCGGAAGTGCTGCTCGATGGCGACCACGACATCCAGACCTCTTACGAAGTGACCGAGGTCGTGCTGCGCGGTCTGTTCGATGCGCTCTACAGCCAGAACGTCATGCTCGAAGGCACGATCCTCAAGGCCTCGATGGTGCTGCCGGGCAAGGACAGCGACGAAGAGGCGGACGTCGAAGAAGTCGCTGAAGCGACGCTGATGTGCCTGAAGTCGTCGGTGCCGGCGATCCTGCCGGGCATCGTGTTCCTGTCGGGCGGACAGTCCGACGAACTGGCCACCGCGCATCTCGATGCGATGAACCGCCTCGGCCCGAACCCGTGGCCGCTGTCGTTCTCCTACGGCCGCGCGATGCAGCAGGCGGCCCTGGAACTGTGGTCGCAGGATCTCGTGAACAACGTCGCCAAGGCCCAGTCCACGGTCCATGCGCGTGCCAGGGCGAACGGCCTGGCGGCGCTGGGCAAGTGGGAAGGCTGAGCGTCCCGCGCGCATCGCGACGACCATGCGCGCTGCCGGCCGCGGTCAGGCTGGGACACGGCGGGTGACGCGTCTCGCGGTGATTCTGATCTGCGCTTCGCTGTCGGCCTGCACCACGCTGCGGATCGACGGGCTGGATGCGGCAACGGTGAAAGCCGCCTTCGATGCCGAACACGCGCATCCCGGCGCGACCCGTGCCGTCTGCCCACAACTCGCGGGTGACGTGGCGACCCGCGGCGTGCGCGAGGCCGCCCGCGGTGAGTGGATCGTAGACTTCGCGGATCTCGCCGCTGTGCTGCGATGGCAGGGATGGACGATTCCGCCGGCACTGGCCGACGGTGCCCCGCGCGTGCGGCTGCGCGATGTCGCGGAGGATGCCGAAGCGGCTGCCAACCCATCGCTTCATCTGCAGGCGATGTCGGCATCGGGCGCCCCGATCGGAGACGCGGTCGCGCTGGGCGAATCCTGGCCCTTGCCGGGTATGCGGGCACATGCCTGCATCGACGGCCGGCGCTTGCTGCGTACCGATCGCGACTGGTGGAACGGAGGCGAGACCCGCATGCGCGACGTCGTCACCGTGGTGATGCAGCCGGTGCCTGCAGGGCTGGTGCTCTCGGTGGATCACCGGCGGACCGTGCGCGGCGGGCTGTTGTTTCCCATCACCACTCGCAGTCGCGCCAGCGGCCGCGTCCTCTTCGAAATGGTCGGGTCGTCACCGGCGCAGTCGCTGGACTGAGATCCGGTATCGGGCTTCGGCGACCCGACCGTCACCGCGCCTCGCCTAGGCTGTCTGGCGATGTCCATTGGAGGATCGACGATGGCCGCTTCCCAGACCGGCAGCCGCTTGCACGTGCCCTTGCCGGTGCACGACGCCCTGCGCCGTGGGCGCCCGGCCGAGGCCGTGAAGGCCTTGCGCGACGCCAATCCCGGACTGGGGCAGCATGACGCGCGCGATGCGATCGCACGCCTGTCGCGAGATCCGGGGTCGACGCTTGAGGATGACGATCCGTATCGGCGGGATCCGGCGGCGGAACCAGTGGGCGCCGAAACCCTGCCCAGTGAGGTGGCGGCCAAGATCGCGACCGGCAATACCCTCGATGCCGCGCGTCGCCTGCGTGACGCCAAGCCCGGCCTCAGCGAAGAGGAAGCCCGCGACGCGGTGGCCCGCCATTGTTCGCCCCTGCTGCGCGAAGCGCGTGAGGAAACCGTGGTGTACGGCGACAGCGGCCGCTACGGCTGGCTGGGCTGGGTGCTCGCGCTGGTGATCGTCGGCGGTGGACTGGCGATCTGGCTCGGCTGAGTGCTCGGCCCGCAAGAGCGCAACCGTGTAGGAGCGCGCTTGCGCGCGAGGGGCTTCAGAGGCCATTCGCATCGCGCGCGAGCGCGCTCCTACAGGAGGGTCCACGCTGGTGGTCAGCTGGTCACGGCAGACCGGCCAACCAGTCGTCGTCGGAGCCTTCGTTGATGTCGGCGAACAGCGGCGTGGAGAAGTAACGCTCACCGGTATCGGGCAGCATCGCCAGGATCACGTCGCCGTCGCGCGCGGTCTTCGCGACTTCGAGCGCCGCGGCCACCGTGCCGCCGGCGGAAATACCCACGAAGATGCCTTCTTCAGCTGCGAGCCGGCGCGCGGTCTCTATCGAGACGGCATCGTCGATCGAGAGTACCTGTGCGGCGATCTCCCGGTTCAACACGCCGGGCACGAAGTCCGGCGTCCAGCCCTGCACCTTGTGCGGCGCCCATTCCCCGCCCTGCAGCAGCGCTGCGCCGGCCGGCTCGCAGGCGGTGATCTTCACTTCGGGGCGCGCGACCTTGAGCACCTCGCCCACGCCGGTCAGCGTGCCGCCCGTGCCCCAGCCGGTGACGAAATGGTCGAGCCGGCGTCCGGCGAAATCGCGCAGGATCTCGGCCGCCGTGGTCTGCCGGTGGTAGGCGGGATTGGCGGGGTTCTCGAACTGGCTGGCCCAGAACCAGCCGTGCTCCTCGGCCAGCGCCTTCGCGCGTTTCACCATGCCGCTGCCGCGCTCGGCCGCGGGGGTGAGGATCACCTTGGCGCCGTAGGCGCGCATCAGCTTGCGGCGTTCGATCGAGAAGGTCTCGACCATCGTGGCGACGAACTTGTAGCCGCGCGCCGCGCAGACCATCGCCAGCGCCACGCCGGTATTGCCCGAGGTCGCTTCGACGACGGTGTCGCCGGGTTTGAGCAGCCCGCGCTGTTCGGCATCTAGGATGATCGCCAGGGCCAGCCGGTCCTTGACCGAACCGCCGGGATTGAACGACTCGACCTTGGCGTAGAGCTCGACGTTGGTGGGCGCGAGCCGATGCAGGCGGACGACGGGCGTACCGCCGATGGTGTCGAGAATGCTGTCGTACAGGGCCATGGGGGAACCCTCGCAAAAGCGCTGAGCGCGGGGCTCCACCTTGGGCCATAACGCGTGACGGTGCCAGCGGTTGACACGTTGCGCGCCGGAATACGACCCACTGATGGCATGGGTCGGCGTCACGGGGCAGCGGGTACTATCGGGCGGTTTTTCGACCCTCTCCCAGGCGCTCCCTGTTCATGCATCTGCTCTCCTGTTTCCCTTCGCGCCGCGCTGTCGCCGTGCCTCTTCTCGTGTGCGTGCTGCTGATCGCGGGCTGCGGCGGCGCAGCGCAACCGTCGGCACCTGGCCCCGGCGCCGGCGGCGCAGCCGTGCCGGTGACCACGGCGCAGGTCCAGCCTCGCGAATGGAATGATTCGATCGCTGCGCTCGGCACGGTCAATGCGCGCGAGTCGGTGACGGTGACCGCCAAGGTCAGCGAAACCGTGCAGCGTGTGCATTTCGACAGCGGTGACCGGGTCACGGCTGGCCAGGTGCTGGTCACGCTGTCGGGCAACCAGCAGCAGGCGGCGCTGCGCGCGGCGGAGGCGGCGGCCACCGAAGCCGAACAGCAGTACGTCCGGGGCACCGAGCTGGTCGGCCAGCAACTGATCGCGCGGGCGTCGATCGATACGCTGCGCGCCACCCGCGACAGCGCCCGTGCCAACGTCGCCGAAATGCGCGCCGACATCGGCGACCGCACCATCCGCGCCCCGTTCGCCGGTGTGCTGGGCCTGCGCCAGGTCAGCCCGGGCGCGCTGGTCACGCCGGGCACGGCGATCGCGACGCTCGACGACATCTCCACCGTCTACGTGGATTTCCCGGTGCCCGAAGTGCGTCTGGCCGCGATCAGCGCGGGGCAGCGCGTGTTCGGCAGCAGCGCTGCCTACCCCGGCGAAACCGTGGAAGGCGTGGTGCAGATCGTCGATTCGCGCGTCGACCCCAATACGCGCGCGATCGCGGTGCGCGCCGCGTTCGACAATCCCGGCGACCGGCTGCGTCCCGGCATGCTGATCCAGGTCCAGCTGGAACAGCGTCAGCGCCAGGCGCTGATGGTCCCGGAGATCGCGGTCATCCAGGTCGGCCGCGACACCTTCGTCTATCGCGTGCGCGAGGATGAAACCGTCGAGCAGGCTCCGGTGACGCTGGGCGTGCGCGGTCAGGGTCTGGCCGAGATCGTCGAAGGCATCGAGCCGGGCACCCGCATCGTCGTCGATGGCACGGGCAAGCTGCGGCCGGGCATGAAGATCGTCGAGGGCACCGTGCAGGAAGCGAAGTCGCAACCGGCTGACGAACCAGCCGCGGCAGAGGGCGACGCTCCATGAAGATGTCCGATGTCGCCATCAAGCGGCCGGTGTTTGCGGTCGTCATCAGCCTGCTGCTGGTGGTGCTCGGCATCATGTCCTTCAGCAGGCTGACGCTGCGCGAGATGCCCAACATCGACCCACCGATCGTCTCGGTCGACGTGCGCTACCCGGGCGCCTCGGCGGCGGTGGTCGAAACCCGCATCACCCAGATCCTCGAAGACGCGCTGGCGGGCATCGAGGGCATCCGCACGATCGAATCGCGCAGCCGCAACGGCCGCGCCGACGTCACCATCGAATTCAACCTCACGCGCGACATCGAGGCCGCCGCCAACGACGTGCGCGACGCCATCAGCCGGGTCGTGGACCGGCTGCCGGTCGAGGCGGATTCGCCGGAGATCTCCAAGGTCGAAGCCGACGCCGACGCCATCATGTGGCTCAACCTGCGTTCGAGCACGATGAACACGCTCGAGCTCACCGACTACACCGATCGCTACGTGCTCGACCGGCTGTCGTCGCTCGACGGCGTGGCGCGCGTGCAGCTCAGCGGCAGCCAGCGCTATGCGATGCGGATCTGGCTCGACCGCGACGCGATGACCGCGCGCGACGTCGCGGCCTCCGATGTCGAGGCCGCGCTGCGCAACGAGAACGTCGAACTGCCGGCCGGCAACATCGAATCGGAGACGCGCGACTTCACCCTGCGCGTCGAACGTGGTTACCGCGAACCTGCGCAGTTCGCGCAGATCCCCGTGCGCCGCGGCGACGACGGCTACGTCGTGCGCATGGGCGATGTCGCGCGCATCGAGCTGGGCACCGCCGAGCGGCGCTCCTACATGCGCAGCAACTCGGTGCCGAACGTCGGTCTCGGCATCGTGCGCACCTCGACCGCGAACGCACTCGATGTCGCCCGCGCGGCGCGCGAGGAAGCCGAGCGGATCCAGGCCACGCTGCCCGAAGGCACGGAGATCTTTGTCGCCGCCGACAACACCGTCTTCATCGACTCGGCGATCACCCGCGTCTACTGGACGCTGTTCGAGGCGATGGCCCTGGTGTTCGTCGTGATCTGGCTGTTTCTCGGCAGCCTGCGCGCGGCGATCATTCCCGCGGTCACCGCGCCGGTCTGCCTGATCGCCGCGTTCACCGCGCTGTACGTGTTCGGGTTCTCGATCAATCTGCTGACCCTGCTCGCCCTGGTGCTGTGCATCGGCCTGGTCGTCGACGACGCGATCATCGTGCTGGAGAACGTGCAGCGCCGCGCCGATCTGGGCGAACCCCCACTGGTCGCCGCGCGACGCGGCACCGCGCAGGTTGCGTTCGCGGTCATCGCGACGACGGCCGTGCTGGTGGCGGTATTTCTGCCGGTCGGCTTCATGGAGGGCAATTCCGGACGCCTGTTCCGCGAACTGTCGGTGACACTGGCGGGCGCAGTGGCGCTGTCGGCCTTCATCGCGCTGACGCTCACCCCGATGATGTGCTCGAAGCTGGTCCGCAAACACGGCAAGCCGACCGGCTTCAACGCCTGGACCAACCGGCATCTCAACCGGCTCAGCGCCGGCTACGGCCGCCGGGTGGAGTCGCTGGTCAGCTTGCGCGGACCGAAGTTGATCCTGCTGCTGGCGCTGGCGATCGGCGCATGTCTGGTCGCCGCCTTGCTGCTGTTCTGGCGGGTGCCGAGCGAGCTGTCGCCAGCGGAGGATCGTGGCCGCTTCTTCGTCGCGGTCGACGGGCCGGAGGGCGCGGGCTTCGACTACACCGTCGGACAGATGCAGCAGGTGGAATCGATCTTCGCCGGGCTGGTCGGACCGGACAAGCCGATCGAACGTGCCAACTCGCGCGTGCCGCGCGGCTGGGGCGGCAGCGAGGAAATGCACAACGGTCAGGTCATCGTGTTCCTGCACGACTGGCGCCAGCGCGACGTGTCGACGCGTGAGGTCGTCGAGGACCTGCGCGCCCAGTTCGCCGATCTGCCCGGCGTGCAGGTGCGCGCCAACGTGCCGGGCGGCCTGATCAGCAGCCGCGGCCAGCGGTACCAGCTGGTGCTCGGCGGTCCGGACTATGCCGAGATCGCGCAATGGCGCGACCGGATGCTCGCGCGCATGCGCGAAAATCCCGGCATCCAGGATCCCGACTCCGACTACAAGGAAACGCGTCCACAGATGCGCGTCGACATCGACCGCGCGCGTGCCGCCGACCTCGGCGTGTCGGTGCAGGAGATCGGCCGCACGCTGGAGACGATGATGGGCTCGCGCCAGGTCACGACCTTCGTCGACAACGGCGAGGAGTACGACGTGCTGCTGCAGGCCGACCGCGAACGTCGCATGACGCCGTCCGACCTGTCGGACACGTTCGTGCGGGGCCGCGACAATGCGCTGGTGCCGCTGTCGAACCTGGTGACGCTGAGCGAGATCGCCGAGCCCGGCAGCTTCAACCGCTTCAACCGCCTGCGCGCGATCACCATCGCAGGTGGCCTGGCGCCCGGTTACACGATGGGCGAGGCGATCGAATGGACCCGCCAGGTCGCGGCCGAGGAACTGCCTGACTATGCGCAGATCGACTGGAAGGGCGAGAGCCGCGAATTCCAAGAGGCCGGCGGCGCGGTGCTGCTCACCTTCGCGATGGCGCTGCTGATCGTCTATCTGGTGCTGGCCGCGCAGTTCGAGAGCTTCATCCATCCGCTGTCGATCATGCTGACCGTGCCGCTGGCGGTCCTGGGCGCGCTGCTCGGCCTGTGGGCGACCGGCGGCACGCTGAATCTCTTCAGCCAGATCGGCATCGTCATGCTGATCGGTCTGGCGGCGAAGAACGGCATTCTGATTGTCGAGTTCGCCAACCAGCTGCGCGACGATGGGCGCAGCGTGCGCGACGCGATCACCGAAGCGTCCGCGGTGCGTTTGCGCCCGATCCTGATGACGGCGGCGGCGACCATCGTCGGCGCGGTGCCGTTGGTGGTCGCGGGCGGGCCGGGGTCGGCGAGCCGGGCGACGATCGGCGTGGTGATCATCTTCGGCGTCGCGTTCTCCACCTTGCTGTCGCTGTTCGTTGTGCCGGCCTTCTATGCGCTGCTCGCGCCGTTCACGCGTTCGCCCGATGCGCTGGCGCAGGAACTCGAGCGCCTGGAAGCCGAGACCCCGGCGGTCAGTGGCCATGCCTGATGCCGGGCGCTGGAACGCGGTGCGCCTGGGCGGCGAGGGCTTCGTGCTCCGCCGCTGGCGCAGCGATGATCTTGAGGCGCTGCTGCGGCATGCCGATGATCCGGCGATCAACCGCGGCCTGAGCGAGCGCTTCCCGCATCCGTATACACGCGCCGACGGCGAGGCGTTTCTCGCCGGACGGATCGTGGACTTCGAGCAGCCGGTGCTGGCGATCGAGATCGAGGGCGAGGCCTGCGGCAGTGTCGGCGTGCGCCACACCGCCGGCGGCGAACGCACGCACATGGCGGAGCTCGGCTACTGGCTGGGCCGCGCGCACTGGAACCGGGGCGTGATGCGACGCGTGCTCGCGGTCTACGTGCCCTGGGTGATGGACGCGCTCGCACTGCATCGGCTGCAGGCCAGCGTGCTCGACAGCAATCCCGCGTCGGCCCGGGTACTGCTCGCCAGTGGCTTCGTCGAGGAAGGTCGCCTGCGGCATGCGATCCGCAAGCCAGATGGCTTCCGCGACCTGCGCATGTTCGGCCTGCTGCGCGACTGAGCACGCGCATCACCGCGCCGGTTTCGTGTTTACCGGCGATTGGTGGAGAATCGGGGCGACGTCCACGTGGGGGCGGCCGCAACGGGGAGCAGCGCGTGGAATCGATCGTCGAGAGACTCAACAGCATCATCTGGAGCCCGCCGCTGGTGTGGCTGTGTCTGGGCGCGGGTCTGTACTTCTCGATCCGCACCCGCTTCGTACAGGTCCGGCAGGTGCGTGAAATGGTGCGGCTGATGCTGGCCGGTGGAAAGTCGGACGCCGGCGTGTCCTCGTTCCAGGCGCTGGCGATGTCGCTGTCGGGGCGCGTCGGCATCGGCAACATCGCGGGCGTCGCCACGGCCATCGCCTTCGGCGGCCCGGGTGCGCTGTTCTGGATGTGGGTGATGGCCTTTCTCGGCGCGTCCACCGCGTTCGTCGAATCCACGCTCGCGCAGATCTACAAGGAGAAGGACGACAACGGCCGCTACCGCGGCGGTCCGGCCTACTTCATCGAAAAGGCGATGGGCCAGCGCTGGTATGCGTGGATCTTCGCCATCGTGACCATCGTCGCGGCGGGCTTCCTGCTGCCGGGCGTGCAGGCCAACGGCATCGCGTCGGCGGCCAATACCGCCTGGGGCACCGCGCCTGCGGTCGCGGCGGCGATCATCGTCGTCGGCTTGGGCTTCATCATCTTCGGCGGGGTCAAGCGCATCGCCCGGTTCGCGGAACTGGTCGTGCCGTTCATGGCACTGGCCTATATCCTCATCGCGCTGGTGATCATGTTCATCAATGCCGCCGCGCTGCCGGAGATGTTCGGCCTGGTGTTCCGCAGCGCCTTCGGCCTGGAAGCCGGCATGGGCGCGGTGCTGGGTCTGGCCGTGGAATGGGGCGTCAAGCGCGGCATCTATTCGAACGAGGCGGGACAGGGCACCGGTCCGCACCACGCGGCCGCGGCCGAGGTGTCGCATCCGGCCAAGCAGGGTCTGGTGCAAGCCTTCTCGGTCTACGTGGACACGCTGCTGGTGTGCTCGGCGACGGCCTTCATGATCCTCTCGACGGGCATGTACAACGTCGTGGCGCCGGGCGGTGAGGGCGCCATGCTCTACGAAGCCTTGCCGGGCGTTGCGGTGGGGCCGTCGTTCGCCCAGGCCGCGGTGGAATCGGTGCTGCCCGGCTGGGGCGCAAGCTTCGTCGCGCTGGCGCTGTTCTTCTTCGCGTTCACGACCATCATCGCCTACTACTACATGGCCGAAACCAATATCGCGTACATCAATCGGCGCATGCACCGCCCCTGGATGATCTTCGCCTTGCGCCTGGGTCTGCTGGCCGCGGTGACCTTCGGTTGCCTGCGCACGGCCGAGATGGCATGGACGCTGGGTGACATCGGCGTCGGGCTGATGGCCTGGCTCAACATCATCGCGATCCTGATCCTGCAACGGCCGGCCCTGCGCGCGCTGCGCGACTACGAAGCGCAGCAGACACTGGGCGTCGATCCAGTCTTCGATCCCGACGCGCTCGGCATTCGCAACGCCGAGCTTTGGCACGACATCCGCGCCACCCACCGCATCGAATCGGAACGCACATGACCCGCGAGAATCCCTGGGCCCGCCATAGCGGCGGTGCCCGGAACGTAGACCCCCGCAACCCAGAGCTCCGCAAGGCGGACGTCCGTCGGGAGCCCCCCGCGCAGCCGGCGGTATCACCGGCAACTGAAGAGGCGGCTCGCGAGCTTCGGCTCTACGGCCGGAACGCGATCGAAGCGGTGTTCGCGCGTCGGCCCGAGGCGATCCGCAAGCTCTATCTGCTCGAAGCCCGCATTCCGCAGCTGCAGCCGCTGCTGAAATGGTGCGCGTCGAACCGGGTCGGCTATCGCGTCGTCGCCGAAGACGACCTGCGCAAGCTCGCCGCCAGCTCGCATCACGAAGGCGTCGTCGCCGACGTCCTGCGCGAGGCGCCGCAGTCGCTCGGCAACTGGCTGCAGACACTGCCGGCTGGTCCGGTCTGCGCGCTATGGCTCGATGGCGTGGGCAATCCGCACAACCTCGGCGCGATCCTGCGCTCGGCGGCGCATTTCGGCGTCGGCGCGATCCTGTTGCCGAAGACCTCGCCGCTGGCGCTGTCCGGCGCGGCGGCACGTGTGGCGGAGGGCGGCGCTGAATCAGTGCCGTTCGTGCGCCTGGGCCGCGAGGACAACGCGCTCGCCCAACTGCGCAGCGTGGGCTTTTCGATGGCGGCAACCGTCGTGCGCGGCGGCGAAAGCGTGTTCGCACGCCCGCTGCCCGAGCGGGTGGTGTTCGTGATCGGCTCCGAAGGCGAGGGCATGGATCCCGAACTCGCCAAGGCCTGCGACCTGCGACTGGGCATTCCCGGCAGCGGCAAGGTCGAAAGCCTCAACGTCGCATCGGCGACGGCCGTGCTGCTCGCGCAATGGATTCAACACAGCCGCGCTTAAACGCCCCGTGTTAAATCGCACCGCGCGCATGCACGGTGCGACGACGCGGTTTCAGTGTTCCGGTGTCTCTTGCGACTTCGGCGCGCTGCCGAAGCCGGCTTGCGATTCCGCTGCCAGCCACGCGAACACGGCGTAGGCGGCGGTGTTCTGCGCGACCGCGTCGGGGTCCACCTTATCGAAGGTGTCGTTGGCGTTGTGGTGCAGGTCGAAATAATCGGTGCCGTCCTGGCCCAGCCAGCCCCAGGCGCCGCCTTTCGCGGCCAGCGGAGAGATGTCGGGACCGGGGCTGCCCTTGTCCTGCAGGTAGTCGATGCCGAGCGGGCGCAGGACCTCGGCGATCGCGTCACTGGTCGCGCGCTGGCCGGCCGGGGCGCTGGTGTTGAAGCCGTAGATGCGGCCGGCGCCGAAGTCGCTCTCCGCGCCGATGATGTGCTTGGCGATGACCTCGGCGCCGCCATGTGCCTCTGCATAGGCGCGTGCGCCGAGCAGGCCCTGCTCCTCGTTCGCGAATGCGACCACGCGCACCGTACGCCGCGGACGCTGTGGCAGCTGCGCGATCAGGTGCCCGGCGGCCATTGTGATGCCGACGCCGGAGGCGTCGTCGACCGCGCCGGTGCCCAGGTCCCAGGAATCCAGATGCCCCGCGATCAGCACGATCTCGTCAGGCGCTTCGCGGCCCGTGAGCTCGCCGATGACGTTCTGTGAGGTGTACTCGCCGTTCCAGCCGACATCCAGCGCCAGGTGCACCTGCACCGGGCCGCGCGTGAGCAGGCGTGCGAGCTGGTCGGCATCGGGCAGCGACAGTGCGGCCGAGGGAATCGGGGTGACGTCGGCATCGAAACGGGTGATGCCGGTGTTGGCGACACGATGCGGGCTGGTGCTGATGGAGCGCATCAGGTAACCGGCCGCGCCCTTGCGCGCGGCGATTGACGGACCGCGGCCGCGGACCGGGCCGGCAGCGCCATAGCCGCTGCCGTCGCGCGAGCGCGCCATTGGCACGTCGACGAAGGCGAGCTTGCCGCGCAGGCTTGCGGGCTCCGCCGCTTCCAGCGCGGCCATGCTGTCGAAGCGGACGAGCTCGGCAGTGACGTCGCCGGCCGGGCTGCCACCCAGCGCGGTGATCACCAGGGGCTGCGCATGCGCACCGACAACCGATGCACGTTCGCTGCGACGCTCCCACTTCGGGAACGTCACCGGCTCGGTCCACACCTTGTCGTAGCCCAGCGCCTCGAAGCGCGCCTTGGCCCAGGCGACGGCGCGCGCATCCGCTTCGCTGCCGGGCAGGCGCGGACCGATTTCGGTGGTCAGCGATTCGATCAGCGCATAGGCGGTGCCGTCCTGCGCGGCGCGTTCGCGCAGTTGCGCAGCCTCTTCGAGCGCGGCCGGCGAGAGCGGCGCGGCCTCACGCGATTGCGCGAACGCGGGAGACCCTGCGAGCAGTGCGGTCGACAACAGGGCAATGGCCAGTGGCCTGATGGACGGGACGCGCATACGGACGACTCCAGCAATAAAAGGATCGGCGAAATAGAAACGGGCCGCGGCATTGTCGCGCGCGGCCCGTCGGATTGCGAAAGCATGATCTGGAGCGCTGCGTCAGGGTTGCGGACGCAGGGAGTCGCGGATCTCGCGCAGCAGCTTCACTTCTTCGCTCGGCTCGGCCGGCTTAGCCGGTTGCGGCGCCTCGGCCTGCTTGCGCTTGAGGCGATTGATGAACTTCACCGCGAGGAAGATCGCGAACGCGACGATGACGAACTGGATGAGGGTGTTGATGAAGATGCCGTAGCCGATCGTCACGGCGGGAATCTCCTCGCCCGTGGCGGCATCGAGCGTCGCCTCGCGCAGGGTGATGGCCAGTTCGGTGAAATCGACATTGCCGATCAGCCAGCCGATCGGCGGCATGATGATCTGGTCGACCAGGGCGGTGACGATCTTGCCGAACGAGGCGCCGATCACGACACCGACCGCGAGATCGATGACGTTGCCGCGGACTGCAAACTCCTTGAACTCGGCAAGTATGCCCATGGATCACTCCTGCACTGTGCGTGGAAAACGCCGGCGACTATAGCCGCTGCGGAGTGATCTCCAGATACAGCTCGATCACATCGTCGAGCCGGGCCACGCAGCGGTCGCCGGGCTGCAGTGCGGCCACGCCGGCGGGCGTGCCCATGAAGACTAGGTCGCCGGCGCGCAACGCGAAGAGCTTCGACATTTCGTGCAGGATCTCGGGCACATCCCAGATCAGCTGGTCGAGCGTCGAGACTTGCCGGCGCTCGCCGTTGACGTCCAGCGACAGGGTGCGCGATGCGAGCGCACCGACATCGGCGGCGGGAACGAGTTCACCGACCGGTGCGGAGGCATCGAAGCCCTTCGCGATATCCCAGGGCAGGCCCTTGGCCTTGGCCGCGGCCTGCAGGTCGCGGCGGGTGAGATCGAGGCCGATGGTGTAGCCGAAGACCAGCGCCTGCGCGGCGTCGACCGGCAGTTCGCCGGGTGGGGCATCGGCGCCGAGCGCGACGACGAGCTCCACTTCATGGTGCAGGTCCTGCGTCGCGGACGGATAGGGCACCTCCGCCGTCAGCACCACCGCATCGGCCGGCTTGGCGAAGAACACCGGTGTACCGCGCGCGGCCTTCGACGCCGGTGCTTCCGCGCCCATCTCCTTGGCGTGATCGGCGAAGTTGCGGCCCACGCAATACACGCGACGCACGGGATAGGTGCCGCCGCCGCGGACGGACAGGCGGACGGGTTCGATGGCGGGCACGACATCGCGCGCGGATGCAGTCATCGCGGGTCCTTTCGCGCCATGCGGCGCACTCGGTTGATGGGAAAACAGAACGGGCGCGGCGCTCGGCGGCGCGCGGGATTCAACGCAGTGCGTGATGGTCGCGGTTGCGGACCACGCGGTACTCGGCGTCGACAATGCGCGTATCGCGGCGCGGCGCCGGCTGGCGGACCAGCAGGCGTCGGGCGATGCCGAACAGGATCATCGCCGCGCCGACGAACACACCGACCACCAGCAGCACGGCGAGCATCGCGACGCCGACGAGGCCGAGCGCAATCCGCAGCAGCGGATGGCGCGGCTTGCGCGGCGCGAACATCGCGCGGACACCGGAGGCGTCGAACCGGGCGTGCAGATCGCGGAAGAAGGGCTTGGACATGGGTTCCAGAATCGTCGTGACACAATGCGGCCGATTGGCCGGTGCCCAGTATCGGTCGAGGCCGCTCTGGAGTTGTAATGCGTTCGTTAAATCCGTGTGATAGGGCCGCGCCGCTGGCGGCATTCGACACCATCGCCGACGGTGGATTCGCCGAAATCGAAGTGATGCTCGAGGGGGTGCCGGAATCGTTGGTGCTCTTCCGCGAGGGCGAGCGCGTGCGCGCGTGGTTGAACATCTGTCCGCATGCCGGGCGCCGGCTGGACTGGGCGCCCGGACAGTTCCTGCGCTCGAAGGCCGGCGATCTGGTGTGCGCGGCGCACGGCGCGAGCTTCTCGCTCGACGATGGCCTCTGCGTGGCAGGCCCCTGCAAGGGCGAATCGCTGCGCGGCGTCGATGTCGCAGTGGTCGACGGCCACGTCGTGCTCGCCTGAGCATTGAAGCCGGTCAGAACAGCAGGTTGACCATCAGCACGATGATCGCGGTGTAGATCAGCGAGATCGGCAAACCGATCTTCCACAACTCGCGCGCCTTGTAGCCGGCCGGGCCGATGATCATCGACATCACCGGGTTGGACTGGGTCACGAAGTTGTTCGATGCCGACAACGCGACGATCAGCGCGAACGCAGTCGGATTGCCGCCCACTGCCAGCGCCAGGTTGATCGCCAGCGGCACCACGACGATGGTCGCGCCGACGTGGCTGATCACCATCGAGAACGCCGCCGTCAGCAACGCGACCGCAATTTCCAGCACCCAGATCGGCAGTCCCACGGGCAAGCGTTCGATGGTGTGGCCGGCGACCCAGGCCGCGGCGCCGCTGGAGTCCATCGCCCAGCCCAGCGGAATCAGGCAGGCCATCAGGAAGACCGTCTTCCAGTTGATGGCGCTGTAGGCCTCATCCATCTTCAGCACGCCGAACACCAGCATGCCGGCAACGCCCGCCATCAGCGCCACCGAGGTGGGCACGCGCGAGGACAACGCGATCAGCAGCGTCACTGCGAAGATCGCCATCGCGATCTTGAACTTGTGCGGCCGCTGTTCGCCCTTGGGGTAGTCGGTGACGATGATGAAGTCGAGCGACTTGGCGGTCTTGGCGAGATCCTGCCAGATGCTGTGCAGCACCAGCATGTCGCCGGCGCGCAACGGCATGTTGCGGACATTCTCGCGAATCACCTCCTTGTCGCGGTTGATCGCCAGCAGACGCACGCCGTATTCCTTGCGCAGGCTCAGCTCGGACGCGGATTTGCCGATGAACTTCGAGGTCGGCGGCACCACTGCTTCGGCGATGCCGGCGCGACTCGGATTGAACAGGTCGCCGAAGTTGCGCAGTCGCGTACTCAGGCGCAGGAACTGGTTCTGGGCGAAATCGGCCACCTGCTGGCGCTGGCCCATCGCGCCGATCACGCTGCCGACCCAGATGCGCGCATCGGCCGGCGGCGCCAACCGCGATTCGTTGTCGGACTTGAGCGCCAGCAGCACCGGCGCATCGTGGATCGCTTCGGCCTCGCCGAAGGTCATGCCCACCATCGGGCTTTCGGCGGTCACCACGAGTTCGTAGATGTCGCCGTCGATGCCGTAGGCGCTGGCGAAATAGCTCTGCGTGCGCGCCGGCGTGACATTGCCGTCGCTGCCGTCCTCGAGCGCGCGCAGTTCGCCATTGCCGCGGAAGTGGAAATAGGCGAGCCCAGCGGCCAGCAGCGCCAGGCCGATCGGCAGCGGCGCGAACATGTTCAGCGATTCGAGCGTCGCGGCGCCCGACGGCAGGTTGGCGTTGGCCGCGGTCAGCAGGTCGTTGAGCAGGATCAGCGGCGAGGAACCGACCATCGTCAGCGTGCCGCCCATGATGACCGCCACGCAGATCGGCAGCAGCATCTGTGCCAGCCGCAGGCCTGAGCGCGAGGCCAGGCGCGCGGCGACCGGCATGTACAGCGCCATCACCGCCGGATTCTGCATGACCGACGAATTGAGGCCGGCTGTGGCGGCGGTCAGCATCAGAAGCCGATCTTCACGCCCCTTGGCGCGCCGCAGCAGCCAGCCTGCGAGGCGGTTCAGCGCACCCGTGCGGTCGAGCCCCATGCCGAGAATCATCGTGGCGATGACGCTGATCGTCGCGTTCGAGGAGAAGCCGTTGAATACGTCTTCCGGGGCGACCAGCCCGGTCAGGCCCAGCAGCACCAGCACCACCAGCGCGACGAGATCGGCGCGCACGCGCTGGAACACGAACAACACCATCGTCAGGCCCACGAGGGCCAGGACGATCTTCATGTCGGTGGTGAGGGCGAGCGCGGTATCCATCAGCGTCGCAGGCCGTCCAGGCAATCGGTGACGCGTGGATCGGAGTGAACGCGGGCCATCGCCCACAGACTGCGCGGCGCCGCGTGCAGCGGATGTCGAACCCGGCGTCCTGGGGCCCGTATCACTGCACTAGCGTCCGGCGGCGTCTTCAGCGACGCGGTCATACAGCAGGTCCCAGACGCCGTGGCCGAGCTTCTGGCCGCGGGTTTCGAAATGGGTCTGCGGCCGCCACGGCGGTCGTGGCACATGGCCGCGCGGACCGGCGCGGTTGCGAAGCCCGGGAGTCGCGTCGAGCACATCCCACATCTGCTCGGCGTAGTCGGCCCAGTCCGTCGCCAGGTGCAGACGACCTTCGGGGCTGAGCTTGCGCACCAGCAGCGCGGCGAACTCGGGCTTCACCAGTCGGCGCTTGTTGTGGCGCTTCTTGTGCCAGGGGTCCGGAAAATAGATGCGGATCTCGTCGAGCGCGCCGTCGGCGATCTCGTGTTCCAGCACTTCGACCGCGTCGTGGTGGTACACGCGCACGTTGTCGTTGCCGTCCTCGGCCAGCGCATTGAGTACACGTCCGACGCCTGGCGCATGCACTTCGATGCCGATGTGGTCGCGTGCGGGATCCAGTTGCACCGAGTGCCGCAGCGCCGCGCCGTTGCCGAAGCCGATCTCGACGATGCGCGGCGCGCTGCGGCCGAAGGTGGTGTCGAAATCGCGCGGCGTGCCCTGGTAGTCCAACCCGAATTTCGGCCACGCGTCATCGAACGCGCGCTGCTGGGCCGGCGTGAACCGGCCCTGGCGCAGCACGAAGCTGCGGATTTCGCGACGGCCTTCGGTCGCCGTGAACGGCTTGGGCGGGGCCTTGGCACCTTCGCTGGAAAACGGGTTGGTCATCGCGCGCCGATCAGCCCAGCAAACCGTCGACCGGCGAAGACGCGCTGGCGAAGCGCTTGCGCGGAATGCGGCCGGCAAGAAACGCCTCGCGACCGGCCTCGACCGCCTTGCGCATCGCGCTGGCCATCAGCACCGGATGGCGCGCGCCGGCGATCGCGGTGTTCATCAGCACGCCGTCGCAGCCGAGTTCCATCGCGATTGCCGCATCGGACGCGGTGCCGACGCCGGCGTCGACGATGATCGGCACCTTGGCGTTCTCGATGATCTCGATGAGGTTGTACTTGTTCTGGATGCCGAGGCCCGAACCGATCGGCGCGGCCAGCGGCATCACCGCGGCGCAGCCGATCTCTTCCAGACGCTTGGCCAGGATCGGATCGTCGGAGGTGTAGACCATGACATCGAAGCCGTCCTTGACCAGTTGCTCGGCGGCCTTGAGCGTCTGCACGACGTCGGGGAACAGCGTGCGCGCATCGCCCAGCACTTCGAGCTTGGTCAGGTTGTGACCGTCGAGCAGCTCACGCGCCAGGCGGCAGGTGCGCACCGCATCTTCGGCGGTGTAGCAGCCGGCGGTGTTGGGCAGGATCGTGTAGCGGTCCGGCGGCAGGACATCGAGCAGGTTGGGCTCACCCGGGTTCTGGCCGATATTGGTGCGGCGGATCGCCACGGTGACGATCTGCGCGCCTGCGGCCTCGGTGGCCAGGCGGGTCTCGTCGAGATCCTTGAACTTGCCGGTACCGGTCAGCAGGCGGGAGGAATAGGTCTTGCCGGCGATGATCAGGCCGGCATCAGCGGGGGAGGCAGTGGTCATCGGGGGATTATCGCCGATGCGGCAGGGGCATGTGGGCGTTCACGATCAGCGCATCGACGCCAGGCGTCATGTCGTGCGCCGCCCAAGACGCTTCATCAGGCCGGCTCGCTGTTCATGGAGCATCGCCCGGCTTCGGATTGTCGGTCCGATGAGCAGCATTGCGCAGTCCGCAGGACCCTCGGCTCAGGCGCAAAGCGGTGCTTCGCACGCGGTCGGCCTCGCCGTGTGGACATTCGCCCCTGCGGCCGACGCCGGATGGCACCGCCGGCCGCACGCGACAGGTCACCCACCGCCCAGCGCGTGCACGATCTCGACCTGATCGTTCTCGTGGATCGTGTGCTCGGCGTGGCGACCGCGCGGCACGATCTCGCCGTTGACCTCGACCGCGACGCGGCGGTCGGCCAATCCCTGTTGTGCGAGCAGTGCGGCGATGGTGCTGCCGGTATCGATGGCGAGATCCTCGCCGTTGAGTCGGATGTGCATGGCGGAATTGTCGCCGCATCGGGCAGCCGACGCACGCGTGCCGCACTGCGGCGTGCCGGCGCCGGAAACGGCATGGGATGATCCCGCGCTTCGGCGCCATGCGCTGCCGGATGGACCGGCGGAAACACGCCGGCCAATGCCAATTCCCAGGAGAACCCCCAGATGTCGTCCAGGCCCATCCGCGCCGCCCTCGCCGTCGCACTTGCTGCCGCAGCCACTGTTCCCGCATTCGCCGCCGAGCCGTTTTCCCGCACGGTGTTCTTCGGCGACAGCCTCACCGATGCGGGCTATTTCCGGCCGGTCATCGTGGCCTCCCCGGTCGGCGCCTCGGGCGCCATCCTGGGCCGCTTCACCACCAACCCGGGTCTGACCTGGGCCGAACACGTCGCCGACCGCTACGGCACCCGCGCGGACGCGAATGGCAATGGTCAGAGCGGCGATAACTATGCCGCCGGTGGCGCGCGCGTGTCGGCCACCGCCGCGACAGCGCTGGGTCAGGCGCCCTCGCTGGCCGCGCAGGTCAACACCTATCTGACCGCCAACGGCGGCCGCGCCGATGCGAACGCGCTGTACACCGTGTGGGGCGGCGCCAACGACCTGTTCGCGGTCGCCGCCAATCCAGCGCAGGCGCAGCAGATCATCGGCTCGGCGGTCACCGCCCAGGTCGGCCTCGTCGGCACGCTGCAGGGCGCGGGTGCCCGCTATGTGCTGGTGCCGTCGATCCCCGACATCGGTCTCACCCCGCAGTCGCGCGCCGGCGGCGCCGTGGGCATGGCCACCGGCACCGCGCTCGCCAACACCTACAACACCGCGCTCTATGGCGGCCTGGCGAGCCAGGGGCTGCGTGTGATTCCAGTCGATACCTTCCACTTCCTGCAGGAAGTGTCCGCCAGTCCGGCGCTGTACGGCTTCGCCAACGTGACCTCGGCCGCGTGCCGGGCGCAGCCGGGGATTGGCGACTCGTCGGTGTTCTGCAATCCGACCTCGCTCGCTACGCCGTCCGCGGCTGACACCTACCTGTTCGCCGATGGCGTGCACCCGGCCAGCCGTGCGCACGAGATGATCGCCGACCTCGCGATCGCGATGATCGACGGTCCGCAGCAGATCGCGGTGCTGCCGCAGTCCGCGACCGTGACCGGCCGCGCCCGCGCCGACCGCATCAACAATCGTTTGAGCCTGGCGCCGGCCCGCAGCGAGGGCCGCAGCTGGTGGGCCGACGTGCGCGCCGACATGCAACGCTACGACCATGGCGATGCCTACGACGGCGTCGGCCCGGCGCTGACCGCGGGTCTCGACTGGACCTCGGGTAACACGACCTTCGGCAGCTTCGTCGGCTACGGCAAGCAGGGCAACGACTGGGGTCTGCGCCGGGGTAGCTGGGACCAGACCGAAGCGACGGTCGGTGGCTTCGTCGGCTGGCGCGCCGACAGCGGCGCCTGGGTCAACGGCCAGCTCAGCTACTCCTGGCTCGACTTCGACACCGACCGCACCGTGCAGATCGGCCCGGTGACCCGCGTGCATTCCGGCCAGGCCGACGGCAGCAATGTCACCGCGGCAATCGGCGCCGGCTGGAATTTCGGCGCCGGCGCGCTGCAGCACGGTCCGGTGCTGTCGCTGGTCGCGCAGCGCATCGAGGTCGACGGTTTCGCCGAAAGCGATCCGACCGTGTCGAGCTCGCTGGCGTACCCGTCGCAGGACATCGACTCGCTGATCGGCAGCGCCGGCTGGCAGTTCGCCTACGCCGCCAGCGACAGCTTCCGTCCGTATGCGCGCCTCACCATCGACCGCGAGTTCGAAGACGCACCGGCCGAGGCTTTCGCCCAGTCGCAGTCGCTGCCGTCGACGCTGCCCTACGCGGTGCCCGCGCGCGGCTACGACAACAGCTACGCCACCGCCACGCTGGGCACGCAGACCACGCTGTTCGGTCTTGAAGCCAACATTGGCGCCAGCCTGACGGTCGGTCAGAAGGGCGGCAGCCACACGACCGCATTCGCGACCATCGGCGCCGGCTTCTGAGGCCTGCGTCAGCAGGCAACGGCGCCCGACCGGCGCCGTTGCCAATGCGCGCAGGCCCGGCATAGACTGCCCACCTCGCGCGGGTGTAGCTCAATGGTAGAGCTGTTGCTTCCCAAGCAACTGACGAGGGTTCGATTCCCTTCACCCGCTCCAACAGATTTTTTGTGACATCCGGACGGCGACACCATCGAAGTGGTGTCGCCGTTTTCACTGGTGGTCCGTCTCTGCGGTGTGCGCCTGTCCGGTGATTCGATGAAGCTCGCAATCCTCTCCCGCAATACCAAACTCTATTCGACCCGTCGGCTGGTCGAAGCTGCGCGCGTGCGCGGCCACACCGTGCGCGTGCTAGACCCGCTGCGTTGTTACATGCGCATCAGCAGCGAAGGGTTCTCGATGCGCTACAAGGGCAAGCCGATCGTCGGCTACGACGCGGTGATTCCGCGCTTCGCAGCGTCGGTGACGCGTTATGGCAATGCGGTGCTGCGCCAGTTCGAACTGATGGGCACGTTCGCGCCCAATCCATCGGCGGCGTTCGCGCGCGCGCGTGACAAGTTGCTGTGCCAGCAGTTGCTGGCCGCCGAAGGCCTCGGCCTGCCGGTCACGGTATTCGGTGACAACCCCGACGACACTGACGACCTGCTGGCGATACTCGGCCCGCCGCCGCATGTCATCAAGCTCAACGAGGGCAGCCAGGGCGCTGGCGTGATGCTGACCGAGAAACCATCGGCATCGCGCGGCGTCGTCGAGGCGCTGCGCGGCCTGTATGCGAGCTTCGTCATGCAGGAGTTCATCGCCGAGGCACAGGGGGCGGACCTGCGCTGCTTCGTTGTCGGCGACCGGGTCATCGGCGCGATGCAGCGGCAGGCGCCGCCTGGAGATTTCCGCTCCAACCTGCACCGGGGCGGCACCGCGAGCCCGGTCGAGACGACGCCGGAAGAGCGCGCGGCTGCCGTGCATGCCGCGCAGGTCATCGGCCTGGGCATCGCAGGCGTGGACCTCATCCGCTCGGCGCGCGGTCCGCTGGTGCTGGAGGTCAACGCGTCGCCGGGCCTGGAGGGCATCGAGGAGGCGACCGAGGACGACATTGCCGGGGGCATCATCGAGTACCTCGCGCGCCACGTGGCGGCAAAACCAACGCCTCGACGAGCAAGACGGCCCGTTTCGAACGGAACTTGAACGTTTTTTTTCCGGATTTCGACGTTGGCGTCATTAATCTGCACGTCCGGAATGCACTGCGCTCTCTCTCCGCCCCGGGTCACCGGGGCCGCAGCGGATGACGGCAATCGGGGCAATACTCTTCGACCCGGGCGGTTTCCGTCCGGGTCTTTTTATGTGGCGCCCCGCAGGCCGTATTCAACAGCGCGCGTGCGCCCATCGCGCCGGACGATCTTGTATGCGCGATGACGACGGTCGTCGTGGAAGCATTGCAACGCTGTGCCATCATCCGGCCCAGACCCGTATTCACCGTAACGCGCCCCTGCGGGCGCGACGCCAAGGACACTCCATGCACATCCTCGTCATCGAAGACAACCAGGACATCGCCGCCAACCTCGGCGACTATCTTGAAGACCGCGGGCATACCGTCGATTTCGCCGCCGACGGCGTCACCGGCCTGCATCTGGCCGTGGTCCACGACTTCGACGCGATCGTGCTCGATCTCAACCTGCCGGGGATGGACGGCCTGGAGGTCTGCCGCAAGTTGCGCAACGACGCGCGCAAGCAGACCCCGGTGCTGATGCTCACCGCACGCGACAGTCTCGACAACAAGCTCGCCGGTTTCGACTCGGGCGCCGACGACTATCTGGTCAAACCCTTTGCGCTGCAGGAAGTGGAAGTCCGCCTCAATGCACTGTCGCGTCGCGGCAAGGGCACGCATACGCGCGTCCTCGATGTCGGCGATGTCGAATACAACCTCGATACGCTGGAAGTGCGTCGCGGCGGCAAGCTGCTGCAGCTCAATCCGACCGCACTGAAGATTCTGCAATCGTTGATGGAGGCCTCGCCGGCAGTGGTCACGCGACAGGAACTGGAAACCCGCGTCTGGGGCGAGGAGCTGCCGGATTCGGATTCGCTGCGCGTGCACATCCATGGCCTGCGCGCGGTGATCGACAAGCCGTTCGACGTTCCGTACATCCAGACCCGTCACGGCATCGGCTACCGCATCGCGGTTCCCGATGCGGCCACCTGAGTCCATCCAGGGCCGGCCGGCCCGGACGCGTAGCCGCCGCCGTTACCGGCGGCGCCTGCGCAGTCGCATCATCCTGTCGTTCGTGCTGCTCGGTCTCGGGCTCACGACGCTGTTCGCGTTCCTGACCCAGGAAGCGCGTGACCGCGTGGAGAACACGCTGGTCGAAGACCTGATGAACCGCAATATCGACGAGTACGCACGGCGCTACTACGTCGATCCGGTGCGCAATCCGGCGGTGCCGCTGGAACAGATCCGCGCGCGAGTGATCAAGCGTGACCGCTTCGAGGAGCTGCGCCGCGAGCAGCCGGACTGGTACGAACTCGGCGACGGCATCCACAACCTCAGTGGCGTCGACGAGGACGGCACACCCTTCATGTACAAACTCGCGGTGCGCAAGACGCCCGACGAATGGTTCTTCCTCGCCTACGACATGAGCGAGACGATGCGCGGCGCGACGCAGTTCCAGCGGGCGATCTTCGGCTCCGTGGTGCTGGTGTCGTTGCTGTCGCTGCTGATCGGCTGGTGGTCGGCGGCGCGGGTCATGAGCCCGGTGTCGGCGCTGGCAAACCGGTTGCGCAGTTCCGGCGACACGTCGACACCCGAAGCGCTGGCGCCGCATTTCCCGGACGACGAAGTCGGTCAGCTGGCGAGTGCGCTCGACGACTACGCATTCCGTCTGACCGAAGTCGTGCAGCGCGACCGCGAGTTCAACGCCGACGTCAGCCACGAACTGCGCACACCGCTCGCGGTGATCAAAGGCGCGGTGGAATTGCTGCTGTCACGGCCGGAACTCGACGACAAGACGCGTGCACGCCTTGCGCGGATTCAGCGTGCCGAGCAGCAGTGCACCGATCTGATCAGCGCGTTGTTGCTGCTGTCGCGCAATGAGCGTGGACATGGGGCGACCGACGTCGGCCGCGTGGTTGAGCAACTCTTCGATGCGCACCGCGGCCAGCTTGCCGGCAAACCGCTGACGCTGCGACTGGAGGCCGGCGCGCAGCCCCTGGTAGTCGATGCGCCCGAGTCGGCGGTCACCGTCGCGCTGGGCAATCTTGTCGGCAACGCGATCAAGTACACGCTGGAAGGCGAGGTGGTCGTGCGTCTGGGCGAGGCCACGGTCGAGGTGGCCGACTCGGGTCCCGGCCTCAGCGCCGAGGATGCAGCGCGGCTGTTCGAACGCGGCTATCGCGGCACGCACGCCGAACATTCCCAGGGTGGCGGCATCGGTCTGTCGATCGTGCGCCGTCTGTGCGCGCTGTACGGCTGGCAGGTGCGCGTGGTGCCGGGTGCCGTTCGCGGTGTTGTGGCGACCCTGTCGTTCCGGCCCGAGCGGCCGTCGATGCCGGCGGACTGATACCGGCGTCGCGGAGCGGCATCGCGCGCCGCTCTGCGACGGATTAGAGACTCACCCACCAGCAGCCGAGATGCCGACGCAGGCCGAACACGGTCGTCACGGTGCCGCCGCCGCTCGCGCCGGTCTGGTCGATGCGCAGCGATGTCGGCGGGCGTTCGGGCGCTGCGGTCGGGAGGTCGCGCGCGCTGACCCAGCCGGTAAACCCCCCGCGGTCCTGGGCGACCACAGTCTGCGCCGGCCGCTGCGCGGTGATGTTGACCAGCGGCCGCTGCGCGATGGCGTCCAGCCTGTCCAGGATCTGGTAACCGCCGGTCTGGCTCAGGCCCTGCCAGTGGTAGAGACCGGCCAGCCGGTTGGTGTCGCGCTGGTCGATCGCGAAGCTCAGTTCCTGGATCAGTCCGCGCAGCTGGCGCTGGCAGCTGATCCTGGGCAAGGCCGGGCGCGCCGACCCCGCCCGAGGCACGCTCGCGGTTGCGCCCACGGCCGAACAGGCGCGATCGGTGTAGATGGTGCCGCCGTCAGGGCCGGTGCAGCGCCGGACCTGCGCCGACGCGCCAGCCGGCACGCACACGGCCGCGATCGCCGAGGCGGTCAGCAGCAGGGCGGGGTAGGGGCGACGGGGCATCGGCGCAGCCTAGCGGCTGGCCGGTGATGGCGACAGTGGCGTCCGGGGCGATGCTTCAGGACAAGCGCGCGAGCACGGCCTGGGTGGGCTTGGACAGGTTGAGCGTGTAGAAGTGCAGCGCGGGTGCGCCGCCGGCGATCAGGCGTTCGCACAGACTGGTCACCACGTCGGCGGCCAGCTCGCGGATCGCGTCGGCATCGTCGCCGTGCGCGGTCATCTGCCGCTGCATCCAGCGCGGGATCTCGGCGCCGCAAGCCTCGGAGAAGCGGCGCAGCTGGCTGAAGTTCGAGATCGGCATGATGCCGGGAATGATCGGGATATCCACGCCCGCGCGCCGCACGGTGTCGACGAAATGGAAATAGGCGTCGGCGTTGTAGAAGTACTGGGTGATCGCCGCGTCCGCGCCGGCGTCGACCTTCGCCTTGAAATGGCGCAGGTCCGCGCGGGCATCGTCCGCCTGCGGGTGGATCTCCGGATAGCAGCCCACCTCGATGCGGAACCGGTCGCCGAACTCGGCACGGATGAAGGCGACCAGATCGGACGCATAGCGCAGGTCGCCCGGATGGCCCATGCCGGAGGGCAGATCGCCACGCAGCGCGACGATGCGGTTGCAGCCGATCGCGCGGTAGAGCTTGAGCAACTCCCGGATCTCTTCCCGGCTGCCGCCCACGCAGGACAAATGCGGCGCGGCATCCAGGCCGTGCTGCTGCTTGAGCCGGCGCACGGTCTCGGGCGTATGGCTGAGCGTCGAACCGCCGGCGCCGAACGTGCACGACACGTACTCGGGCGCGTGCACGGCGAGTTTCTTCGCGGTCCGGTCCAGCTGGCTGCGCTGGTCGTCGGTCTTGGGCGGGTAGAACTCGAAGCTGAGCGGAAGCATGCGCGGCCTGCGGCGACGGTGTGGGCCGAATTGTATCTCTTGATCGCGATGAATGCGAAGAGATTCCGGCGGCCTCCTGCATGGAACACGCCTTCCCGCGGGCTCCACGCACGCCGGCTTTATAATTGCCGGGTCGCCCGGCATTGGCCGGGCCGTGCCCCTCGACGGTCCTGGTGCCGCCGACCGGCGTCCTCCCCAAGGATCCCGTCATGAAGAAATTCCTCAAGGCCCTCGTCGGCCTCGTCGTGCTGGTGGCGATCGCCGCCGGTCTGTTCCTCTATTGGCCGCTGTTCGAGCGTTCGCCGCCCGAGCCGGAGAACGCCGAACCTGTCGACGTGGTGTTGATCGGCGCCGGTGTCATGAGCGTCACGCTGGCGACCTACCTGCAGGAACTCGAGCCCGACTGGCGCATCGAGATGTACGAGCGCCTCGACGGCGTCTCGCTGGAGAGTTCCGATGGCTGGAACAATGCAGGCACCGGGCATTCGGGTTTTGCCGAACTCAACTACACCCCCGAGCGCGAGGACGGCAGCATCGAGACCGCGCGCGCGGTCGACATCGCCGAGCAGTTCGAGATCTCGCGCCAGTTCTGGTCGCACCAGGTCGAAGCCGGCCGTCTCGGCACGCCGGGCGAGTTCATCAACGCCACGCCGCACATGAGCTTCGTCTGGGGCGATGCGAACATCGATTATCTGCGCCGTCGCCACGCGGCGCTGGCGAAGGAGCCGCTGTTCAACGGCATGGTGTACTCGGAAGACCCGGCGCAGATCGCCGCGTGGGCGCCCTTGATGATGCAAGGCCGCGATCCTGCGCAGAAGATTGCCGCGACCTGGATGCCGCTCGGTACCGACGTCAATTTCGGCGTGATCACCCGCCAGCTGACCCAGGCGCTCGAGCGCAGTCCGAACTTCGGCCTGCACCTGCGGCATGAAGTGCGCAAGCTGCAGCGCGAGGACGACGGCACCTGGATTGTCGCCGTGCATGACCTCGCCACCGACACGACCCGTTCGATCCGCACGAAGTTCGTGTTCGTCGGCGCGGGCGGCGCCGCGCTGACGATGCTGCAGCATTCGGGCATTCCGGAAGCCGCGAACTACGGTGGCTTCCCGGTCGGTGGCCAGTTCCTTGCCGCCGACAACCCAGCCGTGACTGCACGCCATGAAGTGAAGGCCTATGGCAAGGCGGAGGACGGCTCGCCGCCGATGTCGGTGCCGCATCTCGACGCGCGCATGCTCGACGGCAAGCCGGTGCTGCTGTTCGGCCCGTTCGCCTTGCAGAGCACGCGCTTCCTCAAGCACGGTTCGTGGTTCGACCTGTTCTCCTCGGTCAACAACCACAACGTCGCCGGCATGATGCGCGTCGGCGCCGAGAACCGTGATCTGGTCGGCTACCTGATCAGCCAGGCACGCCTGTCGGACGCCGACCGCATGGCGGAACTGCAGAAGTACTACCCGGGTGCGCAGCCCGCCGACTGGCGTCTGGTGACCGCCGGGCAACGCGTGCAGGTGATCAAGCGCGATCCGGAGCAGGGCGCGATCCTGCAGTTCGGCACCGAGATCGTCACCGATGCCGACGGCAGCATCGCCGCGCTACTGGGCGCGTCGCCGGGTGCGTCGACGTCGCCGAAGATCATGCTCGACGTGATGCGCAAGGTGTATCCGGCGCAGATGGATGGCCCGTGGCGCGAGCGTATCGAGCAGATCGTCCCGTCATTCGGGCAGACGCTCAACACCGACGTCGCGCTGACCAACCGCATTCGCGGCATGACCAGCCGCGTGCTGCAGCTGCCGTACCACGAAGTGCCGGGCGCAGCCGTCGGCGACGGTCAGCCCCCCGCGGCGAACGATGAACTGCACGGATCGGACGAAGGTCCCGACGAGGCCGATCTCGACCGGCGCACGCAGGCGCTTTGATCAAAACGAAGAGGCGGGCCTTCGGGCCCGCCTTTTTTCTTGCACGATGTGGGCGCGTGACGCTTTAGCGCCATCGCATGCGCCCGGCGCGATGTCCTGGCGACCCGGTTCGCCGTACTCTCCGAAGATGCCGACCACGCCTGCCAGCTACGACCGCAGCGCCCAGCGCGCCCGCAATCTGTTGATCCAGGAAGTGCTGGAAACACGCCAGCGCGCCCGGCTCGGCGGCTGGTTCTACGGCGTCGCCGCGGCGCTTGCGTTCGCGGTCACCGGGTTTTCGACCGGTTACCGGATGTCGGCGTTGCTGGTCATCGGCACGCTGCTGGCACTCGCCGTCGTGCGCGTGCTGATCCCCGTTCCCGCTGCGCCGGACGAACGCGAGGCGCGCCGTTATCTACGCACGCTGTGGGGCGTCGTGCTTGCGACGACGATCGTCTGGGGCAGCTTCAGCGCATGGAGCCAGTCCGCGCTGCCCGAGCCCGCGCCGCTGATCGCGCTGTTGTTCTCCGGTGCGTTCGGCATGGCGCTCGCACATACGCTGTGCATGCGTCGGCTGCCATCAGCGCTGGCGATTCTCGGGGTCATGGTGCCCCCGCTGGTCGTGCTGTGGCGCGAGGTCGCGCTCAGTGTCGGCGCCATGTGGATCGTCTACATGGCCTACATGCTGCTGGTGATGCGGCGTAGCCATCGCGAATACCGCGCGCGGCTGGAACTCGAAGAAGACCTGCGCCAGCAGCGCGATCTGTTCGCGACCCAGAGCCGCGTCGATGGTCTGACGCTGCTGCCCAACCGCCGCGAGTTTTCCGAGTCGCTGGAACATGCGATCGTGCTGGCTGGCGAAGGCCGCCCACTGTCGCTGCTGATCCTCGACATCGACCATTTCAAGCGCATCAACGACAGCTACGGCCACGTGGCCGGCGACGCATGCCTGGTCGAATTCTCGCGCCGGTTGCACGCGTCTTTCGACGGCCCGGGCGAGTTGTGCGCGCGTCTCGGCGGCGAGGAGTTCGGCGTGCTGCTGCCTGCCGACTGCACCGTGGCCCATGCGCGCGCCGAACGCTTCCGCGAGGCGCTCGCGCAAAGTCCATTGGCCTTCGACGGCGTGCAGGATGTCGTGACGACGAGCGTGGGCTGCAGCCGCTTTGACGCGTCCCGCCACGCCGATGCCGGTGCGCTGTACCGCGAAGCCGATGCCGCGCTGTATCGCGCCAAGATGGGTGGCCGCAACCGCACCGAGCGCGCGCTGTAAGGCGTCCCTTCTTTTTGATCCCAGGACCCGCATGTCCATCGTTCTCACGCCCTTCGCCCGCCCGCGCCTGTTTCCCCGCACACCGCGCGGCAACACCATCCAGGACATCACGCCCGAGCAATTCGAGGCGCACCTCAACCGCGAAACGCCGCACGCCGTGCTCGATGGCTACGCGCCGTTCTGCAAGTTGCACGTGCACCGCAACTGGACCTCGACGCGCTGCCTGACCGTCCCGATCACCGACGCCAACCGGCACCTGCTGCGCTCGGGCTACGAAGCCCGCAACAGCGCGGAACTGCCGGTGCTGGTGCGCTGGTTCGAAGGCGTGGAAGCGCCGCGCGCGGAGTACCTCGTGGTGATTCTCTACAGCGCCGAACAGCTCGCGAAGGAAGGTTCACCGATCGACGCGGACTGGGGCATCGTCGGCTGCATCTACACCGCCGAACCCGAAGAGATTCCGATGGCGCCGATCACGATGCTGCGCAATGCGTTGGGCGTGGAGGAGGGGGGCTCCGGCGTGCCGCTCGACCGCGCGGCCTACCGGCGCAGCGTGGACTTCTGGGAGCACAACGCGAACTGGCGGCCGTAGCGCGCGACCGCGCGCGTGCCGGCGATTCCGGTCAGGAGCGGTGACCGCATCGCCGGCGTGCCCTGAGTCGCGCGAGACGATCCCGCGCCGCCGGGTTGTCGGGCCGCAACGGTCGGGCAGGCTCAGCGTGGGCCTGCGAGACGACGCATCCCACGGTACTCGGCACGATAGCGTCGGCGCCGCGTGTACGAAATGCCGTAGGTGAGCACGGCGCAGGCGCCGGCATAGAGCAGCAGATCGCCGGCGGCGGGCTGCCAGGCGGTCGCGCCGACCGCGATCGAGATCGCCATCGCCGACAGGGCGTAGACGAGCAGTACGACGGCGGTGACACGCGCGATGCGCAGTTCCCGCAGGCCTGCGCGAAGCTGCGATAGGCGTACCTGCGCATAGGTCGCGACATCGAGCGTCGCCGCATCACGCCGCGGCTGCGGCGCACGCAACAGCAGCCACCACGCCGCCGGCATGTAGACCACGAAGAACGGCATGACCAGCCAGTACGCCGGGGTGACGGCGGCGCCGGCCAGCGGCCGGAGCAACATCGCGATCGCGCCCAGCGTGATTGCGATCTCGAGCGCTCGCCGCAGCCGTAGCCGCAGCCGATGGCGTCGCACGCGCCTGATCAGCGCTGCGCTGTCTGTCGACGGCTGCGTCGCCTGCCATGCGTTCTGCAGCAGATCATCGAAATCGTTCACGACGTGGTCTCCTCGCGGGCTTGCAGGGTTTTGAGCTGGTGGCGGGCGCGGTGCAGGCGTACGCCGACGTTCTCCATCGAGATTCCCAGCAGCTCGGCGATCTCGCCGTAGTCGAAGCCTTCGAGTTGCAGCATCAGCGGCTGGCGCAGCGTCAGGGGGAGGGTGGTCAGGGCTTCGAACAGCCACTCGCTGCGTGCGCGCTCGGCATCCGCGACGGAGTTCGGGTCCGGCACATCGTGGGTGTCGGGATCCAGCGGCAGCGGCGCCGGCGTGCGGATGGCCGAGCGCACATGGCTCGCCCCCAGGTTGTGCGCGACCCGCAGCGCGAACGGCAGCAGACGGTCGTGCGCACGCAGCTTCGGCAACGCCTGCCAGACCGCCAGCAGCACGTCCTGCATCAGTTCGTCGCGCAGCGCCGGGTTGAGTTCATAGCCGCAGACCGCGCGCCAGAGTTGCGGGTGGAGCGCTTGGACCTGGGACCACGAAGGGGGCATGGCATCGAACAAATCGGGCGGTGTCCACAGAGCAGTCGTCGCGAGGCGTGGATTTCTTACACGGACATCGTCTTGCATCGGCGGCGTAAGAAATACGGCGCTGCCGGCGACTGATCCGGGTACACCCACCTTGGAGTTGCCGATGCATCCTCTCATCCCATGGTCCGTCGCCGGTCTGCTGAGCTGCGCGCCGTTGCTGTCCGCGCAGGCTTCGCCGACGACGCTGGCGCTCGATGGCGTCCGCATCATCGATGTCGAGCGCAGCCGCAGCAGCGCGCCGCGCTGCGTGCGCATCGAAGACGGCCGGATCGCCCGCATCACCCACCCCGGCAGCCGCGCCTGCCAGCGCGATGCCACCGTCGTGTCACTTGCGGATCGCTATCTGATGCCCGGCCTGATCGACATGCATGCGCATCTGTCCCTGGGGCCGATGGTGGTGCGGCAGGATGGCGACGCGATCGTCATGGAAGCGCTGCCTGACGACGCCATCGCCGAACACAACGCTGCGCGCCTGGTCGGCTTCGGGGTGACCACGATCCGCAACCCGGCCGGTGATCTCGCCGCCGCGGCACGTTACAAGGCGCGCCTCGCCGACGCCGCGCTGACCGGCCCGGAAAGTTTCGATGCCGGACACGTACTCAATGACGCCGGTCTGCCCGGGCTCGCGACCGGCGTGACCACGACTGACGATGTGCGTCGCGTCGTGGCCGAACAGGTCGATGCCGGCGCCGACTGGATCAAGCTCTATACCGGCCTGTCGCCGGAACTGCTGCAGGCAGGCATCGCGGCCGCGCATGCGCATGGCCGCCCGGCGGTCGCGCATCTCGAAGAGATCGCATGGACCGACGCGCTGCCGATGGGGCTGGATGGACTCGTGCATCTGATGCCGGTGAGCCCGGACCTGCTGGCGCCCGCCGACGCGGAGGGGTATGTCGCGTCGCGTCGCCCGGCGACGTTCGCGTTCTTCGAGTGGTGGGAGCATTTCGATCCCGATGGCGCGGAGGCGGATCGCCTCGTCGCGGCGTTCGACCAATACCG
The DNA here is from genome assembly GCF_031456825.1 of Luteimonas sp. 3794. Lineage (NCBI taxonomy): Bacteria > Pseudomonadati > Pseudomonadota > Gammaproteobacteria > Lysobacterales > Lysobacteraceae > Luteimonas > Luteimonas sp. 3794. Next base: position 120,544 of record NZ_JAVDVJ010000004.1, on the reverse strand, counting down.
TCCGGTGTTCGATGCCACCCTCGTCGCCTTCCATGCGGCCTTCGTCCAGGACCGGGACGACAGCCCGTACCGTCGCGATGCCGAACGCTATGCGCATCCGCGGCTGCTGGCGAACTGGACCGATTTCTTCACCTTCGCTATCGGCTGGGAACCCGCGGATTTCGAACGTGCCCGCGCGATCTGGCCGAAGGTGCAGCGCATGGCCGCGCGCCTCTACGCGACGGGCGCGCGGATGACGCTGGGCACCGACATGAGCAATCCCTGGATCGCACCGGGCGTCAGCCTGCACCACGAGATGGCGCTGCTGGCCGAGGCCGGTGTGCCGAACGCCCATATCCTGCGCGCCGGTACGGCGAGCGCGGCCGATGCACTCGGCGCCGGCGATCGGCTGGGCCGCGTTGCGGTCGGGCACGAGGCGGATCTGCTCGTGCTCGATGGCGATCCGCTCGCGGATCTGGCGCATGTGCGCGATGCGCGCGCAGTGGTGCTCGATGGCCGCTATCTCGATCGCGCGGCGCTGTCCGCGCTGCGAGGTGAAGAATGAGCGCGCGTCGTGAGGCGGGCGTGCGACGCCCGTGGCGCTGGATCGCGCTCGGCGGCGTGGTCTGTCTGCTGGCATGGATCGCGATGGCGGTCGGGCTCGCGCTTGGCGTCGACCGGGCCACGCGGATCGTGCTGGTCACCGTGGCCGCGTTTGCGACCGAAGGGCTGGTGTGGCTGAGCGCGTTCCTGCTGGGGCTGCGCGTATTCGAGGCGCGGCAGCGGCTGTGGCAGGCGCTGCGGGCGCGTTTCGCCCGCTGACGGCAACAAAAAACGGGCGCCTCGCGGCGCCCGTTCCTTTGCACACGATGATCGATCAACCGATCAGTAGCGGTAGTGGTCCGGCTTGAACGGGCCTTCGACCGGCACGCCGATGTAGTCGGCCTGTTCCTTCGTCAACGTGGTCAGCTTCACGCCGATCTTTTCCAGATGCAGGCGCGCGACTTCCTCGTCGAGTTGCTTGGGCAGCAGGTACACCTTGTTCTCGTAGGTGTCCTTGTTCGCCCACAGGTCGATCTGCGCGAGGGTCTGGTTGGCGAACGAGTTCGACATCACGAAACTCGGGTGGCCGGTGGCGCAGCCCAGGTTCACCAGACGGCCGTCGGCCAGCAGGAAGATCGCGTTGCCGTTGTCGAAGATGTACTTATCGACCTGCGGCTTGATGTTGATCTTCTCCACGCCCTTCAGCGCGTTCAACGCATCCACCTGGATCTCGTTGTCGAAGTGGCCGATGTTGCAGACGATCGCCTGGTCCTTCATCGCCTTCATGTGTTCGACGGTGATGATGTCCTTGTTGCCGGTGGTGGTGACATAGATGTCACCGCGGCCCAGCGTGGACTCGATCGTGTTGACCTCGTAGCCTTCCATCGCCGCCTGCAGGGCGCAGATCGGATCGATCTCGGTGACCACAACGCGCGCGCCGTAGTTGCGCAGCGACGCCGCCGAGCCCTTGCCGACATCGCCGTAGCCGCAGACCACGGCAACCTTACCGGCCAGCATCACGTCCATCGCGCGCTTGAGGCCGTCGGCCAGCGACTCGCGGCAGCCGTAGAGGTTGTCGAACTTCGACTTGGTGACCGAGTCGTTGACGTTGATCGCGGGCACCAGCAGCGTGCCGGCCTGGGCCAGCTGGTACAGGCGATGGACGCCGGTGGTGGTTTCTTCAGACACGCCCTTCCACTCGGCGACCGTACGCGTCCAGAAGTCCGGACGCTCGCTGCGCACGCGCTTGAGCAGCGCCTTGATGACCTGCTCCTCGTGGCTGCCGCCGGTGCTGTTGACCCAGCTGTCGTCGCCCTTCTCGAGTTCAAAGCCCTTGTGGATCAGCAGGGTCACGTCGCCGCCGTCGTCGACGACCAGCTCGGGACCGATCAGGCCGCCCTTGCCGTCGGGGAAGCTCAGCGCTTCGAGCGTGCAGTCCCAGTATTCCTCCAGCGTCTCGCCCTTCCAGGCGAACACCGGCGTGCCGGTCGCGGCGATCGCGGCGGCCGCATGGTCCTGGGTCGAGAAGATGTTGCACGACGCCCAGCGCACGTCGGCGCCGATGTCCTTGAGGGTCTCGATCAGCACCGCGGTCTGGATCGTCATATGCAGCGAACCGGTCACGCGCACGCCCTTGAGCGGCAGCGTGGCGGCGTGCTTCTTGCGGATCGACATCAGGCCCGGCATCTCGTGCTCGGCGATGTCGAGTTCCTTGCGGCCCCAGTCGGCGAGCGAAATGTCGGCGACCTTGTAATCGCCTTCGGTCGAGAAGGTCTTGAGTTGTGCGTTCATGGCAGCTCCGTAGTGGAATGCGTCGTGCGCATTCGCGAGTACGGGCGCCGTTCGCAGGACACCGCGCCGAGCCTGGCCGTGCAGCACGGTCGCAGCGCCCCTCGGCGAGGCGACGGCCATTCTATCCCAGCCCCGGGCGGGGCCGTGGGCCCTGCGCATTCACCCTGAACCCCGCTTCATCCGCGACCCGACCCCTAGGGTCAACCCCAGTGCGCGCAGATGCCGCGTGCGTCAGCATGCCGCCCTTGTCGCGATCGGCCTCACCGCCATTGATCGATGACGTATCCGCCGGTGCAGGACGCGCCGGATTGGGGGCCGCGCGATGCGGCCCGTTTTTCTTCCGGGGTCCGTATCGCGCCTGCCCTTGCGCAGGCCGCGCCGACGCGCAAGTACCGACAGTCCCGGTCCACGGAAGCAGGTGACGGTGGGGCGCGCGGTTATGCTCGACGGCCCGAGTGCTTCCGGATCGCCTGCCGATGTCTTCAACGAGTCCCCGCTGCCGTCTCTCCGTCGTCGTCTCCGCCACGCTGCTTGCCGCGACGCTGTCGTGGGGGGCGCCGCTGTTCGCGCAGAGCGCGCCCGCGTCTGCCGGCACCGGCTACCAGGTGCCACCCGAAGCGCTGCAGGCGATTGTCGATGCGCCGCGTCCGCCACGCTTGCTGCTGAGCCCGCAGCGCGATCTCGTCGCGTTCCTGCAGACGCCGGCGCTGCCGAGCATCGCCGAGGTGGCGCAGCCCGAGCTCAAGCTCGGCGGCATCCGCATCAATCCGAAGACGTACTCGACCAGCCGCGCCTCGTTCGTGACCGACGTCTGGCTCAAGCCGGTCGATGGCGGCGACGAGCAGCGCATCGCCGGCCTGCCGGAACCGTTGTCCCTGGCCTCGCTGCTGTGGTCGCCCGACCAGCGCCACATCGCCTTCAGCCAGGTCGATGTGGACGCCGGCGAAGTGCAGCTGTGGGTGGTCGATGTGGGCACGCGTCAGGCGCGGCGCCTGCTCGCGCAGCCGCTCAACGCGGTGGTCGGCAACGGCTTCGAATGGATGCCCGACAGTTCGGGTCTGCTGGTGCGCCTGCGCCCCGAAGGGCAGGGCAGCGTGCCGCAGGATGCGGGCATTCCCGCGGGCCCGAACGTGCAGGAAACCGGCGCCGGCGGCACGGTGCAGCAGCTGCGCACCTATCAGGACCTGCTGCGCAGCGAGCAGGACGCGCGCGTGTTCGCGCACTACATGACCAGCCAGCTCGCACGTGTGGCGCTCGACGGTGTGGTATCGCCGATCGGTGCGCCGGGCCTGACCACCAGCGCGACGATGTCGCCCGACGGCCGCCACATCCTGCGCCAGCAGATCGATCGTCCGTTCTCGTATCTCGTGCCCTACACGCGCTTCCCGCGGCGCATTGAAGTCGTCGGCCTGGACGGACAGGTCCAGCACACCGTCGCGACACTGCCGCTGGTTGAAGGCCTGCCGGTCGGCAACGACGCGGTGCCCACCGGCAAGCGGTCCGTGTCCTGGCGCAGTGATGCGCCGGCCACGCTCGCATGGGTGGAAGCGCAGGACGGCGGCGACCCCGCGCGCGAGGTCGCGGTGCGTGACATCGTCTATATGCAGGCGGCGCCGTTCCGTGGACAGCCGCAGGTACTGGCCGAACTGTCGATGCGCTATGCCGGTACGCAGTGGGGCAGCGGCGATCTCGCGCTGCTGACCGAGTACTGGTGGAGGACGCGGCGCATCCGCGAGTGGCGCCTGCAGCCCGACGGCGGCGAACCGGTCATGGTGCGCGACGGTTCCTATGAGGACCGCTACGCCGATCCGGGCATGGCGGTGACACTGCCCGACGCGACCGGCAACAGCCGCCTGCTGATCGCGTCCGATGGCGACAGCATCTACCGCATCGGCGATGGCGCCTCGGAGGAGGGCGACCGCCCCTTCCTCGATCGCCAGAACCTCGCCGACGGCAGCACCACGCGTCTGTTCCATTCGCAGGCGCCGTACTACGAATCGCCCAGCGCGGTACTCGATGCCGACGCGACGCGTCTGCTGACATCGCGCGAGACCCAGACCGAGCCGTCGAACTACGTCGTGCGTCGCCTCGACGCACCCGATGCCGCGCCAGTGCCGCTGACGGCGTTCGCGCACCCGACGCCGCAGTTACGCGACGTGCAGAAGGAGCTCGTGCGGTTCAAGCGCAAGGACGGCGTGGACCTCACCGGCACGCTGTATCTGCCCGCCGGTTACGACGCAAAGCGCGACGGTCCGCTGCCGATGCTGATGTGGGCGTATCCGGGCGAGTTCAAATCCGCAGACGCCGCCAGCCAGGTCACCGATTCGCCGTACCGTTTCAATGCGGTCGGCTATTGGGGGCCGCAGGCGTTCCTGGCGATGGGCTACGCGGTGTTCGCCGACGTGTCGATGCCGATCATCGGCGAGGGCGATGCGGAACCGAACGACACCTACATCGAGCAGCTGGTGGCCAGCGCCGAGGCGGCGATCGACGAAGCGGTGCGCCGCGGTGTCGCCGACCGTCGCCGGGTCGCGATCGGCGGCCATTCCTACGGCGCCTTCATGACCGGCAACCTGCTCGCGCATTCGCGCCTGTTCGCTGCCGGCATCGCCCGCAGCGGCGCGTACAACCGCACGCTGACGCCGTTCGGATTCCAGGCCGAGGAGCGCAACTACTGGCAAGCGCAGCAGACCTATCTGCAGATGTCGCCGTTCAACTACGCCGGCGACATCAAGGATCCGATCCTGCTGATCCACGGCGAGGAGGACAACAACTCCGGCACGTTCCCGATGCAGAGCGAGCGCATGTTCGCCGCGATCAAGGGCCTGGGCGGCAACGCGCGCCTGGTGATGCTGCCCAAGGAATCGCACGGCTACCGCGCGCGCGAATCGATCCTGCACATGCTCTATGAGACCAATGCCTGGCTCGACCAGTACGTGAAGAATCGGCCGGCGGAAGACGCGGCGCGCTGAGAGTCGAAACCTCTAACGTGCGCGCGGCGCCTGCGGGCGTCTCGCGCGCGTCATCTCAGCTTCGAGGCAATCCGCACCTCTCCCGCCGGGAGAGGTCGACGCGCAAAAGCGCGTCGGGTGAGGGCCGGAGCTTTACACGGAGGTTGCTGAAAGCACCACCCGCATCCGCCCCACGGGCACCTTCCACCCCATCGGGCATGACGCCCCGAAGGAGGCGGGAGAAACACCTGTCCCTTCACATCGACTTCGACTCAAATAAGCGCACGACGCACATCGGCGCGCGGCATCGGAGCTCGAATCAAGCCCACTCCGGCAACGGCAGGTCCGCCACCGCGCGACGCATCGCGTCGTTCCAGTGGTTGCGGATCGACTGCAGGTAGGCGTCGCCCTCTTCGAAGCGCTGCTGGATCTCGACCTTGAGGCTGTCGCGCTTGTAGACCAGCAGATCGATCGGCGGGCCGACGGACAGGTTGGAGCGGATTGTCGAATCGAACGACACCAGCGCGCATTTGGTCGCGGTGACCAGATCCGTGTGCTTGTTGATCACCCGGTCGAGGATCGGCTTGCCGAACTTGATTTCGCCGGTCTGGAAGAACGGCGTCTCGCCGGCGCTTTCGATGAAGTTGCCTTCCGAATACACCAGGAACAGGCGGGGCGCTTCGCCGCGGATCTGGCCGCCGACGATGAAGGAACCACTCGGATCAATGCCGCCGTCGCGCAGATAGGCTTCATCACGGCCGCGGATCTCGCGCATCGCATCGCCGACCACCTGCGCCACCTGGAACATCGACTGCGCATTGAGGATGCCGACGCGCTCGGGCTCATGGCGCGCGCGATGCTCGAGCAGGTTGAGCACGTTCTGCGTCAGCGACAGATTGCCCGACGACAGCGTCACCACGACACGTTCGCCGTCCTGGGTGAAGATCCGCATCTTGCCGGCCCGGCGGATGTGGTCCACGCCGGCGTTGGTACGCGAGTCGGAGGCCAGTACCAGGCCCTCTTCGAGGTTCAGTCCGATGCAGTAGGTCATGTCGTATCGCGGTACAGCGCAATCGCCATTGTGCCCCGCGGCGACGGGTAGTGACAGCTCAGGACGTGCGCTGCCATTGCGACTGCCGCAGGACCGGCGGGGGGACAGGCGCCGCGCCGGTGGTCATGAACTGCCGGTGGATCTCGCTGCCGAGCTTGGACAGTCGTGCCATGGTGTCCTGCAACCACGACTCCAGGCCCCCGGCGATGATCTCGTCGATGTGCGCGTAGCGCGCCTGCGCGGCCAGTGCACCGGCCTGGCGAGCCACTTCCAGCGATTCGCCGCCCGACAGCTGCTGCAGAATCTGGTGGATCGCGCCGACGCAGGTCTGCAGCGAGCGCGGGTTGTCGTCGTTGAGCAGCATCAGCGCCGCGACACCGGCCGGGCTGACCGATTCGCGGTACAGGCGGCGGTAGGTTTCGAACGCCGACAGCGCCTGCAGCAGCGCGCTCCACTGGAAATATTGGGTGGCGTCACGCGCTTCGCCGGTTTCCGGCAGCGTTTCGTCGCTGCTGATCATGTCGAGCAACCGGATCGACCAGTCCGCGCGTTCGATGAAGGCACCCATCTGTAGGAACTGGTAGCCCTCACCGCGGCCGAGCGTGCCGATAGTGATGCCGCGGAACGCGGCCGAGCGGGTCTTCACCCATTCCAGCGCGCTGCTCAGCCCGTCCTGGCGCAGGCGTGCGCTGTCGAAGCGGCGGATTTCCAGCCACGAACTGTTGAGGTCTTCGTACATCTCCGCGGTGATCGCGACGCGCTGCGCGCGGGCGTTCTCGCGCGCAGCGCGCAGGCAGCTGTAGATCGATCCAGGATTGGTCGGCGAGAGCAGCAGATGCTGGACCACACTTTCCGCATCGATCCGACCGTGCGCCTGCTCGAATTCCTGCGCCGAACCCAGCGAGTCGAGCGCGCGACGCCAGGGCGCGGCTTGGGCCTTGCCGCGGTCGAGCCGCTCGGGCAGCAACGCGATGCGCTGCGCCATGTCGAGCAGACGCGCGGTGTTCTCGGCGCGCTCCATGTTGCGGGCCACCCAGTAGAGATCGTTCGCGGTGCGGCAAAGCATGGCTCAGCGCCTGTTCGGATTGCCGGCGCGCGGTGCGCCGATGGACAAGGGAACGCGATCCCGGGCGTTCGGCGCGCGACGGCTACAGGAGACCGGCATCACGCGCCTCATGCCTCCATCACCCAGGTGTCCTTGGTGCCGCCGCCCTGCGACGAGTTCACGACCAGCGAGCCCTCGCGCAATGCGACGCGCGTCAGGCCACCCGGAATCACGTGGATGCGGCGCCCGGTGAGGATGTAGGGACGTAGATCAATGTGCCGCGGCGCGAGGCCACTCTCGACATAGGTCGGGCAGGTCGACAGCGACAACGTGGGTTGCGCGATGTAGTTGCTCGGATTGGCGAGGATGCGCGCGCGGAACTCCTCGATCTCGGCCTTCGTCGACGCGGGGCCCACGAGCATGCCGTAGCCGCCGGCGCCGTGGACTTCCTTGACCACGAGTTCGGGCAGGTGCTCGAGCGTGTACTTCAGATCGTCCGGATTGCGCAGCTGCCAGGTCGGCACGTTGTGCAGGATCGGCTCCTCGCTGAGGTAGTAGCGGATCATGTCGGGCACGTAGGGATAGACCGACTTGTCGTCGCCGACGCCGGTGCCCGGCGCGTTCGCCAGCGTGACGTTGCCGGCGCGATAGGCGCCGAACAGGCCCGGCACGCCGAGATGCGACTCGGGGCGGAACACCGTCGGGTCGAGAAAGTCGTCGTTGATACGGCGATAGATCACGTGCACGCGCTGCGCGCCGCGCGTGGTCTGGGCGTAGACCATGTCGTTCTGCACGAACAGATCCGCGCCCTCGACCAGCTCCACGCCCATCTGCTGGGCCAGGAACGCGTGTTCGAAGTACGCCGAGTTCGCGGCGCCCGGGGTCAGCACCGCGACCACCGGATTGTCGACGTTGGCCGGTGCGCACTCGCGCAGGATGTCGAACAGGGCATCGGGGTAGCGTTCGACCGGCGCGATCTGCTGGCGCGCGAACACCTCGGGCAGCAGGCGCGCCATCATCCGCCGGTTTTCCAGCATGTAGGACACGCCGGACGCCACGCGCAGATTGTCCTCGAGCACGTAGTACTCGCCGTCGCCGGCGCGCACCAAGTCGATGCCCGAGACGTGGGAATAGGTGTTGCAGGCGACCTTGAGGCCCTGCATCTCCTTGCGGTACTCGCTGTTGTCGAGCACCAGTTCGGTCGGAATGCGGCCGTCGCGGAGGATGCGCTGGTCGCCGTAGATGTCGCCGAGAAACAGGTTCAGTGCATGCACGCGCTGGCGCAGGCCGGCTTCGAGCATCTTCCATTCCTGCGCCGGCAGGATGCGCGGCACGATGTCGAAGGGGATCAGGCGTTCGTTGCCGGATTCCTCACCGTAGACCGAAAACGTGATGCCCACTCGGTGGAAGGAGATCTCCGCCTCGCGCCGCTTGTGCGCGACCTGCTCGTCGGAGGTGGCCTTGAGCCAGTCGTCGAAGCCGCGATAGTGCGGGCGGACATGCCCGTCGGCATCGTGCATCTCGTCATAGCTGGGCGGCATCGGGTGACAGGCTCCGTGGGCAGTACGCGGGCGGATCTGTGCTGCACTGCACAGATAGCATGCGAACTCCGCGATGCACAACGGGTGATGGGGCCGGCGCGCCCAACGAAAAACGGGCCGCATGTGCGGCCCGTTCCCCGAAGTGATGCAGTCGCGGCAGAGGCCGCGCCCGGATTCCTTACTTCAGCTTGGCGTCCGCGCGCAGCGCGTCGGCGCGATCGGTTTTCTCCCACGAGAACGACGTCGCACTCTGCGACTTGCCGGTAGCGTCGGTGTAGCTGAAGTCCTTCGGCTTGCGGCCGAAGTGGCCGTAGGCCGCTGTCTGCTGGTACATCGGGTGGATCAGATCCAGCATCTGGATGATGCCGTACGGGCGCAGGTCGAAATGCTTGCGGATCAGCTTTTCGATCTTCTCGTCCGGGATCTTGCCGGTGCCGAAGGTGGTGACCGAGATCGAGGTCGGCTCGGCGACGCCGATGGCATACGAGACCTGCACTTCGCAGCGATCGGCCAGGCCGGCGGCGACGACGTTCTTGGCGACATAACGCGCGGCATACGCGGCCGAGCGGTCGACCTTCGACGGATCCTTGCCCGAGAACGCACCGCCACCGTGGCGTGCCCAGCCGCCGTAGGTATCGACGATGATCTTGCGGCCGGTCAGGCCGCAGTCGCCCACGGGGCCGCCGATAATGAACTTGCCGGTCGGGTTGATGTGGAACTTGGTGCCCTTGTGCAGCCACTTGGCCGGCAGCACCGGCTTGATGATCTCCTCGCGGACGGCCTCGATCAGATCCTTCTGCTTGATGCCCGGATCGTGCTGGGTCGACAGCACCACGGCGTCGATCGCGGTGGCGACACCGTTCTCGTAGCGCAGCGTGACCTGGGACTTCGCATCGGGACGCAGCCACGACAGGTTTGAATTCTTCTTCTTGCGCACCTGCGCCTGGCGCTCGACCAGACGGTGCGACAGGTGGATCGCGGCCGGCATGAAGCTGTCGGTTTCATTGGTCGCATAGCCGAACATCAGGCCCTGGTCGCCGGCGCCCTGCTGCTCGGGATTCTTGCGGTCCACGCCCTGGTTGATGTCGGGCGACTGCTTGCCGATCAGGTTGAGCACGCCGCAGGTCTCGCCGTCGAAACCGACGTCGGAACTGTTGTAGCCGATGTCCAGGATCACCTTGCGGGTCAGCGCTTCGAGATCGATCCAGGCGCTGGTGGTCACCTCACCGGCGACGATCGCCACACCGGTTTTGACCATGGTTTCGCAGGCCACGCGCGCACGCTTGTCCTGCGCGAGGATCGCATCGAGCACGGCATCGGAAATCTGGTCGGCGATCTTGTCCGGGTGGCCTTCGGAGACCGACTCGGAGGTGAAGAGATAGCTGGACATCGGGGCTATATCCCTATATTCGGATGAAAAGATGGGCCGAAATGATACAGCGCCGGCCATGGAAATGCATTGTGCCCTGCGGCGGATTGCGCTGGGGTTAAGCACTGCCGCCCCGGGCGGCCGGCTGTCACGGCGCTGAAAGCGGGCTGCAACCGGGGCGACGCGGGGCGCGCGCAGCCTGCACCCAACCCGCCCGACCAGGCACCGCATGCTCCGGATCGAGGATCGTCTTCGGCAACGCTGGCCCGACTGGTTCCGCGGTCGCCGCGCCCGCATCGTCCGCCCGCTGCTGCGTGGCATCGCACAGTGGTCACGCTTCGAGGAACTCGACGCGTTTCTGGGACGCAGCGCGCACCTGTCCGGATTCGACTTCGTCGCCGCGTGCGGCGAACACCTCGGCCTGCGCTTCGACGTGTCCGATGCCGACGTCGCCCGCATTCCCGCACGCGGCCGGCTGCTGGTGGTCGCCAATCATCCCTCCGGCGCGCTCGATGCCCTGGCACTGCTGGCCTGCATCGGCCGGGTGCGTCGCGACGTGCGCATCGTTGCCAACGACCTGCTTTCGACGGTGCAACCGCTGGCGCCGCTGATGCTGGGCGTGCGGATCCTCGGTGGCCGGCCGACCGAAGCCAGCATCGCGGCGGTGGAAGCGGCGCTGCGCGAGGAGGCCTGCGTGGTGATTTTTCCGGCAGGCGAGGTTTCGCGGCTTGGCCCGGGCGGCGTGCGCGACTCGCGCTGGCGCCGCGGGATGCTGCGCTTCGTTCGCAACACGGGCGCACCTGTGTTGCCGGTGCGCATCGATGCGCGGAACTCGTCGCTGTTCTACGGGGTTTCGGCACTGTACCGGCCCGCCGGCACGGCGCTGCTGGCGCGCGAGATGTACGCGCGTCGCACGCGGCCGCTGCGCCTGCGCATCGGCCTGCCACTGGCGGTGCCGTGCGACGGCGATGACGACGCATTGCTGGCCTCGCTGCGTCGGCAGTTGTATGCGATCGGCACCCGACGCGAAGCCTGCGCCGACGGGCAGGCGCCGCTGGCCCGCGCGGCATCACTGGCTGCGCTGCGCGCCGCCGTCGCTTCCACCGACTGCCTGTGCGAACTCGGCAGTGGGCGGCAGGTGCGGCTGCTGCACGGCAATCTGCGCCATCCGCTGCTGCGCGAGATCGGCCGGCTGCGTGAACTGACCTTTCGCCGGGTGGGCGAGGGCACGGGACGGTCCCGCGATCTCGATGTCTTCGACGCGCACTACGATCACATCGTGCTGTGGGACGACGCGGCGGCGCGCGTGGTCGGCGCCTATCGCGTCGCCTGCGGCGCGGAGGTCCTCGCCACGCACGGCATCGATGGCTTCTACGCCGCGTCGCTGTTCCGCTATGCCGACGCGGCGCTGCCGCGCCTGCGGGCGGGCATGGAACTGGGCCGCAGCTTCGTGGTGCCCGAGTGCTGGGGCGGGCGTGGACTCGACGCCCTGTGGCAGGGCATCGGCGCGTATCTGCAGCGGCACCCGCAGGTGCGCTGGCTGTACGGACCGGCGTCGATCAGCGCGGCCCTGCCGCGCGATGCGCGCGAACAGCTGGTCGCCTACTTCCAGCGCTATCACGCCGGCGAGGGGCTCGCGGTCGCGCGCCGGCCGTTCGCTTTCGCAGGCGACGCGCCGTCGTTCAGTGATCTCGATGCCGCATCCGCGCTGACCCAACTCAAGGCCGGACTCGCTACCTTCGGTGCCGGCGTGCCCACCCTCTACCGCCAGTACGTCGAACTGTGCGAACCGGGCGGCGCCCGCTTTCTCGCCTTCGGCGTCGATCCCGACTTCAGCAATTCCGTCGACGGCCTGGTCGAACTGGACCTGCACCGCCTGCGTCCGCACAAGCGGCGCCGCTACCTGGGAGAGACCGACGCATGAGCCCGCCGATCCGATTGCCGCCGCCGCGCCCGCACCACCGTGCGGTCTTCGTCTCCGACGTGCATCTCGGCGCGAAACACTGCCATGCCGCGGAACTCGCCAGCTTCCTCGACGGCCTGCGCTGCGACCGGTTGTATCTGGTCGGCGACATCGTGGATCTGTGGTGGATGGCCCAGCGCCGCGCGCGCTGGGGCACGCCGCAGATCCGCGTGGTGGAAGCCTTGCATGCGCTGCGACGCGCCGGCACCACGATCGTCTACGTGCCCGGCAATCATGACCGCGCGCTTCGCCGCGTCTGCGGCCTCGCGCTGCCGGCGATGCAGGTACGCCGCCGCACCGTGCACGAGACCGCCGACGGCCGCCGTCTGCTGGTCACGCATGGCGACGACTATGACGCGATCACGCACTTCGGCGGCCTGCAGGAGCGCTTCGGTGACTGGCTCTACTACCGCATCCTCACCGGCAACCAGTGGCTCAATTTCGCCCGTCGCAAGTTCGGCATGCGCTACTGGTCGCTGTCGGAATTTCTCAAGCAGCGCAGCGGCGCGGCCGAGCGCTACATCGAACGTTTCGTGCAGGCAGGACTTGCCGATGCGCGACGGCGCGGTCTCGATGGCATCGTCTGCGGCCATATCCATCGCGCGTCCCTGGTCGAGCGCGACGGCCTGGTGTATGCCAACGATGGTGACTGGGTCGAAAGCCTGACCGCGCTGGCCGAAGCGCAGGACGGCAGCCTGCGCCTGTTGTCGCATCAGGGAGAAGTGCTCGCGATGTTGCCCGCGCGTGCTGCGACAGTGCCCGCAGCGCCGGTGTCACGCGCGGCCTGATACCTCGACGCCGTGGCGCCGGCTGCTAGCATCGGCGGATGGATTCCCTGACCCAGATCGTCCTCGGCGCATCGGTCGCTGCCGCCATCGTGCCCGCCGCCCATCGCCGTGCCGCGCTCGCGGCCGGTGCCGTGCTCGGCACCCTGCCGGACTTGGACGGCATTCCGATCGCGCTGATGACCGACGACCCGGTGCTGCGCATGACCCTGCACCGGGGGCTGACGCATTCCCTGCTGGTATTGCCGCTGATCGCCGCTGCCATCTGGTGGCTGTTCAAGCGCTTCGGCAAGGGCCGCGTCGCCGAAGCGCCGATGCGCTGGTTCTGGGCGATCGCGCTGGCGCTGATCACGCACCCGCTGCTCGATGCGTTCACCGTCTACGGGACACAGCTGTGGTGGCCGCTGACGCCGCCGCCGGCGATGTGGTCGAGCGTCTTCATCATCGATCCGCTCTATACCGTGTGGCTGCTGATCGGTGTGCTGGTCGCCGCGTTCGCCGGTCCGCGCCTGATCGCCGGTCGCCTGATCGCGGCAGGGCTCGTGCTGAGCACGGCGTATCTGGGTTGGTCACTGGTGGCCAAGACCCTGGTCGATCGCGAAGCCGATCGCGCGCTGGTCGCGATGGGCCTTGGCGATGCACCGCGGTTCTCGGTGCCGATGCCGGCCAACACCGTGTTGTGGCGCGTCGTCGCGATGTCCGACGACGGCTACGTCGAAGGGTTCCGCTCGCTGGCGGTTGATCGCGGCCCGATGCGCTTCGCCGCGTACCCGTCCGATGTCGACGCCTTGCGCGAGAACGCGGGTTTGCCTGCGGTGCAACGGCTTGCGTGGTTCAACCACGGCTTCATGGGCGCGGCGGTCGTCGACGACACCCTGCAGATCAGCGATCTGCGTATGGGCAATGAACCGGACTATTTCTTCCGTTTCGACGTGGCCCAGCGTGCAGGCGATGGCTGGCGATCGATACCGCCGGTGCAGGCAGAGATGACGCGCGACATCGCGGAGACCTGGAACGCGACTTGGGCGCGTATCTGGGAGCAGCCGGCGTCGGGTGGAGCGGACAAAGGAGCCGGGAACGCGCGCCACTGATCCATTTGATTGAAAGGCGGCGCAGGTAAGCGAGAGACTCTTGGTGTCGTGCGATGCCCGCGCCGATGCGACTCAAGTGCAGCCTTAAAAAAAACGGGCCGCCCGGATGGGCGGCCCGTCATGGCTCGATCTATATTGACTCAGAGATCCCAGCGAATGCTGAAGCGCGCATAGCGGGGCAGCGTGTAGCTGACGACCCGACCTGCCTGGTTGTACGGCACGCCGGGGCCGCCGTTCTCGCCGTACTCGATTCGGTTCTGCTCGGTCTGTGAATTGAAGACGTTGAAGATATCCACGCCGAACTCCAACCGGGATCCAGCAAACTCAGGACGATACGCGACGCCGACGTCCAGATTCTTGCTCCAGGGCAGGCGGCCGGCGCTACCGCGCGGAGTGGGCTGATTGTTGCAGTAGAAGTAGTAGGGTCCGCCGTACGCGTAGAGCGCGTTGAACTCTTCGTTCTCGGGCGTGTCGGGGTAGTAGCCCATGCAGTTCTTCGGGCGACCCGACGCAAGGCTTGCGGTAGCGGAGACGCGCCATTCGTCGGTGATCTGGTACGCGCCGAACGCCTTGATGTAATGCCGGCGGTCGTTCGGCAAGTAGCCGTTGGCATTCTCCATCAATTCGGGATGGTCCCAGTCCTGTGTCTGCGACACATCGGTCTGTCCGATGTCGGATTTGACCTGTCCCTCCGCGTTACCGTAGTTCTTGGACAGCGTGTAATCGATCCGACCGAACCAGGTGCCATCGAACGGCCGCTCGATGAACATGTCCAGACCCTGGTAGTTGCGCTTCAACTCCGGGAATCCGAGCTGTTCCTTGCTGAGTGCCACTTCGACGAGCGTGCCGGTGCCGTCATCCAACTGGAAGGTATTCGCTTCGCCGGGATTGAACAGCCGGCAATTGGCGAGCGCGTTGCCCAGATTGTCCGCGACCTCTTCCGAGTAGCCATTGTCGATGGCCCAATTGTAGGCGGGGCGGTAATCGCACATGTCATCGATCGCGCTCTGCAGGCGTCGATACACATAGCGTGCGCCGTAGGTGAACGTGTCGCCGATGGTGTTCTCGAATCCGACTACGATCTCATCCTGGTAATGTGACTCCAGCCCCTTTGCTGCAACGGAGGCGGGGTCAGGCGCCTGTCCATACTCGCGGTTCGTGGAGTACGGGCCGTCGCCCAGCGGTGTGATCCCAGTAGGCTCGCCACTGACCGGGTCGATTCCCGTGAACGCGAAGTACTCGTTCGTATAAAGCGATCCAGCGGCGCCACGCAATGCAACGTTGTTGGGCATCGCCAGGTGATATCGACCGGCGTTCGCGAACAGTTTGAATGAAGAATCACCCAGAACATCCCAACTCAGACCGAGGCGCGGTGCCCACTGGTCCTTCTGCTCGACGTAGAGCACGTTGTCGGCGTTGTAGTTCTCGAAGTTTTCGTTGCGCAGACCGAGCGACAACAGCACGTTGTCCGTGACCTGCCAGCGGTCTTCGAGGTAGTAGCCCCATTGTTTGACGCTGAAAGTGCCGCCGTTGGCGTACTTCAACTGGGACACGTAGTCGCCGCTGCCGCCCGGACAGACCGCTCCGCCGCCGCCGGGGATGGCTGTGCCGCCGCTACCGGTTCCGCAGGAATCGTAGACCCAGCGATAGCCGGGGCCGGATATTCATACAACTACCATCGGATTCATCAGTCCGCAATATTTTCATAGCGATTTATTTACATCACGCTGCAATTTCTCATGTTTAGACTTTTGACTTTGCCGTTTTTGGCATTTTGTTCGTAACGCGCACTTGTCACGTGGATGGCAACAGTCGAGTCACGACGACCGCGGGATACCGGGGACCGGGTGCATCGTTTGGGCGTGGAAGACAGGCACGGCGTGTCGCCTGATCAGGTGGGGGCAGAACGCCGGACTCAGGCCGCCATCATCGGCTTTGAATTCCCGGCGACCAGCGCGTCGAAATAATCGCGGGTCAACGCGAGTTGCGCGTCAGCGGTCTCGGCGCGATTGACCACGCTGCGGAAGGCGGCGTTCTCGGGGCGCTCCTTGGCGTACCAGCCCAGATGCTTGCGCGCGATGCGCACGCCGGATGTCTCACCGTAGAACGCGTGCAGGGCTTCGAGATGCCCGAGCAGAATGTCGCGGATTTCGGCCAGCGTTGGCGACGGCAGATGCGTGCCTGTGGCGAGGAAGTGCGCGATCTCGCGGAATATCCACGGTCGGCCCTGCGCGGCGCGGCCGACCATCACCGCGTCGACGCCGGTATGTCGCAGCACCGCCAGCGCCTTCTGTGGCGAATCGATGTCGCCGTTGGCGAGCACCGGGATCGTCAGCGCCGCCTTGATCGCGGCGATCGTGTCGTACTCGGCGGTGCCGGTGTAGTGCTGGTCGCGGGTACGGCCGTGCACTGCGAGTGCGGCGATGCCGGCGTCTTCTGCAATGCGCGCGATGGTCGGCGCGTTGCGGTGCTCGGCGCACCAGCCGGTGCGGATCTTCAGCGTCACCGGCACGTCGACCGCGCGCACCACGGCGTCGAGAATGCGCGCGACCAGCGCTTCGTCCTGCATCAGCGCCGAACCGGCCCAGGCATTGCAGACCTTCTTCGCCGGGCAGCCCATGTTGATGTCGATGATCTGCGCGCCGTGGTCGACGTTGTAGCGCGCGGCGTCGGCCAGCATCGCCGGCTCGGTGCCAGCGATCTGCACGCCGACCGGCGCGGGTTCGCCGTCGTGGTCCATGCGCCGCAGCGACTTCTCGGTCTGCCAGAAGCGCGGATCGCTGATCGTCATTTCCGACATCGCCAGACCCGCGCCCAGCCGTTTGCATAGTTGCCGGAACGGCTTGTCGGTGACCCCGGCCATCGGCGCGAGGACCACGTTCGGTTCGATGCGGTAGGGGCCGATCTGCATGGCGCCATTGTCGCCGATCGGCGGGACGCGGCCGTGGGGCCGTATCGGCGTGTTCAGCCGGCGGCGGTGAGCCGCGGCATCGCCAGGGCCGCGCCGACATGTTCGGTCGACAGGCCTGCGTAGCGGTTGGCGAAACGCACATGCTCGGCGAACGGGTGTGCGTGCACGTGGGCAGCTGCGTAGGCCGCGGCGAGGGCGCCGTTGAACGCATCGCCGGCGCCGGTCGTGTCCACCGGCGCCACCTTGTCTGCGGCGACGCGATAGAACGGCGCGTCGTCACCGCGCAGCTGGTCCTCGCGATGGGAGACGAACGCGCCGGCGGCGCCGAGGGTGATCACCACGGTGCCGCGCGGCAGCAGGGTGCGGCACAGGCGGTGCAACTGCGCATCGGACGTGGTGGCGATCGTCTCGCTTTCGATGCGATGGCTGGTGTGGCGTTCCAGCAAGGCAGCGAACTCGGTTTCATTCGGGGTGAGGATGTCGGCCGCTGCCAGCAGTTCGCGCAGGCACTGCGCGTTCGCCGGCGCCGGGTTGAGCATCGTGGTGGTGCCGGACGCGCGCGCCAGGCGCATCGCTTCGAGCACGCTGTCGAGCGGCGACTCGAGCTGCGACAACAGTATCCGCGCCCCGGTGAGCGCTTCCGCCTGTCGGCCCAGCCACGCGACGCTGAGGTCGGCGTTGGCGCCGGCGCCGATGACGATGGTGTTGTGACCGGCCTCGTCGACGTAGATGCCAGCGGTGCCGGTGGGCTGGCTGCTGTCATGCACGCGCAGATCGATGCCGTCGGCTTCCGCGAGCGCGCGCGCCTGGCGACCGCCGTCGTCGTCGCCCAGCGCGCAAAGAAAGCCGGTCTCGGCACCGGCGCGCGCGGCCGCGACCGCCTGGTTGAAACCCTTGCCGCCCGGACCGGTGTGGTAACGCCCGCTCAGCGTTTCGCCCAGGCGCGGCAGGGTGGCGCAGTTCCAGACATGGTCGACATTGAACGACCCCACGACAACGACATGGCTCACTTCACATCCCCTGGTGCATCGGTTCGAGGCGCTGGCACCGCGGCTGGATCACCATGCCGCCGACAGCACGCCGGCGATCGTCGCCGTCATCATCGTCGCGATGGATCCGCCCAGCACGGCGCGCAGGCCCAGGCGCGCGAGGTCGGCGCGGCGCTCGGGCGCGATACCGCCGATGCCGCCGATCTGGATCGCGATGGAACTGAAGTTGGCGAAGCCGCACAGCGCATAGGTCGCGATCAGCGCGCCCTGCGGCCCGAGCGTCACGCCCGCCACGTTGCCCTGCAGGATTTCACCGAGCTGCATGTAGGCGACGAATTCGTTGAGCACGACCTTGGTCCCGATCAGGCCGCCGACCGTGGCGGCATCTTCCCAGGGCACGCCGATCAGCCAGGCCAGCGGCGACAGCGTCCAGCCCAGCAGCGCCGAGAGATCGGTCGGGCGGCCGAGCAGCGTCTGCAGACCGGTCACCTCGCCCATCCACACCAGCGGTGCATTGAGCAGGGCGATCAGGGCGATGAAGGCCAGCAGCATCGCGCCGACGTTCAGGGCGAGCTTCAGGCCATCGGCCGCGCCTGCGGCGGCCGCGTCGATGACGTTGGCCGTGGTCTTCTCGACATGCACCCGCACTGCGCCGAGGGTCTGCGGCACGGCTGTTTCGGGCACCAGAATCTTGGCGATCACCAGCGTCGCCGGCGCGGCCATGACGCTGGCGGTGATCAAGTGCTTGGCGTAGACCGCCTGCTGCACCGGGTCGTTACCGCCCAACAGCAACACGTAGGCGCCGAGCACGCCGCCCGCGATCGTCGCCATGCCGCCGACCATCAGCGTCAATAGTTCAGACGTCGTCATGCCGGCGATGTAGGGACGCACCACCAGCGGTGCCTCGGTCTGGCCGATGAAGGCGTTCGCGCACACCGACAGCGTTTCCGCGCCGGAGACGCGCATGGCCTTGGTGATCACCCAGGCCATGCTCTGGACAATCTTCTGCATCACGCCCAGGTGATAGAGCACGCTCATGAAGCTGGCGAAGAAGATGATCGTCGGCAGCACCTGGAACGCGAACACGAAGCCAAACTTCCCGGCATCGCTGAAGTCGCCGAAGATGAAACGCGCGCCTTCGGTGGTGAAGCCGAGCAGTCGGACGAAGCCGCCTGACATCGTGTCAAACACACTCGCGCCCCAAGGCGTCAGCAGGACCACACACGCGATCACGACCTGCAGCAGCAGGCCCATGCCGACAAGGCGCCAGTCAACCAGGCGACGGTTGTTGGAGAACAGCCACGTGATGCCGAGCAGCACGGCAAGACCAAACAGGCCGAATCCGGCCCGCAGCAGGAAATCCATGGTCGCGTGGCCCCCGGGCCCTTCGTCGAGTCGCGCAGCCTAGTGCAGCGGGCCGGCCCCGGCAACCACAGCGCCGGTGAACACGCCGTCGTTCAGGCATCCCGCGCTTCCACGCGGTTGCGTCCGGCGCGCTTTGCCTGCTGCAGGCGCCGGTCGGCCACACCGAGCAGCGCCGACACGTCGCTGCCGTCGGCAGGGGACGCGGCGAGGCCGGCGCTGAAGCGCAGGGGCAGCGGACGGCCGTCGCGGTCGACCACCAGTGATTCGTTGGCCATGTCGCGTCGCAGCCGGTCCAGCCGTTCCCAGGCGCTGCCCACTGGGCAGCGCAGCAGCAACACGAACTCCTGGCCGCCGATCCGCGACAGCGATTCGTCGTCCTCGAGCATCGTCTGCAGACGCAGCGCGACGGCACGGATCGCGCGATCGCCGGCGCGCGGGCCGGCATCGGCATTGATCCGGCGGAAGCCGTCGAGGTCGAGCAGGCCCAGCGTCAGCGAACGTCCTTCGCGACGCGAGTCGGCGAGTTGCCGCGGGGCGTGCTGCAGCAGCCAGGCGCGGTTGGGCAGGCCGGTGAGCCCATCACGGCCGGACAGGTCCACCAGGCGCTGCATGCGATAGATGATGGCGCAGGCGATCACCGTCATCATCGCCAGCAGCAACAGGCGTTCGACCTGTCCGGTGACCGAGGCCACGCCGTAACCCAGCGATGCCGGATTCGCTTCACCGGTGCCGGTCATCAGCGCGATCACCAGCGCGGCATATTGCGCGATCGCCAGTCCACCGACATACAGCGCCAGTCGACCGTCGTTGCGCAGCGCGGTGAGCGCGATCGCCAGCATGTAGAAGTTCCACACCATCACACTGTTGAGCGCGGCGGCCGGCTCGCGGGTCGCCACCAGGACCAGCACCAGGGTGGTCATGCTGACGTCATAGCTGCCGGTGGCGTAGGGCAGCCAGGCATGCCGGCGCTGGCGACGGGCGAGTGCCAGCCACACCTGCGCCATGAGGTTGCCGAAGACCGCCAGCGCGAGCCCGACGACCACGGTGCGTGTGCCGTGGCCACCGCCCGCGGCGATCAGCGGCAGCAGCAGGATCAGCAGGGAGAGCAGCGCGCGGACGCGCGCGACCATCAATTCGCCGCCCGCACCGAGTTCGAGCATCACCTCGTCGGTGCGTCCGAGCAGCGTGGCAACAACGCCCTGCCGGGTGCGATGGGGTGCGCGCATCGAGACGGTCCCTGTGGCACAGCTGCGGCAGCATAGCGCGGGCGGTCGCCTGCGCGCGGCGGGCATACTTCTGCATTCCGACCGTTCCTGGAGTTGCCATGCAGTACCGCCGTCTCGGTTCGTCCGGCCTGCAGCTGTCCGCGTTGTCGTTCGGCGCCTGGGTCACGTTCGGCAGCCAGATCGGCCGCGGCGAAGCGCGCGATCTGGTCGCGGCCGCGTGGGACCACGGCGTCAACTTCTTCGACAACGCCGAAGGCTATGCGAACGGCGCGGCCGAACAGGTCATGGGTGACGTCATTGCCGATCTGCGCCTGCCGCGCGACGGCTACTGCGTGTCGAGCAAGGTGTTCTTCGGCGCCGCCGCCGATCCGCGGCCCACCCAGCGCGGCCTGTCGCGCAAGCACGTGCGTGATGCCTGCGACGCGGCGTTGAAGCGGCTGCGCGTCGAGCATCTCGATCTGTACTTCTGCCACCGGCCCGATCCGGACACTCCGGTCGCCGAAACCGTGTGGGCGATGGACGCGCTGATCCGCCAGGGCAAGGTGCTGTACTGGGGCACGTCGGAGTGGCCGGCGGCGCTGATCCGCGAAGCCACGCACATCGCGCGCACGCACCATCTGCACGGGCCGACGATGGAGCAGCCCGAATACAACCTGCTGCGACGCGAACGCGTGGAGCTGGAGTACGCACCGCTGTATGCCGAGCTCGGCCTCGGCACGACGGTCTGGTCGCCGTTGGCGTCCGGCCTGCTGACCGGCAAGTACGCCGACGGCGTGCCGCCCGGTAGCCGTCTGGCGCAACCGCAACTCGAATGGCTGCAGGGCAGTGTGCTCGGCGACGCAAACGCGGACCGCGTGGCGCGGGCAGGGCGCTTCACTGCGCTCGCCGCCGAACTCGGCGTTGCCCCGGCGCCGCTGGCGATCGCGTGGTGCCTGACCAATCCGCACGTCTCCACCGTGCTGCTGGGCGCGAGCCGGGTGTCGCAACTGCTCGAAAACCTGCAGGCGCTGGAATTGCTCCAGCGTTTCGACGAGAGCGTCTGGCGGCGGGTGGAGGCGGTGACGGCGTGAGGCCCCTCTGAAGCGTTCGCGGATTAGCGTGAGGATCGGGAGCCGCGGCCGTCTCGTGCGCGCGGAATTGGCTTAAGTCCTCCCCCGCGTGCGGGGGAGGGTTGGGTGGGGGGCAACCCGTCGGCCCACAGTGATGTCCAGTCATTGCATTGCTCTCTGAGCATCCCGCGTTAGGTCTGGGACCATTGTTCGACGTTGGCCTTTCTAGTCCGACCTGTCGCCTCCAGCCTCCCCCCGCAGCCTGGGGGAGAGCCGAACTTGGCGACGGTGGCGACTGCGGAGCAAATGACATCCACTCTTGACTGGCGAATGAGAATCACTATCATCGGAATTCCCTTCCGGAGGATCCCGACATGCGCGTGTCCCAGTTCCAGGATGTATCCGCTCCCCGCGACGCCCACGACGCCGGCAACGTCCATCCCTTGACCCGCGTCCCCGAGGTCATCGAGCTCGACAGCGTGCAGTTGCTCCGCGGCCAGCGTGAACTGCGCATCCGCCATGGCAACGAGATCTATCGCTTGCGCCACACCCGCAACGACAAGCTGATCCTCACCAAGTAAGCCGTCGTGCGCGTCGCCGCAGGGTCCCGACCTTGCGGGCGGCGCGGTCCGTACTGCCCTCCCTCTCTCTCCAGAGGCTGCCCGCCCGCGCGACCCGTTCGCGCCCGCCAGCTCGCCGATCTCCATTTTCGCGAGCGCCCATGCGTCCCAGTCTGCTGTCCGTTTCCCTGGCCCTGTGCCTGTCGTCCACCGCCGTCCTCGCCGCGCCCGAGGGCGAGGCCCGTGACTTCGATCAGATCGTCGTCACCGCCACCCGCACCGAGCGCGCCATCAGCGACGTGCCCAATACCGTCGACGTGATCGACCGCGCGCGCATGGACACGTTGCTGGTGCGCGACATCGCCGATCTGTTCCGCTTTGAACCCGGCATTACCGTCGGCAGCAGCTTCGGTCGCTTCGGCCTCAACGACATCCGCATCCGCGGCCTCGGCGGCAACCGCGTGCGCATCCAGACCGACGGCATCGCGGTGCCGGATGCGTTCGCGATCGGCAGCTTCTCCAGTGCAAACCGCAACTTCGTCGATCTGGAAACGCTCAAGCGCGTCGAGGTGGTGCGCGGTCCCACGAGCTCGCTGTACGGCTCCGACGCGCTCGGAGGCGTGGTCTCGTTCGTCACCAAGGACCCGTCGGACTATCTGGGTGCGGGTGACACCGCGCACTTCGGCACCAAGATCGGCTTCGACAGCGCGAACGAGGGCCTGTTCGCCGGCGCCACCGCCGCCTTCGGTGGCGAGCGCTGGTCGGGCCTGGTCGCGGTGAGCCATCGCCAGGGCAAGGAGACCGAGAACAGCGGCGAGGCCGGCGGCGAGGGCGATGCGCGCACGCAGGCCAACCCGCAGTCGTCCAGCGGCCGCAGCGTGCTCGGCAAGCTGGTGTTCGCGCCCTCAGAGGCGCAGCGCTTCAAGCTGACGGTCGAAGGCAACGAGGATGATGTCGAGACCGACCTGCTGAGCGCGTACGGCTTCCAGAGCCTGACGGGTGCGACCAACACCCAGGTGCTCGGCGACGATCACCAGTCGCGCGCGCGCATCACGTTCAGCCATGAGATCGATGGTCTGTCGTCGGCACTGGCCGACAGCGTCGACTGGCAGGTTTATCGCCAGGACAGCCGCACCCGTCAGGACAGCGTCGAGATGCGCATTGTGCCGTCGGGTGCCGCGACGATCCGCGACCGGCGCGAACGCGAGTTTTATTTCGACCAGCGCAGCTATGGCGTGCAGGCGAATGCGCGTAAGACATTCGAGACCGGCAGCGTCGCACACACGCTCGCCTATGGCCTGGATGTCGAGCGCACCGAGACGAAGCAGAAGCGCGACGGCCGCCGCATCTTTCTCGATAGCGGCGTCGTCACTAACGTGATGTTGCCCGATGTGTTCCCGGTCCGCGATTTCCCGATCAGTGACACCACCAAGGCGTCGGTGTACGTGCAGGACGAGATCACGTTCGCCGACGGCGCGTTCCGGCTCGTCCCTGCCGTGCGCGTGGATCACTACAGGCTCGAGCCCGAAGTCGACAACATCTTCCGCGAGGACAACCCCACCACGCAGCTCGCCGACCTCAGCGAAACCAGCGTGTCGCCCAAGCTCGGGTTCGTCTGGACGTTCGCCGATGCGTGGTCGCTGTACGGCGGCTACGCGCGTGGCTTCCGCGCGCCGCCGTACAACGACGTCAACATCGGCTTCACCAATTTCCAGTTCGGCTACACGGCGATTCCGAACCCCGACCTGAAGTCGGAAACCAGTGACGGGCTGGAACTGGGCCTGCGCTATTCGGGCGCTGCCGCCTACGCCAGCCTCAGCGCGTATTACACGGAGTACGACGACTTCATCGAGTCGACGCGGCAGGTGGGGTTTGACCCGGTCCAGCGGCTGGTGATCTTCCAGTCCCAGAACATTGACGACGCGCGCATCCGCGGCGTCGAGTTCAAGGGGGGCGTGTACTTCGACGCACTTGCGCCGGCGCTCGCAGGCTGGTCGTTGCGCGGCGCCGCGGCACTGTCGCGCGGTGAGGACCGGACGACCGGCGAAGATCTGTCGAGCGTGGATCCGCTGACGGCGACGCTGGGTCTCGCCTTCGAGCAGGACAGTTGGGGCGCCGAACTCGCGGGGCGTTTCGTCGGTCGCCGTGACCGCCTGCCCACGCCGCCGCCTGCGCAGAGCGGTGCGCCAGGCACGCCTTACTTCGAGAGCCCCGGCCATGCGCTGCTCGATCTATATGCCCACTGGACGTTCGCACCGGGCACTCGCCTCAACGCAGGCGTGTTCAACCTCGCCGACCGCAAGGTCTGGCAGGCGGGACTCGTGCCTTTGGCCGCGGAGACGAGCGCCACGCTCGACCGCTACACCGCGCCGGGCCGCAACGTGGCGGTCAGCCTGTCGGTCGACTTCTGACCATGGCGACCGCCCTGTCGCCGTCCACTGCGTGCGTCGTCCCCACGCCGTCGCAGCTGGCGGCGCTGGGCACGGTGTTGTGTCTGCACCGGCCGGGCGCTGCGCGCGAGCTCGGCGGCTGGTCGTCCGCGCGTCGCGCCGAAGCGCATGCCGGGCTCGACCTCGACGGCATGCACGAAAGCCTGCGTTTCTTCGATGCCGACGAGGCCTGCTGCTGGCAACTGCATCTGCTGCCCGACAGCGACTTCCTCGCCTGGGAACGCCTGGCCGGTCATCTGCCGCGTTGCAGTGAAATTGCACCCGGCGGTATCGGCGACCGTCTGTGGCGCAGCCTCGCACAGCGCATTCGCGGCGAGCTGTGGGAGGCCAGCGTGCTGCGTTTCCAGTCCGTGCCGGGAGCGCCGGAGGCGGGTGGCCCGATGCTCGTCGCCAGTCCCGGCACGCTGTCGCCGTTGGGCATCGCCTGTGCGCGTCGCATCGTGCGCGGCCACGGCATCGCCCCGTCGTCTTCGCTCGACGATTGCGGTTGCCCGCGCGCGGCCGCAGCCGCGGGCAGGCCCGCGCCGTCCGAGGCCCACCGCCACCCGATCCATCTCTCCTGACGATTCCCGACCAAGAGGCTCCACCGACATGACACCGCAAGCGACCGCGCTGGCATTCGCCGCCCTGCTGGCTGCCACCGCCGCATCGGCTGCCCCCGCCACGCCCGCCCCCACGCCGCCCGAGGCCGACCGCAGCGCCATCCTCGGCATGCAGGGCGAATACACCGTGCGTTTCCTGTTCGACGAAACCGTCGTCCTCGCGCCCGGCTACACCCGCAAGGACCCCAAGCGCAGCGGCGGCGATGAAGTCGTCATCGTCGTCGAGGACACGCCGACGAAGATCGTCCTGCAGCACCTGTTGCTCGACGTCAAAAGTGGCCATGTGATCAAGCACTGGCGGCAGGACTGGATGTTCGAGGCGCCGACGCGTTGGGAGTTCACCTCCGACCAGACCTGGCGCCAGCGCGACGTGCCTGCCGACCTGGTGCAGGGCGGCTGGACCCAGTGCGTGTTCGAAGTCAGCGACGCGCCGCGCTACTGCGGCAGCGGCCACTGGGTGCATGCCGACGGCACGTCGACGTGGACATCCGATGCCGGCTGGCGCCCCTTGCCGCGACGCGAATACACCACGCGCGAGGATTACAACGCACTCGCCGCGGTCAACCGCCACACCATCGTGCCCGGCGGCTGGACCCACGAGCAGGACAATCGCAAGGATGTCCGCGACGCCGCCGGCATTGTCACGTCGAGCATCGTCCGCGAGTCTGGCTTCAATGACTACGTCAAAACCGACGCGATCGATTTCACTCCGGCCTACGACTACTGGAAGGCGACGCAGGACTACTGGGCGCGCGTACGCGCGCGCTGGGACGCGCGACTCACCGCGCCTGCCGGCGTGCGCCTGAAGACCAAAGTCGACGGCATGGCGCTGATCGTCCCGTTCTTCGAACAGGCGCAGACCGTGCAGGACGGCGGCAGCGTCAGCGACGCGCAGATCGACGCGGTGTTCACGCAGTGGGTAGAGACGCCGCGCGACTGAGCGTAGCGATGGCGTGCTGCAGAAGGCGGGCAATGCCCGCCTTCCGCATGTCTGCCCGGGGCCGTGACGGGCCTGCGCCTATACTCGGAATACGCGGCATCGGCCGCCCGCAAAGAGGGAGCGACCCATGGGAACCGGACTGTTTCTCGCCGTGGTGCTGGCATTCGCTGGCGTCATCGTGCTGTTCAAGACTGTGCGCATGGTGCCGCAGGGATTCGAGTGGACGGTCGAACGCTTCGGCAAATACACCCACTCGATGACCCCGGGCCTGCATTTCCTGGTGCCGATCGTCTACGGCGTCGGCCGCAAGATCAACATGATGGAGCAGGTGCTCGACGTGCCCAGCCAGGACGTCATCACCCGCGACAACGCGGTCGTGCGCGTCGACGGCGTGGTGTTCTTCCAGGTGCTCGACGCGGCCAAGGCCGCCTATGAAGTGTCGAACCTCGAGATCGCGACGATCGCCCTGGTGCAGACCAATATCCGCACCGTAATCGGCTCGATGGATCTCGACGAGTCGCTGAGCAACCGCGAGACCATCAACGCCCAGCTGCTCAACGTCGTCGACCAGGCCACCAACCCCTGGGGCATCAAGGTCACCCGCATCGAGATCCGTGACATCCAGCCGCCGCGCGACCTGATCGATTCGATGGCCCGGCAGATGAAGGCCGAGCGTGAGCGCCGCGCGGTGATCCTCGAGGCCGAGGGCCACCGCAGTTCCGCGATCCTGCGCGCCGAAGGCGAGAAGCAGGCCGCGATCCTCGAGGCCGAAGGCGAGAAGGAAGCCGCGTTCCGCGAAGCGGAAGCGCGTGAGCGCCTGGCCGAGGCGGAAGCCAAGGCGACCGAGATGGTGTCCAATGCGATCGCCCAGGGCGATGTGCAGGCGATCAACTACTTCGTCGCGCAGAAGTATGTCGAGGCGTTCAAGGAACTGGCGACCGCGCCGAACCAGAAGTTCGTGCTGATGCCGATGGAAACCAGCGGCCTGATCGGGTCGATCGCCGGCATCGGCGAACTCGCCAAGGAAGCGCTGAGCAACCAGAAGGCAGCGCCCGCACGCGTGGTGCCACCGCCGCCGCCTTCGCGCGCAGGCCTCTGACATGGAGTGGCTGCGCTGGGACGTCGTGAGCTGGGGCGCGGTCGCGCTGTTGCTGATGGCGGCCGAGACCCTGGTGCCGGGCGCGTTCCTGCTGTGGATGGGATTCGCCGCCGCGGCGGTGTTCCTGGTCACGCTGTTCGTGCCAGGCCTGACGGTGCTGGTCCAGGTCGCGCTGTTCGTCGTGCTGAGCTTCGTATCGGTGCTGGTCTACCGCACCTGGTTCCGCGGCCGCGAGCGCCAGAGCGACCATCCCACGCTCAACCGCCGCGCGTCGCAGCACATCGGTCGCGTGCTGCCGCTCGAGCAGGCCATCGTCGCCGGCCGTGGTCGGGTGCGGATCGGCGATGCGTTCTGGGTGGTCGAAGGTCCGGACCTGCCGACGGGCGCATCGGTGCGCATCGTCGGCACCGACGGCGTGAACCTGCACGTCGAGACGGCCTGAGAGGCCGCGCGTCCTTTCCCGGCTACGGGGGAAGGGGCTTGTCGGGGGCGCACCAGGGGCACGGGGCATGCCATGACGCGCTGCGCGATCAGTCGGCAACACGATCCAGCGAAAGCGTCCCCTCGGTCGAGATGACCAACCTGCGATAATCCCGGTTTTCCGCTTGCGAGCCGGCCAGATGACGCAGAAGACGATCCTCAACGATGCCCACCGTGCGCTCGGCGCACGCATGGTCGATTTCGGCGGCTGGGACATGCCGCTCAACTACGGCTCGCAGATCGAGGAGCACCACCACGTTCGCCGCGACGCCGGCATGTTCGACGTCAGCCACATGACCGTGGTCGACCTGCGCGGCGCGGGTACGCGCGATTTCCTGCGCCGGCTTGTCGCCAATTCGGTCGACAAGTTGAAGGCGCCGGGCAAGGCGCTTTACACCTGCATGCTCACGCTGGACGGCGGCATCGTCGACGACCTGATTGTCTACTTCATGGCCGACGACTGGTTCCGTCTCGTGGTCAACGCGGCCACGCGCGAGAAGGACCTGGCGTGGATCGCCGCGCAGGCCGCCGATTTCGATGTCGCCGTGACCGAGCGGCCCGAGCTGGCGATGATCGCCGTGCAGGGGCCGCAGGCACGCGACAAGGTCGCCGCGTTGCTCGGCGACGTGGCGGGCAAGACCGTCGCCAAGCTCGGTCGCTTCGCCGCCGCCGCGCTTATCGGCACCGCGTTCGGCGACCTGTTCGTCGCCCGCACCGGTTACACCGGCGAGGACGGCTTCGAGATCGTGGTCGGCGAGTCGCACGCGGTCGCGCTGTGGACGTCGTTGCACGAAGCGGGTGTCGCACCGGCTGGCCTCGGCGCGCGCGACACGCTGCGCCTCGAGGCCGGCCTCGCGCTTTACGGCCAGGACATGGACGAGACCGTGTCGCCGTTCGAAGCCGCGCTCGGCTGGACCGTCGCCCTCGACGAGGGCCGCGCGTTCAACGGCCGCGCGCTGCTCGAGTCGCAGGCGGGCGGCGCACCGCGGCAGATGATCGGCCTGGTGATGGACGACAAGGGCGTGCTGCGTCACGGCCAGACGGTGGCGACGGCGAACGGTGCCGGCGAGATCCTCTCGGGTACGTTCTCGCCGACGATCGGCAAGGCGATCGCCTTCGCACGCGTGCCGGCCGGCGAACCCGGCGAGGTGACCGTCGACATCCGTGGCAGGCAGGTGCCGGTGCGCGTGGTCAAGTTTCCGTTCGTCAAGAACGGCCAGCCGGCCGACGGCGTCTGATGCGCGCGGCTGCACATCGTCGTTACACTAGCGCCACCTTCCCGATCGCACGTTTTCCCCGGAGCCGACCATGAGCGAAATCCCTGGCGACCTGAAATTCCTGAAGTCCCACGAGTGGGTCCGTATCGAAGGTGACGGCAAGGTCACCATCGGTATTTCCGACCACGCCCAGGGCCTGCTTGGCGACCTGGTCTATGTCGAACTGCCTGCCGTCGGCGACGACATCCAGGCCGGCACCGGCGTCGCCGTGGTCGAGTCGGTCAAGGCCGCGTCCGATGTCTACGCCCCGGTGTCGGGCACGATCACCGCAGTCAACGAAGCGCTGGCCGACAAACCGGAAACGATCAACGAGGACGCGTATGGCGAAGGCTGGTTGTTCGTCGTCGAGATGAGCGAGCCGGAACAGCTCAATGAACTGCTCGCGCCCGACGACTACGCCGAACAGCTCGAGGGCGAAGAAGACTGACGTCTTCGCGCCAACCGTCTTGCACATCGACCGGTGCGTTCCGAAAGGAACGCGCCGGTTTTCGTTTCCGCCGTTCCGATTCTTCGACGTGACGGCGGCGTCGCGCGAGCGCGCCACGGTATGACCCGCCGTGTACTTCGAAGCGCGGCGCACGCATCGTTCGACGCGTTCGAAGGCCGCGCATTTTTCGCGCAAACCGATCCCGCAACCGCGCAAATGCGTCGTACGCGACGCGGCGGGATTTACGTTGCGGTGGGGTGGGTGATCTTTTTTTCACCATGTCGAAAATGCGCTTGCGCGCATCGCCGAAACACACGCTCCGGAAGTGCCTCGATGTGTTGGTGCCTTTTTTTATGATGTTTTGCGAATGCGGTTCGCGCGCGCTGTTGGCAGGCGCCGGCGCTATCGCCTTACGCGCTGGGCGTCATGGCGACGCTTTGCGCGGCACGCATGCGGACGCGGCTTGAAAAAAAATGCGGCGACCTGTTGACAGTGGAAAAAACCGTGATTAGGTTTCGCCGCAACACACGTCCGCAACGAAACGAGTGAGTCGAACCACGACACCAGCGCGCAGCACAACTCGAACCTCTGCCTTGAACATCACACGGTGGATGCGGGCGTCGTCTCCGCTGCGAAATCTCCCCACCCTTTTTCAGACCTCCGCGACAGTATTGGCGCGTGCAGGTTTTCGCTTTGCCGGGGCGACGTCGTGCAGTCGACGACCCACCCTTCGAATCCGGTCCGATGCGCGGTGCGCGTCGGCGGTTGTGCGCGGGTCCAACTCCCGCGTGCCGTTTGAGAACTGGGCCGCTGTACCTGCAAGTCCACTGACGAGGAGAGCCATTCCATGGCCACGAAGAAAGCTGTAAAGAAAGCGCCTGCCAAGAAGGCGGCCAAAAAGACCGCGAAGAAATCCACCGCCAAGAAGGTGGTGAGCAAGGTCAAGAAGGCTGTGAAGAAGGTCGCGAAGAAGGTCGCCAAGGTCGCCAAGAAGAAGCCGGCGGCGAAGAAGACCACTAAGAAGGTCGCGAAGAAGTCCGCAGCCAAGAAGGCGACCAAGAAGACTGCCAAGAAGGCTGCGAAGAAGACCACCAAGAAGGTCGCGAAGAAGTCCGTAGCCAAGAAGGCGACCAAGAAGACCGCCAAGAAGTCGACTGCCAAGAAGACTGCGAAGAAGGCGACCAAGAAGTCTGCAACCAAGAAGACTGCCAAGAAGTCGACTGCCAAGAAGGCCACGAAGAAGGCCGCTCCGAAGAAGGCTGCGAGCAAGAAGTCTGCAACCAAGAAGGCCGCGACCAAGAAGCGTGCCCCGGCCAAGCGCGCCAAGAAGTCCGCGCCGGTCGTGATCCCGCAGATGCCGACCCCGCTGATCTGACGTAGCCACACTTCGTCATCGAAAGCGCTTCCTCCGCGTGCCCAGGCGGAGGAGGCGTTTTTTTTGCCTGTCGCAGGGGCCAGAGTGTGCAGTCCGAGGCGAACAAGTGTCCGGTGGTTTACCGGGGGGCCGCGTCGACGGATCGCCGCATGACGCAGGTGGACAGAGTGAAGCGACACCCATCGCCCCGTTCCGAGCGACGTACATTGCAGGCATCCGGGGTCCAGCGAACCGGGAGGGCTCACACGGTCCCGGATGTACTGCGGACACGCGAAAGCGCAGACGTAGAAACGAACAAGGCCGCCCAAAGGCGGCCCCGTCATTTCTGGAATTCCGACAGCGTTTACTCCGGCGTCGCCGCCGCGCGCTGGGTGGTGCTGCCGGCCGACTGCGTCGACGGCGGGGCATGCGGACGCTGGGCGTGCAGGGTTTCGAGGTTCGGATCCACATCCAGCCAGCGCTGCGGCGGCAGGCCGATCGCACGGTCGAGGATCGTCGGCAGCAGGCCCGAGGGCAGGCTGCTCTCGCTGTTCCACAACACGACCATGCCGAAATCGCGGTCGGGAATCATCGCCATCAGGCCGCGATAGCCCTGCACGGCGCCGCCGTGGAAGACCACGCGCTGACCAGCGTAGTCGTAGACGCGCCAACCCAGGCCGTAACCAGCAGCGTCGAGACGGTCGCGCCGCCATGACGAATTGCGCATCTCAGGCGGCGTACCGACGATGGGTGCCTGCAGCGTCGCCAGCAGCGGCGCGGGCAGCACGTCGGGGCGATGTCCGGTCTGCGCGACCAGCCACTGCGCCATGTCGCTGATGCTGGCATTGACGCCCGCCGCTGGCGCAAGCCTGTAGTAGGTCGGCTTAGGCATCAGCGATGTCCAGCCGCCACCGGCGCGCACATGCGGCTTGGCCCAGCGCGTGCTCGCCTGGATGCCCTCAAGCCCGTAGCTGGCATCGTTCATGCCGAGCGGTTTGAAGATGCGGCGCGAGACGGCTTCACTGAAGAACTGCCCGGACGTTGCGAACACGACATCGCCGACCAGACTGAAAGCGACGTTCTGGTAGGCGTAGCAGTTGCCCGGCTGACAGCTCATCGGCGCGGCGGCGAGGCGCTGCACGAGGTCGTGGTAGTCGGCGTTGCGTTCGATGTCGCGATCGTAGGTGTTGCGGCCCAGGCCGACGCGATGGCTCAACACGTCGGCGACGGTGAGTTGCTGCGCGGCCAGCGGATCGGAGAACCGCAGCGACGGCAGGTAGTCGACGATGTGACTGTCCCAGCGCAGCGCGCCTTCGGACACGAGCATGCCGGTCACGGTGCCGGCGAACGACTTCGACAGCGAGGCCAGCCGAAACACGGTGTGTGCGTCGACCGGTTCGGCCGCCTTGACGTCGGTGATGCCGTAGCCACGAGCGCTGAGGACCTGACCCTTGTGCACGATCGCCATCGCGAGACCCGGCACGCGCTGGTTGGCGACAAGATCCTGCGCCATCGCTTCGAGCAGGGTCACATCGAATGTGGGCGCCAGCGGCTTGCCCTGGCCGGGAACTCGCGGTTGCGGCTTGACCGCATCCTCCCGGCTGACGATGGCGGACCGTTGGGTCTGCTCGTCGAGCGGCACGATGGCGGTGATTTCATCCTCGCCTTCGCTGTCGATGACGTCGGTGGATGTCGGGGCCTGCGCGGCAGAACCCAGCGCGGCAGGCAGCAGCAGACCGATGAGACCCAGCCGGACGAGCGGCCGGTGGGATGGATATCGCCTTTTCATCGGGCCTGCCCCCTGCGTATGCTCTGGTGCTGCGGCGATGATAGCGCCTGTGTAATGGATTGCATGAACAAGGGGAAGTTTGATGGGTAGTGCATTGATCCTGCTGGTATTGCTCGTAGCGCTGGCCGCGGGTCTGGCGCTTTGGGGCGTCGGTATCTACAACGGGCTGATCACCGCCCGCAACGCTTACAAGAATGCGTTCGCCCAGATCGACGTCCAGTTGCAGCGTCGTTTCGACCTGATTCCGAACCTGGTCGAGACGGTCAAGGGCTACATGAGCCACGAGCGCGAGACGCTCGAAGCCGTCACCCAGGCGCGCAATCTGGCGCAGGCGGGCCTGTCAGCGGCGAAGGCCGACCCCGGCGATCCCGCGGCGATGGCGCAGCTCGCGCAGTCGCAGGGCATGCTCAACAGTGCGCTCGGCCGTCTGCTCGCGGTGTCGGAGGCCTATCCGGACCTCAAGGCCAGCCAGAACATGATGCAGCTCACCGAAGAGCTGACCAGCACCGAGAACAAGGTCGCGTTCGCACGTCAGGCCTACAACGACTCGGTGATGGCCTACAACAACAAACGCGAGGTGTTTCCCTCGAGCGTCCTCGCCGGCATGTTCAATTTCAAGGAAGCGGCCTTGCTCGATATTCCGGCCGATCGCGCGGAAGTGCGCGAAGTGCCGAAGGTGTCGTTCTAAAGCCGTGATTGGTGATTCGGGATCGGTGATTCGAAAGCGCAGAGGCAGGTGGGCGCCACCGGCACGTCGGGTGGCGCGTGGCGGGCACGTGTTCTGCCGGCCTTCGCTTCTTTCAGTCACGGCTTTCAACGGACGAATGTCCGGTCATCACCCATTACCAATCTCGGCCTCTGCATGAACTTCTTCGAACGCCAGGCCCAGGCGCGGCGCAACAGCACGCGATTGATTGCACTGTTCTCGCTCGCGGTGCTGGGCATCGTGGTGATGGTCGGCGTGCTGGTGGTGCTGATCGTCGGCCCGCGCCCCGGGCCGCTGCTGGCGGCCGCGGTGGCGACACTCGCGGTGATCGGTCTGGGGTCGCTGTTCCGCATCTCGTCCTTGCGCAGCGGCGGCGAGACGGTGGCCCAGCAGCTTGGCGGCGTGCCGGTGTCGGAAGACACGCGTGATCCGCAGCTGCGCCGCCTGCGCAACGTGGTCGAGGAGATGTCGATCGCGTCCGGTGTGCCGGTGCCGAAGATCTACGTGCTCGAGCAGGAGGCCGCCATCAACGCGTTCGCGGCCGGTTACTCGACATCGGATGCCGTGGTCGCGGTGACCCGGGGCGCGCTCGACCGGCTCAACCGCGACGAGCTGCAGGGCGTGGTGGCGCACGAATACAGCCATATCCTCAATGGCGACATGCGGCTCAACATCCGTCTGATCGGTGTGCTGTTCGGCATCCTGATGATCGGCATCATCGGCCGCAAGATCCTGATCCACGGCCGCGGCTTCCGGAACAGCGCGACGATCGTGGTGATCGTGGGCGCGCTTGCGGCCATGGCGGTCGGCAGCCTCGGCTTGTTGTTCGGCCGCATGATCAAGGCCGGCGTCAGCCGTTCGCGCGAAGTGCTGGCCGATGCATCGGCGGTGCAGTTCACCCGGCAGACGGCCGGCATCGCCGGGGCATTGAAGAAGATCGGCGGCCTCGACAGCGGCTCGCGCCTCGCGCACCGCGAGGACGCCGAGGAAGTGAGCCACATGCTGTTCGGCGACGGCGTGGGCCTGAGCGGGCTGTTTGCCACGCACCCGCCGCTGATCAAGCGCATCCAGGCGCTGGAGCCGGGGTTCCGCCCGGACCACCTGACGCGCCTGCAGCAGCAATGGATGACGCATCCCCCTGACGGCCTGCAGGAAGACCTGGCGCTGGGTCTGGTGGCACCGGGTGAAGCACTGCCGCAGAAGGATCGTGCGCTGGCGGTAACGCCGCCGATGGTCGCCGCGCAGGTCGCGCATCCGCACGACGACGACT
The DNA here is from genome assembly GCF_031456825.1 of Luteimonas sp. 3794. NCBI lineage: Bacteria > Pseudomonadati > Pseudomonadota > Gammaproteobacteria > Lysobacterales > Lysobacteraceae > Luteimonas > Luteimonas sp. 3794. Next base: position 85,941 of record NZ_JAVDVJ010000004.1, on the reverse strand, counting down.
ACGCGCGCGCGCATACGCTGGTCATGGCGATCAGTGATCCGCTGCACGATGTCGCCACGCATCGCGAGGCGGCGATGCCGCTGGTGCTCGCGCTGCTGTTCGACGACAACGAGGGCGTGCGCGGGCGCCAGCACGCCGAGATCGTCGCCCGGATGGGCGCCTCGGTCGCGACAGAGGCCGGCCATCTGCGCGAGACGCATCTGCTCGAGTTGCATCCCATGCTCCGTATGCCGCTGGCGTCGCTGGCGTTCCCGGTGCTGCGTCGGCGGCCGCGTCCGGAGCTGGCGACATTCCTCGACACCGTGCACGCGGTGGTGCATGCCGACCAGAAGGTCTCGCTGTTCGAGTACTGCCTGGGCCGGTTGCTGGAAGTCCAGCTGCGCGAAGCACTCGACCCCGGGCGCAACATCCGTTTCGGCCGGCGCAAGCCCGGCAATGTGAAACAGGAGTTCGCGACGCTGCTGGCCGTCGTCGCGCAGGCCGGCAACCCCGGTGACAAGGCCGCCGCGCAACGTGCGTACCTCGCCGGCATGCAACGCGTGCTGCCGCGCGACCATGTGCCGTACGCACCGCCAGCGGGCGGCGTGCAGGCGCTCGACGATGTCTGGGAGCCGCTCGACGCGCTCGATCCTTTGGCCAAGCAGGTCATGGTCGAGGCGATCACCGCGGCGGTCAGTCACGACGGCCGGGTCAGCGTGGCCGAGTCCGAACTGCTGCGGACGATCTGCGGCGTGCTGCATTGCCCGCTGCCGCCCACACTGGAACAGCTTCCGCATTGAGCCGCCTCGCCGAAGGTCGCAGTGACGCGCGCGCGCCTGCAACCGAGGATGGCGGTATGGCCCGCCCGGACGACGCATGACCGACTCACGCCCAGCGGCGTCGCACACGACCCTCGGGACGGCGTTCGTCCTGTTGTGGTGTACGGGCTACATCGCCGGCAAGCTGATGGTGGCGCACGCGGCGCCGATGACCGCGCTGGTCTGGCGCTTCGGCGTGGCAGGGCTGGTGTTCGCTGGGCTCGCGCTCATCGCACGAGCGCCCTGGGGGAGTGCGCGGTCGGTCCTGCACAGCGCCGTGACCGGCGTGTTGATGCTCGCGCTGCAGTTCGGCGGCGTGTATCTGGCCTTGTCTTGGGATGCGAGCGCCGGCGTGGCGGCGCTGGTCATCGGCACGATGCCGATGGTGGTGGCGGTGTTGGCGGTGGCAGGCGGAGACGAGCGCTTGGCACCGGTGCAATGGGCGGGCTTGGTGCTCGGCATGGCAGGCGTTGCGCTGGTGGTCGCCGACCGGATCGACGGCACGACCGGATGGGCCGCATGGCTTGCGCTGCTCGCCGGCTTGGCGGGCATCAGCTTTGGCACGGTCTATCAGAAGCGGCATGCCTCGCAGGGCGATCTGCGGGCGGGCCTGGCGGTACAGAATCTTGCGGCGACTGCGGTCTTGCTGCCCGGTGCACTGTGGCTCGAAGGGTTCCGCTTCGCGCACGCATCCGGCTTCTACCTGCCGATGCTGTGGACCGTCGTCGTCAACTCGCTGGGCGGGTTCGCGCTGTTGTTCGTGCTGATCCGGCGCGGCGCAGCCACGCGGGTCGCCGCATTGTTCTTCCTGATGCCGCCGGTGACCGCACTGTTCGGCAGCTGGACCCTCGGCGAGCATCTCACCGCGCTCAAGCTCGGCGGCTTCGCACTCGCTGCAGTCGGCGTGTGGCTGGTGACGCGACCCACTCCCCACGCAGTGCGTTAGCCCGCGCGGACACCTGCGGCGGCGCGTTCCGCGATCATGATCACCACTGCATTGGTATTGCCGCCGGGGAGCGTCGGCATCACCGACGCGTCGATGACGCGCAGCCCCTCGACGCCGCGTACGCGCAGTTGCGGATCGACCACCGCAGCGTCATCGACGCCCATGCGGCAGGTGCCGATCGGGTGGTAGACCGACTCGGCTTTCGCGCGGACGAAGTCGGCCAGTTCGGTATCGGTCAGATCGGTGCGCGCGGGGAAGATCGGCGCGCCGCGGATGCCGTCGAATGCGGCCTGCGACAGGATCGTGCGCGAGATCCGCGCGCACTCGACCATCATCTTCAGATCGAAGCCGTCCGCATCGCTGAGATAGTTCGCCTCGATGCGCGCCTTGTCGCTGATGCGGTTGCTCACCAGGGTCACACGGCCGCGGCTGCGCGGGCGCAGGAAACAGGCATGCAGGGTATAGCCGTCGCCGGCCAGGCGGTTGCGGCCGTGGTCGTCGAGCATCGCCGGGACGAAATGGAACTGGATGTCGGCTCGATCGTCGGGCGCGAGCGGCGAACGGTAGAAGCCGCCGGCTTCGGCAATGTTGCTGGTGCCGGGACCGCGACGGCCGCGGGCGAAGTAGTCCCACGCGATCGCGATATCGCTGGCGCGGTCGTAGGTGATGCGCTGGGTCGCATGGAACAGGGTGCAGATGTCGAGATGGTCCTGCAGATTGCCGCCGACGCCGGGCGCATCGTGCACGACCTTCAGACCCTGTCGACGCAGATCGTTCGCCGGGCCGATGCCCGAGAGCATCAGCAACTGCGGCGTATTGATCGCGCCGCCACACAGCAGCACCTCGCGCGTCGCCGGCTGGTGGAACGCGCCGCGAGCGGTGGAGTAGACCACGCCGGTCGCGCGGCCGTGTTCGAACGTCACCCGGCTGGCAAGCGCGCCGGTCTGGATCGTCAGGTTCGGGCGCGCCCGGGTGTCGCGATCGAGATACGCGGTCGCGGCAGAGCACCGCGCGCCATCGCGCTGGGTGACCTGGTACAGACCGACGCCCTGCTGCCGCGGGCCGTTGAAGTCGTCGTTCGCCGGCAAGCCCGCCTGCTGCGCGGCCTCGACGAACATGCGCGAGACCGGATTGACGTAGCGCAGGTCGGACACCGTCAGCGGCCCGTCACTGCCGTGCAGCGCATCGCTGCCGCGCGTGTTGCCTTCGCTGCTGCGGAACCACGGCAGCACCGCGTCCCACGACCAGCCTTCGGCACCCTGCTTGGCCCAGTCGTCGTAATCCGCCGGGACGCCGCGGATGTAGCACATGGCGTTGATCGAACTCGACCCGCCGAGCACCTTGCCGCGCGGCCACCACAGGGTGCGCCCGTCGAGCTGCGGCTCCGGTGCGGTGTCGTAGTCCCAGTTCACACCCTTGCGGTTGACCAGCTTCGCCAGCCCGGCCGGCATGTGGATGAAGGGGTGCGTGTCGTTCGGACCCGCTTCGAGCAGCAGTACACGCACGTCGGGATCGGCGCTGAGCCGATGGGCGAGCACGCAGCCGGCGGAGCCGGCGCCGACGATGATGTAGTCGTAGACGGGAGCAGGTCGGGGAGGCATCGCGGCACGTGAGGCAAGGGGGGTAGAGCATATGCTCCGCGCATCGGACCGTGCTGGCCATGTGCTGGTCGCCGTCATGGCGTTGCGTTACCGTGCCGCGTCCGCCAGGAGCCCGCCATGCGCCCCCCCGTCATGACGCCGCCACGCCCGCGGCTGCGCGCCGCGCTGGCGGAGTCGCCGCCGCTGTGGTGGGCGCTTCTCTATTTCTTTTGCCTGCTCTGCGGCTACTACGTGCTGCGTCCGGTGCGCGATGCGATGGGGGCATCGTCGGATGCGTCGACGGTGTTCCCGATCTTTCTGCTGGACTGGGCCGCAACGCGCGGTATTGCGCTGGGCGAGTTCACGCTGCAGGTGCTCTTCAGCGCCACCTTCGTGGTGATGCTGCTGCTGCAGCCGCTGTACGGCGCGCTGGTATCGCGCTTTCCGCGGCGGGTGTTCCTGCCGGTGGTCTATCTGATCTTCATCGTCTGCCTGCTCGGATTCCGCTGGGCATTCGAGACGAACCTGTCTGGGCGCGGCGCGCTGTTCTTCATCTGGATCGCGGTCTTCAACCTGTTCGCGGTCACGGTGTTTTGGAGCTTCATGGCCGATGTCTTCGACAACGAACACGCCAAGCGCTACTACGGCTACATCGGCGCCGGCGGCACAATCGGCGCCTTCGTCGGGCCGTTCATTACCACGATGCTGGTCGGCCGGATCGGCGTGGCGAACCTGACGCTGGTGTCGGTCGGCTTTCTGTGCGTGTGCCTGCTGTGCATCCTCAAGCTGCGCAGCTGGGCGCGGCGCAACGAGGCGACGCGCGCCGAGCAGGGCGAGCAGGCGATCGGTGGCTCGATCTGGGCGGGCCTGAAGCTCATCGCCGTCGATCCCCTGCTGCGCGGCCTGGCGATGCTGATGTTCTTCGGCGTCGGTGTCGGCACGCTGCTCTACAACGAGCAGGCCGCGATCGTCCGCCAGTACTACCCGACCGCCGAAGCGGCGACGCGCTACTACTCGATCATCGACTGGGCGGTCGCCAGCCTGACGATCCTGGTGCAGTTGCTGCTGACGCGCTGGCTGCTGCGCCGTTATGGGGTGGCGCCGCTGTTGCTGTTGCCGGCGGTGGCGATCCTGGTCGGCTTCGCGCTGTTGTCGGCATCGCCGCTGCCGCTGCTGATCGCGACGGTCCAGGTGATGACCCGCGCCAGCGAGTTCTCGCTGGCCAAGCCGGCCCGCGAGACGCTCTACACTCGGGTAAATCGTGAATCACGCTACAAGGCCAAGGCGGTGATCGACACCGCCGTGTATCGCGGCGGCGACGTGACCTTCGTCTGGGTGCACAAGGCACTCTCGGCGCTGGGTTCGCAGGTGGTGTTCTTGGCCGGTATCGGCATCGCCCTAGGCATGACCTTCGGCGCATGGCGGGTGATCCGCGCCGAGCGCAGGCTGCCGGAACAGCCGGTGCCAGGCGACACCCACGGCAAGCAGTCTTGAACGCCACGCACTCCGCCTGACTGCTGCAAGACGCGTGGCCCATCCGCCGCCGCGTCCGACCGGCGTGACAGGCGTCCGATGACGCTGTTCCTGTCCAGCAGGCCCGGTCTTTATCGCGCCGCACCTCAGGGCGTCCACGCCTGCAGGTGGCACATGCTGCCGCGGTTCACTCGCGGTGACCGTGAGTCAGAGTGTGTCGACGGCGTATCGCACTCTGGTTGCCATGACCCCCTTTCCGCGCAGCATGAAACGCCGAGAGTCGGATACGACAACGGCGGGATAACCCGCCGTTGTCGGTGTCGCGTGGCGTGACGGACTCAGGCCGCTTCGCGGGACTCGTCGGACGGCTGCGTCGGCGCGCGGTAGCCTGCCGAACGCAGTTCCTCGGTGTCGAAATCGTCGACGGTGATCGCATCGAGCGTGATCTCTCGCAGCTCGACCAGCAGCGCACGCTCCTCAGCGGTGATGTGGCCTTCGCGCACGGCCTCTTCCAGCTGCGCGTCGTAGTCCAGCGCCTCGATGCCCTTGCTCTTCATTGCCTTGAGAAACTTGCGCTCGACCGGCTCGGCCGCAATCGCCTTCGCCAGATAGCTGTTGATACGGCCACCCGGATTGTTCTCGCAGGGCGTCATGAACACACCCTCCGCCAGACGCGAACGCGCCTCGTTCGGTGCCATCAGCAGCGCGGCGACGCGGCGCGACAGGCGATCGCCAGGCGCCTCGGCGCGACGGCCCCACGGGAAGATCAGCAGCCACATCAGCCAGCCGACCGGACGGATCGGGAAGTTGCGAAGGGCAGCCGACAACGCGAGTTCGATCTTGTGCACGCTGTCGTGGAAGGCCCATGCCAGCAGCGGCTGATCGGCCTGCGGAGCACCTTCATCGTGGTAGCGCTTGAGCATCGCGCTGGTCATGTAGACATGGCTCAGCACGTCGCCCAGACGACCCGACAGCGATTCCTTGAACTTCAGCTTGCCGCCGAGCGTCAGCATCGACACGTCGGCCATCAGTGCGAGGTTCGCGGAATAGCGATCAAGCTTGCGGAAATAGCGGCGGGTGTAATCGTCGCCGGGCGCCGAACCGATTTTTGCGCCGGTGAGGCCGAACCAGAACGAACGCACGGCATTGGAGATCGCAAAGCCGATGTGGCCGAACAGGTTGCGGTCGAATTCCTCGAGACCGCGCTGCGCGTCCGGATCCTGCGCCGCCTTCATTTCCTTCATGACCCACGGGTGGCACAGGATCGCGCCCTGGCCGAAGATCAGCAGGCTGCGCGTCATGATGTTCGCGCCTTCGACCGTGATCGCGATCGGCGCCGCCTGCCAGCTGCGGCCGGCGAAGTTCTTCGGGCCGAGGATGATGCCCTTGCCGCCGACGACATCCATGACGTCGCTGATCACTTCACGGCTCATCGAGGTGCAGTGGTATTTGGCGATCGCCGACGGCACCGACGGCACATCGCCGCGATCAACAGCGGCCGCAGTCGCCTGCGACAGCGCGCTGATCATGTAGGCCTTGCCGCCGATACGCGCGAGTGCTTCCTCGACGCCCTCGAAACGACCGACCGACAGGCCGAACTGCTTGCGGATGCGCGCATACGCACCGGTCACGACCGCGCCAGCCTTCGCGCCGCCCGAGGCGGTGGAGGGCAGGGTGATCGAACGGCCCACGGCGAGGCATTCGTTGAGCATGTTCCAGCCCTTGCCGGCCATTTCGGCACCGCCGATCAATTGGCTCAACGGGATGAAGACATCCTTGCCGTGGATCGGGCCGTTCTGGAACGGCGAGTTGAGCGGGAAATGGCGACGGCCGATTTCCACGCCAGGGGTGTCGCGCGGCAGCAGCGCCAGCGTGATGCCGATGTCGTTGGTGTCGCCGATCAGACCGTCCGGGTCGTACATGCGGAACGCGAGGCCCACCAGCGTCGCTACCGGGGCCAGCGTGATGTAGCGCTTGTCGAAGTTCAGGCGCACGCCGAGCACGTTCGCGCCGTTCCACTCGCCCTTGCAGACGATGCCGTAGTCAGGGATCGAGGTCGCGTCGGAACCGGCGAACGGACCGGTCAGGCCGAAGCAGGGGACTTCCTGGCCGATCGCGAGGCGCGGCAGGTAGTAGTCCTTCTGTTCTTTGGTGCCGTAATGGTTGAGCAGTTCGCCCGGACCAAGCGAGTTCGGCACGCCGACTGTCGAGCTGACCACACTCGACATCGAGGCCAGCTTCTGGATCACCTTGTGGTGCGCCAGCGCTGAAAAACCGAGGCCGCCGTACTCTTTCGGAATGATCATGCCGAAGAATTTGTTGACCTTGATGTAGTCCCACAGCTCCGGCGGCAGATCGGCGTGGACGTGGGTGATCTCCCAGTCGTTAATCATGCTGCAGAGTTCCTCGACCGGACCGTCGAGGAATGCCTGCTCCTCGGCGGTGAGCTGCGGCTTGGGATAGTCGAGCAGCTTCTGCCAATCGGGATCGCCGGTGAACAGCTCACCCTCAAAACCGACCGAACCGGTTTCAAGCGCGATGCGTTCGGTCTGCGACAACGGCGGCAGCACCTTGCGGAAGAACTTCAGCAGCGGCGTGGTGATCAGAGATTTGCGGACCGGCGGAATCAGCAATGGCACCGCGATCGCGGCGACCAGCAGTGCGGCGATCAGCGTGGCGACGCCGTTGGCTCCGAACAGCCGGCAGGCGAGCAACACGGTGAACGTGAGCGCCGCCCAGTAAACGAGGCGAAGACGGTGGTAGGCGGCGAAGGCACCCACCAGCAGAAAGGCGAGGAAAGGGATCGCGACGCTCATCATCAACTCCGGCAATCGACACTACAGAGAACGGGGCCGGCGCGAGGCCGGCTGCACGGGCGGGATCCCGATGCTGACCGTACGGTCGAGTATGGTGACGGTTCCCAGTGGTGTCAATGCTGCCAGTCGCCCTGTGTCGGGGGCGTCGATACTGTTGCGGATGGATGCGTATGGATAGACTGTCGCGATGAGCAGACCTGCCCCGAAACTTGCGGTGACCGCCCAGCCGGCCGACGCTTCCCCCCCCGAACGTCCGAGCCGTCTGAGCGCCGACGACTGGGCCCAAGCCGCCCTCGATCTGATCGCCGAAACAGGGGTCCAGGCAGTCGCCGTCGAACCGCTTGCGCGCCGGCTCGGCGTGACCAAAGGCAGCTTCTACTGGCACTTCCCCTCGCGCGATGCGTTGCTGCAGGCCGCGCTCGAGCGTTGGGAAAACGTCGAACAGGAAGCGCTGTTCGGTGCGCTCGAGAAAGTGCCAGACGCACGCGAGCGTCTGCGCGCGCTGTTCCACATGGTCGCGCGCGAGTACAAGTCGCACGTCATCTACAGCGCGCTGCTCAAGGCGCAGGATCATCCGACCGTGCATCCGGTGATAGAGCGTGTCTCCAAACGCCGCCTCGATTACCTGACCGCCTCGTTCCGCCAGGCCGGCCTCGGCCGCGAAGACGCGCAGCATCGCGCGCGGTTGACCTACGCTGCATACGTCGGCTTTCTGCAACTCAACCTGCAGCTGCATCAAGCGCGGATGCAGCAGGACGAGTTTGACGCTTACGTCGAGCATCTGGCGCAGACGCTGGTGCCGGCTTGAGTCGCTCTGGGATCTCCATGCGTCCCGGCTGTTAAGTTATGGCGAGGTGCAACCCTGAGGCGGGCACGCACATCGGGTACGCTGGCGTGCGGTTGTGATCAAAAGTGCGCGTCAACGGTTCTGGCCCGGCCGCCACCTTTGTGTTTCATGTTGTTGTGTCGGATGTTTATGGCCCTCTCTGATGATTCTCAAGGCCAGACGGCATGTCCTCTTCCCGGTGCACATATGAGGATCGCGAACGTGGCCACATCTTTGTCTGAGCTGGTGGGAGCGGCGGCGGCGGCGGCGGCGGCTGGGCGCTGGCAGGAGGCCGAGCGCATATGGGAGCAGGTCAAGCAACTCGACGGCGGCAACGTGCAGGCCTTATTTAGCCTCGGCGTACACGCCTTTCAACGTGGAGACGCGACGGCCGCGCTGGAATTGCTTCAGGCCGCACGCGCGCAAGCGCCCAAGGATCCAATGCTTGCTGTGACCCTGTCTCGTGTTTTCCGGGAACTCGCTCAACCGGAACGGGAGTGGGAAGCAATTGTCGATGCGTTGAGGATCGATGCTTACTTTTTACCAGGCCTGCTTGGCAAGGCGGAATTTCTTGAGCGCCGAGGCCGCACCCGGATGGCTGCAGCGGCCTTCCGAGATGCGTTGACGGTCGCTTCCGACGAATCGCAATGGCCACCTGCATTGCGACGTCGACTCGAACACGCGCGAGCGCTGGTGCAAGCTGATACTGACGGGCTGACCGCTTATCTCGCGCACCGTGTCGCGGCAACACGCGCCACGGTCCATGCGACCTTGGCCGACCGCTGGGACGAAGCAGTCTCGATCCTTGCCGGCAGGACCCGTCCTTATCGCTCCGAATGTAATCAGCTGCACGTGCCTCGGCTGCCGGCTATCACATTTTACGATGATGCGCTGTTTCCTTGGATGCGCGAACTCGAGTCACGCACCGAAGCGATTAAATCGGAACTGCAGAGCATGCTTGAGAGTAGTGGTGACGCATTTGTACCCTACATCCAGTACAGGCCAGGTGACCCGGTCAATCAGTGGGACAAGCTCAATCATTCGCGCAACTGGAGCGGTTTTCATCTGTATGCCCATGGCGAGCCGGTGCAGGCGCATCTGTCACAGTGCCCGCGTACTGCGGAAGCACTGGCATTGGTAGATGCAGCGGAAATTGCCGGCCTGTGTCCGAACGCGATGTTTTCCGCACTTTCGCCCGGCGCGCACATTCCGCCGCACACGGGCGAAACCAATGTGCGTCTGGTGGCCCATCTGCCCTTGGTCGTGCCTGACAAATGCATGTATCGAGTGGGCTACGATCGGCGGAAATGGCGCGAGGGAAAGTGCTGGGTTTTTGACGATACGATCGAGCATGAGGCCCGCAATGAAAGCGATCAGATGCGGGTGATTCTAATGTTCGACGTTTGGAATCCGCTGCTGAGCCACGCCGAGCGGGAGATGGCAGCGGCGCTGGCGGGTGCAATGCGCGAATGGCGCAGCGCGGGCGAAGTGGAGCGAATGCTGTGAGGTACTTTCAAGCCCCCACCAGAGGTGCAATGACGATGCGTTGCGTGGCGCTCCTCCTCATGTGGTTGCTCATCTCTCCTCTGGCTGCCCAAGAGCCTGCCCATCCTTGCGCCAGGCTGGCCGGGCCCGCCGCGCGACTGGCCTGTTACGACGCAGCGTTTCCCCTTTCCGCTGAAGTTGTCGAAACGGAAGCGCGGCAAGTACAGGCCGCTTTTGGTTTGAACGGACCGCAAGCGCCATTGCGCAGTACCGACGACGGGGCCGACGGTTCGGCTTCCGATGGTTTCGAAGGTCGGGTCGTCAAGGTGGATTACGGGCCAGGTGGGCTGCGCAGTTTCAGGTTCGAGAATGGACAGGTCTGGATACAGACCGAGGCGCGCGGCAGTGGTCATGTGCAGGACGGACAGATCGTGCAGTTGCGCAAGGGAATTCTGGGCAGCTACCAGCTGGTCACCCCGGCCGGCGTGGTGCTGCGCGTACGTCGCTCGCGCTGAGCAGAGAGCGTGATGGTACTTCCCGCGCGTCCCTTGAGTTCTGCGCAGGCGGTGCGCTTCACACAGGCGGTCGCGTTGCTGCAATCCGGGCAGCACCCGCAGGCACTTTCTATTGCCGAAACGCTGGTCCGCGAGGCGCCCCAGGCAGCAGACGCCTGGCAATTGCTCGGCATGTGTCTGGCCGATGGCGGACACGCGACGCAGTCCGATGCGGCGTTCGAGCACGCACTCGATCTGCTGCCGGGCAATGCCTCGGTCTCCAGCAATTACGCGATGTGCCTCGCGCGCCGCGGAAAGTTATTGCGGGCGCGAGACCAGTTCGAAGCGGCGGCACCTGTGCTGCGTAAGGCGCTCGCCCTGTCAGACCAACTGGTTTCTGCCTGGGTGGATCTGGGTGTGGTGCTGCGTCGTCTGGGGCGCATTGACGAAGCGCTCACTGTGCTCCGGCGCGCAGAGCGCATGCTGGAACAACGCGGCGCCGACGTGTTTGAAGTGCGTGACGCGATCAACGGTGTACTGGCGGATGCCGGGCGACCGGCGGAGGCGTTGGCAGGTGCGCGCGCTCTTGTGGCCTCGCATCCGGATCGTGCGCCGGCCCATGAAACGCTGAGCACGCTGCTCTGGGAGCACGGCGCGGCGCACGCGCCAGACGAGGATCCGATGCGTGTGTTCGGCGCTGCGGCGCAGGCTCAGTCGGGCAACCTTCCTTTGCAGTTGTCGTTCGCACGCATGTTGCTGGCAGCCCGGCGCCCGGATGAAGCCCTCGCGGTACTTCACCCGTTACGCAAGCGTGAGCCCGAAAATGCATTGCTGGCGTGGTTCGCCGCGGACGCCCTCGATGCACTGCACGAGCGCGGGCAGGCGACGCGGCTGTATGACGCTGCCTCGCGTGGCGCGCTGGCAGAACTGCCGGAATTTCTCAATGCGCGCGCGCGGCATGCGTTTCGCACGCAGCGATTCGATCTGGCCGCGAGTTGCGCAGAGAATGCGGTGAAACGAGATCCAGGCAATCAGGAAGGCTGGTGCCATCTGGGCACGGCATGGCGGTTGATCGGCGATGCGCGGGAGCACTGGTTGTGCGACTACGAAGCGCTGGTTGGCGATGTCGAAGTCGCGCCTCCGCCGGGGTACGCCGATATGGCCAGCTTCCTGGTGTCCCTTGGCACCACGCTCGAGGGCATGCACACTGCTAGCCGCGAGCCGGTGAACCAGAGTGTGCGTGGTGGCTCGCAGACGGCCGGTCAATTGTTCGGCCGCGACGACCCGGTCATTCGGGCGGCGGAAGACGCGCTGCGGACCGCTGTAGAGCGCTGGCTGATGACCTTGCCGGCCAGCGCGACCCACCCGTTTCTAGCGCGAAAACAGTACAGTGTGCAGTTCGTCGGGTCGTGGTCGGTGCGGCTCAATGCGTCGGGGCGTCACGCCAACCATCTGCATCCGAGGGGCTGGGCGAGCTCCGCTTTCTATGTTGCGCTGCCGAACGAGATATTCGCGCCGCCCGCCCCGTCGCACGCCGGATGGCTCCAGCTTGGACAGCCACTGGAAGACCTAGAGCTCGACCTGCTACCGCGCCGCATCATTCAACCGCGACCCGGTCATCTCGCACTGTTTCCGTCCTACATGTGGCATGGAACAGTTCCGTTCGAATCGGCGGAATCGCGACTGACCGTCGCATTCGATATGCAGCCCAAAATTTAAGTGAATTCGTTAGCAGACCTGACCAGATCTGAGAGGATCTGGCCATGAAGCGATGTCCGAGTGTGGTGGCTGCCGGCACTAACAGTTGAGCAACGGACGGCTGAAGTCTCGCGCCTATGGTTGGCGTTTCAGCTGGAGATCGGTGTGGGATTCGGTACGCGTACCGGCTGCCACGAAGCTGCGCCGGCTGGAGTTGTTCGTGCTCGGCAGGGTTCTACCCCGATTTCGCGGACACATCCACCAAGGCTCACACTGAGCAAAAGGAGTGTCCATGTCGAAGCGCATGCGTCACAGCCCCTGAGTAAAAGCGGGAGCTCGTGGATCTGGCCCGGCGATCGAAGTCGAGTTGCCGCCAGATCGCCCTGGAGGTCGGCGTCGCCCCGGCCCTGTTAACCCGTTGGGTGCGGGAAGCTGATGCCGGTGGAACCAAGGCCTTTCCTGGCGGCGCAACCCCGCGCGACGAGGAGCTTGCCCGCACCAAACGGGAGTTGACGCGGGTCACGAAGGTGCGTGATTTTTTTAAAGACGCGGCGGCGTATTTCGCGAAGCAATCACCGAACGGTACACGGTGATTGAGTACTGCCGCAGCAGATTTCCTATTGGAAATGATGTGCCGTTGCCTTGAAGTGTCGACCAGCGGTTTCTACGCCTGGTCGGGGCGCAAACCGGGGCATCGGGCGCAGGCCAGTGCACGTCTGCTGATCCGGATGCGGGAGATGCACGCCGACAGCAAGGGTGTTCTCAGCGTTCCGCGCATGCGTGATGAGTTGGGCGATGAGGGCGGAAGCGCCAGCCTCAATCGGGTGGCGCGACTGATAGCAGCGAACGGGCTTTGTGGCTGGCCGCAGCGCAAGAAGCGTCGGCTCGGTCAGAAGCCGGTCAGTCGCCCGGTCGGAGTCGAGAATCTGCTGGAGCGCGATTTCGGCGCCTTCGAGCCCGAAACCAAGTGGGTGACGGACATCACCGAGATCTCGACGACCGAGGAAAAGCTGTTCTTGTGCGTGGTGCTGGATCTGTACTGCAAGCGAATTATGGGCTGGTCGATGCACCATCGCCAGGATCGTCGGCACATGGTCGTGCGGGCCGTGCAGATGGCGTTGTGGCAGCGGGAAGGCGAACGCGACGTGATCTAGCACTCCGATCGCGGCGGACAGTTCATCGGCGGTACCTGCCAGACGTTCTTGGGCGGCAACGCCTTGGTCTGCGGCATGAGCGCGGTCGGCCATTGCGGCGAAAACGCGGCGTGCGAAAGGTTCTTCGGGGTGCTCAAGCGAGAGCGCGTGCACCGCAACCACTACCGGACCCGGGACGAGGCGCGTGCCGATCTGTTCGACTACCTGTAACGGTTCCACAATGCGCGAATGCGGCGTGAAGTTGCCCGGCGTGATCGGGAGCTTCAGGCCTTAATCAAACGATCCGTGGGAGCGGGGTACCCCCCCCCATCTTGGTCCGGAAAGGTGGGGGTTCGCCACGTGCGCTACGCGCCTTTTGCCCCGGGTATCGCGTCGTGTAATCCTCTGTGCGGCATGGTCCGTCTGCTGTGCGCAAGTGTGCGGGCCCATGAAGTTTCCCGCCTCATTTGCGGCGGGCTCTCTTTAATATTCGAGGCATACGCGATGCACGTTGATTCCGATGATTCGATCCATCTGTTCAAGCATTCCACAATCTGCGCCTCATGGCAGCGTTGTGGGTGTCATCTGACATTCTTCGCCACTTTGGTCGCCGGCCTGTCGTTTGTCGGGCCTGCAGTGGCCCAGGACGTTCAAGTGAGTCCTGAGAACACGAACGTGCAAGCCGCCGCACCAGTGCCATCCAGCACGAGTGCTAAGGTGTGCCGGTTCGAGGATGTCACAGGCAGCCGGATGAGAAAGCGGGTCTGTCATACGCCTGAGCAGTGGGACGCGCGCGAAAGAGCGGCGCAGGCCGCCGTCCGTGAGCTGGATGGGAAATCAGTAGCTGGGAGCGAGGACGGCAACTAGACGGCCGGATGGATGCAGCCGGGCTGTGTGACGGTTGCACAGGCGTCTGTTGTCTTCTATCCGAAATGCGATTCGGCGCGCGTCTAGGCCGGAAACACCATAAAAAAAGCGGCGGGTCGAAGCCCGCCGCTTTTTAATGGCACTTGTCGGGGGTCAGAACTTCAGCGAGACGCTGCCGAAGATGTACCGACCGACCTGGTCATAACCACCGACTGCGTTTGCATTGGCGGCGAAGCTAGCAGAACCTACAAAAGGCGGTTCTTTGTCGAGCACATTGTTGACGCCCAGGGACACGACAGCCTGTCCAACGCTCACGCTGCCATTCAGGTCGAGATAGTTGTAAGAGGGAACGCCATCACCAACCCAAATGTTGCTGCTCAACGCGTTGCCGTTCACATCCTTGTAGTCAGTACCGCTGATGTAGCGCCAGCGCAGACCCGCGGAGTAGCGATCCCAAGCATAGTTCGCCGAGGCGATGTGACGCCACCTGGGTGAGTTGCCGCAATCGTTGTTGATCAAGCCCTGGCACTCGTAAGCGGTGCTTGGTTCCGACTCCAGCGGCTGAGTAAACTCCTTCAGCACATAGTTGCCTGCGAGGCTGGTGCTCAAGCGGCCCGGCCCAACGCTGAAAGAGTAACTCGCGCTGAGGTCGAGGCCAGAACGCTTATACACGCCGATGTTGTCAGGCAGGTTGATGATGTGGCCCGCCAGAGGATCCGACGCTTGTCCGATCCACAGGTCATATTGGCCAGCGCGTGCATCTCGCCGGATCAGGTCGCAATACTGGTTGGACTCCAGGCAGAGCCTCTGGATGGTCTCGTTGCCGATACCGTCGATCGCGCCCTCGATCTTCACGCTGTACCAGTCTAGAGCCAGGTTCAGGTTCTCGATCGGTTCGATAGCGAAACCCACGGTGTAGGTGTCGGCCACTTCCGGTTCAAGGTTAGGGTTGCCGCCGACCAGGCCGAAGTACTGCTCTGCCGGGTTGACGGGTACGTTGCCATAGGCCGAAATCGGTACCCCTGTCCGCGCGCACTGCTCTGCCGTGTAGTCCAGGCTCGCTACGGGGCCGGCGCAGTAATCCACTTCACCGTCCAGCGCGATGCGCTGCGTGTAATACAGGTCGTTCAGGCTGGGCGCACGCACGGCGCGGTTGTATCCGGCGCGAACCAGCAGCTTGTTGTCCCAAAACGTGCTGCTCAGGCCTGCCTTGTAGGTCTCGTAGTTCCCGGAGGTGTCGTCGTCCGAATAACGGAAGCCGAGCGACGCATCCAGACGGTTGAACGCACCTTGACCTACGAACATCGGTAGGGCGGCTTCCAGAAAGAAGTCGTTCACAGTATTGGATGCATTCACCGGCAGATTCGCCGCACCTGCACCGGCAAAGTTACCTGCGGCAGAATCGCCGTCGTACTCGGTGTTATACGAGTAGTCGCGCCGCTCCATGCCGAGGGCTAGGCCGATCTCCTCACCATCCGCGCTCGGGAAGCCCCAACCGATGTAGCCGTTCGCTTCCGCGGACAATGAGCGGTAACTTGTCTTGTAGATGCTGAAGCTCGTGCCGGCCATCGCGGCGGCAGCTTCAGGAGAGATGTTGTCGTTCCAGATGTCGTACAGCGTGCAACCCGCGAAAGTGCCATAGGTGGGGTCAATGCAACCCAATGCGGCTGCGGCAATGCTGGTGTTCAGGAAGTCGTTTTTGCCGATATCGATGGTCTTGGTCTTGCCAGACAGCACTGACACGTCGTAAGTCCAGGACGAGTCGAAGAGGGAGCCCCTCACGCCGGCAGTAATGCGGTGGGTGGTGTCATCGCTGAGATGGATGCGCGGGCCACCTTCCACGTTGCGCTTCCACAGCGTCACCTGCGCCTGATCCGTTGTGACGCCGGCGTCGGCGCACAGGCTGCCGATCAGCGGGTTGTCGCAACCCACGATGACCGGCACGCCGAAAGCTCCCGATTCCGCAATTTGCTGATCAGAACTGCGCTCAAGGAAAAGCGCCTCGATATAGGGCTCGAAGTACTGGTTGACCTCATAGCTCGCCATGAAGCCTGCAGTCGTACGTTTGTCAGGGCGCTGGTAGAAGTTCACCGGCGCGTAGTTGTACAGATAGCTGCCGTTTTCGTAGCCGCTACCGTTGTAGACGTAATTGGCATTTGTGCCGGTCGGCCATGGAATCACACCGTTTTCAAACTCGCCGGTTTCCGGATTGAGCACCGGTCCATACCGGTTGACCGTGAATCGGCCGGGGTTTGCAGTGCCGGAGCCGCCGCAGGCGCGAGAGGTCGCAGATACGGCGCAGGTCGAGTAGTCACGTTGGGCCTGGTACAGCGGGTCATTTTCGCGCCACGTCAACCAGCCCACCGCATGACCCCTGTTGTCGGCAAAGCTGCCGCCCACAATGAGGTCCGCATTGCGGCTGATGCCGTCAAAGCCGGAACCTCCTGTTGGATAGTCAAAGCCGGCCGCCTCGTTGAGCGCCTGTATCTCCCGATTGTCATTGTTGTGCTGGTAGGCGGAGTAGCCGAGGTTGAGGCTGACGCCTTCAAACTTGTCGTCCAGAACGAAGTTGACCACGCCAGCCACAGCGTCCGCGCCGTAAATGGCCGAAGCACCGCCGGACAGGATGTCGACGCGCCTGATGAGGGCTGCCGGGACGATGGACGGGTCAGTGACTTCATTACGGCTGGCAGGCAGGCGACGCCCGTTGACCAAGGTCAGCGTGCGCTCGGGGCCCAGGTTGCGCATCGAAATGGTGGCATGGCCGTAGGAACCGTTGTTCTCGAAGTTGTCGAAGCTCAGATCGACTTGTGGTGACTGGTTGACCAGATCCTCGACCGTCGTTGCGCCGTACTGGGTGAAGTCTTCTCCGCTGATCTCTGTAATTGGGCTAGAGGCGGTGAACGTCTGGCTTTTGATGCGTGAGCCGGTAACCGTGATCGTGTCGAGCTCGGTGGCGCTCGTCGACGCTGGCGCATCCTGGGCAAGAGCAACCCCGGTGCCGGCGATGCTGGTCATCCCCGCGATGAGTGCGAACGTGATCGCATCCCGCAGCTTGTTAGTCTTCAAAATCATCTCTCTCTCCAGTGAGTCGTAGGAAATCCCCGGCGAGATCTACCGTGTCGTCAAGCTAGACGCCAAAAACGGCAAACCACTCTTCGATACTAGCGAGGCGCAGAGAAAAATTAAAGAGGCGTTAAGAAAAGATCCGAGCCGCGTGAAGTCGATGTAGGAGGGCGCGATTCGCTAACGCGCTGCGCCTGGCATTGCGGATCACGCGATGCCAGAGTGCGAGTAACGGAGGGAGTGACGCGAGAGTGAGCAGACCGGATCAGAGATCCTGCTGGTACCGGATATACGGCACCGCACCCTCGTCGTCCGCGTTCTCAGCCATCTTCGAGAACGGGTTCTTGCCGCGCGTGATCACGTTGTCGGCGCCGACCGTGAGCTGGCCGCTCCACGGGGTGCGCCAGCTGACACCGAGGCCCACGCCCTCCCATTTCGGGAGGCCGGGGGTGTCGACGACCTGGCCGACAATGTTGGCACTGAAGCGGCCGATGCCGCCGCCGACGCTGAGGCTGCGGCTGGTCCAGTGGTCGCTGAGCGTGGCAGGCGCTGCCGAGGTCGGGATCAGCGTCGCCTTGGCCAGCGTGCCGGCCAGTGACACGTAGGCATCGTCACCGATGTCCTTTTTCGCGAAGACGGTCAGATCGTTGAGATCCACCTGTCCTGCCGATCCGGCGCGCGAGGGGCTGAGGAAACCGGGCAGCGTGTCGCGGCCTTCGCCAAGTGTCAGGCCGATGCCGCTGCCGGGGCGCGTCATGCTCGCCGTGGCGCTGGCGCGTCGGGCGCCTGGCGTGTTGTCGCCGACCGAAGCCAGCTGACAGTTGCGCGCCAGGCTGCTGACCGCACCGTTGAAGCTGCTTCCCGGACTGCAGAGCAAAGCCAGGGAACTGCCGGATTCGAGTCCGAATGCGGCGTCGAACTGGCTTTCACCGAAGCGCCAGCGGCGGCTCGACTGGCTGGCTGTGGTGGGTTCGAGGACCAGGAAGGCCTCGACCTTGCCGGACGTGTCGAGCACCGGCAACACGGTCTGGTTGCGTTTTTCCTGCGCGGCCGCGCCCGCGGCCGCCGTGAGGGCGAGGCCGAGGGCAAGTACAAGGCGTGTGACAGGCAATCGCATGGCGGTTGTGACCCGGGCTCCGCCCGGAAGTTCCCCTATCGTCGAGCCAGAACTCTAGAACATTTATATTTCTTTAACAATCAGCCTTCGAGGCCTGGATCGCGTTACTGCAACCGATCCGACACTTCTACATCGGCCTCGGGCGTTTCGAGCAACCGATCGATCTCCTCGGCGCTGAATCGGTAGTTCTGCCCACAGAACTCGCAGATCACTTGGGCCTCCCCGTCGACGACCGACGCGCGGGCCTCTTCGGCCCCGAGCGACACCAGCATTTCTTCCACGCGTCCCCGTGAGCAGGAGCAGCCGAACGCCAGTGGCCGTTCCCCGAGCAACTGCGGCGCGTCTTCCGGAAACAGTCGCGAAAGCAGCGTCTCGGTGGGCCATCGAAGCAGTTCCGCCGTCGACAAAGTGTCAAACAGTAGGCTGGCGCGATTCCAGCCGTCGCCGTCACCTTCGTCGCCCGGCAGCTTCTGCAGCATCAGGCCGGCGGCTTCGTCGCCGTCGACCGTCAACAACACGCGCGTGGGCAACTGTTCGGACTGGCGGAAATAGTCCTCGAACGCGCCTGATAGCGACTCGGCCGTCAGCGCCACCAGACCCTGATAGCGGTTGGGCTCGCGATGCGGCGAGGGGTTTTCGATCGTGATCGCCAGCAGCGCGTCGTCACCGAGCACGCGCAGATCGCGGGAGACGTCCGCGCCGTCTCCGTCGAACCGGGCGATGCCGCGGATCGTACCGGCGGCCGTGCATTCGGCGAACAGAGTGCGCATCGGGCCCGGCGCGCGCAGTTGCACCGACAGGCGGCCGTCGACCTTGGCGTGACCGGTAAACAGTGCCGACGCCACGCAGGCTTCGCCCAGCATCTCTTCGATCGCCGGCGGGTAGGGCCCGTTCGCGCGCACGGCCTGCCAGGCCTCGCGCAGATGGACGCGCACGCCGCGTACGCCGGCGGTCTTCAGCAGGAAGCGGGACAGGCGGTCGCTGTCGGGCTGAGCGGTGTCGGTCATATCGGCTCGCGATGGGATTTCGATTGGCGGCGTCGAGGGCGACCGATAGAGTGGCCGCCATGGAACAACCGGCTCTCCGACATGGGGACGGCACTGCCGTCCCGCAAGCACGCCCTTCGTTCGCCCGTCGCTGGCTGCGCCGGCTGTTGTGGCTGGGCGTCCTGCTCGCCGTGCTGCCGGTGTTGCAGGTGCTGGCGCTGCGTTTCATCGATCCGCCGTTTTCGAGCTTCATGGCGATCCGGCAGGCCGAGGCCTGGATCGGCGGAGAGCGCGATTTTTTCCTGTATTACCAATGGCGTGATCTGGATCGCATCGCGTCTTCGCTGCCGGTCTCGGTGATCGCGGCCGAGGACCAGAATTTCGCCAAGCACCGCGGATTCGATCTGGACGCGATCGAGCAGGCGCGCGCACACAACGCGAGCGGCGGACGCATGCGCGGCGCCAGCACGATCAGCCAGCAGACCGCGAAGAACCTGTTTCTGTGGGGCGGACGCAGCTGGGTGCGCAAGGGACTGGAGGCTTACTACACACTGCTGATGGAAACGCTGTGGCCGAAGACGCGGATCCTCGAGGTCTACGTCAACGTGGCCGAGTTCGGCGATGGCATCTACGGCGCGCAGGCCGCGGCGAAACGCCATTTCGGCAAGGATGCGGGCCAGTTGAACGCAGGTGAGAGCGCGCGACTGGCGGCGGTGCTGCCGAGTCCGCAGCGTTACAGCGCCTCACGCCCCGGGCCTTACGTGCAGAGACGGGCGCAGTGGATCCAGCGTAACGCGCGCCAGATCGGCGGCGAGTCGTATCTGGAGACGCTCAAGTGAGCGCGCACGATCGACTGACCATCGTCATCGCCGCGTTCGACGAGGCCCATGCGCTACCGGTCCTGCATCCGCGCATCGCCGCGGTGATGGAGACGCTCGCCGCAGATGGCATCGAAACACGTGTGCTGTATGTCGACGACGGCAGTGGTGATGCGACCTGGCAGGTGCTGCAGGGCATCGCGGCAGGCGACGCGCGCGTGGCGCTGCTGCGGCTGTCGCGCAATTTCGGCAAGGAAGTCGCGCTGACCGCAGGGCTGGATATGGTGACCGAGGGCGCGGCGATGATCCTCGATGCCGATGGGCAGGATCCACCGGAACTGATTCCGCAGTTCGTTGCGCACTGGCGCGACGGCTATGACGACGTGCACGGTACGCGCATGAGCCGCGAGGGCGAAAGCTGGCTCAAGCGATCGACCGCGCATCTGTTCTACCGGGTGATCCAGCGTCTGGCGAAGACGCCGGTGCCGACTGACACGGGCGACTACCGCCTGCTGTCGCCGCGCGCGCTCGATGCGCTGCGCCAGTTGCGCGAGCGGCATCGTTTCATGAAGGGACTCTTCGGCTGGATCGGATTCAACCGCATCGCCGTACCGTATGCGCGCGAGCGGCGTATCGCGGGAGACACGAAGTTCGGGTTCTGGCGCCTGTGGAATTTCGCGCTGGACGGCGTGACGAGCTTTTCGACCGCGCCCTTGCGCCTGGCGACTTATGTCGGCGTGTTCACCGCGTGCGGGGCGATCGCATTCGCGCTCTACGTGATCGGAAAGGCCTGGATGTATGGAGACCGCGTTGCGGGTTGGCCGACGATGATGGCGGTGATCCTGTTCCTGGGCGCGGTGCAGCTGGTCGCGCTGGGCGTGATCGGCGAATACCTGGGGCGGCTGTACGAGGAATCCAAACAGCGTCCGCTCTATCTCGTCAGTGCCTGGCAGCCCGCGCCGGGGCCTGGCGCAATGCAGACACCGGCAGACGTTTGATCGCCTATTTCGCGTAGGCCCCGCCGCAGCCGCTGTCTTCGCCCCCGCCGAGTTCAAGCGTGGCCAGCAGCGCCGCTGGCGGTGCGATCGAGCCGAGGGCCAGTGCAATCGCGCCACGCAGGCCGAGTCTGGCGAGGTCCGGGCGGAAACTCGGCGAAGCGAACGTGCCGCCGATCGTCAACGGCGTACGCAGCGCAAGAATGCTGCGGTCCTTGGGGCGCGGTCGCAGCAGCAGGTCCAGTTGCTCTTCGCGCAGATTGATCGTGCCTTCGCCGAGGATGATGGTGTCGGTGGTGTCGAACGCAAACGCACGCGTTTCCATCACACCACGCTGCACGCCGAAGTCCGCAAACGCACAACGCACCGGAATCTGCTTGTCCTTGCCGATCAGGTACTTCAGCGTCTCGTAGATGTCGATACCGGCCAGTTCCACCAGCAGATTACTGACGCGCCCGGCGCCCATGCCGATGGCGACGTCACCGTTCGCGCTGCCGAGCATCGCAGCGACCGAGTTGCCGGTGCCCACGAGAGTGAAGTCGCCGCCGATCCGTCCGACCGCATCGCCGGCCAGCGTGTCGGGTGGGAACAGCCCGCCCAGACTGATGCGACGCACGGAGGCCTGAAGACGGGTCTGGATGACGTCCTGGCGCGCATCGAGCCGGACGGTGGACCGGATGTTGCCGCCGGCCATGCCGAAGTTCAGCGGATCGAGCTGCAGCAGGCCGGCGTCGAGCTTCAGATGCGCATCCATGTCGTCGATCGGCAGCTTCGGCGCATTGATGCGCTGCGCGCGCAGGCGCACGTCGGCATCCATCGAGCGCAGCTTCGCGAGATCGTAGGGCGTGTCCGGCAGCACGCGTCCCTTCGCCGCGAGCGCGCGTTCGCGTTCGACGAGTTCGGGATCCAGGGCGTCACCTTCCGCGTCCGGCGTGCCGCCGATGAAGCCTGCAAGATCGTCGAAGTCGAGACGTTTGGAGACCAGGTCGGCCTTCAGGAACGGGCGTTCGCCGCCGAGCGTGATCGCGGCAGAACCGCCGAGATCGCTCTGGCCGACCTTGCCGGTGAAGCCGTCGTAGTGCCAGGTCGTGGCGTCGCGTGTGAGGCGGCCATCGAGTGCGTAGGGCGGCGTGTCAGGCAGTGCGACGCCGACGAGTGGAAACAGGTCGGCGAGGTTACGGCCAGATAATGCGAACTGCAGGTCGAAGTCGCGCAGCTGGAACGGGGCGATGAGGGAGCCGCGGACGTGCGCGCGGGTTGCGCCGGCGCGCGCACGCAGATCGATGCGGTAAGGCTTGTCGGTGTCCTGCAGCGCCAGCGGCGATTCGGCCACGCCTTCGAGCGTGAACGGATTCTGCGTCCAGGTGCCGCCACCTTCGATTCCGATCGCGGGGGCGGCATCCGCGTCGCGTCGCGATTCGCGACTCGCCAGCCGCACATCGATGTCGGTTCCACCAGGTGCATCGAGATAGCGCAGTCGTCCGTCTTCGACCCACAGCCGTCGGATCTGCGGCGAAGGTCCCTCGCCCCCATCGCCGAACGCGATGTCCCAGTTGCCGCTGCCGCCTTCGGGGTTGGTCTCCAGACGCAGGATCGGCTTCACGAGCCGGATTTCAGGCAGTCGCACCTGCCGCTTGAACAGCAGCGGGAACACCTCGACCTGGATCTCCAGCCGCTCGACCGAGGCCATGGTCTGCGAGTCGGACCAGTCCGCATTCGAGAACCGCAATGCGTCGGCGCGGACAGTCGTGGTGCGGCCCAGATCGACGTCGAGATCGCCGCCGATCACCAGCGTGCGCCCGGTGCGTGCTTCGACGATGCGTTCGACCGGGCCCTTGAACCAGTTCCAGTCCCAGAGCAGCACCAGCAATACGATCGCGACCAGCAGCACGAGGGCGACCACGCGCAGCGGGCGTGACGATGTCAGTCGCTGGAAGCGCGAACGCGGCGATGCGGAAGGTGGGGGCGTGGTCGTCATAGGAGGCCTGTGCTTCGGCACCATCGACGCGCTGCGGTCAACTGCGGGTGAATGTCCCCTGGCGTGGTGGGCTAGCGTGCGGCCCCAGCATCCGCGGCGGGCGGGGCCACTTCGCTGCAGACCACGGTACGACCATTGTCCTGCGCGAGTTCTGCGCCGTCGTCAGTGGTGACAAAACGCAGGCCGACTTCGGACCACACCGGTGGCTGGCTGCCACGGATCACGCCGAGATTGACGATGCGGCCATCGGTCATGCGCAGGCGGGCGAAGCGCCCCTCGCGAATGATCTCGACGACACCGGCGCTCGGGCAGTCGTAGGTCGAGGTCACGGTTTCAGGTGTTGGCGCGGGCACGGCGGGCGGCGGGCTGGGCGCGGCGGCCGGCGCGGGCTGTGCCGGCGGCTCTGCGGAACAGGCCGCCAGCGTGACGGCGGCGAGTGCGGACAGCATCTGGACGGATCGCATGCGGGGCTCCGGCGTAGACAACGAAGGTTCGATTGTCGAGAAGCGCGCCTCGGGGATCAACGTGCCGGCACGACCTGGGCCAGCACCGCGACGTAGTGGCAGACGCTGCCGCCAATGCAGAACAGGTGCCAGATCGCATGCGCATACGGAATCGAATCACGCATGTAGAAGAAGGTGCCGAGCGTGTAGAACACGCCGCCGGCGATGATCCAGCTCAGGGTCCAGCTGTCGAGCGCGGCGGCGACGGGGCCGATCGCGATCACCACCAGCCAGCCCATCGCGACGTAGATCGCGGTCGACAGGCCGCGGAAGCGGCCGGTGTAGAACAGCTTGAACACCACGCCGGCGAGCGCCAGCGTCCAGATGATGCCGAACAGCCACCACCCCAGCGTGCCGCGCAGGCCGATCAGCGTGAAAGGCGTGTAGGTGCCGGCGATCAGCAGGTAGATCGCGCAATGGTCGAACACCTTCAGGCGGCCCTTGACCACCGGATGTTCGACTGCGTGATACAGCGTGGACGCCAGATACAGCAGCAGCAGCGAGACACCGAACACGATCGAGGCGCCCAGCTGCCAGCCGTTGCCGTACAGCGCCGCAAGGGTGATCAGGACGGCGCCGCCGGCCAGCGCGGCGGTCGCGCCGAGACCGTGGGTCAGGGCGCTGGCGAATTCTTCACGCTTCGCGCGCAGCGAGCGGGGCGGGGCGGTGGTCATCGACGTCCGGATGGGGGGGTGGACTGCGGCGAAGTATGACCGCGCGCCTGTGAACTGTCAGAGGTGGGGATCAGTCGACCGACACCGCATGCGCATGCTCACGCGTGGCAAGGAAGTCGACGCCCTCCGCGCGCTCCTGGGCCAGTTGCAGGTTCACCCGCGTCGGCGCCAGATAGACCAGCTGGTCGGCGGCGTCGAGGGCCAGGTTCATCGCGTGCTTGTCGCGGAATGCCTCGAGCGTTTTCGCGTCCTTGCAGCGGATCCAGCGCGCGGTGTTGACCTGCACCGGCTCGAAACTCGCATCCACACCATATTCGTCCTTCAGCCGGTAAGCGACGACGTCGAACTGCAGCACGCCGACCGCGCCGAGGATCAGATCGTTGCTCATCAGTGGCTTGAAGAACTGCGTCGCGCCTTCTTCCGACAGCTGCGCCAGACCTTTCTGCAGCTGCTTGAGCTTCAGCGGATCGCGCAGGCGCGCGCGGCGGAACAGTTCCGGCGCGAAATTCGGGATGCCGGTGAAGGCGATGTTCTCACCCTCGGTGAAGGTGTCACCGATCGAGATCGTGCCGTGGTTGTGGATGCCGATCACATCCCCCGGATACGCCTCGGCGGCGATCTCGCGATCACTGGCCATGAAGGTCAGCGCATTGGCGAGCTTGAGTGGTTTGCCGGTGCGCGGGTGGAAGGTCTTCATGCCCGCTTCGAAGCGACCTGAGCACACCCGCATGAACGCCACGCGGTCGCGGTGCATCGGGTCCATGTTCGCCTGGATCTTGAACACGAAGCCGGTGAGCTTGTCTTCCTGCGGCGCGACCTTGCGCGTCGTGGTCTCGCGCACCTGCGGCGGCGGCGCGTGTTCGACGAAGAAATCCAGCAGCGGCTGCACGCCGAAGTTGTTGACGCCCGAGCCGAAGAACACCGGCGTCTGCTTGCCGGCGCGGTAGGCCTCGAGATCGAAGGGATGGCTGGCGCCCTGGACGAGTTCGAGTTCGTCGCGCAGGTCGGCCAGCATCTTCTCGCCGATCTTCGCGGCCAGGCCTGGCGCATCGATCGACGGGAAGATCGTCGAATCCTGGCGGGTGAAGTTGCGGCCCGGCTCGTAGAGATGCACTTCGCCGGTCACCAGGTGCACCACGCCCTTCAGGCGCTGGCCCATGCCGATCGGCCAGGTCACCGGCGCGCACTGGATGCCGAGCACTGTCTCGACCTCGTCGAGCAGGTCGATCGGGTCCTTGCCCTCGCGGTCGAGCTTGTTGATGAAGGTCATGATCGGCGTGTCACGCAGCCGGCAGACTTCCATCAGTTTGATCGTGCGTTCCTCGACGCCCTTGGCCACGTCGATGACCATCAGCGCACTGTCGACCGCGGTCAGCACCCGATAGGTGTCCTCGCCGAAGTCGGCGTGGCCGGGCGTGTCGAGCAGGTTGACGACGCGCCCCTCGTAGGGGAACTGCATCACGGAGCTGGTCACCGAGATGCCGCGCTCCTTCTCCAGCGCCATCCAGTCGGACGTCGCGTGACGCGCGGCCTTGCGGCCCTTGACCGAGCCGGCCATCTGGATCGCACCGCCGAACAACAGCAGCTTTTCGGTCAGCGTGGTCTTGCCGGCATCGGGATGCGAAATGATCGCGAACGTACGGCGGCGGGAGCTTTCGGAGGCGATATCGGACATGCGGTCGGCCGCGCGGGTGTGCGCAGTCTGGAAACGGGAAGCCGGCGATTATACGCCGCCGTAGCGCAGGCTCAGGGCGCCGCTGGCGCCGGGTCTGTCTGCACCTGTCCGAAGCGCAGCGGGCCGTCGGGTCCAAGCATCCGGAACGGCAACGATTCAAGCCGCATGCCGCGGTTGGCCTGAACGACGAAATGCAGATGCGGCGCGGCGCTCAGGCCGGTGTTGCCGGAGAAGCCGATGATCGTGCCGCGCAGCACGCGCGCGCCGGGCGCGACGACCACGCCGCCCTGTTGCAGGTGGGCATAGAGCGCCATCGTGCCGTCGTCATGGAGCAGGCGGATGAAGTTGCCGCGGACGCGGTCGTCGGCAGGGTCGAACGCAGTACGCGGGTCCAGGCGCGCGGTCGCGTCGGATTCGACCTGCATCACCACACCATCGCGCGCGGCCAGCACCGGCGTGCCGGGCGTGACCGCGAAATCCACGGCGTGGCGGTTCTCCGCATCCGCATGGCTGAATCCGCCGCCGTAGCCCTGGGCGATCTGTAGCGGTGCATCGCGCAGGGGATAGAGGTATTCGACATTGCGGACGCGCGCGACGGGCAGGCCCGGAACCGCGACCAGCGATAGGCGTGTGCCTGCAGCGCCATCGCGCAGCTGCGCAACGACCACGCGGCCGCCGGCGGGCACGGTCGCGCGGGCGGGCAGCGGGGGCATTGCAACCGGTGGAGCGCCTTCTGCCAGCAAGGTCACTTCGACAGGTCCGGCAAGCTGGTTCACTGCGATCGCCTCGGCACTGCCGAAGCGCGCACGCAGTTCGAGCGCGACGCGCGGGGCGGACTTCCAGATGGCCGTCGGGACAGGCGCAGCTGCGGACTGCGCTGTGGCCGCGTCCGTCCAGGGGCCGCTCGATGGCGTCTGCGCCTGGACCTGCACGGCGCCCGCTGCCCACATCGCCGACAGCGCCAGCGTCACATGCCATCGCGCCCGGCGCATCTGCTGGTTCAGCGGCAATCGGGATCGAGCTGCAGCGCGGTCACCACGTCGCGCAGATCGAATGCGACCACGGCAGCATCGTCGTCGACTGCGAACAAGGCGCCGGCGGGGAAGCGCGCGGTGGGGGATGCATGCAGGGTGATGCCATCGGTCGCGGCGACGCGGGCGCCGACGAAGCTCCCGGCCGGCGTCAGCTGGCCCCGATCGAATACCCGGAACACGGTGCGCGGCCGCAACTGGTCCGAAACGATCCAGTAGCCGCTGTCGACCCCGCATGACCACAGCGCGATGCCCTCCGGCTCGGCTTTGAACGTGCCCGCCGGCGGTGCGCGACCGGTGTAGGCACCGTCGAGCGTGTAGACGTGCACGGTCGCGTTGTGGCGCAGGTCTTCGTCGGCGATCAGCAACTGGTCGTAGGCCGCATCCCCGGCGATGGACTCGACGATGCGCAGCGCGGTCTGCGGATCCGTGGCGCCGAAGGCGCCGAGTGCGGTGACCTTCGGCGAGGCGCCATCGTGCGCCTCGAATCTGAAACGGCGCACGCGCTGGTCGAGGCTGGCGAAGTCGGGCACCTGTCTGTGGTCGGCGCCCTCCATGAAGCTGTCGGTGACGTAGACCTCCACGATGTCCGGCGCGGTCTCATGCACCCATAGCCCGTATGGACTGCGGAGTTCGCCGGCACCGAACGCGGCGAGCGGCCTGAAATCCGGAAGCGAGAACACCTGCACACGGTGGTTGTCGCGCTCGACGACGAACACCAGATCGCCGTGCACGGCGATGCCATTGGGCCGGTCGAACTTGCCGGGCATGGCCCCGTGGGCACCGACGGTGCGCAGCATCGCGCCAGTGTCGGCATCGAAGATCCGCAACTGGTGCGCGCGCTTGGCCGTCGCGATCAGCCAGGTACCGCCATCCGGCGTCGGCCAGGTGGCCAGCGAATCGAACTCGTCATCGGCGTGCGCGGACGATCGCCAGGCCTCGGCAATGACGGCCTGCTCGGCGGTTGCGCCTTCGGACGTGGCGTCGCCAGACGGGTGTGTGGGCCGCTGGGGAGCCGCGGTGCAGCCGGCCAGCAGGGCGGCCGCGAACAGGAAGGCAATGCGCATTGCGGAATTATGCCGAAGCGCAGCCGCACTGCATCGCAAGTTACAGCCGAAATTATTCATCGCTGCATCCGGATGAAGAGATTGACTTTCTGGAAAGCGGCTGGCAACCTGCGCCCATCCATCGAGACCGGCGGAGGGGCAGGCCCTTTGATGCCGGGGCAACCTGATGGGATCCGCGCATCGCGCGGCGTCCATCGCGGTGCCAAGTCCTGCGGGGACCTGAGTGTCCACCGGAAGATGGTGATGCCGTATCGGCGTTCGCGCCGGTGTTGTGTTCCGCCGAGAGGCGACTTCCGGTGATTCCCGCAAGACGCGATGGCCCAGCCCATCCGGAATCCCGTGCCATGAGTCTCGTCGACACCACCGCTTACCGCCCCGACCCCACGCCCGATGCGGCGTACGTGCACGCGTTTGCTGCCGATGCGCCGATCGCGCACGCCGTCACCCGCGGCAGCCTCGATGTGCAGCTCGCCACCCGGCATGCCGGCATGCGTCAGGTCACGCTGCGGTATCAGCTGCAGGGACCGGCATCGGCGCCGGTGGTGTTCGTCGCCGGCGGGATCTCCGCGCATCGCCATCTGGCCGCGAACGCCGCACATGCCGAAGCCGGCTGGCTCGACAGTCTGGTCGCACCGGGGCGCACGCTCGATCCATCGCAGCTGCGTCTGCTGGCCTTCGATTTCGTCGGCGCCGATGGCGCACTCGATGCGCCGATCGACACCACCGACCAGGCCGATGCAATCGCCGCGCTGCTCGACGCGCTGGGCATCGCACGTCTGCATGCGTTCGTCGGCTATTCCTACGGCGCGCTGGTGGGCCTGCAGTTCGCGGCGCGCC
Source organism: Luteimonas sp. 3794 (assembly GCF_031456825.1). Classification (NCBI taxonomy): domain Bacteria; kingdom Pseudomonadati; phylum Pseudomonadota; class Gammaproteobacteria; order Lysobacterales; family Lysobacteraceae; genus Luteimonas; species Luteimonas sp. 3794. The sequence goes on along the minus strand of NZ_JAVDVJ010000004.1, from coordinate 57,079 downwards.
ACGCGAGCCGTGTGCAGCGACTGGTCGCGGTCAGTGGTGCGCATCGCGCGCATCCGTATGCGGCCGCCTGGCGCGCGCTGCAGCGGCAGGTCGTTGCGCTGGGCCAGTTGCAGTGCGCCGATGCACAGAGCCTGTCGCTGGCGCGCCAGTTTGCGATGCTCAGCTACCGCACGCCGGAAGAATTCGCCGAGCGCTTCGACGCCGCGCCCGAAATCGTCAATGGCCGCGTACGTGTCGCCGCCGAGGACTATCTCGACGCCGCCGGCGCGCGCTACGTCTCACGCACGCCGCTCACCGCTTGGCTGCGCCTGTCCGAATCCATCGACCTGCACCGCGTCGATCCGCGTGACATCCGCGTGCCGACCACGGTGATCGCCGTCGAAGGCGACCGCCTGGTCCCGCTCGCCGATGCAGTGGCCCTACTCGAAGGGCTGGGCCCGAGCGGCCAGCTGCGCGTGCTGCGTTCGCCCTATGGCCACGACGCCTTCCTCAAAGAAACCGACCGCATCGATGCGCTGCTCGCCACCGCGCTGCGTGCCCCCACATCCGGAGACCAAGCATGAGCATCCACGCCACGACCGACGCCGCCTGTCAGCCCGCAACCCGTGCCGTGCGCGCCGGCATCGATCGCGATCCGGCCTATGGCGCGGTGACACCGCCGATCGTGCTGTCGAGCAACTTCAGCTTCGCCGGCTTCGGCGAGAAGCGGCAGTACGACTACACCCGCAGCGGCAATCCCACGCGTGATCTGCTCGGCGAAGCGCTGGCCGAACTCGAAGGCGGTGCGGGCGGCGTGGTCACGTCCACCGGCATGGCCGCGATCACGCTGGTGCTCAATGCGCTGCTCGAGCCGGGCGATCGGCTGGTCGTGCCACATGATGCTTACGGTGGCAGCTGGCGCCTGTTCGACGCACTGGCACGCAAGGGCCACTTCGAGCTGGTGACCGCCGATCTCACCGATCCACGCGCACTGGCCGACGCGCTGGCCACGCAGCCGAAGCTGGTGCTGGTGGAGACGCCATCGAACCCGCTGCTGCGCATCACCGACCTGCGCTTCGTCATCGACGCCGCGCACCGCGCCGGCGCGCTGGTGGTGGTCGACAACACCTTCCTGTCGCCGGCGCTGCAGCGGCCGATCGAATTCGGCGCCGATGTCGTGCTGCATTCGACGACCAAGTACATCAACGGCCACAGCGACGTGGTCGGCGGCGCGGTCATCGCGCGCGACGCCGAGCTGCACGCGCAGCTCGCGTGGTGGGCGAATGCGCTGGGTATCACCGGCTCGCCGTTCGACAGCTTCCTGACCCTGCGCGGCCTGCGCACGCTGGATGCGCGCCTGCGCGTGCATCAGGAGAACACCGCCGGCGTGGTCGCGCTGCTCGACGCGCATCCGGCGGTCGCGCGCGTCCACTATCCGGGTCTGGTCGATCATCCGGGGCACGCGATCGCCGCGCGTCAGCAGACCGGCTTCGGCGCAATGCTGTCCTTCGAACTTGCCGGTGCGCCCGGCGTTGCGCAGGACGACGTGGTGCGCGCATTCGTCGACGGCCTGCGCCAGTTCACGCTGGCCGAATCGCTCGGCGGCGTGGAAAGCCTGATCGCGCATCCGGCGACGATGACGCATGCGGCGATGACGCCGGCGGCGCGCGCTGCGGCCGGCATCTCCGACGGCCTGCTGCGACTGTCGGTCGGCATCGAGGCGCTGGATGATCTGCTGATCGACATCGAGGCCGGGCTCGCCCGTGCCGCGACCGTACTGGACGCAGCCACGCGCCCGTCCCGCGCAGGCATCGAAGCATGAGTACCGTCGTGCAACTTCGGCAGGGGCGTCGCGCGCAGCCACGGCCCGCGCGTCTGGCGCTGCTCGGTACCGGCACCGTCGGTTCGGCGTTCGTTGAACGCTACGCGCGACTCGCCACGCAGGGCGTCACGCTTCCGGAGGTCGCGTGGCTGTGCAATTCGCGCACCCAGGTGCTCGGCGGCGACGATCTGCCCGCCGCGCTCGCGCAGGCCCGCGCCGCGGCGCGCCGACGCGGTGGATTTCCCCCGTGGGCCGAAGGCGAAAGCCCGAAGCCGGGCGACATCATCGTCGACGCCACCGCCAGCGAAACCGTCGCCGACTGGCATCCCGAATGGCTGGCCCGTGGCGTGCACGTGGTCACTGCGAACAAGCTCGGTACCGGCGGCGATCTGGGGCGGGCCTTGTCGATCGGCGATGCGCGCGCGAACGGTGGCCGCTACGGCGACAGCGCCACGGTCGGCGCGGGCCTGCCGCTGCTGCGTAGCCTGCGCGCGCTGATCGACGGCGGCGACCGCATCCATGCAATCGAAGGCGTGCTATCGGGTTCGCTGGCTTGGTTGTTCTCGCATTACGACGGCAGCCGTCCGTTCTCTGCGCTGGTGCGCGCGGCGAGCGCGGCGGGCTACACCGAACCCGACCCGCGCGTCGACCTGTCGGGCGAGGACGTGCGCCGCAAGCTGCTGATTCTCGCGCGGGCGGCGGGCATCGCGTTGCCGGCGCATGAGGTCGTCGTGGAATCGCTGGTGCCAGAAGTGCTCGCACGCGCTGCGGATATGGACGTCGATCAGGCGCTGGGCGCGCTGGACGGGCCACTCGACGCACGTCGCGGAGAGGCGGCCGCGAACGGAGAGCGGCTCTGTTTCGTCGGACGTTTCGATGCCGACGGCGCGCGCGTGGGCCTGCGGGCATTGCCGATCGGGCATCCGCTCTGCGCGGGCAGCGGCACCGACAACCGGGTGGCGATCCATAGCGATCGCTACAGCGCGCAGCCGCTGGTGATCCAGGGCCCGGGCGCAGGCGCGGAGGTTACGGCTGCGGCGCTGCTGGACGACGTGCTGGCAATCACCCACGCGCAGGTGGGGTGACCGGAGACGCAGGATCGGACCTTGCGACTGGGGCAAACCCTAGATCGGGTGCGCCCCGGTGTTGTCCCCAAGGCCCACGCGCTGGAATAGCGTCATTCAGTTTTCATCCAGCCAGGGGCCATTCCATGACCGACAACCTCAGCATCTCCGTCTCGCTCAGCATCAGCGGCCAGTTGCCCAGCGTGCAGAGCGCCGCCAGCACCCAGCGCACTGCCGACGGCCGCGTCCAGTTCGAAAACGACAATTACCGCATCACCGCCGGCGACAACGACGAGGTCATCGTCTTCAACAAGGGCACCGGCGAGAACTACCGCATCTGGGGCGATCCCCATGTCGAGATCGACGGCAAGCATGCGTTCGACTTCTGGGGCCAGACCACCTTCCAGCTCGACGACGGCACCAAGGTGACGATCGAGACCACGCCCTGGGCCAAGGGCGGCGACGGTGCCACGGTGGCATCCGTGGTCACGATCACCGACGGCGACTACGGCGTGCAGATCAGCGGCGTGGACAGCAACACCTACGGCGACCTGTCGTTCCAGGAATTTGCCGGCGGCGGCCGCGTGCTCGACGCCGCGGTGCGCGACGGCAACGTGTTGCTTGAGAACGAAAACGGCAGCGGGTTCATCGCCGTCGACCAGAACGGCAACATCCAGAACGTCGACCAGGCCTTCATTCTCGCAACTGACGAACTGAAGAACGGTGGCCCCGACTTCCTCGCCCACTTCTCCGAGATCTTCTCGTTCTTCACCGGACTGATGGCGATCAGCTTCAACGGTGGGCTGGCGCTGGGCAGTGACAATCCGCATCGCGATCCAGAGCCGGTTGCCCAGCCCGCGGTGCCCTGGCAGTTCAGCCTCACGATGTCGATCAGGGCCTGATCCGGCTGCAGTTCCCCGCCGTGCGAATCCGGCTGCAGCCGGTTTCGCCGGTGTCGGCACCACATCGCGACGGGGCATGGGCCTACCCGCACCGGGATCACCCGGATGTGGGTCGCCCTCGGGTTCGGTCGCGCGACAACCCGGGCGTGTCAGACGGCTGCGGGGAAGTGCCGCTGTACAGCGCGTGCGGCAAGTGCCGGCTGATGTTGCAGCAGGAAATGCGGACCGCGCAGTCGAACCCGTGTGGCGCGCGGCAGGTGGGCGTGGATCTCGTGCCAGCAGCGTCGCGGCACCAGCCGGTCGTGACTGGCCTGAAGATAGAGGACCGGGTCGCGGATGCGAGCCAGCTCGGCAGTGGCATCGACCTTCAGGACCTCCGAGAGACGGGCGCGGGCGACTGCGGCGGGCAGGTCGGCGAGTGCGCGCTGCTCACGTCGGGTCCAGTCGCGCGTGGTCCAGCGGTCCATCATCGCGGGCATCAGCATGCGGGTCGGCGGCTTGGGCAAAGGCAACCCGAGCAGCGGCTGCAGGTGACGCAGCCACGGGCGCGGCGAGGCGGCGAAGCTCGCGCACAGCACGAGTCCGATCAGGCTTGGCGGCCGCGCCGCCGCGATCCGGATCGCAATCGGTCCGGAAAAGGACTCGCCGATCAACAGGAACGGTGCGTCGCCGGGCAGACGATCGACGACGAACGCCTGGAGTTGCGCGTAGCTGAGGATCCGGTCGGGCGGATACGCCACGGTCTCTACCTGGAACCGGGGCGCCATCGCGGCAACAAATTCGCCGTGCAACGTGCCCGATCCATCCATGCCGGGCAGCAGTACGGCGCGCACGTGATCAACACTCGATGACGTTGACCGCCAGACCGCCGCGCGAGGTTTCCTTGTATTTGTCGCGCATGTCGCGGCCGGTGTCGCGCATGGTCTTGATGACCTTGTCGAGGCTGACCTTGTGCTTGCCGTCGCCGCGGAAAGCCATGCGCGAGGCATTGATCGCCTTGACCGCGCCCATCGCGTTGCGCTCGATGCAGGGAATCTGCACCAGCCCGCCGATCGGGTCGCAGGTCAGGCCGAGGTTGTGCTCCATGCCGATCTCGGCCGCGTTCTCGATCTGGCTCGGCGTGCCGCCGAGCGCGGCGGTCAGGCCGGCGGCGGCCATCGAACAGGCCACGCCCACTTCGCCTTGGCAACCGACCTCTGCACCTGAAATGCTGGCATTTTCCTTGTAGAGGATGCCGACGGCCGACGCGGTGAGCAGGAAGTCGAAGATGCCCTGCTCGGTGGAATTCGGGCAGAAGCGGTCGTAGTAATGCAGCACCGCAGGCAGGATGCCGGCCGCGCCATTGGTCGGCGCGGTGACGACGCGGCCGCCCGCTGCATTCTCTTCGTTGACTGCAAGTGCGTAGAGGTTGACCCAGTCGAGCACGGTCAGCGGATCGCGCATGCCGGCTTCGGGCTTGGATGAGAGTTCGGCATGCAGCGCCGGCGCGCGCCGGGTGACGTGCAGACCGCCGGGCAGGGTGCCGGTCTGGCGGATGCCGCGCGCGACGCAGGACTGCATCGCCGCCCACAGTTCGCGCAGGCCGTCGCGGATCTCGTCCTCGCTGCGCCACACCTTCTCGTTCTCGAGCATCAATGTCGCGATGCTGATGCCGTGGGTGTTCGCCTGGGCGATCAGCTCGTCGCCGCTCGAAAATGGGTAGGGCACGTCGGTGGTGTCGGCGACGATGCGGTCTTCGGCGGCCTCGTCCTCGTTGACGACGAAACCGCCGCCCACCGAGTAGTAGTCGCGCGTCGCGATCACCACGCCGTCGGCGTCGTAGGCGGTGAAGCGCATGCCATTGGTGTGGAAGGGCAGCTTCTGGCGCTTGTTCATCACCAGATCGGATTTTTCGTCGAAGCCGATCTCACGCGTGCCGCCGAGCCGGATGCGCTTCTCGCCCCGGATGCGGATCAACGCATCGGGAATGATGTCCGGGTCGATCTGGTTCGGCATATGACCTTCGAGGCCCATCATCACGGCCTTGTCGGTGCCGTGGCCGCGACCGGTCAGCGCCAGCGAGCCGAAGACCTCGGCGCGCACCCGTGCGACATCGTCCAGCCGCCCCGGCACTTCCAGCCAGCGGCGCACGAAACGCGCGCCCGCGCGCATCGGCCCGACGGTATGCGAGGAACTCGGCCCGATGCCGATCTTGTAGAGGTCGAAAGTGCTGACTGCCATCGGGCTATTCTACGGCCCGCGCCTGCATCCAGGCCTGCCGCGACGCGACATGACCGCTCCGACGTTGATCCTGTACCAGCGCGACGACTGCCACCTGTGTGATCTGGCACTGGATGTGCTCGCCCACGCCGGCGTGCCGGCGTTCGACAGCGTCTTCATCGACGACGAGCCGACCCTCGAAGCGCGCTATGGCGAGCGCGTGCCGGTGCTTCGCGACGCGCTCGACGGCCACGAACTCGACTGGCCCTTCGATGTCGATGCGGCGCGGCGCTGGTTGCGCCGCTGACCGCGTCGCGCGGATTCACTTCGCCGGTTGCAGATAGACCCGGGTGCTGACCGCAATCTCGTTCGGAATCGTGCCGGTATCGCTCCAGTCGCCGCCGCCCACGCCGAAGTCCAGCCGGCGCACGGTGGCCCGGCCCGACAGCAGCGGGCGCGCGCCGTCGGTCCAGGTGAACGTCAGGGTGACCGGCTTGCGCACGCCGCGCAGTTCCAGCGTGCCGTCGGCGGCGTACTGGCCATTGCCCAGATCGCGGAAGCCGCTCGCGGTATAGGTCGCCTGCGCAAATTTCGAGGCATCGAAGAACGCGCTGCCGCGCATCTCGCCGTCGTAGTCGGGATTCTGCGTGGTCGCGCTGGCGACCGGAATGGTCACTGCCAGCCTGCCGGCGGCGAGATTCGCCGGATCGAAGCTGACCGTGGTGCGGAAACCTGGAAAGGTGCCGGAGAACGTCTCGCCCTGGTACTTGCCGGCGAAGGCCAGCGAGGAGCCGGGCGCCTGCACGTAGTCGGCGGCGAGGGCAGGCAGGGCGAGTGCGGTGGTCAGGGCGCCGAGGGCGAGGGAGCGGCACATGCGCATGGCATCAGTCCTGTAGAGAGGAATTCGGGGTGCGGGGGCGCAGCCAGCCACGCGGCAGCATGCGCGCCAACGTGTCGTCGCGCTGGAAGACATGGTGATACAGCGCGGCCGCCGCGTGCAGCAGGGCCAGGCTGACCAGCGTCCAGAACAGCAACTCGTGCACGTTGCCGGCCAGTTCGCGCAGATCCGCATCACGCGACACCAGCGCCGGCAGGTTGAACAGCTTGAACCACTGCAACGGATAGCCGGCGGCGGAATTGAACGTCCAACCGCTGAGCGGGATCGCGAACAGCAGGCCGTACAGCAACCCGTGCGTGAGCACGGCGAGCCGGTCCTGCCAGCGCGGGCCGGGCACCGGGCGCGGCGCGCCGGCGTACAGGCGCCACAGCAGTCGCAGCGTGGCGAGCGCGAGAATCGTCAGGCCAAGCGACTTGTGCAGGGCATAGAGCTCGATCTTGGTCGGGCTGTTGCGCATGTCGCCCATCACCAGCCCCAGAGTGCCGGTGGTCAGGATCAGCGCTACGACCAGCCAGTGCAGCAGCTGGCTGATGCCGCCCCAGCGATCGGGCGGGTTGCGGAGGGTCATGGGCGCTGCTCCGAGGGCGGCATTGCGGGTGTCTGTTCAGTGGGGGTATCCGGTGCGGACGCGTCGATATCGGGCGCGTCGTCCGGCGCATCCGAATCATCCCCGGCATCCGCACTGCCACGACTGCGTGTGGCTTCCACCTCGAGCCGCAGTTCGACCGCGTCGCCGATCACCGACTTCCAGGCATCAATGCCGAAGTCCGCGCGCGACAGCGCTGCAGTGGCGGAAAATCCCACGGTGCGACGGAATGGCGGCAGCGGGTGACGCTTCAGGCCATTGAGCACGACCTGCAGCGCAACCTCGCGGGTTTCCCCGCGCAGGGTCAGATCTCCATGCACGATCGCGTGTTGCGCATCGACCGGCTCGATCCGGGTGGAGATGAAGGTCGCGACCGGATGCCGCTCTGCGTCGAGCAGGTTGCGCGCCAGCGTCGCCTGGTTCCACTTCGCATCGCCCAGATCGATACGCGCGATCGGGATCGACACCTCCACGCGCGCGGAGTTCCAGTCGTCGGGATCGAACACGATCGTGCCGGTGCTGCCCGACACCGTGCCGATCGCCTTCGAAAAGCCGGCATGGTCGATCGCGAACTGCACGCGGGTATGGACCGGGTCCAGCGCGTACTGGGAAGGTGCGGCCCAGGCGGGCGCGCACGTGCCGAGCAGCAGGAAGGATATGAGGACGAGCTGGCACCGCAGTCGCATCGGAGGGTCCGGATCGCCGCCGAACGGGCGGGCTTGCCGATTCTAGGCGCGAGCCGTCGGTACGGCGCAACTTGCGGTGGCAACGCAGCGTTGCGAGGATGCCGGTCGGGACGCGCGGCCAACGCGCGGCAGCGGGTTCGGGGAGTGGGATGCGTTTTGCAGGGATGATGCTAGTGGGGTGGCTGTGCAGCCTGTGGGCCGGCGCCGTGTGGGCGCAGGACACTGCGGTCACCGCAAGCATTCCACAGCCGCGGCAGATCGGCGTGCTCGACGGACTGCCGTCCAATCGTGTGAACGCCCTAGCTGAAGATCGGCAGGGTTACTTGTGGATCGCAACGCGTGATGGTTTGGCACGTTACGACGGCTTGGGATTCCGCGTTTGGCGGGTCGAGGACGGATTGCGCGACAACTACGTGTGGACCGTGCGCGTAGACGCGCATGACAGGGTCTGGGTGGGCACAAGTCGGGGCGGTCTGTCTGTACTTGATGCAGATCGATCAAACTTTACCCACTACAACACTCAGACCCACCCGGAGATACGCGGTGACGAGATATGGTCGGTGTTGCCCACTCCCGATGGCGCGGTCTGGTTCGGCACCGCCGACTCCGGCCTTTATCGGCTATCAGAGGATGGCGAGTTACAGGTATTCTCTGCCGACCCGTCCGACACGCGGAGTATTCCGTCAGATTCGGTCGGATATCTGACGCTCGATCCAAATGGAACGCTGTGGATCGGCACGAGGAATGGGTACGCCCACTGGACAGGGCACGATTTCGAGCGAGCAACCTCACCGAAGTCTATCGGTGCAATCGTAAATGGCCTCGTGTTCGATTCCCAAGGCGATCTGTGGATCAGTGCATCGAGCGGCGGCCTGATACACCGTTCAAATGGAGAAATCGATCGAATCTCTGCAGTCGACCCGGTCACTGGACGACCGATCATTCACATGTTGGTAGAAGACCGCGAAGGAGGACGCTGGTTCGACAGTCCTGCTGGGCTCGCGCGTGAAGTCCGGGGCGTGATCGAGGACGTACCCCTTTTCAGTCTTACGAGTCGCGGTACGGTGCGTCCTTCATGGACGACAGCATATGAAGATCGTGAGGGTGGGCTGTGGTTTGCAAGCAGCGATTCCGGGTTGTGGTACCTGCCGGCAAACTGGCGCAACTTCACGATCATGCAGAGGCGGCTGACGGATCCAGGATCGTCCGCCAACGCATTCGTTCGTGCCGTTGCATCCGCCACGGATGGCGGGCTCTGGCTGGTCGGTACGGGGGGTGTGCTTGATCATCTCGATCCCGCAACAGGGATCATCCAGCATCGATTGACATCCGTATGTGGCCAGCGCTTCGCAGCAAGTGTCCACGAGGCCAGCGACGGCGCTGTCTGGATTGGCTGTTCACGTCAACTCACGCGTTTCGATCCTAGAAACGGATCAGTAGAGCGTTGGTACCAGGAGGGTGATGTAGATCCGGCGCTGGCTGGCGAAGTCGGGTCGATCGTCGAACAGGCGGACGGGACGCTGTGGTTCGTAAATGAATTCGGCATCCAGACGCGGACCTTGAGAGGCAAGGTGATCGACTGGTTCATGCCGGGCGACGGCCGCGGTCTCCCTCTGTCGGTGCGTCCCCTGCACGTAGACCGCGCACCCGATGGCGGAATCTGGATCGGTACGACGGGTGGCGTCTACCGCTGGAATCCTCTTGCTGATGCCTTCGAGCTGGTGCCCGGATCTCCGCGGCAGGCAGTCCACGCGATTGCGCGGCAAGATGGAAATACATTCTGGTTTGCAGGGACAGGAACCCTCGAAGCCTATCGTTGGACCACAACGGGATTCAGTCTATTGCGCGCTTTCGGCACGGACGCTGGAATTCCGCTGGCAACGCCGGGCGGTGTAGCTGTCGATAAGAACGGCGTGCTCTGGGTCACCACCTTGCGTGGGCTGATGCGGTTCGAGCCTGGAACCAATCGTGTTCGTCTCTACGGACTGCGGGATGGACTGCCTAGCCAAGAGTTCAGCGAGCAGCAGATCGGCGTATCGCGAGCAGGACATTTTGCGGTCGGAACCGCGGAGGGTCTGCTTCTGTTTCACCCAGAGCTGGTGCATCAACGCGATCACACCGTCTCGCTTGTTGTCGAAACACTGGAGATACGTCGCGAAGACGACAATGTCGAATTGTCCGCTGACGCTCCGATCGAGCTGCGCCACGGGGACCGCGATCTTCGCGTTGTCGCCCGTCTGCTCTCCTTCACCGATGCGCATACCCATCACTATCGCTTCCGCCTCGACGGTTACGAGTCGGAGTGGGTGAACGGAGATGCGACAGCGGAGCGTGTCTTCCCACGCCTTGAGTCCGGTCGCTACACCCTGTATGTGGAGGCGCGTACGGAAGATGGCGAATGGACTGCGCTGCCGCCCTTGAGCATTCGCCAGGCGCCGCCGTGGTGGCGCACGGTCTGGGCGTTGGTGACATTGCTGCTGCTGGTGGCGTTCGTGCTGTGGTGGATGGCCCTTGCCTATCGTACCCGCCTCAAGCGACGTCATGCCTGGCAGCTCGCGGAGGACAAGCGCACCCTCGCCGAGCAGGCATCGCTCGCGAAAACCCGGTTTCTCGCCACGTTGGGCCACGAGGTCCGAACGCCGATGACCGGCGTGCTCGGCATGAGCGAACTGCTGCTCCATACGGATCTGGATGCGCGCCAGCGCGGCTATGCCGAATCGATCCGCCGCGCAGGCGATCACCTGATGCGGCTGGTCAACGATGCGCTCGATCTGGCGCGGATCGAGGCGGGCAGGCTCGATCTCGATCCGCAGCCTTTTGAGGTCGCGCGGCTGGTGCAGGACGTCGTCGCGATGTGCGCACCGATGGCACGTCAGAAGTCGCTTGGCTTCGACCTGGTCGTCGATCCTGCCGTCCCCGCATGGGTACTCGGCGATTCGGGGCGCGTGCGTCAGATCCTGCTCAACCTGCTCGGCAACGCGGTCAAGTTCACCGAGATAGGCAAGCTCGGTCTACGCGTGGAAGTCGATCCATCCGGCGCGCTGTGTTTTGTCGTCACCGACACGGGCCCCGGCCTCAGCAGCGAGCAGCGCGAGCGCCTGTTCCGCCGGTTCGAACAGGCTGAAGGCGCGCGCACCGCATCGCGTTATGGCGGCAGCGGGCTGGGGCTCGCCATCAGCCAGGAACTGTCGGCCACGATGGGTGGCCAGATCGATGTCGAGAGCACGCTTGGCGAGGGGACGCGGTTCCGCGTGGTGCTGCCATTACCGGTCGTCAACGATCCGCCGCCTCCGCAGTCCGATTGCGGGCTCGAACGCATCACGTCCGCCGTGGGTCTGGAGATTCTGCTGGTCGAAGATGACCAGACCATTTCCGAAGTGATTGCAGGGCTTCTGCAGTCACAGGGGCACGAAGTCGTCCACGTGATGCATGGCCTCGGTGCGTTGTCTGAGATCGCCACGCGAAGCTTCGATCTGGCTTTGCTCGATCTCGATCTGCCCGGCATCGACGGCCTGGCATTGGCCGGCATGATGCGCGCGCACGGCTTCGTCCAGCCTATGGTGGCCGTCACCGCGCGCGCGGATGCCGAGGCGGAAGCGGCAGCGCGCGCTGCCGGGTTCGACGGCTTCCTGCGCAAGCCGCTGACTGGCGAAATGTTGTCCGACATCCTCGCCTGGAGCTGGCGCCCCAGGCGCGACGACGACGAGCCGGAGGCCGGGCTCTGAGGGTGCACGCCGGCGCACGCCACTGAACGGCGCGTGCGACGCGGCTCTGGCGTCTCAGCAAGCGCGACGCAGCGATTGCAGGCTTGGCGCCTCGTGCACAAGCCCGCCACCAGACTGCGTTCCATGTCCGCCGCGTCCGACGATCTGATCCAACTGCGCCCGGAAGGGCTGTACTGCCCCGCGGGCGATTTCCATATCGACCCGTGGCGGCCGGTGGCGCGCGCGGTGATCACGCATGGTCACGGCGATCATGCGCGGACCGGCATGGGCGCCTATCACACCACCCGCATCGGGCTGCCGATTCTGGAATGGCGGCTTGGCGAGCAGATCTACGCGGCGCACGAATACGGCGCGCCGTTCCAGATGGGCGCGGCGACGGTCTCGCTGCACCCGGCCGGACACGTGCTGGGGTCGGCCCAGGTGCGGGTGGAGGTCGACGGCGAAGTCTGGGTCGCCTCGGGCGACTACAAGCGCCAGCATGATCCGACCTGCGATCCCTTCGAGGTCGTGCGCTGCGACACCTTCATTACCGAGGCCACGTTCGGCCTGCCCGTCTATCGCTGGCCCGAAACGTCGGAGGTCGCGCGCGACATCGTCGCCTGGCGCGATCACTGCGCCGAACGCGGCGAGGCGGCAATTCTTTACTGCTACGCGCTCGGCAAGGCTCAGCGCGTGCTCGCCGAACTCGCCGCGCACACGGATGCGCCGGTGCTGCTGCATGGCGCTGTCGCCAACGGCGTCGACGTCTACCGCCGCGCCGGCGTGCCGATGATCGACACGCTGCCGGTAGCCGATACCGACAAGGCCGCCGACTTCGCCGGCAAGCTGGTGCTCGCGCCGCCGTCCGCGGCAGGCAGTTCCTGGATCCGCCGTTTCCGCCGTGCGCAGCAGGGCTTCGCGTCTGGCTGGATGCAGATCCGCGGCAACCGGCGCCGTCGCAACTACGATCGCGGGTTCGTTGTGTCCGACCATGCAGACTGGCCGGACCTGATGCGCACCGTGCGCGAAACCGGCGCCTCGCGGGTGATCGCCACGCACGGCAACACCGACGCGATCATTCGTGCGCTCAATGAGGATGGCGTTGCGGCCGAGGCGTTACGGACGGATTTCGGGGGTGAGGAGTGACGGCCTGTAGCTCGGCTTCGGCTCGGCTCGGGCTTTGCTCTGGCTTCTGCTCTTCGCTTCTGGTTTCAAATCGAGCCGTAGAGCGAGCCGAGCGTCGCAGGGCGACGGGGTCGAAGAGCAGCCCATGTCTGAGCGCAGCGAGTTTGGGCTGCGTGCCCCGTCGTCTGAGAAGCGCAGGGAACCGCCGCGGTTGCATCGCGGCGGCTCGCGTCCGGCGAAGGGGGTTTTTGGTTCCTTTTTGGCCCGTCAAAAAGGGACTCGCGCGCGAAGCGTGCGAAAGCCGTGCACCTGATGTGGTTTTTGTTTATGCGTCTCTCTTCGCGGGTTCAACGGATCGTCTGCGTGCTGTACACAAGCGCTTAAATCAAGAACAGGGCTTCCGCGCTGTCGCGCGGCTTACTTTTGTCGTGGCAAAAGTAAGCAAAACCGTCTTCGCCGGACGCGATCCGGCACGGCTACGCCGCACCGGTTCCCTGTGCTTCTCGGTCCACGAGGCACGCAGCCCAAACTCGCTGCGCTCAGACATGGGCTGCTCTCCGGCCTCGCGGCCCTGCGATGCTCGGCTCGCTTTACGGCTCGATAGATCGAAAGCGAGAGCAACCGCAACCGCAACTGCAAAAACAACAGCAAGAGCAAGAGCAAGAGCTAGAACTAGAGCAACCGCAAGAGCAGCCGCAGAAGCGACGTCCATGGCCCGTCATTCCCGCGAAAGCGGGGCGCTTCTTAGCCACCGAATGGCGGGTCATCCAGCGACTTCGGGCGTCACGACGTCAACGTCCATCGAGTCCCGCCTTCGCGGGAATGACGGATCGAGAGACTCGCGTCGCAGCCCAACAGGGCTTGGCAGTTCGACAGGGCAGACACGCGCATGAAGCGCTTCGCTCAGCTCTACCGCGAGCTCGATCAGAGCACCGCCACCCTCGACAAGCGCGCTGCGCTGATCCGCTATTTCCGCGAGGCGCCGCCGCGCGATGCGGCCTGGGCGCTGTACCTGCTGTCCGGCGGAAAAGTCGCCAGCGCCCGCAAGAAAATCGCCAATACCCGCGAACTGCGCGAGTGGATCGCGGTCGAGTCGGGCACGCCCGACTGGCTGGTCGACGGCAGCTACGATCAGGTCGGCGATCTGGGCGAGACGCTGGCCTTGCTGCTCGACGATCCCGTCGAGGCGTCGCCCGATATCGCTTTGGCAGACTGGATCGAGACGCGCCTGCTGCCGATCGCCAACCAGGATGTCGAATTGCGGCGCGCGGTGATCGTCAATGCCTGGCGCACGCTGCGCTTCGACGAGCGGCTGCTGTTCAACAAGCTGCTGACCGGCGCGCTGCGCGTCGGTGTGTCGCAGCGGCTCGTGCAGCAGGCGCTCGCCGAACTGACCGGCATCGATATCGCTAGGCTTGCGCAGCGGATGCTCGGCAGCTGGGCGCCGACGCCCGAGTTCCTGCGCGATCTGTTGACGGCCGAGGAACTGCCCGGCGATCGCCAGCAGCCGTATCCATTCTTTCTCGCCTCGCCGCTGGAATCGGCGCTGCGTGCCGAGGCGGGACTGCCGGAAGCCGCGCCAGCCGAAGACGATGCACCACTGATCGCGCCGGATATCATCGCGCTCGCCAACGATCCCCAAGCGGTCGAGCGCGCGCTCGGGCCGATCGACGACTGGTTGCTGGAATGGAAGTGGGACGGCATCCGCCTGCAGCTGCTGCGCCGCGACGGTGAAGTGGCGCTGTGGTCGCGGGGCGAGGAGCGGCTCGACGGGCGCTTTCCCGAGATCGAAGCGGCTGCACTGTCGCTGCCCGACGGCGTGGTCCTCGACGGCGAACTGCTCGCGTGGCGCGCCGACGACGATGCGCCGCTGCCGTTCACTGCGCTGCAGACGCGTATCCAGCGCCTCAAACCCGGCCCCAAGACCCTCGCCGACACGCCAGTGCGCCTGCAGGTCTACGATCTGCTCGAACGCGATGGCGACGACTGGCGCGCGCGGCCGCAGCACGAACGGCGTGCGGCGCTCGAGGCCCTGATCGCTGCGCATGGCGATCCGCGCATCGTGGTCTCGCCGCGTGTCGAGGTTGCGGGCTGGGCGGCGGCCGCGACAGTGCGCGAGGAGGCGCGCGATCGCGGCGTCGAAGGTCTGATGCTCAAGCGCGCCGACGCGCCGTACCAGACCGGCCGGCGACGCGGCGATTGGTGGAAGTGGAAAATCGATCCGCTGACCATCGACGCGGTGCTGCTCTACGCGCAGGCGGGCCACGGGCGACGCAGCACGCTCTACACCGACTACACCTTCGGCCTGTGGGACGGCGACACCCTGGTGCCGGTTGCCAAAGCGTACTCGGGTCTCGACGACAGCGAGATCCTCGCGCTCGACAAGTGGATCCGCAGCCACACGCTGGAACGCTTCGGACCGGTGCGTTCGGTGAAGGCGCATCACGTGTTCGAGCTGGGCTTCGAAGCCGTCAACGTGTCGAAGCGACACAAGTCAGGCATCGCGGTGCGTTTTCCGCGGATCCTGCGCTGGCGCCAGGACAAGCCGATGGCCGAGGCCGACCGGCTTGAAACGCTGAAGGCGCTGGCGCGGTGAACTTCAAATGTAGGAGCGCGCTTGCGCGCGAACGGGCATTGCCGGGCAAGCTCGATCGCGCGCAAGCGCGCTCCTACAGGGCGGGGCGTTGAAGCGCCTGCGCGGCCCCGATGCGCCGATGCGTGCGTGGTTCGAGGCGCAGGGCTGGACCGCCGCGCCGTTCCAGCGCGAGGTCTGGAAGCGCTACCTCGCCGGCGAGTCCGGCCTGCTGCAGACGCCGACCGGTAGTGGCAAGACCCTGGCTGCGATCGGCGGCCCGCTGCTTGAAGCACTCGCCTCCGCGCCAAGCCCGAGCGCACCATCAACGCCGGGCAAGCGACCGACCACGCGTCCGCCCGGCAGCCTCAAGGTGCTGTGGATCACGCCGCTGCGTGCGCTCGCCGTCGATACGACCCGCGCGCTGCGTGCGCCGATCGCAGCGCTGGGTCTGGACTGGATCGTCGCGATGCGCACCGGCGATGCCACTGCGCGCGACCGGCGGCTCGCGCGCAGTGGGCAGGCCGACGTGCTGGTCACCACGCCCGAGTCGCTGTCGCTGCTGCAGTCCTATGCCGACACCGCCCCGCAGCTGTCGCAGTTGCAGTGCGTGGTCGTCGACGAATGGCACGAACTGCTCGGCAACAAGCGCGGCGTGCTGCTGCAGCTCGCGCTCGCGCGTCTGCGCCGTCTGAATCCGGCGTTGCGGATCTGGGGCGTGTCGGCGACGCTCGGCAATCTGGACGAGGCGCGCGATGCACTGTTGCCGCATCTGCCCGATGCCCCGCTGGTCGCCGGCGTTGCGCCGAAGCGCTTCACGCTCGACACCCTGCTGCCGGGCGAAGACGAACGCTTCCCGTGGGGCGGTCATCTGGGCCTGGCGCAATTGCCGCGCGTACTCGAACGACTGATGGCCGAGCGCACGAGCCTGCTGTTCTGCAACACCCGCTCGCAGGCCGAGCTGTGGCATCGCGCCTTGAATGCGGTGTGGCCGGAAGCGCCGGAAACCCTGGCGCTGCACCACGGTTCGCTGGATCCGAAACTGCGCGCTGCGGCCGAAGAAGGCCTGCGCGCCGGCAGTATCCGCTGCGTGGTCGCGACCTCCAGTCTCGATCTTGGCGTGGATTTTCCCGCCGTCGACCAGGTGCTGCAGATCGGCAGCCCGAAAGGGGTCTCACGCCTGCTGCAGCGTGCCGGTCGCGCGCGGCATCGTCCCGGCGAGGCGGGGCACGTGGTCTGCGTGCCCACGCATGCGCTCGAACTCGTGGAATACGCCGCCGCGCGCGCCGCGGTCGCGGCCGGCACCATCGAATCGCGGTCGCCACCGGTGCTCAGCCTCGATGTGCTGGCCCAGCACTGCGTGACGCTGGCGCTGGGCGGCGGCTTCGAGGCCGATGCATTGCGGGACGAAGTGCGCGATACACATGCCTTCCGCGCGCTCGACGAGACGGCCTGGCGGGCGGTGCTCGACTTCATCGTGCAGGGTGGCGCCGCGCTCGCGCACTATCCGGACTTCCGCCGCGTCATGCGCGGCGATGATGGGATCTATCGCGTCGAGGACCGGCGCCTCGCACTGCGTCATCGCCTGTCGATCGGCACCATCGCCAGCGACGGCTCGGTGCGGGTGAAGCTGATGCGCGGCGGCGGTCTGGGCTCGGTGGAAGAGAGTTTCATCGGCCGGTTGCGGCCACGCGACAGGTTCCAGTTCGCCGGGCGCACGCTTGAACTCGTACGGCTGGAGGACATGACCGCCTATGTGCGCGTGGCGAAGTCGGGCAGCGGCACGGTGCCGAAATGGTCGGGCGGGCGCATGGCGCTGTCGGGCACGCTGGCGCACGAAGTGGAGCGACTGTTCGAGGCGCCACGCGACGTGCCGGAGCTGCAGTCGATCGGGCGCCTGCTCGATCTTCAGCAGCGCCTCTCGGCCTTGCCCGCACCCGGCCGCCTGCTGGTGGAATGGATCCATGTGCGCGGTGGGTGGCACCTGTTTCTGTATCCCTTCGCCGGCCGCCAGGTCCACGAAGGTCTCGCCGCGTTGTGGTCGCTGCGCTGGGGGCGACTGCATCCCAACAGTTTTTCGTTCGCGGCCAACGACTACGGACTGGTGCTGTCACCTGCGCAGGATGTCGAGCTCGATGTCGACGACATTGCCGCGTTGCTGACGCCCGATTCACTGCTCGAGGATCTGCGCGAAAGCCTCAACCTTGCCGAGCTCGCGCGGCGCCAGTTCCGCGACATCGCGCGCGTTTCCGGTCTGCTGCCACCCTCGCTGCCCGGGCGCGCGCCGCGTTCGATGCGTCAGCTGCAGGCGTCCAGCGGGCTGCTGTTCGACGTGCTGCGCCGCCACGACCCCGACCACATGCTGCTGGCGCTGGCCGAGCGTGAGGTGTTCGCCGCGCAGCTGGAAGTGGTACGCCTGCGCGAGACGCTGGAGGATTGCAGCGGGCGCACCCTGTCCCTGCATGCATTGAAGACATTCACGCCGATGTCGTTTCCGCTATGGGCCGAGTCGCTGCGCGGCCAGCTCAGCACCGAGGACTGGCGCACGCGCGTGCAGCGCGCCGCCGCGCAGCTGGAGAAGCGCAACCGTGGTTGAGACGTCGGTCCCGGGCAGCCTCGTCATCGAGGTGGCGGGCGAATCGCTGGTGCTGCTTCCCGGGCGCGCGCTGTGGTGGCCGCGCAGGTCGCTGCTCGCGATCGCGGATCTGCATCTGGGCAAGGGCGATCATTTCCGTCGCGCCGGTATCGCGCTGCCCAGCGGCGGGACTGCGCATGACCTGCAGCAACTCGATGGCCTGCTGGCCTCGACCCGTGCCGCCCGCCTGCTGGTGCTCGGCGATCTGCTGCATGCAGCGGTGACCGATGCGCCCTGGCGTGACGCCTGGATCGACTGGCGCAGCGGTCGCGCCGCGCTGTCGGTGGAACTCGTCAGCGGCAATCACGACCGCGCGCTGCGCGCTCGCGCCGGGCTGGCAGGAGAGCTGGGCATCCATGTCCACGGCGCGGCGCTGGCATTCGCACCCTTCCTGTTCGTGCACGACCCGGCCGACATCAGCGACGCGGCCGCGGGCTACCGGCTCGGTGGCCACCTGCACCCGGTGGTCCGGCTGCCCGGCGTGCCCCGATTGCCGGCGTTCCGCTTCGATGCCACGTCGGGCGTGCTGCCGGCGTTCACCGCCTTCGCCGGTGGCTGGCGCGTCGATCCCGAGCCCGGCACGCGGCTGTTCGCATGTGCGCCGGACGTCGTGGTGGACTTGTCGTCGGCTTGAGTGATCGCGGCGGGCGCGGGCAGGGCGTCGATCGGTCCACAATGCCCGCATGGATACCGTGCCCGGCCTCGATCTCGACCACCCGCCCTTCGACCTGCTCGATGCACCCGGTCGCGCGCGTCTGCAGGCCAGCGTGGACATCGGCTTCCATCCTGCCGACACCACGCTCATCGAGGCCGGTCAGGCGTCGCCGCATGTCTACGTGATCCTCAAGGGCCTCGTGCATGCGTACGCACGTGATGTCGACGGTGTCGAGCAACGCTTCGCCGACTACGGCCCGGGCGACGTGTTCGGGGCCTGGGCGGTGCTGGCCGGTCGCGCGCGGCTGCGTTACCGCACGGCCGGCGAGTGCCTGTGTTTCCTGATCCCGGCCGAGGTGTTCCGCGCGCTGATCGCCGGCAATTCGCGGTTCGCGGCGTATTTCAACGAGGGGCTGGCGACCAAGGGTCAGCTGTCGGTATCCGGCGATGCCAGGCGCGAGTCCGCCGAGCTGATGCTCACCCGTGTCGACGAGGCACAGCTGGCGCCGGCGGTCCATGTGACCGGGACGACGTCGATCGCCGACGCCGCTGCGCAACTGCGCGATGCCGGGGTGGACTGCCTGCTGGTCGACACGTCGGGCATGCCCGAGCCCGGCATCGTGACCCGCACCGATCTGCTCGACGCCATCGCCCTGCAGCGGTTGCCGCTGGACGCCCCGGTGGGGCCGCTGGCGAACCGGCCGCTGGTCTGCGTGGACGCGCACGATGTGCTGTTCCAGGCGCTGATCGGCATGACCGAGCGTCGCATCGAGCGCGTCGTGGTGCGGACCGGCGACGGCGGCATCGCCGGCACGCTGGGCATCGCCGAGGTGCTGTCGCATTTCGCCAGCCACTCGCACCTGATCAGCCTGCGTCTGGCCCGGGCGCGCAGCCTGGACGAGATCACCGCCGCCGCCAGTGGCATGACCGGCTTGGTGCGCAGCCTGGCCGCGCACGGTGCCCGCATGCCGTATCTGATGGGCCTGGTCAGCGCGCTCAACGAACGGGTCATGGCGCAGGTGTTCGAGCACGTCGTGCCGGCGGAATATCGCAATCGTGTCTGCCTGCTGGTCATGGGCAGCGAAGGCCGCCGGGAGCAGTTGCTCAAGACCGACCAGGACAATGCGCTGGTGCTCGCCGACGATCTCGACTGGCCGGAACTCGACGCCGCGATGGACCGCTTCAGTGCCGCGCTCGCGACGATCGGCTACCCACCTTGCCCCGGCCGAGTGATGGTCGACAACCCGCACTGGCGCATGACCGCGCGCCAGTGGCAGGCGCGCGTCGCGCACTGGCGCAGTCATTACGGGGGCGAGGCTGCGCTCGATCTGTCGATCGCCCTCGATGCACGACCGATCGCCGGCAACGCCGCCTTGTTCGCCCCGGTCAAGACCGCGCTGATGACACTGGGACAGGATGAGATCCTGATGCACCACTTGGCTGCCGGCGCGCTGGGGTTCGGTGCACCGCTGACGTTCTTCGGGCGGATGCGCAGCGATGCGCAGGGCATCGATCTCAAGAAGGGCGGCATCTTCCCGGTCGTGCACGGCCTGCGCTGTCTGGCGTTGCGCCATGGCGTCGCCGCCACCGCCAGCATCGAGCGCTGCGAAGCGCTGGCGGCGCTGGGCGCCTTGCCCGGGGATCTGCAGCGCGATCTGCCGCAGGCCCTCAACGTGTTCCAGCGGATGCGACTGGATGCGCAACTCGCGGCGCTGGCCGACGGCCGCGTGGCCGACAACCACGTCGATACCGCAGGCCTGCGACGCCTCGACCGCGAACTGCTGCGGGATGCGCTGCACGTGGTCAAGGCGTTCCGCGAGCACGTGCGGCGCGTGTTCCACGTGCCGGGCTGAGCGCGCATGACGCCGCTGCAGCGGTGGTGGTTGCGGCGCCGGCACGGCGAGGGCGCCTGGGGCGGCCTGTTGCAGCGCCCGCCCGCCAATGAGTGGGTCAGTCTGGATCTGGAGACGACCGGACTCGATCCACGCCGCGACCACATCCTGAGCCTCGCCGCAGTGCCGGTGCGCAACGGCCGCGTGGTGTTGTCGGAACGCTTCGAGCAGCGTGTGCGTCCCGATCGCGGGTTCGACATCGCGTCCATTCGCCACCATCGCATCACGCCGGAGGAAGCCGCCGACGGCGCGTCGGTCACGCCGGTCGTGGCGGCGTTCCTGCAGTGGCTCGGCAGCCGCGCGCTGCTCGGCTACAACCTGCGCTTCGATCTCGCGATGCTGGCCCCGCACGTCCACGGCCTGACCGGTTTCGCGCTGCCCAACCCGCGCGTGGATCTGGCCGATGCCTACGCCACGCGCGCACGCCGCGCGCGTCCGGATGTGCCACCCGATCTCGATTTCGCCCACATCGCCGAAGCACTGGGTGTGCCGGTGCTCGGTCGCCACAGCGCACTCGGCGATGCCACCACGGTGGCCCTGTGCTGGCTCGCATTGCGTGGCGAAGGCGGCTGATCCGACGTGCATCGATGCGCATCGGCGCCGTTGCCGCGTTGGCGCATTGCCATGCGGCGCTGGCATGATAGGACGGATGGATCAGGGAGCGGACGCAGCCACGCGCTGCAACAGGGAGCGGAACGGGGCATGACGGAATTCATGAGTATTGCGCTCGGCTACCCCACGCTCGTCTACAGCATCGTGCTGGCCTTCTGCACGGTCTACTGGCTGCTTGCGGCCACCGGCCTCGTGGATCTGGATCTCGACGGCCTCGATGCCGTCGAACTCGGCGACACCTCGGGCCTGGCCGGCATGCTCGGTCGCATCGGCCTGGACCGGCTGCCGCTGATGCTGGTCGTCACCCTGGTCGCCTTCATCGCCTGGTTCCTGACTTATTTCACGCAGCTGTTCGTGCTCGGACAGTTCGCCGGCTGGCTGCGCTGGCTGGTCGGCAGCGTTGTCGCGTTGGTCGCGTTCGTCGCGGCCGTGTTCGTCGCCTCGGCCGTGCTGCGCCCGCTGCGCCGCTGGCTGCTGTCGCGGCGCACGCCGGCGCAGCAGTCGCTGCTCGGGCAGGTCGCGGTGGTGCGCACGGCGCAGGTGTCGGAGCGTGCCGGCATGGCCGATGTCGACGATGGCGGCGCCGGCCTGATCCTGCAGGTGCGCGCCGACGCTGGCGTCGAGCTGCATCGTGGTGACCGCGTCGTGCTGGTGGCGTTCGATGCCGCCGCGCACGCCTGGCGCGTGCTGCCTGAAACCCAGTACCGAACCCTTTGATTCCACGGCCCGCGCCCGCGGGTCCTATGTGCAAGGAGCTGCAATGAGCGTTGCCACGATCGCCCCCTTCCTGATCGGCCTGGGGGTGCTGCTGGTCGCCCTGCTGGGCATCGCCGGCCTGTTCAAGGCCTTCTACAAGAAGGTCGACCAGGGCACCGCGCTGATCGTCAATGACATGAGCGCGCAGCCCAAGGTGCATTTCACCGGCGCGCTGATCGTGCCGGTGCTCTACCGCGCCGAGCTGATGAAGATCAGCCTGATCACGCTGCAGATCGACCGCCGCGGCAAGGAGGGCCTGATCTGCCGCGACAATATGCGCGCCGACATCGCGGTCGCGTTCTACCTGCGCGTCAACGAAACCCAGGCCGACGTGCTGCGCGTGGCGAAGTCGCTCGGCGCCGATCGCGCGTCCGACAAGCACGCCGTCGACGAACTGTTCAACGCCAAGTTCTCCGAAGCGCTGAAGACGGTCGGCAAGAAGTTCGAGTTCACCGACCTGTTCGAGAAGCGCCAGGAATTCCGCGAGGAGATCATCGCGGTCATCGGCAACGACCTCAACGGCTACGTGCTCGAGGACGTCGCGATCGACTACCTGGAGCAGACGCCCAAGCACGTGCTCGATCCGCACAACATCCTCGACGCCGAGGGCATCCGCAAGATCACCGAGCTCACCGCGACCCAGAACGTGGTCACCAACGAGCTTGAGCAGAACGAGCGGCTGGCGATCACCAAGAAGAACGTCGAGACGCGCGAGGCGACGCTCGCGCTCGAGCGCCAGCAGGCCGAGGCCGAGGCGCGGCAGAAGCGCGAGATCGAGACCATCCAGGCGCGCGAGACCGCGGAAACGCAGAAGGTGCAGGAAGAGCAGCGCCAGATGTCGGAGAACGCGCGCATCGAGGCGCAGCAGCTGATCGACATCCGCGAGGAGAACCGCCTGCGCGAGGTCGAGGTGGCCACCCAGAACCGCCAGCGCGCCGTCGCCATCGAGGCCGAGCGCGTCGAGCGCGCGCGCAAGCTCGAGCAGGTCACGACCGATCGCGAAGTGCAGCTGCAGGGTGTGGAACGCGACAAGGTGGTCGAGCAGGGCCGCATGGACGTGGCCAACATCACTCGCGAGCGCATCTCGATCGACCGCACCGTCGCGGCCGAGGAAGAACGCATCAAGGAGCTGCGCGAGGTCTCCGAGGCCGATCGCCTGAAGCAGATCACCATCCTCGATGCCGAAGCCAAGGCCCAGGAATCGATGGTGCGCCAGGTCAAGGAAGCCGAGGCGCGCGAAACCGCCGCCCGTCACCGCGCGGTCGAGATCACCACGCTGGCGCAGGCCGAGTTCGACGCGTCCGGCAAGCAGGCCGAGGCCAAGAAGCTGCTGGCCGAGGGCGTGCGGGCCGAGCGCGCCGCGCCGGGCCTGGCCGAGGCGCAGGTCAAGGAAGCCGGTGCGTCGGCGATCGAGAAGGTCGGCATCGCCGAGGCACGTGTCGTCGACGCGATGGCCGATGCCAACCTCAAGCAGGGCTCGGCCGAGGCGAAAGTGCTGGCCGAGCAGCTGGCTGCGCGTGCGCAGGGCGAGGAGCAGATGGGCCGTGCCAAGGCGACGGCGACCGAGTCGCTGGGCCTGGCGGAAGCCAGCGTGATCGAGAAGAAGCTCTTCGCCGAGGCGGAAGGCCTGACGAAGAAGTTCGGCGCGATCGACGCGCTCAGCGACACCGCGCGCGGCCACGAGGAATTCCGCATGACCCTCGACACCAGCCTCAAGCAGGCGCTGGCGGCGTTCGAGGCCGGCAAGGAAGTGTCGAAGGAGAACGCCGAGGTCATCGCCACCGCGCTGCGCAATGCCGACATCGATCTGATCGGCGGCGACGGCGGCATGTTCGAGAACGTCGTCAAGGCGGTCTCGCTGGGCCGCTCGATCGAAGGCCTGACCGAGAAGAGCCCGATCCTGCAGGACCTGCTGCAGCGCTATCTCGGTGTCTCGAGCTCGGCCCTGCCGGCAGCGGCCGGCGGCAGCACGCCGGCGCGACCCGTCGTCGAGGGCGATCCCGCCTGAACCCGCATGCGGCCCAGGTCGCCATCTCGAACGCAGGCGTCGCCGTGACGGCACGCCCGCGCCAGCCCGGATCGTGAGCCGATGACCGAACAACCCCAGGACGCCGCAACGGCGTCCACCGAAGATGCCCATATCGACCAGGCCGTTGCCCGCGGCGGCGCCTACGAGGTGCTGCGCCGGCGCCTGGTGGAACAGGGCGCGCGCCTGCGCGCGCTCGCCGAATCGCTCAACACGCGGCGCCTGGCCGAGTTCGGCGACAGCCGCATGGAGGTGGTCGGGCGCTTCCGCATCCGCACCGAGAACAACTGCGTCGGCCGCGACGTCGTGCAGATTCCCGGCGACCAGGTGTTGTTCGGCTACAACGTCTACATCGGGCTCAAGAGCAAGACCCGGATCGAGGACGTGTTCGGCCTCTATCGCCTGGTCGAGGCCGACGGCGGCTACGACGTGGTGCCGGTGGACCCCGCCGACACGTTCCTGGCGGAGCCGGGATTCGTCCACGATTTCACCGAGCTCTACGCCTACTACAAGCATGCGCGCCTGCTGCAGCTGATCGTCCGCGAAGGCCGCCTGCTGGCAACGTTCCAGATCGGCGAGCGCAGCACCGACGTGCGCGTGTTCCGCTGGTCGATCGCCAACACCGGTGAGTTGAGCTATGTCGACTCCCGCGGTGAGCGCGACATCGCGCTGCCGCCGCCGTTCGATTTCGAATGGACCCGCGCCACCCGCGAACTCGCGGTCGATGGCCGCCATCCGCATTTCAATATCCTAGACACGCTGTTCGTCGACACCACCGGCGGCGATCTCACCGTCAAGGTCGAGAACAACACCGAAACCGGCGCCGGCATCTTTGATGAGCCGGTCGAGGACCGCACCCAGTCGATCGACGATGCCACTTTCGATTTCGCGCGCGTCGGCACGCTGATCCTGCTGAAAGTCCTGCCTTACCGCGAACAGCAGTGGCGTGGACTGATCTACAACACGATCACCGGCAAGATCGTCCGCAACGATGCCATTGTGCAGGCCTGCGTCCAGCTGCCCGAAGACCACGGCATCATCTTCCCCGGCGGCTACTACCTGCAGAACGGCGACCATCGCGCGTTCGACGCGCAGATGGACGGCATGCAGTTCAAGCGCGCCATCCGCTCGCCCAACGGCGAGGACGTGATGTACGTGTTCTACGACCGCGCCGCAGGGCGGTCGGCGCTGTTCGTCTACAACACCATCCAGCGTGCGCTGCAGAACCCGGTCTTCGGCCACGGCTACGCCCTGCTGCACGACGGCCGCATGGTGCTGTTCCATGCCGAGGGCGACGCGCCGACCCGCGTGCATCCGATGCAGGTCTGGCAGACGCCGTTCACCAGCGACGAATTCGCAGCCCATGCCCCGGTGGGCAGCGGGTTCATGGGGCGCATCGGCAATCCGGAACTGGTACGCGGCATCTCGAACCTGCTCGACCTGGCGCGCACGATCGACGGCCGCGACGTGTCGCTGCAGCGCTATCAGCTGCTGGTGCACGACACCCGTCGCATGTTCGACGCCCACCACTGGCTGGACGACGCCGACAGCGAGGGCGCGGGTGCGCTGCTGCACGAGATCGCCGCCACCGGCGAATCGGTGCTCGACGAGTACGAGAAGGTCGAGGGCATCCGCCGCCAGTCCGATGCGGCGATGCGCGAGGCCGAAGCCGCGCATCGCGCGCTGCTGGGGCGGCTGCAACCCGAAGGCTGGAACCGGATCGAGGATTTCGTCGAAGCGCTCAACGAGATCTCCAGCCAGCGCGGACACCTGCTGACCATCCGCGAGCTGCGCTATGTCGATACCGACGCCATCGACGCGATGGGCGAGGCGCTGCAGGCCGCGCAGGACACTGTCGGCGCGGCGACCGGCGCCTTCCTCGCCGGTGAGCGCGCGCTGCAGCCGGTGTCGGAACGGTTGCAGGTACTGGACACCGAAGCGCAGGCCGCGACGACCGCGAAAGCGCTCGCCGCGTCGATCGCCGAGATGCAGGCGCTGTCCGGCGATCTGGACATGCTGTCGGAACTGATGGCGACGCTGAAGGTCGACGATGCGACCGAGCGGACGCGCGTGGTCGATGCGATCTCCGCTCTGTACGCCCGGCTCAACCAGACCCGCGCGCGCGCTGACCAGCGCCGCCGCACGCTCGGCTCCGCCGAAGCAGTGGCGCAGTTCGGGGCCCAGTTCGCATTGTTCAGCCAGGCGATCGCCGGCGCGCTGGCGCTGGCGACCGATCCCGAACGCGCCGACGAGCAGCTGTCGCGGTTGATGGTCCAGCTCGAGGAAATCGAAGGCCAGTTCGGCGAACACGAGCAGTTCCTCGGCGACATCCTCGCCAAGCGCGAGGAATTGCTCGAGACCTTCGAATCGCACAAGCAGTCGCTGCTCGACGCGCGCCAGCGCAAGGCCCAGGCAGTGTTCGACGCCGCCGCGCGCATCCTCGACGGCCTGCCGCGGCGCACCGAGCGCTTCGAGACCGCCGACGAGCTCAATGCCTTCTTCGCCGGCGACGCACTGATCCTCAAGCTGCGCGAACTCGCCACCCGCCTGCGCGACTACCGCGACACGGTGAAGGCCGACGAGGTCGAAGCGCGGCTGAAGGCCGTGCGCGACCAGTCGGTGCGCAGCCTGCGCGACCGCAGCGATCTGTTCGAAGGCGGCGGCCAAGTGATCCGGCTCGGGCCGCGGCATCGTTTCAGCGTGAACACGCAGCCGCTGGACCTGACGATCCTGCCGCGCGGCGATGGCCTGTCGATCCATCTGACCGGCACAGATTTCTACGCGCCGATCGACGATCCCGAACTCGAAGCGCTGCGCCCCTACTGGCAGGTGACGCTGGATTCCGAATCACCGGACATTGCCCGCGCCGAATACCTCGCCGGGCTCGTGTTGCAGGCCGCGGTCGAAGGCCTCGAGGGCCTCGACCTCGAGCGGCTGCAGCGTGAACTGTCGGAACCCGACGTGCTGGAGCGCAGCGTCCGCGCGTTCGCCGCACCGCGCTACCGCGAAGGCTACGAGAAGGGCATCCACGACCATGACGCGGCGCTGATCCTGCGCGCGCTGCTGCCGCTGCACGCCAAGGCCGGTCCGCTGGCGAAGCCGCCTGCCGCGCGGGCGCTCGCGATGGCGTTCTGGGCCTTCGGCCGCGAGGGCACCGCCGCCGGGCAGTGGCCCGAGCGCAGCGCCGGGGCGCGCGCGATCCGCCAGCTGTTCGCGTCCGATGCCGGCGTGGATGCGCTGCGCTCGGAGATTGCCGATGCGGTATCGGCCTTCGTCGAAGCGCAGACCCTGCCGTTCGATGCCGCGCTCGCGCCGGTCGCAGCCGATTACCTGTTCGAGGAAATGCGCGAGGGTGCGCCGACGTTCGGCATCAGCCACTACGCACGCGATCTGCGTGAAGCGCTGCGCAAGGCACTGGACGGCGCGGGCCTGACCGCGGATGTCGAGCGCGCACTGGGCGATGCGGACGCCCCGCTGGTGCGGCGCTGGTCGCTGGCGGCGCAGTGGCTCGGCGCGCTCGGCGGCAGTGAGACGCATGCCGCGCTGGCCGGTTACGTGCCCGAGGCGATCGTGCTGCTGCTCGCCGCCGACGCGCTGCCGCACGCGGTGCGCGAAGTCACGCTGATCACCGATGTCGACGGCCTGCTCGGCGAGCACCCGCGCGTGCACGAGGGGCGCCTGCGCCTGTCGCTCGACGGCTTCCTGCAGCGCTTCGACGACCATCGCCTGCATTTCGTGCCGGCCTTCCACCGTTACCAGGCGGTGCGCCAGCGCATTGCCGCGCGCGAACGCGAGGCGCTGCGGCTGTCTGAGTTCAAGGCCCAGCCGTTGACCTCGTTCGTGCGCAACAAGCTGATCAACGAGGTCTACCTGCCGTTGATCGGCGACAACCTCGCCAAGCAGATGGGCACCGTCGGCGAGAGCAAGCGCAGCGACCTGATGGGCCTGCTGATGCTGATCAGCCCGCCGGGCTACGGCAAGACGACGCTGATGGAATACGTCGCCAGTCGCCTGGGCCTGGTCTTCATGAAGATCAACGGCCCGGCGCTCGGCCACGAAGTGCGCTCGATCGATCCGGCGCAGGCACCCGATGCGACCTCGCGCCAGGAACTGGAGAAGCTCAACCTCGCGCTGGAGATGGGCAGCAACACGATGCTGTATGTCGACGACATCCAGCACACGCACCCGGAATTCCTGCAGAAGTTCATCTCGCTGTGCGACGGCACGCGCCGCATCGAGGGCGTCTGGAAAGGCCGCACCCGGACCTACGACATGCGCGGCAAGAAGTTCTGCGTGGTCATGGCCGGCAATCCGTACACCGAGTCCGGCGAGGTGTTCAAGATTCCGGACATGCTTGCCAACCGCGCCGACATCTACAACCTCGGCGACGTGCTCGGCGGCATGGAGGATGCGTTCAAGCTCAGCTACATCGAGAACAGCCTGACCTCCAACCCGGTGCTCGCGCCACTGGCGACGCGCGACATGGCCGATCTCTATCTGCTGGCCGAACGCGCCGCCGGCAAGGAGGTCTCGACCAACGATCTCTCGCACGCCTACAGCGGCGCCGAGGTCAACGAACTCACCGCGACCTTGCAGCGACTGTTGCAGGTCAGCGAGATCGTCTACCGCGTCAACCAGCAGTACATCGCCAGCGCCGCGCAGGCCGATCGTTACCGCACCGAGCCGGCGTTCCGCCTGCAGGGCAGCTACCGCAACATGAACAAGCTGGCCGAGAAGATCTCGCCGGTGATGAATGCCGCTGAGCTCGAACAGTTGCTCGACGACCACTACATGGGCGAGTCGCAACTGCTGACCACCGGCGCCGAAGAGAACCTGCTCAAGCTGGCCGAGCTGCGCGGCACACTCGACGAGACGG
The DNA here is from genome assembly GCF_031456825.1 of Luteimonas sp. 3794. Lineage (NCBI taxonomy): Bacteria > Pseudomonadati > Pseudomonadota > Gammaproteobacteria > Lysobacterales > Lysobacteraceae > Luteimonas > Luteimonas sp. 3794. Next base: position 28,091 of record NZ_JAVDVJ010000004.1, on the reverse strand, counting down.
CAGCCGCGCGCTGGACGCAGATCAAACGCGACTTCATGCGCGACAAGGCGATGGGCGGCGAAGACGCCGACACCGGCGCGCGCGTGGTCGCGCAGCTGGCCGACATCGCCGCCGGCCTGCAGGTCATGGGGCAAGGCAGCGACACACCGGCGAGCGCTGCGCCCTGGGACCAGCTGCTGGCCGCGCTGCACGCCCTGCGCCCGCCGACTGCACCGTCGCCTGTCGAGGCGGCGCCCGTGGCCGGGCCCGACGACACGGCGAAGGCGGTCGCAGGCGAACTGCAGACGGTGTTGCGCGAAACCGCAGGACCGCTGCTCGCGCAGCTGGGCCAGTCGGTCGCGGGACAGGCTGCACTCAATGCCGCGCTCGCGGAACTGGCGCAGTGGCTGCGCACGCGCGGCACGACGCTCGACAGCAGCACGCCCGCCCGCCGACGCGAACGCACGCCGGCCGAACGTCGCCTCGATGCCGCGCTCGATCGTCTCGGTGCCGCCGAACCCCGCCCGGGAACGCCGGACTGATGTCGCCCGGCGACGACGCCATCGACACCGTGCCCGCCGATGCCACCGGCATCGCGGCCTATGGGGATGCGATCGTCGCCGAGCTGGCGGCCGTCGATGTCGCGGACACGCTCGACGCCGCGCCGGCTGCCGCGCTCGTCGCGCGGCTACGCGATCTGCACAGCGCGATGCGCGCGGTCCTGCCGGCGCGTGCGCGGCCGCGTGCCGGCCTGTTTGCGCGCCTGACCGGTCGCGATGTCGTCGATCAGCACGAGGCCGAGACACTCGGCGCACGCATGGGCGTGCTGCTGATCGAGGCCGACCGCGCCGCTGCCGCGCTGCGCGCCGACATCGCCGCCCATCGCGCACGTCTCGCTGCATCGACGCCTGCGCTCCACCGTCTCGACCAGGCCGCTGCCGCGCTGCGCGAGACGATCGCCGACGACGATGCCCACCACGATCTGCGGCTGCGCCGCGCCCAGCACCTCGACACGGTGCGCGCCACGCACGCGCTGTCGGCGCGGCAACTGCAGCTGATCGCCGAGCAGCACGAGGCCGTGCTCGCGCATTACCGCAACGTCCGCGACGTGCTGCTGCCGCTGTGGCGGCAACGCGCCGCCGGCGAGCAGGCCGCGCAGGGCGCCGCGCACGCCGTGACCGCTGCCGACATCGAGGCCGATGTCGCCCATGAACTCGACGCCATGACCGCTACACTCGCCCGACGCGCGCCTGATCGCGCCGACAGGCCCAAGGAGACCGACACATGACCCAGGACACCGCCTATCCCACGCACGTGCCGTCGGCGACGCCGGTGACCGACGATGCCGCGTTGCAGTCGCTGGGCCTGGTGCCCGCCGACCGCGCCGACATCGAGGTCGTCGGCCGCAGTCTGGAGGACATCACCCCCGGCAACCTGCACGTGTTCGGCCGCGACGCCGCGAGCAAGACCGCCGCGTTCTCCAGCCAGCTGCTCGACCAGGTGCGCAACAGTGATCTCGACGCGACCGGCGAGAAGCTGGGCGAAGTCGTGCGGATCGCGCGTTCGCTCGATCTGGGCAGCTTCGCCGGCCGCTCCAAGGTGCCGCTGCTCGGACGCCTGATCGACAAGATGCGCGCCGGTCGCGACGAGCTGGTGCAGACCTTCAGCAACACCAACCAGCAGATCGAACGGCTGATGGGCGATGTCGGCCGCCAGCAGGATCTGCTGACCCGGCGGATCACCGATTTCGACCGCATGCACGATGTGGTGCTCGAGGAGCGTCGCGCGCTGGGTGTGCATGTGGTCGCCGGTCGCGAGCGGCTGGCCCGTCTCGCCGCCGAACAGGCGACGCTCGCCGGCGCGGAAGACCCGCAGTCGCGCACCCGCCGCGCCGACATCGAGAACGCCGTTCGCCTGCTCGACAAGCGTGTCGGCGATCTGCTGGTGATGCAGCACGCCGCCGACCAGTCGCTGCCGATGATCCGGCTGATCCAGGCCAATGCGATCCAGCTGGTGGAAAAGTTCAACACCGTCCGCAACATCACGATTCCGTCGTGGAAGCGGCAGTTCGCGATCCAGCTGTCGCTGGGCGAGCAGAAGAATGCGGTGGAACTGTCGAACGCGATCGACGACGCGACCAACGAACTGATGCGCAGCAATGCCGACCTGCTGCGTCAGACCTCGGTCGAGACCGCGAAGGCCAACCAGCGCGCCGTCATCGACATCGGCACGCTGCGCCATGTGCACGAACAGCTGATCCAGACCGTCGAGGAAGTCCGCAGCATCCATCGCGACGGCATGCAGCAGCGCCGTGAGGCCGAAGGCGAACTCGCGCGCCTGCGCGACGACGTGCAGAAGCGGCTGGCGGCACCGACGGACGGCGTCTGAAACAGCCGCCGGACTGACGACGCAGACGTTTGTCCCGTATCCCGGGACAAAATCTGCCCACCCGGGTTCGACCCGTGGGCGTCATTCGCGGCATCGGAGGCGGTCGGCCGGGCTGGATATCCGGAACGGATGCCGGTTCCGCGTCGATCGGGCCCGCGGCGGGTGCAACGCCTGCGGGTCCCTACGTCTACGCCACATCCCCTGTAGGAGCGCGCTCGCGCGCGAAGCGCATTCCCGTGAACCCTCGTTCGCGCGCAAGCGCGCTCCTACGGACGCGATGTGGGTCAGCGCGCGCCACGGGGGTGGGGGTCGTCCAACAGGGCACCAACGCGTTCGGCATTCGTGCCCCGCGACACGCTACGGCCGGGTCATACAGGGCGCATCCGGTCACATCCCCTGTAGGAGCGCGCTTGCGCGCGATGAAGCAGTCCCGAGCAAGCCCGTTCGCGCGCGAGCGCGCTCCTACGGAGCCAGTGCGGGTCAGCGTGCGCTGTAGGCGTGCACTTCGTTGACCAGCACGCCCACGTGGTCGGGATTCATGTCCGGCGACATGCCGTGGCCGAGGTTGAAGATATGGCCGTCGCGCGAGCCGCCGTTGCCGTCGCGGTAGCTGTCGAGGGCGTGACGCACCTGCGTGCGGATCGCGTCGGGTGAGCCGTACAGCGTGGTCGGGTCGAGATTGCCCTGCAGCGCGACCCGGCCTTCGGTGCGACGCGCGGCATCGCCCAGTTCGATCAGCCAGTCGACGCCGACACCTTCGGCGCCCGAGCGCGAGAGCTCGTCGAGATACGCGGCATTGCCCTTGCCGAACAGGATCAAGGGCGTGCGATCCGCGCCGTCGCCGCGCGGCAGCTCCTGCGCGATGCGGGTGAGGTACGGCAACGAGAATTCGCGGTACATCGCCGGGCTGAGCACGCCGCCCCAGGTGTCGAACACCTGCAGCGCCTGCGCGCCGGCGGCGCGCTGCGCGGCCAGATACGCGATCACCGCATCGGTGTTGACCGACAGCAGCGCGTGCAATGCCTTCGGATCGTTGAGCGCCATCGCCTTGATGCGGGCGAAATCCTTGCTGCCGCCGCCTTCGACCATGTAGCAGGCCAGCGTCCACGGGCTGCCGGAGAAGCCAATCAGCGGCACCTTGCCGTCCAGCTCGCGGCGGATCACCCGCACCGCGTCCATCACGTAGCGCAGTTCCGTTTCCATGTCCGGCACGCCGAGCTTGGCGATGCTGGCCGCGTCGCGCACCGGGTGGCGGAACTTCGGGCCTTCGCCTTCGACGAAGTACAGCTCCAGGCCCATCGCATCGGGGATGGTCAGGATGTCGGAGAACAGGATCGCGGCATCGAGGTCGAAACGCGCCAGCGGCTGCAGCGTGACTTCGCAGGCGAGATCGGGATTCTTGGCCATCGCCAGAAAGCTGCCGGCGGCCTTGCGCGATGCGCGATACTCCGGCAGATAGCGGCCGGCCTGGCGCATCAGCCAGACGGGCGTGCGGTCGACGGGTTCGCGGCGGAGGGCGCGGAGGAAGCGGTCGTTCTTCAGGACGGCGGACATCGGGACTGGAATTCCTGGTGGGGCGGTGGTCGCGCGCTCAGGCCGGCGCGTCGCTGCCGCGGGCGAACATCAACTGGAAGCCGCGTTTGAGCTGGGCATCGCGTGCGGCTTCGAACGCCTTGAGCGCGCTGGGCTGGTCGAGAAACTGGTCGCGCCGCAACGTGCTGCGGCCGCCGACCTGTCCGGTCTCGCGCAACAGCACCCAGCCACCGAGCAGATCGGGCTGCAGGGTCAGCTGCACGAAGCGCGGAGACTCGTGACCGTCGGGGTGTTGCTGCAGGAAGAGGCGCATGACGCACGATTGTACGGCCCGTCCCGTTGCGGCGGCGCACGTATCATGGCGCTCCCGCTGCCGACGACGGGTTCGACGATGCGCATGCTCGATTTCAGCTCCCTGGGCGCCACGGCCTCGACCCTGCTCGGGCTGGTGCTGTTCACGCTGATCGCGGTCGGCATCCGCCTGGTGTTCATGCAGCGGATGCAACGCCGGCGCGAGCGCGAGAACCGGCAGATCAATGAGCGACTGAAGACGCTCATCGCCGCGTACAAGACCCTGGGCGGTTCGTTTACCGGCGAACTCGACGTCGATCCGCGGCATCTGCGCGATCTGCGCCAGAGCGCACGCGAGGCGGAAACCGGCACGGACCTGCAGGCCGGCACGCCCGAGACCGACTTCGATTCGGATGCCGCGGTGCGGCGGCGTCGGGTCCGGGACGCGGTCGAAGCGGCCTTGTCGGACGTGATCCTGCTCGGCACCGAGGACCAGGTGCGGCTGGCGGCGCAGGCGGCCGGCGACATGGTCGCGCGGCGGCCGGTGCGGGTCTCGGCGCTGGTCGTATCGCTGCGCGCCTTCATCCGCCAGGCGCTGGACCTCGATCCCGTGCCCACGGATCTCGCCGTGCCCGATCAGGGGCCGGTGCGCGGCGACGCCGGCGCCAAGAAGGGCGCGGCGCAGGGCGGACGCGGAGGCGGAGGCGGTGGTGGTGGTGGTGGGGGCGGCGGCATGGCTGGCGGCGGCGCCGGACCAGGCATGGGCCAGCCGGGGCGCGGCACGAGCGAGACGCCCTGAAACTCAGCCGCGCAGTACGTCCAGCACTGCGGATTCGGGCACCCCGGCCAGCACCCGCGCGCGGCCGACGCCGTCCCAGACGATGAAGCGCAGGCCGTCGGCCTGGGCCTTCTTGTCCAGGCGCATGTGCGCCAGCAGGCGGTCGGGATCGAGTCCGCCGGGCAGCTTCACCGGCAGGCCGAGGCGCTGCAGCAGATCGCGCAGACGCGCGGTGTCGGCCGCCGGCGCCAGTCCGAGTACTTCCGACAGCTGCGCCGCCAGCACCATGCCCACCGCGACCGCTTCGCCGTGGTTGAGGCCGCCGTAGCCCTGCTCGGTCTCGATCGCGTGGCCGAAGGTGTGGCCGAAATTGAGCAGGGCGCGCTCGCCGTGCTCGAAGGGATCGCGCGCGACGATCGCCGCCTTGTGCGTGCAGCTGCGCGCGATGGCCTCGCCGAGCGCCGCATCGTCCATCGCCAGCAATGCGTCGGCGTGCGCGTCGAGCCAGTCGAGGAAGGCCGCGTCGCCGAGCGCGCCGTACTTCACCACCTCGGCCAGGCCGGCGCGCAGCTCGCGCTCGGGCAGCGTGCGCAGTACGGCGGTATCGGCGATCACCGCGCGCGGCGGATGGAAGGCGCCGACCAGGTTCTTGCCCTGCGGTAGATCGACTGCGGTCTTGCCGCCGACCGAGGAATCCACCATCGCCAGCAGCGTGGTCGGCAGCTGCACGCAGTCGATGCCGCGCATCCAGCAGGCCGCGGCGAAGCCGGCGAGATCACCGATCACCCCGCCGCCGAGTGCGAACAGCGTCGCGTCGCGGCGCATACGGGCATCGGCGAGCGCCGTCGTGACCTCGGCGAAATGCGCGAGCGTCTTTGCGGCCTCGCCCGGCGGCAGCACATGGCGATGGATCCGCAAGTCCGGCCGCGCAGCCTGCAGCGCGGCAGTCACGCGATCGGCATACAGCGGCGCGACGTGCGCATCGCTGACCAGCATCGCGTCGCGTCCGCGGACGCTGCGCGCCAGCAGTGCGCCGTCGTCGAGCAGATGGGGGCCGATGTGGATGGTGTAGGGCGTGTCGCCGGCGACGGCGACCTCTCGGGCACTGGTGGTCATGCGATCCGGATGCAGGTGGGGAAGTTGGCCGACGCGGTGTCTGCGGTGCGGCTCATGAGGCGTGCGTCGACGCCACGTCGGCAGCGGCGTCGGAAATGGACGTTTCGATGCTGCCCGCCGGTGGCCGCCAGTGCACCTCGACCAGATGACCAAGCTGGGCGGCCGCTTCGTTGCAGGCATGCGGCCCCGTGTCGAAACGCAGATGCGCGGCGTCGGCATACAGCGGCGCACGTTCGAGGGCGAGACGCTGCAGCACTTCCGTGCGGTCATCGCCCGCCAGCAACGGGCGCGTGCGGTCGCGCGCCAGCCGCGCAAGCTGCGCGTCGACATCGGCATGCATGTGCACGACGAAACCGCGCGCCCGCATCAGCGCCCGGTTCCCGGGATCGAGCACCGCGCCGCCGCCGGTCGCGATCAACTGGCCTTCGCCGGCGAGGATGTCGAGCAGCGTCGCCCGCTCGCGCGCGCGGAATCCGGCCTCGCCCTCGCACTCGAAGATCGTCGCGATCCGCGCGCCTGTGCGCAGCTCGATCTCGTGGTCGACATCGACGAAGACCACGCCGAATCGCGCCGCCAGGCGGCGGCCGATCGAGGACTTGCCGGCGCCCATCGGACCGACGAGCACGAGGTTGGGGGCGGGGTGCATGACTGCATGCTAGCAGCGGGGGCGTAGTGCGCCGAACGTTGCAGGCGCAAGTTTTGCTTTGTTTTGATTTGGCCTTCGGCTCTGCGCTGGTGGTCGTGCATTGGAGGCTTGTCTTTATCTCTTTTTGTTCCTGCGAACGGAACGTCCTGCCGAGTGCACGTTCGGAGAGCGCCGCACATCATCTGCGGCGCTTTTCGGGTCTGCGGACGTCAGCGTGTCGTCCTGCAGGAACCAAGAAGCCGAAGCGCCTGGATGAGTTCCCATGCTCGATCTGCGGCCAGAGTCAGACAAAGGCCTGAAGCCGCCACATCGAACCAGCCCGCGCGAAGGCGGCCACGCTTGAGTCAGTGCCCCCTCGCGCCCATCATGGGCGCATGGCCAAGCACGACCACACCTGCACGGATCCCCACCATCACGTCGATGACGCCGCAAGCTTCATCCGCGCGGTGGAGCACGCCTCCAGCGAACGCGGGCTGCGGCTGACACCGATCCGCGCGTACGTGCTCGGCCTGATCGCCAAGGCCGGCAAGCCGCTCAAGGCCTACGATCTGCTTGATCAGGTACGCGAAGGCGATGGGCCAGGCGCGGCGGCGCCGCCGACGGTGTATCGCGCGCTCGATTTCCTGCTGGCCAACGGCTTCATCCACAAGCTCCAGTCGGTGAACGCCTTCGTGGCCTGCCACCACCCGAGCACCGCGCAGCACTCGGTGCCGTTCCTGATCTGCGACCGCTGCCACAGCGCCGTCGAGCTGGAAGACGAGGCGGTCGTCGCCTCGCTCGACGAGCGCGCCCGCGCGCTGGGGTTCGTGCCCCAGGCGCAGACGCTGGAAGTGCACGGCCTCTGCGCGCAGTGCGCGGACACTGCCGCAGCCTGAGCGAGGCGGCTCGCACGGCGGGGCGTCGCCCGCTTAAGGTGTACGGCCTCGCGTTTCGGCAGTTTTCGCTTCGGTTGCGCCTGAGGGCGGTATCGGACAGACGCGAGCACGCAAGTGGCTTGCGGACGATGGAACCCGGCCTGGCAGCGCACAAGCGCGCTTCCCCGCTTTCTGAATCCATGGGCTCTGCAGCGGCCTCGGGTCGATCGGGCGATGCGCGTTCACCCATGAGCCCAAGCCCAGGCAAAAAAAGCCCCGCACCGGAGACCGGGGCGGGGCGGTGACGCACGCGTCACTGGAGAGAACGGAAAACGGTCAGCGCATGCCGGTCAGGGCATGCACGGTCAGAAGTACACGCGGATACCACCGGCGACGGTGCGGCCCGGCAGCGGGGCGTAGTCGCGCAGCAGCGAGGTGTGCGGGCGGGCTTCCTGGTCGGTCAGGTTGCGGCCGTCGAGGAACAGCTCCCACTGGGTACCGTCCGCTTCGCCGACACGCCAGGCGACACCGGCGTTGACCAGCGTGTAGCCCGGGCTCGGCTCTTCGAGCGCGGCCACGCGGTCCTGCTTCTGATAGCGCACCGCGCCGATGTTCGCGCGCCAGCCACCGAGGCTCCAGTTGATGTCGGCGCCGATGCGCGACGGTGCGATGCGCGGCAGGTCGCCGCCCAGCGCGATGTCCGTCTCGTAGTTGTGCGCATGGTCGCCGTGCGGCACCGCGAACTGCACCGTGCGCGTGCCGCTGCCGTCGAGCTCGGCGCGGACGACATCGCCGAACACGCGCAGGTCGAAGTCGCCGGCATCGGATTCGAGCAGGTGGAACTTCGCTTCTGCTTCGGCGCCGCGGAACGTCGCATCGGCCTGGGTCCACAGGCGCACCGGCAGATCGTCTTCGACGACGCCGGTATCGGCCAGGTAGGTGAAGCGCTTGAACTGGGTCTGATAGACGGCGGCCTTGAACTCCACACGGTCGGTGTGCGCGTGCAGGCCGACTTCCAGGCGCTGGCCGCGCTCGGTGTCGAGGTCCGCATCGCCGATCTCGATCGAACGCGTGGCGATATGTGGGCCGGCGGCGAACAGTTCCTCGTTCGTCGGCGCGCGTCCGGAGACGTCGGCGCCGAAGCGCAGGTCGAACACCTCCGACAGGTGCCAGATCGCCGCGCCCGACAGGCTGCTGGCGTCGAACTTGCGCGATTCGCCGGCAACCGGGTCGATCTCCACGCGCTCGTGGCGACCGCCCAACTCGAGCTTCACCGGACCGAATTCCTTTTCCTGCACGACGAACAGGCCGAGGGTGTCGGTGACACTCGGCGGCACAAATGCCTCTTCACCGATCGCGCTGAAATCGACATGCCCGACCTGCAGGCCGAACGCGCCGTTCCAGCCGTTGAAGGTGTTCTGCACGGCCTCGAAGCGCGCTTCGGTGCCCTTGTTGGTGAAGCGGGTCGCCGGCATGCCACCTTCGAGTTCGACGTGCTCGTAATCGTTGTAGGCCGCGCGCACGTTCAAGGCACTGAGGAACGGCAGGGGGTTGTAGATGCCACCCTTCAGGTCGACGCGGTTCTGCACCAAGTCGATGCGCACCGAGCCGTGCTCGTCGTGCCCTTCTTCTTCGTGGTCATGGTCATGGTCGTGATCGTGGTCATGACCACCTTCTTCGGCATGCACATGCGCGCCGTCCGGCAGGCCGTAATTGGTGCGATAGGTGCTGAGGGCGACGCCGAGATGGCCGCGTTCGCCGAAATACGTGGCACCGACCGCGCCGGCGCGCGTGCGGATCGAGCTGTTGGGCAGCGTGCCGTAGGCGTTCTCTTCTGCTTCGTCGCCATGGTCGTGGTCGTGATCATGGTCGTGATCGTGATCCTCCGGCACCTGGGCGAAGCCCGGAATATCGAAGTCACCGGTGTTGCGGATCAGGCCATCGACATGCAGCACCAAGTTGTCGCCGCTGACGCCGTCGAGGCGGAACATGCCGCTGCGCTCGTCGTTGCCACTGCCGGCGCGCAGTTCGGCGCGGCCGCTGATCGGGCGATTCGGTACTTCGCGCGCGATGCGCCCGTCGACCACGTTGACCGCGCCGCCGATCGCGCCGCTGCCGTAGAGCAGGTTGGCCGGACCCTTGAGCACTTCGATCTGGTCGGCGAGGAAGGGTTCGATGCTCACCGCATGGTCGGCGCTGACTGTCGAGGCGTCCATGCTGCCGATGCCGCCCGAGAGCACCTGCACGCGCGGGCCTTCCTGGCCGCGGATGATCGGCCGGCCGACACCGGTGCCGAAGAAGCCGCTCTGGACGCCCGGCAGCGAGGACACAGTGTCACCGAGGGTGCCGGCCTTGCGATCTTCCAGCGCATCGCCATACAGCACCTCCACCGGATGGGCGAGATTCTCGGCGTCGCCGCCGAGCGGCGTGGCGGTGACCTGCACGCGGTCGAGCGTGGTCGGATGCGCGTGGGTCTGACTGGTCGTCTGGGCGAACGCGGCAGCCGGCAGCAGCAGGGCGACGGCCACGGCGAGGCGGGTAGGGAGGGGGGTGGTGCGGAGGCGTGTGGTCATTACGGATGCAGTACACTGGTGGACGAAGAGGGAATGTTATAATGTTACGCAGATCCCCGCACCCCCCAAAAGACATGCCTGCACACAATTCCACCCTGCAACGCGCAGATCGCGTCGGCTTCGCCGCGTCGTTCCTGTGTGCGGTTCACTGCGCGCTGCTGCCGGTGGCGCTGGCGCTGCTGCCGGCCTTCGGTCTGAACGTGGGCGGCTGGGTCGATATCGACCAGGCCTTCGTCGTATTCGCCACGCTGCTCGGCGCGACCACCCTGACCCTGGGCTGGCGCCGTCATCGTGCGTTCCACGCCTGGGCGATGCTCATTCCGGGGCTGGTGCTGGTCTGGGCGGGCGCGTTCACGCACCTGCACGACCACACCACGACCCACGCAGTGGTGATGACCATCGGTGGTCTGCTGCTGGCAGGCGCGCATCTGCTGAACCTGCGCCTGACCCACACCCGCGCCGGGCGCTGAGCGCCTTCGGACATCGGGCCGCGTGCTAGAATCCGCGATCCTGTGCGCCCTGGCGGCGCACTTCGCGTCAGACGAATTCAACACGCAGCACACCAGGAGCACAGTAATGGGTAAGGGCGACCGCAAGACCCTCAAGGGCAAGCGCTACAACTCGAGCTACGGCAACAGCCGCTCGAAGGGCCTGATCAAGGCCACCGGCACCGCGACCGCGCCGGTCGTGAAGAAGGCCGCCGGCAGCAAGACCGTCGCCAAAGCACCGGCGAAGAAGGCCGTCGCGAAGAAGGCCTGAGTTTCAGGTCCCGCCGCGCGTCGAAAGCCCCGCCTGCGCGGGGCTTTCGCGTTTCAGGGCATCGGTCGGTTTCAGGTCAGACGTATGCCGCCGGCGAACGACATCGCAAGCAACGGCCCGCCCAGCCAGTAGACGAGTTCCGCCGGCTGCGAGACCCGCCAGCAGGCGAAATCCGCGCGCTGGCCCACGGCCAGGCGGCCGCGGTCGGACAGGCCGAGCGCACGCGCGGCATGCACGGTCGCGCCGCGCAGGGCTTCTTCCGGGGTCAGCCGGAAGTGCGTGCACGACAACTGCATCGCCTGGCGCAGCGACAACAAGGGTGAAGTGCCCGGATTGCAGTCGGTCGCGACCGCCATCGGCACCCCGGCGCTGCGGAATGCATCGAGCGGCGGTAGCGTGGTTTCGCGCAAGACGTGGAACGCGCCCGGCAGCAGCACCGCGACGGTGCCGGCGGCGGCCATCGCGGCGACGCCGGCCGCCGAGGTGTGTTCGACATGATCCGCGGACAAACCACCGAATTCGGCCACCAGCGCAGCACCCGCGCCGTCGCTGAGCTGGTCGGCGTGCAGCTTCACCGGCAGCCCGAGCGTGCGCGCAACCTCGAACACCCGTCGCGTCTGATCGATGCTGAAGGCGATGCGCTCGGCGAAGGCGTCGACAGCATCGACCAGGCCTTCGTCGTGCAGGCGCGGCAGCCAGTCGCAGACCGCGTCGATATAGGCCTCACCGCGGCCGGCAAACTCGGGCGGCAGTGCGTGCGCGCCGAGGAAGGTCGTGCGCACGGTGATGCCGAGCACCTCGCCGATGCGCCGCGCGACGCGCAGCATCTTGCGTTCGTTGTCGAAGTCGAGGCCGTAGCCGGACTTGATCTCCAGCGTGGTCGCGCCGTCGGCGACCAGCGCACGCACGCGCTGCAACGACTGTGCGAGCAGCGCGTCTTCATCGGCCTCACGCACCGCGCGGACTGTCGAGACGATACCGCCACCGGCGCGCGCGATGTCCTCGTAGCTCGCACCCTGCAGGCGCTGCTCGAACTCGGCCGCGCGGTTGCCCGCGAACACCGCATGGGTGTGGCAGTCGATGAGGCCGGGCGTCACCAGCCCGTCGGCCTCGATCACCAGATCGGCGCCGGCCTCGGCGCCCGAAGGCAAACCGCTGCGCGGGCCGGCGTAGACGATCACGCCATCGCACCAGCCGAGCGCCCCGTCCTCGATCAAGCCGTAGCCCGCGTCGTCGGCCAACGTGGCGAGCGTCGCGCCCAGCAGCAGGCCATCCCAGGATTCAGTCGCCACCGCCACCACCGCCATCGCTGCCCCCACCGGCGTCAGTAACCGAGTCGTGGCCGTCGTGGCGCTCCGACTTCGCGCTGCCCCCTGCCACGACGCCGCCGTCCGCAGATCGACGCTTGCGCGTCGACGATCGGCTGGCGAACACCGCCACCAGACCGCCGAAGACGGCGACCAGTGCACACAGTATGACGATCGAACTTGGGTTCATCGGATGTTCCCGGCGGTCAGAACGGCTAGCCTACCGCACACGTTTTCGAGGAGCCGGACCGATGCATGATGTTCCCGCGAGCACGCCTGCGGGCTGGCGCCTGCCCGGTGTCGCGAACCTGCATTCGCATGCGTTCCAACGGGCGATGGCAGGGCTGGCCGAAGTGCAGACCGATCCCGCCGATTCGTTCTGGACCTGGCGCGAGACGATGTACCGCATGGCGGGGCGCTTCGATCCCGACAGCCTGCGCGCCGTCGCCACGCAGCTCTACGTCGAGATGCTGGAAGCGGGTTACACGACCGTCTGCGAATTCCATTACGTCCACCACGCACCCAACGGTGCGCCGTACGCACCTGCCAGTGCAATGGCCGATGCATTGATCGACGCTGCGCGCGCGACCGGCATCCGTCTAACACTGCTGCCGGTGCTGTACATGAGCGGCGGTTTCGACGGCCGGCCATTGGGCGAACGCCAGCGTCGCTTCGGCCATGATGTCGATGGATATCTGCGGCTGTTCGCCGATCTGCATGCCCGCCAGGACGACACCCTGCGTGTGGGCTGCGCGCTGCACAGCCTGCGCGCGGTGCCCCCCGACGCGATGCACGCCGTGCTGGCCGCGTTGCCGGGTGATGCGCGCATGCACATCCATATCGCCGAACAGGTGCCGGAAGTCGACGAGTGCGTTGCGCTGCGCGGTGCGCGCCCGGTCGCCTGGCTGCTCGACAACGCATCGGTCGACGCGCGCTGGACGCTGGTGCACGCGACCCATCTCGACGATGCGGAAGTGGCCGGCATCGCGCGCAGCGGCGCGACCGTCGCGCTGTGCCCGACGACAGAAGCCAATCTCGGCGATGGACTGTTCCCATTGCGCGATTATCTCGACGCCGGCGGCGCCTGGGGCATCGGTTCGGATTCGCACATCTCGGTCTCGCCGGTCGAAGAACTGCGCTGGCTCGAATACGGCCAGCGTCTGGTCACGCGCCGCCGCAACATCGCCGTGGCGACGGGCACGCCCAGCGTCGGTGCGACGTTGTTCGCGGGCGTGCAGGCGAGCGCTGCAGCGTCAACGGGGTTCGACGCGCATGACGACGCGGTCGTGCTCGACGCCGATGCACCGCTGCTCGCCGGCGCGACGGAACGCGACGTGCTCGACCGCTGGCTGTTCGCGGGCAACCGCCCATTGGTGCGCGAAGTGCACGTAGCCGGCCGGCAGGTCGTGGCGGATGGACGTCATGCATTGCATGAGGACGTCGCGCGCGGGTACGCGAACGCGATGCTGGGGTTGCTGGCGTAGTCACGTGCCTATGGCGTGGGGGCGCGCTTGTGCGCGATGCGATCGCAGGGAATGCCCATCGCGCGCAAGCGCGCTCCTACAAAAAACGTTCGTCTCCGGATTGAGCGAGGCGGTCGCAATAACGGTCGACTGGGCAGCCATGCTGTCCCGGTTCGCGGTGGAGCTGGGCGCCTGCAGCCAGGCCGCGTGTGTCCCGGCTTCGGCGAAGAGCCACAAACCAGGGCGTTCATCCGCTCGATCGGGCGTTCCGTCGCAAACCCCGGCGCGGACAGCCACACGCGCGCAGCATGACACCATGCCCATGGACAGGAGATCCGCATGTTGCCCAATGCATTGATGCTCGCCGCGCTGCTCGCCGTCAGCGGCAGCGCATCCTCGATGACCGATGCCGAACTGGCCGGCATCGTCGACCAGCGACTCATGGGGGACCGCACCGGCGCGTGCCTCGCGGTCGCCGTCGTCGATGGCGGTGCGGTCGCGCGCACGTATCGCTGCGCGGACGGCACCGCCAACCCGCGCATCGGTGCGGACAGCGCGTTCGAGATCGGCTCGGTCAGCAAGACGATGACCGCCGCGTTGCTCGCGCAGCTGATCGCCGAGGGCAAGGCGTCGCTCGACGACCCGCTGTCGGCCTGGCTACCCGCAGGCACCGCGGTGCCTACATTCGAAGGCCAGCCGATCCTGCTGCGACACGTGGTCACCCATACCTCCGGCCTGCCCGCACTGCCGGCGCGGATGCAGATGACCGATCCCGCCGATCCCTACGCCACGCTGACGCCCGAGGCGCTGCTGACGTCGCTGGACGACGTGGTGCTGACACGCGCGCCGGGTGCGCAGTTCGAGTACTCCAACTTCGCGTCGATGCTGCTGTCGTATGCGGTCGCGCAGCGCGCCGGCCAGCCGTTCGAGGCCCTGATCGACGCGCAGCTGTTCGCGCCGCTCGGCATGGACGACGCCTACATCGCGCAGCGTCCCGTTGGCGTGCGCGCGGCTGCGGGGCATTTGCCCAATGGCAGCGAGACGTCGGCCTGGACGATTCCCGGTGACATGGCCGGCGTCGGCGGCGTGCGCGCCACGCTCGACGACATGGTCCGCTACGTGCAGGCCCAGCTCGGTCATGCGGAAGGCGCGACGGCCGCGCCCGTATTCGCCGCGTTGCAGCGCACGCATCAACCGGTGTCGCAGCAGCCACCGGTGGCGATGCACTGGATGATCGTGCCGCTGGCAGGCCGCAACGTGTTGATGCACGAGGGTGGCACCGGCGGCTTCTCGTCACTGGTCGGGTTCGATCCGGCGCAGGGCCGCGGCGTGGTGATCCTGTCGGACACGGCGGTGAGCGCGCTCGGTGGTCTCGGCAGTCTGGGCGCACATCTGCTCGACCCGTCGGTGCCGCCCGGCAAGCCGCGCAAACTGGCGACGCCACCGTCGGAACTCATCGCCGGGCTGGTCGGCACCTGGCGTTTCGATACCGGCATGCAGGCCGAGCTGGCGCGCAGCGGCGATACGCTGACGATCCACCCACCAGACCAGCCGGTGTTCGAACTCGCGTACGACGATGCCGGCGATTTCTTTCCGACGCAGTTCGACGCCGTGCTGACGCCGCAGCGCGCGGCGGATGGCAGTTACAGCATCGTCTGGCGCCAGGGCGGCGGGACGAGCGTGGCGACACGTGTGACCAACCTGGCGCCTGTCGCGGCCTCGGTCGTTGATGTACCGCTCGCCGACTACGCGGGTGACTACACCCTGATGCCGGGCTTCGTGCTGAAGGTCGACAGCGCCGAGGGACGCCTGCGCGCACAGGCGACCGGGCAGGGCGCGTTCCCGCTCGACGCGACGGGCCCCGACAGCTTCGCCGCGCCGGCCTTCGGCATCGAACTGCGCTTCCAGCGCGGCGCCGATGGCGAGGTGACCTCGCTCGAACTGCATCAGGGCGGACAGGTGCTGCGTGGCGCGCGTGGCTGAGGGTCTGCGCATGCGCAGCGATTCGGTGGCGCTGCGCCAGCCGCTGCCCGATGACGTGGTGGTCGGCGGCGATTTCCTGTGGACGCGCTATCGCCGCTATCCGGTCTTCAGCGCGCCCTGGCTTGCCGGTCGCACGCTGCTGTTCGGCAGTGTGATCCTGGGGTTCTCGCTGCTGACGCTGCTCGGCACCCTGATCGGTCCGGTCAGCCTGGCCGGCGCGTTCGCCGCGTCGGCTTACATGTTCGGCGCGTTTCTGCTGATGACCACCGCCGGCCCGCTGCTGGCGACCTGCGCGCGACATCTGCGCCTGCCCTTGCGGCGCGAACGGACCTGCGTGGTGCTGTCGCTGTGCATCGGGATCGCCTGGTCCTACCTCGCCGACCGCTGGGCGAGTACCCGGATCGACGCGTTCATGGTGGCCGAGATGGGCAAGGCGCCCTACGACCTGGAGGCGGTGCGTGCGCACTACGCATCCGGCGCGGCGCGCTCCGGCGCAATCGCCATCCAGTTGCTGACCGCGGTCTGCATCTACGGCCTGCTGGGCGGCGGCACGGCGCTGCGCGCGTACTTCGGCGAGCAACGGCGTCTGGCCGAAAGCCGGCATCGCCTCGAACTCGCGACGGTGCAGGCGCACAAGCGCGAATCGGACCTGCGGCTCGGCGCGCTGCAGGCGCAGGTCGAGCCGCACTTCCTGTTCAATACGCTGGCCTCGGTCCGTGCCCTGGTGCGCCAGGACCCGCTGCGCGCCGAGGCCACCCTCGACGCACTGGTCGATTACCTGCGCGCGACGATTCCGCGGTTGCGCGATGGCGAAGCGGCGTTGCGCTCCACGCTCGGCGAACAGCTGGATCTGTGCACGCGCTATCTCGAGCTGATGCGTCTGCGCACGGCGGATCGACTGCGGTATACGGTCGAGTCCGATGCCGAGTTGCGCGCGCTGCCCTATCCACCGCTGCTGCTGATTACCCTGGTCGAGAATGCGGTGAAGCACGGCATCGAGCCCAAGCCAGGCGCAGGCCGCATCGCGATCCGCGCATGGCGCGCCGACGCATCGCTGCACGTCAGCGTGAGCGACGATGGCGCCGGCCTGCAGCCGGGTGTCGGCAGTGGCATGGGTCTGGCGAACGTCCGGGATCAACTGGCGACACGGTTCGGTCCGCGCGCTTCGTTGCGTCTGACCGGCGCGGCAGGCGGCGGCGCGCACGCAGAAATCCGCACGCCACTTGAGGTGTCCGCATGAGCGATGCCCCGGTCACTGCGTTGATTGCCGAAGATGAGGCGCCGCAGCGTGCGGCCCTTCTGGACATGCTCGAGTCCGTCTGGCCCGCGCTGCAGGTCATCGCCGCGTGCGAGGACGGCATCAGCGCGCTGCAGGCCGCAGCCGAACACCGCCCGCGTGTCGCGTTTCTCGACATCCGCATGCCCGGTGTCGGCGGACTCGATGTCGCACGTGCCGTCGTGGCCGGCGGTGGCCTGGTGGTGTTCACCACGGCCTACGACGAGTACGCGATCCGCGCGTTCGAGGCGGGCGCGGTCGACTACTTGCTCAAGCCGGTGACCGAAGCACGGTTGCATGTCGCGGTGGAGCGCCTGCAGGCGCGGTTGCGGCAGCCGGCGGGCGGGAATCTGCAGGCGCTGGTCAACGATCTCGAAGCGCGACTGCGGCCGGCGGGCGAACGTCAGATCCGCTGGATTAGCGCGAGCATCGGCGACCATGTCCGCATGATCGGCATCGACGAAGTGCTGTTCTTCCAGGCCCAGGACAAATACGTGCGCGTGGTCACCGCGGACGGCGAGGCGCTGATCCGCACGCCGGTGAAGGAGCTGCTGGCGGGGCTCGACCCGGACGTGTTCTGGCAGGTGCATCGCGGCACCGTGGTGCGGGTCTCGACGATCGACCGCGTGCGCCGCGACGAGCTGGGCAAGGCGCGGATCGAACTGCGCGGACATCGCGAATCGCTGCCGGTGAGTGCGGCGTTCGTGCACCGGTTTCGGGGGATGTAGGAATCTCAGGATGCGATGAGCTTTTCAACCGTCATTCCGGCGAAAGCCGGAATCCAGTGACGTTGCGATGGATGTATGACGGCAGCGCTATCCAAGTCACTGGATTCCGGCCTACGCCGGAATGACGGGTGCCCGCGATCCTGCGTAATTCCACAATGGGAGTCGCGCATGCAGGTCGACGTCACCATCGTCGGACCTGAGATTCAGGAACATCGGGATGCGATGCGCTTTCTAACCGTCATTCCGGCCTACGCCGGAATGACGGGTGCCCGCGATCCTGCGTAATTCCACATGGGAGTCGCGCATGCAGGTCGACGTCACCACCGCCGGGCCGGAGATTCAGGACCCTCGGAATGCGATGCGCTTTCTAGCCGTCATTCCGGCGAAAGCCGGAATCCAGTGACGTTGCGATGGATGTATGACGGCAACGAGATCCAGGTCACCGGATTCTGTCGTACTCCGGAATGACATGCCCGCTATCCTGCGTCATTCCACGCAGGAGTCGCGCATGCAGATCGACATCGCCATCGTCGGGGCCGGGCCGGTCGGACTCTGCTTCGCACGCGCGCTGGCGGGCAGCGGGCTGAAGGTCGCGCTGTTCGACCGCCAGGCGCACGCGGCTATTGCGCAGCCGGCGTTCGACGGCCGCGAGATCGCATTGACCCATGCATCGCGCCATATCCTCGAACAGCTGGGCCTGTGGGTACGGTTCGATCCGGCCGAGATCTCCGAACTGCGCGATGCCCGCATCCTCGACGGCGAACGCACCGACGGGCTCACGATCACCGCGCGTGACGGACGCAGCGCGCAGCTCGGTTGGCTGGTGCCCAACCAGCGCATCCGCCAGGCCGCATTCGACGTGGTGGCGGACGCGGCCGACATCACCGTGCACGGTGATGCCGCGGTGCGCGATGTCGTCCAGCGCGCCGATGGCGTCACCCTCGCGCTCGAGGATGGCAGGCGCATCGATGCGCGACTGCTGGTCGCGGCCGACAGCCGGTTCTCCGCCGTGCGGCGCCTGCTCGGCATCGGCGCGCGCACGCGGGATTTCGGCATGCGCATGCTCGTGTGCCGCGTCGCGCATACGCGGTCGCACCACCACGCGGCCTGGGAGTGGTTCGACCAGGGGCAGACGCTGGCGTTGCTGCCGCTCAACGGCCAGCGCGCCTCGGTGGTGCTGACGTTGCCCCCGCAGCAGATGGCCGAGGTCGAAGCGCTCGACGATGCCGCGTTCGCCGCTGACATGCAGCGCCGTTTCCGCGATCGGCTCGGCACGATGACGACGATCGGCACGCGGCATGTCTATCCGCTGGTGGGTGTCTATGCCGACCGCTTCTGCGCCCCGCGTGCGGCGCTGATCGGCGACGCGGCGGTCGGCATGCATCCGGTCACCGCGCACGGTTTCAATCTGGGTCTGCAGGGCGCGGACCGGCTGGCGCAGGCGATTCGCGAAGCCCATGCGGCCGGACGCCACATCGCCGGCGCCGGCCTGCTGGAGCGCTGGGCGCGCGGGCACCGCGCCGCGAGCTGGCCGCTGTATACCGCAACCGGCCTTGTCGCCAGTCTCTACACCGACGACCGCGCGCCCGCACGCCTGCTGCGGGGCGTCACGCTGCGCATCGCCCAGCACATCGCGCCGTTCCGGCGGCTGATCGCCGCGCATCTGACCCAGGCGCCGACGCGCTGACGTCCTGGCGTGCGCAGTCACACAGGCGGCGTTTTGCATACGAGCGCGCGCCTACAGGAGGCGGTCAGTGCGCGGCCATGCGCCTTCGAGCGTCAGCAGGAATTCTTTGGTCGGCAGGCCGCCGCCGAAGCCGGTGAGCGCGCCACTGGCGCCGATGACGCGGTGGCAGGGCACGACGATCGACAACGGATTGCGGCCGTTCGCTGCGCCCACCGCGCGACTGGCGCCGGGCTTGCCGACCATGCGGGCGAGTTCGACGTAACTGGCGGTCGCGCCGTAGGGAATGCGCGTCAGCGCAGCCCACACCTGTTGCTGGAACGGCGTGCCATGCGCGGCGAACGGCAGATCGAAGGTCTGGCGTGTACCGGCGAAATAGTCGTCCAGTTGCTGCGCGGCGGCATCGAGCACCGGATGCGCGCCGTCGCGCCAGTCATCACCGCGGGGCACCGGATGCCGGTGCTCGGCGAACTCCACCGCGTGCAGGCCGGCGTCGGATGCGGCGAGAAACAGCGGGCCGACCGGGCTGTTGATGGTGCGGGTCAACACCCGGGGTGTGATGGGGCTCATGGCGATGGACTCCGGTTGGAACGGCCGCGCGGGCGGATTGATGGCGCCGCGGGCGCGGACGCTGCGGCTTCGCGCCACAGATGGAAGACCGCGTAGCCACGCCATGGGCGCCAGGCCTCCGCGTGCGCGCGCAATGCTCTGGCGGTCATGCGCGTTTCGTCTGTTGGCAAGGTTTTTTGCAGCACCAGATCCTCGGCGGGAAACGCATCGGGATGGCCGAGCGCGCGCAACGCGATGTACTGCGCAGTCCACGGGCCGATGCCGGGCAGGGCGACCCAGCGGGTGACGAAGTCGTCGAGCGTGCGCGCGCGGTCGAAATCCACGCGACCATCGAGCAACGCCGCGGCGATGCCGCGGATCGTCGCGATGCGGCTGCCGATCAGGCCGAGGCCGTCGAAGTCGGCATCGACCAGAGCCTCCGGCGTGGGGAACAGATGCGCGAAGCCCTGCGCGACGAACGCCTCCGGCAACGGCGTGCCGAAGCGCTTCGAGAGCCGTGCGGTCAGCGTGCGCGCGGCGGCCACGCTGACCTGCTGGCCGATCACCGCGCGCACCGCGATTTCGAACCCGTCCCAGCCGCTGGGCAGGCGCAGCCCCGGCCGCTTGCGCAGCAGCGGCGCCAGCCGGGCGTCGCTGCCGAGATGCATGGCGATCGTGTGCGGGTCTGCATCGAGATCGAACATCCGCCGCACGCGCTGCACGGTGTCCTGCAGCCGCAACGGCGCACAGCCGTGCAGTTCCAGACGCAGCGCGTCCGGTGCAGGCTCGCCGCGCTTGCCGGGCCATGCGCGCACGCGCAGCCAGCCGGGTGCGTCCGCAGTGCCGATCACGCGGGTGTAGGCGACATCGTCGACAACTTCGATGCCCGGCAAGGCGCGTCCGCGCAGGAAGTCGAGCATCGCCGGCAGGTCATAGGGCGGGCGATAGGCGAGCCGCAGCGTCAGCGCGTCGCCGGTCGATTCGCGCGGTGCCTTGCGCAGGTCGCGCGGCGGCATGCGGTAGGCCTGCTGGAACACCGCGTTGAAACGCCGCACGCTGTTGAAGCCGGCCGCGAGCGCAACCTCGGTGATCGGCAATGCAGTTTCGGTCAGCAGCTGCTTGGCGAACAGCAGGCGCCGGGTGCCGTGCACGCCGACCGGTGCCGCGCCGAGGCGCTCGACGAACAGCCGCCGCAACTGGCGCTCGCCGATGTGCAGCCGCTGCGCGAGGTCCGCCAGCGGCGCCTCGTTCAGCGCACCCTGGTCGATCAGCGCCAGCGCCCGCGCAACGAGATCGTCGCCGCGATGCCAATGCCCGTCCGAAGGCGACAGTTCCGGCCGGCAACGCAGGCACGGGCGGAAACCCGCGGCTTCGGCTGCGGCGGCGTTCGGGTAGTAGACGACGTTCGTCGCCTTCGGCGCGGGCGCCGGACACACCGGCCGGCAGTAGATCCCGGTCGTGCGCACCGCAGTAAAGAACAGCCCGTCGAAGCGTGCATCCCGGCTCAGGCGCGCCTGTTCGCAGATGTCGGGGGCGGGGAGAGGCGGGGACATGCGATGCAGGCTAGCACCGGCGCTGGATGCTGACTGGCCGGATTCGGACATGGATGTTGTGGGGATGCCGCGAGCGTCTGCCCTCACCCCAACCCCTCTCCCAGAGGGAGAGGGGCTTCAAGCGCGCCGCACTCGATCACCAATCTGCGGGCAGCCGCGGATGCGTGACGCCGCAGACATCCGAGCCCCTCTCCTCCTGGGAGAGGGGTTGGGGTGAGGGCCGCCGTTCGCATCAAACCCGAGCCCGCAATTCCGAACCGCCGCCCAAATGCAGCGGCGCTCTCAACCAATCCAACGCAGCGCACGCAATCCCGCGTTACCGCACCCCATCCCGCAACGCCGGCAGCAACGTCTCCGCATTGCCATCGTTCTCCGCCGGCGTCACCCCGATCAGCCGCGCGAGCAACGGATACACGTCGACATTGTCGAAGCCCTCCAGCGTCACGCCACGACGGAACGCCGGCCCCTGCGCGATGAACACCGCGCGCATCTCCGGCAGTGCGGGGTCATAGCCATGCGAACCGCGCGCATGCGCCGGGCGCCGGGCCAGCGAGTCACGCGGCACGGCGTCCCAGCCCATGTGCATCTGGCAGACGATCGGCGGCACGCGCGGATGGGTGCCGAACTTCCAGCGCGCCGGCATCTCGCCCTTGCGCCAGCAGTCGTACTGCGGATGCGCGCCGATCAGCTTGCGCGCCACCTGCGCCTCGAAGCCGGGATTGGGCACGATGCCGATCACCTGACCGGTCGACGTCACGCGCGCTTCCTCCAGCGTGACCATGTCCTCGACCGCGATCGCCTGGCCCGGCGGCACTTCGGCCATGCCGTGGTCGGACACCACGACCAGATTCACGCGGTCCTGCAGCCCGCGCGTGCGCAGGCCCTCGACCAGTCGCCCCATAGCGGCGTCCACGGCCTGTAGCGCCTCATGCAATTGCGGCGAATCGGGACCGTAGTGGTGGCCGGCCGAATCGGTGTGCTCGAAATACAGCGTCGCGAAGGCCGGGCGCGTGCCCGCAGGTTCGGACAGCCAGTCGAGCACCATGTCCACGCGCGTCTCGATCGGGCGTGCGTAATCGAACGGAAGCCAGCGTGTCGGGCGCACGCCGTGCACCGGCGCCTCGCTGCCCGGCCACGACAACGTTGCAGTGCGCAGGCCGGCGTTCTCCGCCGTCACCCACAACGGTTCGCCGTCGCCATACCAGGCGCCGTTGCCGACCGCGTCGCGGTCCGACAGCCGGAAGTCGCCGAGCGTCGAATCGACCATCGAGTTGTGGATCAGTCCATGGCGATCGGGGCGCAGCCCGGTCACCAGCGTGTAGTGGTTCGGAAACGTCAGCGAGGGATACGACGGCCGCATCCAGGCCTGCACGCCCTCGCGCGCCAGCGCATCGAGATGCGGCGTCTCGCCACGTCCGAGATAGTCGGGCCGCAGGCCATCGAGTGACACCAGCAGCAGCGTCGGGCGCGCCTCGGCATCGGCCGCCGGGGCAACTGCAGTGGTGGATTGGAACGGAGGCTCGACCGTGGTGCAGGCAGTCAGCAACAACAACGGGAGCAGCGCAAAGGCGCGCAGACAGACAGATCGGGGCATCCGCATAGGATAGCGGCGCGACATGACGCTTCGCAGTCAGCGGCATGAAGCGACGCACAACGCGTCGACACGCAGGCTGAACATTCATCCTGCCCAGACCACGCCACCGCCCATCGCGCGTATCGTGTGGCCACCGATGGTCTGCACCGGGAGGTGCGCAATGAAGCATGCATGGTGGACGGCGGCGATCTTCGCCAGCCTCGCGTTCGGTGCGGTTTCCCAGGTGGCGCACGCGCAGCAGCAGGAAGAAGAGGAAGAGGAATCCGCGCGCGACCGCGGCCAACGCGCCAGTGCCTCGGATCGATTCTGCATCCGCGAAACCGGCTCGCGCGTCACCGCGGCCCGTAACGCGCGCTCCAGGCGCGCCGATCAGGAATGCACCACGGGCGGCGGTCGGGTCTATACGCGTGAGGACATCGAACGCACCGGTTCGGTCGACATCAAGGACGCGCTGCGCAGGCTCGATCCTTCGATCAACTGAAGTCCGCTTCCACGCGACACTGCAAGCGCCCGGCTCCGGCCGGGCGTTTGCATGTCCGGCCGTCAGCAGGTGTCGCTGCGTCCGGTCGTCCACAGCAGGCCGCGCAGCAGCTGCGCGCGGAATACCGGGTCGGCGTACAGCGCCACATCGTGGCCCAGGCCGGTGTACCAGGCGCGGCCGCCGGCGTTCGTGTGGCACCAGGCGATCGGATGGTCGTCGCCCATGCCGCCATCCGGGTGCGAGGCCGGGTCGACCGACGCGGTCACGCGCACATGGGGCCGCGGATTGCGCCGGTAATCGTAGATCTCGTCGGTAACGCGCCATTCGCGTAGGCCATCCGGCCCGGCGTCGTCCTCGAACACCACGCGCACCGACTGCAGGCCTTCGGGATGCCGCGCGAACCACGCGCCGACCAGCTCGCCGTACCACGGCCAGGTGTAGCCGCTGTCGGCCGCCGCATGCACGCCCATGAAGCCGCCGCCGCTCGCGACATAGCGTTCGAACGCCGCCTGCTGCGCCGGGTCTAGTACCTCGCGAGTGGTGTGGGCGAAGACGACGGCGCGATAGCCGGCCAGCGTTGCGTCGTCGAAACGCATCGGATCTTCGGTCGTCTCGATCGTCAGGCCGGCGGTGGTGCCGAGCGCGCGCAGCGTCTCGATCGTCACCGGGATCGAATCGTGGCGAAACCCCGCCGTGCGCGTGAACACCAGCACGCGCGGCGGCGCGCCGTCGGCATCGGATGCCGCATGCGCCGTGGGCGCGGGCGAGGTGGACGTGCACGCGCCGAGTGCGGCGGGCAGGGTGAGGGCAAACGCGCAGGGGATCAGCTTCATGCGTCGCAGCTTAGCCGTCGTGCCCGGTCCGGCTCACGCCGCGGCGCGTCAGGCCGCGGCGCGGCGCGGTGCGATAATCGCCGCATCGTCATTGCAGGAACGCGCCGCCATGTCCGACACCTCTTCGCGCCACGACCCCTCGCGCGTCATCCGCGCGCCGCGCGGCACCGAACTCAGCTGCCGCTCCTGGCTCTCCGAAGCGCCGCTGCGCATGCTGATGAACAACCTCGATCCCGAGGTGGCCGAGCGTCCGGAAGACCTCGTCGTCTACGGCGGCATCGGCCGCGCCGCGCGCGACTGGGCCTGCTTTGATGCCATCGTCGAATCGCTGAAGGCCCTGGGCGAAGACGAGACCCTGCTGGTGCAGTCCGGCAAGCCGGTCGGCGTGTTCCGCACGCACAGTGATGCGCCACGCGTGCTGATCGCCAATTCCAACTTCGTGCCGCACTGGGCCACCTGGGAGCACTTCCACGAACTCGATCGCAAGGGCCTGATGATGTACGGCCAGATGACCGCCGGTTCGTGGATCTACATCGGCAGCCAGGGCATCGTGCAGGGCACCTACGAAACCTTCGTCGAGATGGGCCGCCAACACTACGGCGGCGATCTCACCGGCAAGTGGATCCTCACCGCCGGCCTCGGTGGCATGGGCGGCGCGCAGCCGCTGGCCGCGAGTCTCGCCGGCGCCTGCAGCCTCAACATCGAATGCCAGCAGTCGCGCATCGACATGCGCCTGAAGACCCGCTACGTCGACGAACAGGCGACCGATCTCGACGACGCGCTCGCCCGCATCGAAAAGTACACCCAGGCCGGCGAAGCGAAATCGATCGCGCTGCTCGGTAACGCCGCCGAGATCCTGCCGCAGCTGGTCGAGCGCGGCGTGCGCCCCGACGCCGTCACCGACCAGACCAGCGCCCACGACCCGGTGCACGGCTACCTCCCGATCGGCTGGACCGTAGAACAGTGGCTGGCCGAGCAGGCCGCCAATCCCGACAAGGTGCGCGACGCCGCCAAGCAGTCGATGCGTGTGCACGTCGAGGCGATGCTGGCGTTCGAGGCGATGGACGTGCCCACGTTCGACTACGGCAACAACATCCGCCAGATGGCCAAGGATGTCGGCTGCGCCCGCGCGTTCGATTTCCCCGGGTTCGTGCCGGCCTACGTACGCCCGCTGTTCTGCCGCGGCATCGGCCCGTTCCGCTGGGTCGCGCTGAGCGGGGATCCCGAGGACATCGCCAAGACCGATGCCAAGGTCAAGGAACTGATTCCGGATGATCCGCACCTGCACCGCTGGCTCGACATGGCCAGTGAGCGCATCGCCTTCCAGGGCCTGCCCGCACGCATCTGCTGGGTGGGCCTGGGACTGCGCGACAAGCTGGGCCTCGCCTTCAACGAGATGGTGCGCAATGGCGAGCTCAAGGCGCCGATCGTCATCGGCCGCGACCATCTCGATTCCGGTTCCGTCGCCTCGCCGAACCGCGAAACCGAAGCCATGCGCGACGGCAGTGATGCCGTCAGCGACTGGCCGCTGCTCAACGCGATGCTCAACGTCGCCGGCGGCGCCACCTGGGTGAGCCTGCATCACGGCGGCGGCGTGGGCATGGGTTACTCGCAGCACTCGGGCGTGGTCATCGTCTGCGATGGCACTGCGGAAGCCGACAAACGCATCGCCCGCGTGCTGTGGAACGACCCCGGCACCGGCGTCATGCGCCACGCCGATGCCGGTTACGCCATCGCCGAAGACTGCGCGAAAGAGAAAGGCCTGAAGCTGCCGATGGTGCAGGCATGAGCGCTGCCACCGACCGCGTGCCGCTGCGCATCGATTTCGTCTCCGACATCGTCTGCCCCTGGTGCGCGATCGGCCTGGCCGCGCTCGAACAGGCACTCGCGCGCCTGCCCGAGAATGTCGATGTCGAATTCCACGTGCGCCCCTTCGAACTCAACCCGCAGATGACGCCTGAAGGCGAGGACATCGCTGAACACCTGACCCGCAAGTACGGTATGTCGCCCGAGCAACTGACCGCCGCCCGCGCCAATATCAAAGGCCGCGGTGCCGAGGTCGGGTTTGCTTTCGGCGACCGCCTGCGCACCTGGAATACCTTCGACGCCCATCGCCTGCTGCACTGGGCCGGGATCGCACGCCGGCAACGCGACCTCAAGCGCGCGCTGCTGCAGGCGTATCACGGCGACGGCGAGAACGTCAGCGACCACGCGACGCTGGTGCGCATCGCGGGCAGCGTGGGGCTGGATGCCGAGCGTGCCGCTGCACTTCTCGCCTCCAGCGAATATGCCGATGAGGTGCGCGCGGAAGAGCAGTTCTTCATCCGCGGCGGCATCAACAGCGTGCCGGCCGTGATCATCGACCAGAAGCACCTGATTTCGGGTGGGCAGCCGGTGGAGGTGTTCGAGCGGGCGTTGGGGGAGATTTTGGCGGGAAAGGTGGGTCGAGACGCTGCTGGCGCGAGCTAGGCGGTACGGCCGCTACGGTCGCCGGCACCAGCGAGGATCCGCGGATTGTTTGATATGCGCAGAATCGGCGCGAATTGTTCGATGTGCGACGGTACTCACTTTGTGCGACAAACACAGATCGTGAGGTCCGGGCTGGGAAGCCCAAAAGGGGGATGCAAGGTGTTGGTCTTGTTGTCAGACCCCACCGGGCGGACGCCAACATCGCACTTCCGTGCTGCGTGCATATCGCCTCTTTGGGGCTTTACTTAGAGTTAGCTTGCTATGGAAGTTTGGCAGACAGTTCTGGTTGCTATCACGGGAAACACGCTCGCAGTGGCCGCGATTGCTTGGCTCGCCAAAGCCATCATCGGCAACTCACTACAGCGCGAGCTTGAAACTCACAGAGCTGCGCTTGAGCGGGATAATCAAATAGCTACCGATCGGTTGCGTCACGACCTCAGCATTGCTGCGCAAGAGCGTAGTGTGGTTTTTTCAAAGCTTCATGAACGGCGCGCAGAAGTAATAGCGAGCGTCTACTCATTAATCGTAGAGGTGTCGCGCAAGGGCAATAGCTTCTCATCTCCAATCGAGATGGGCGGCGAGCCAACCAAGCAAGAGAAGTACTCTCAATTTGCAGATGCCTTCAATGCACTTCTGGAGTTCTTTGAGAAAAATAAGATCTACCTGCCCAAAGATACATGCACCAGAGTTGACGCGCTCATTGACGGAATCCGTTTGCACACTGTACGGCTCAACATAGGATTTAGACGAGCGGACGACAGGTCGGACACTAGCGGTTATCGCGAAATGCTCGAACAATGGGGCAAAACTTGGGAATTCTTTAAAGACAAGTTGCCTGAAGTCCGGGGTGCGCTGGAGGATGATCTTAGGACGCTTGTAGGTAGCGGCTAGCAACGAGCTAACAATTCATTCAAGCCGATACCGCTTCGCGGCACGGCTTAACTTAGGCATTAGGCATGCAGAGAAAGAATCCCATGCTCCCAGCCCTCGAGAAGAACATCCTCAAGTTCAGGGCGCTACAGACAGTTCTTCTTATCCATCATGTTGAGGCACTGAAGTCGTATGTATTTGGATCTATTTCAGCAAGTGAGCGCATCCTCAACAAGGAGAGTGCGCAACAGATGAACAAGCCTGTGAGCAAGCGCGCTTGGGGTCAGTTTGGAGTGCCCCGGGTTTCTCGGACAAGGAACCTAGGGCACATACCCTAGGCGATTGAACTGCTTTTCGTATTGATCAGGCGATTTGTAACCCAGC
>NZ_JAVDVJ010000003.1:0-356785 GCF_031456825.1 Luteimonas sp. 3794 | reverse complement strand
AGATCAAGTACAGGGCTTCCGCGCTGTCGCGCGGCTTACTTTTGTCTTGGCAAAAGTAAGCAAAACCGTCTTCGCCGGACGCGATCCGCCGCGATTGGGCCGCGGCGGTCCCCTGCGCTTCTCGGTCGACGGGGCACGCAGCCCAAACTCGCTGCGCTCAGACATGGGCTGCTCTTCGGCCCCGCCGCGCTGCGATGCTCGGCTCGCTTTACGGCTCGATTAACGTCAAAAGCAGAAGCAACAGCCAGAGCAGAGCAACGGCAACTGCACCTGCAACTGCAAGGGCAAAGCAGCAATGCTAGAGCGGGAACTGGAGCGAAAAAGCAAAGCGAAGCACCATCACCCCAACAACGCCTCGAACCCCCTCGCCGGCAGCGGATGTCCCAGCCAGAACCCCTGTCCCAGATCGCAGCCACGATCACGCAGGACTTCGAACTGGCCCTCCTTCTCGACACCTTCGGCGACGACCGTGAACCCGATCGAATGCGCCATCGAGATGATCGCCGTCGTCAGCGCCAGATCGTCAGGGTCGCGCAACAGGTCGGCGACGAAGCTGCGGTCGATCTTGACGCCGTCCACCGGCACCCGGCGCAGGTGACTGAGGCCGGAGAAGCCGGTACCGAAATCGTCGAGCCAGATCTTGACCCCGAGTGCGCGCAAGGCGCCCAGCAACTGGCCGATGCGCGCCTCGTCGCCGATCACCGCGGTTTCGGTCAGCTCAAGATGCAGATGACACGGTGACAGGCCCGATTCGCGGAGCGCGGCCTCGACCTCGGTGGCGAACGCCGCGCCGCGCAGCTGGCGCGGGGACACGTTGACCGCGACGAAGAGATCGGACGCGGCCGCGAAGCGCTGCTGCCAGGCGCGCGCCTCGACGCATGCCGCGTGCAGGACCTGCGGGCCAATCACGTCGATCAATCCGCTCTGCTCGGCGACATCAATGAATACCGGTGGGGCCACGCTGCCGAATTCCGGATGTTGCCAGCGCAGCAGCGCCTCCATCCCGACCAGCGTCTTGTCCGCCATGCGGAACACCGGCTGATAGGCCAGGCTCAGTTCCCCGCGTTCCCAGGCGCCGCGCAGTTCGTGCTCCATGTGCATGCGCCGCTCCACCGCCTGGTCGATCGCCAGGCTGTAGAAGCGGTGGCAGTTCTTGCCGGCGAGCTTGGCCTGGTACATCGCGATGTCGCCGTTCTTGAGCAGCATCGCGGCGCTGACGGCGTCGTCGGGAAACACGGTGATGCCGATCGAGATGCCGAGAAACACGCCGCGGCCTTCGATCTCGATGGGGCGCGCGACCTCCTCCACCAGGCGCGTCGCCAGTCGGCCGGCGACGGTGCGCAGGTCGGCGGTGCTGGCGTCGGGCAATTGCAGCAGCACCACGAACTCGTCGCCGCCGAAGCGGGCGAGCAAGGCATCGGCGATATCGAACTCGCGCACAGCCGCACCGATGCGGCCGGCGAACTGGACCAGTGCCGCGTCGCCGGCGTCATGGCCCAGCGTGTCGTTGACGCGCTTGAAATCGTCGACATCGGCGAACAGCAGCGCGAGCCGTCCCGCCGCGCCCTGCATCTGCAGCAGACGCTGGTCCAGGATCTCGCGCAGCGCGAGGCGGTTGGCCAGCCCGGTCAGCGGATCGGTATATGCCATGCGCCGGATGTCGCGGTCGTGGCGGGCGATGCTGTCGCGCATCCGGTCGAAGGCGCGGAACAGATCGCCGATCTCGTCCTGACGTGCGTCGGCCGGAAGCGGCACGTCGTAGTGTCCGGCCTCGATGCGTTGCGCGGCGCTGGCGAGTGCGCGCACCGGACGCACCAGGCGACGCTGCAGCATCACGGCGACGAGGCCGCCCAGGCCCCCCAGCACGACCAGCAACAGTCCGACCGCGGCGAGACGGCGCCGCGCGATCTCGTCCAGGCGCGCCTGCATCGACACCGCCATCGCAGCCTCGTCCTGCTTCGCCGCCGCCAGCGAATATCCGATCCGCACGCCACCGATGCGCTGGTCGCCGATCCGGATGGGCATGGCCACGTCGAGCAGCCGGTCATCGGTCTGCATGTGCTGCGCGGTCGCTGCGACCGCTTCGAGCGCGAAGGCGTCCTCCATGCGCTGGCCGAAACGTTCGATGTCGCGACTGCCGTCGTGGACGATGCTGCCGTCGGCGTCGTAGACGACCACGTAGCTGACATCGGGCTGGCGCAGCACGTTGCCGACCGCCGCGCCGATCGCTTCGAGATCGAAGTAGTACAGCGGATTGACCAGCGCGTCGGCGAGCTGCTCGGAAACGGCTTCACCGCGCAGCAGCAGCCGCTGCGAGGCGAGCGCGTGCATCGAGCGCTGGCTCAGCATGACGATCTGCTTCTGCGCCTGGTCCTGCTGCTGCAGTACCAGCGCCACCGCGACCAGACCGGCCAGCATCGCGGCGCCGACCAGCGCCAGGAACATGCCCTGCAGCCCGCCGCGCAACCTCACTCGACCTCCGCCACGACGCGCAGGGCACCGGCGCGCAGGACGTCGAGTTCAGCGCGCGTGGCGGCGTCGATCGGCAGGAACGCAGTCGTCCTGAAGAAGCTGCGCAGCGCATCGCGCGCGGCAGGATCCGCGCTCGCCTCGATCAGCACTTCGCGCAGACGCGCGGCCACGCGCGCATCCAGGTCGCCCCGCACGACTTCCAGCGCACGCGGAAACGGTCTGGTCTCGCGGAAGACCACGAAATCGCGCTTGAACGATGCCGGCACGTGCCGGTCGCTGTCCCAATCGAGGTTGCTCAACGCGCCGGCGTCGACGAGCCGTTTGTGCACCCACGACGACAGGTTGAGTTCCGAGCGCGCAAACAGATAGCCGATCGAACCGGGCTCGGGTTCGTCGCGCGGCGACAGCAGGATCTCCAGATGCATGCCGCGTGCGAGTAGCTCGGCAGCCGGCACGAAGTAGGCACTCGTCGACTGCCGGTTCTGGAACACGATGCTGCGCCCGCGCAGATCCTCGATCGACCCGATGCCGCTGTCGCGCCGGGCGAAATACACCGTGTGATAGCGGCTGACGCCGTACCGCTCGGTCAACAGCAGCGGCACTGCCCCGGCGCGCGCTTCGAGCAGGGTGGCGCCGCTGGCGGTCTCGGTGACCCAGTCCACGCGCCCGCGCCGCAGATAACTCTGCATCTGCGGGATGTCGCGCGCCATCAGCACGCGGCCCTCGGTGATGCCGACATCGCCCATGCGCGCGACCACATAGTCGAGCAGCGGCTTGAGTTGTTCGTAGTGGGTTTGGGGATCGTCGCTGATGCGTCCGAGCACCAGCACGTTGCGCGGCTCGGTCGCCTGGGCCGGTACGGCGACAGCCACGACCGCCAGCAGCACGCCCGACAGCAGCCGTCGAAGGAAGTGACGCGGGTCCAAGGCGGGTCCCGGAGGCGTGGGTGGAGCGGCAAGCCTAGCCGAAGCCATTCCCGTGCGACAGGCGCCCGTCGCTCAAGCGCCGCGATCGCGCGCGAGACGGGCCATGCGCTGGGCGTCGGCAAGGATCCCGCGCAGCAGGCGCACTTCCTTCTGGTCCAGGCCGGTGCGCACGAACAGCCGCCGCAGCTTGCGCATCGCCGAGTCCGGTGCGCGGCCCTTGTGGAAATCGATGTCCTCGAGCGTGTCCGCCAGCTGGCCGAAAAATCCTTCGAGTTCGGCGTGCGGCACCGCGTCCGGCTGCAGGGGCGCGATCACGGCCGGCGCGGCGGCGTCGCCCTCGCCCAGCAGCGCCAGCCGCACTTCGTAGCTGAGCACTTGCACGGCCGCTGCCAGGTTCAGGGAGCTGTAGTCGGGATTGGCCGGAATATGCACCGCGGCGTGGCACAGCTGCAGCTCTTCGTTCTCGAGGCCGGTGCGCTCGCGGCCGAACACCAGCGCGACCTCGCCGCCGGATGCGGCTTCGGCATGCGCGGACGCCGCGGCATCGCGCGGCCGCAGTTCGCGCAGCTGCACCCGGCGGCTGCGCGCGGTGCAACCGAGCACCAGCCTGCAATCGGCCACGGCCTCGGCCAGCGTCGCGACCTCGACTGCGGCGTTGAGCACGTCCTCGGCGCCGGCGGCCATCATGTCGGCCTCGTTGTGCGGATACTTCTGCGGTGCCACCAGCACCAGCCGCTGCAGGCCCATCGTCTTGATCGCGCGCGCGGCCGAGCCGATGTTGCCGGGGTGCTGGGTGCCGACGAGCACGATGCGGATGCGGGTGGCCGGGCCGTCCGCGGCGGGGGTGTCCACGCGGGACTCTGGATTCAGGGGCGCTTGCATGGCGCGAATGGTAAACTGCGCGGCCGGCCCAGCGCCGGTACCGCTCTTTATCCCATCGATCCTGCCCGCGCCCGGAGTCGTCCGCGATGCTTCAACCTGCTGTCAATGTCATGGTCAAGGCGGCGCGCGCCGGCGGTGGCGTCCTGTTGCGCAACATGCACAAGCTCGATGCGCTCAACGTCGTCGAGAAGGCGCGCCACGATTACGCGAGCGAGGTCGACGGCCTCGCCGAAGAAGCGATCGTCAAGGAACTGCGTCGTGCCTATCCCGAGTACGCCGTGCTCGGCGAGGAAGGCGGCGCCAAGCCCGGTCGCGGCGGCGGCAGCCGCTTCACCTGGGTCATCGATCCGCTCGACGGCACCAGCAACTATCTGCGTGGCCTGCCGCACTGGTGCGTCTCCATCGCACTGGTCGAGGGCGGCGAGCCGCTGCACGGCGTGATCTTCGATCCGCTGCGCAACGAATTGTTCACCGCCACGCGCGGCGCCGGCGCCCAGCTCAATGAGCGTCGCATCCGCGTGTCCGAGCGCCGCGAATTGACCGGCGCGATGATCAGCACCGGTTTCGCGCCGCGCGAGCGCAAGCGCGTCGGCGCGCAGTTGCGCGCGGTCGAGGCACTGCTCGAGTCGGCCGAGGACGTGCGCCGTACCGGCTCGGCAGCGCTGGACCTGGCCTACGTCGCCGCGGCCCGCACTGATGGCTACTTCGAGGCGGGCGTCCATCCCTGGGACATCGCCGCTGGCGTGCTGCTGGTCCGCGAGGCCGGTGGTCGCGTCAGCGACTTCAAGGGTGCCGCGGGCGGTCCGCTGCACGTGGCCTTCGCCGGCGGCCGCCAGGTCGTGGCCGGCAACGTCCACATCGTCACGCCGCTGCAGAAGACCCTGGTCGAATCCGGCTACGCGAAAGAGTTCGCTTGAGCTTGAGGGCGGTGATTGGTAGTTCGTGATTCGTGATTCGTAAGGTAAAAGGCCGCGCATTGCGCGGCCTTTTACGTTCTGACCCAACATTGTCGAGGGTGCACGCGACGTGGGACGTCCGCCTCGTTCGGCATGCGCGTCCGCGCGCTGCTGCACTGTCGGCCAGGCGCACCTGCTCGACGCCCGAGGCCCGAGGCCCGAGGCCCGACAGCATGAAGCCGCGCATTGCGCGGCTTCATGCTGTTCAAGAATCACAGTTTTTTACGGACGACGCGCGAGCGCTTCCTCGTCCCGCGCCTTGGGCAGCAGATCCTGCTTGGTCACTCGCAGCATGCCGTAGGTCAGCAGCGGACAGGCGATCAGGATCGACGACACCGTGGCGACAACCGCGCCCAGCATCTGGGTCAACGCCAGGCCTTCGAGCGAACCGCCGCCGTAGAGGAACAGCGCGAACACCGACAGGAAGAACACCAGCGAGGTGATGATGGTGCGCGACAGCGTCTGGTTGATCGACCGGTTGAACACTTCCAGCGGATCGGCGCGCAGACCGCGGAAGTTCTCGCGGACGCGGTCGAAGACCACGATGGTGTCGTTGATCGAGAAGCCCATGACCGACAGCAGACCTGCGAGCACGGTCAGGTCGAACTCGCGTCCGGTCAATGCGAACAGGCCGGCGACCACCGCCACGTCGAACAAGGTGGTGATGCTGGCGACGACCGCGAACTTCCACTCGAACCGGAAACTGATGTAGAGCAGAAAGCCCACCAGCACGAAGATCGCGGCGTAGATCGCGTTCTTGCGCAGGTCTCCGGACACCTGGGCGCCGATCGACTCGGTGCTCAGGATCTGACCGGGATTGTCGGCCGTCGTCGCCGCGTCCAGCACGTGCTGCGCCAGTTCGGTGTTGTCGGCGATGTGCGCGATGTCATCCGCCGCGCGCACCCGGATCAGCAGGTCGTTGCCGCTGCCGTAGGTCTGCACCTGGGCGTTCTCGATCTCCGCGTCCTGCAGGCGCTCGCGCACTTCATCGACGCTCACCGGATTCTCGAAGCGCACGTTCACCGCGGTGCCGCCGGTGAAGTCGAGCGCGAAGTTGAAGCCCTTGAGGCCGATCACCGCGAAAGAGCCGACGAGCATCAGCAAGGCGACCGTGATGAACACGTGGCGGAACCGCATGAAATCGATGCGGGTGTTCGCGGGGACGAGGGTCAACGGGAAAATTTTCATGGGGTCTCTCCCGTCAGATCGCCAGGGACTTGAGCTTCTTGCGCGGTGCGTAGATCAATGTGACCAGCGCGCGCGAGACGACGATTGCAGTGAACATCGAGGCGACGATACCGATCACCAGGGTGACCGCGAAGCCCTGCAGCGGACCGGTGCCGAAGGCGTACAGCGCGATGCCCGCGATCATGCCGGTGAGATTGGAGTCGAAGATCGTGTCCGACGCCTTTTCGTAGCCGGTCACGATCGCCGCCTTCGGCGGCATGCCTGCACGCAGTTCCTCGCGGATGCGCTCGTTGATCAGCACGTTGGCGTCGACCGACAGGCCGATCGACAGCGCCAGACCGGCGAAACCCGGCAGCGACATCGTGGCGCCGAACAGCGACATCACGGCGACGACGATCAGCAGGTTCAGGATCAGCGCCAGGCAAGTCACGATGCCGAACATGCGGTAATAGAACATGAAGAAAATCAGGGTGAACACGAACGCATAGAGCACCGCGGTGATGCCGCGCTCGACGTTTTCGGCGCCCAGGCTCGGGCCGACGACGCGCTCTTCGACGAAGTCCATCGGCGCGGCCAGCGCACCCGCTTTCAGCTGCTGGGCGAGATCGTTGGCTTCGTCGCGGCTCAGGCCGGTGGTGCGGAATTCGCGACCGAACACGCCCTGGATGGTCGAGGAACTGATCACGCGCTCGACGCTGCGCGCCGAGCGGACTTCCTGGCCATCGACGATGCGCACGGTGGGAATGCGCTCGACGTACACGATGCCCAGGCGCTGACCCACGTTCTGCAACGTGTGGTCGAGCATGCGCTTGCCGCCGGCGCTGTTGAGCGTGATGCCGACGGCCGGCATCCCGTTCTCGTCAGTTTGCGGATTGGCGTTGATGAGCTGATCGCCCTGCACCAGGATGCGGCGCGACAGCAGCAGCGGCGTGCCGGCATCGTTGTAGTAGATGCGCGAATCGGCCGGCACGTTGCCCGACGCAAGCGCGGCCGCGGCCTGGTTCTCGTCGCCGGTCACGGCGCGGAACTCCAGCGTGGCGGTCGCGCCGATCAGGCGTTTGGCTTCTGCGGTGTCCTGCAGGCCGGGCAACTGGATGACCAGACGGTCGTCGCCCTGGCGCTGCAGCACCGGCTCGGAGACGCCGATGGAATTGATGCGGTTGGAGATCACGGTGCGGTTCTGCTCGACCGCATCGGTCGCGATGCGCCCGATCTCGCCCGAGGACAGGCGCACGGTGATCCGGTTGCCGGTGGCCAGCACCTGCGGACCGCCGCCGACAGCCGCCTGGCCGGAGACGCTGGCAAGGCTGTCAATGATCTGCGTGCGCGCGGCATCGACATCGGCGCCTTCGACCAGCACCACACCGATCGTGTTGTCGGGGCGACGCTCGACGCTGGAATACCCGATGCGCGCATCGCGCAGCACGGTGCGGATGCCGTCGGCATAGCCTTCGACCCGCTTCTGCAGCGCTGCCGCCTGGTCGACCTGCATGACGAAATGCACGCCGCCCTGCAGATCCAGGCCCAGGGTCATCGGACGCGCGCCGAGGTTGTCGAGCCAGTCCGGCACGGTGGATGCGAGATTCAGCGCGACCGAGTAGTTCTCGCCGAGCACCGGGCGCAGCGTGTCGGACGCGAGCGTCTGCGCGTCCGAATCGGACAGGCGGACCAGCAGGTGGTCCTCGTCCATCTCAGTACCGATCGGCGTCACGCCGGCAGCCGTGAGCAGGCCGTCGACCCGCGCCTTCAGTGCCTCGTCGATGCGCGCCTCGCTGGTGCTTGGCGTGATCTGCACCGACGGATTCTTCTGGTACGCGTTGGGCAGCGCATAGAGCGCGGCCAGTACGAGCACGACCAGGATGAGGGCGTATTTCCAGCGCGGGAATTCAAGCATTGCCTTGCCTCGGACGCCGCACGCGGGCGGCGCCTGGAGAGATGACGGAGATCAGCGATCGACGATCGGGATCAGGCGGACTTCAGGGTGCCCTTGGGCAGCACGTTGCCGACCGCGCCCTTCTGCACGCGGATTTCCACGCGCTCGGCGATCTCGATCGTCAGGAAGCTGTCGCCGATGTTGCGCACCACGCCGGCGATGCCGCCGTTGGTGATGACTTCGTCACCGACCGAGAGCTTCTCGAGCATCGCGCGGTGTTCCTTGGTGCGCTTCATCTGCGGGCGGATCATCAGGAAGTACATGATCGCGATCAGGATGATCGGGAAAGCCAGCGTCGACAGCAGGCTGGGGCCTGCGCCCGGAGCTGCGGCAGCGGCGTGGGCGGGGGCGATCACAAGGTCCAGCAGATTCATCGGGGCATCCATGGGTCGAAAACAGACAGCGGGCGATTATGGCACGGCCGGGCCCGGGTGCAGGCCCGATGCCGGGTGAATGCGTGGTGACGGGGTCTGGCAGGATCCTGGGAGAGGCTCAGTCGGCCCGCGTCCCCGTCCGGGCACTGTAGAAGGACTCGCGGAACGCGGCGAAGGTTCCCGCAGCGATCGCGCTGCGCATGTCGGCCATCAGCTTCTGGTAGTACCAGAGGTTGTGCAGGGTGCCGAGCATCGGGCCGAGCATTTCGCCACAGCGGTCGAGATGCCGCAGGTAGGCGCGGGTAAAGCCGCCGCTGCAGGCCTCGCAGCCGCAGCCTTCCTCGATCGGCCGCAGGTCCTTCTCGAACTTCGCGTTGCGGATGCGGATCACGCCGGTCGAGGTGAAGAAATGTCCGTTGCGCGCGTTGCGGGTGGGCATCACGCAGTCGAACATGTCGACGCCGCGGGCGACCGCCTCGACCAGGTCTTCCGGGCGGCCGACGCCCATCAGATAGCGCGGACGGTCTTGCGGCAGTTGCGGCGCGGTGTGGTCGAGCATCGCGTTGCGCTCGTCCTCGGTCTCGCCGACCGCGAGGCCGCCGATCGCATAGCCGTCGAAACCGATATCCTTCAGACCCTCGGCCGAGCGCGTGCGCAGTTCGTGGTGCACGCCGCCCTGGACGATGCCGAACAGCGCGGCGTCATTGCCTTCGTGCGCGCGCTTGGAACGCGCGGCCCAGCGCAGCGACAGCTCCATGGATTTTTCGACCACCCGCGGATGCACCGGCTTGCCGTCGATCTGCACCGGCGGACACTCGTCGAAGATCATCACGATGTCCGAATCGAGCACCCTCTGGATGCGCATGCTCTCCTCGGGACCAAGGAAGACCTTGGACCCGTCGGTCGGCGCGGCGAAGGTGACGCCCTCTTCGGTGATCTTGCGCTTGTGCGCCAGCGAGAAGACCTGGAACCCGCCGGAATCAGTGAGGATCGGCTTGTCCCAGCGCGCGAAGCGGTGCAGGCCGCCATGCGCCTCGATGACGTCCAAGCCCGGTCGCAGATATAGATGAAAGGTATTGCCGAGGATGATCTCGGCGCCCAGCGCACGCACCTGTTCCGGCAGCGCGCCCTTGACGGTGCCGTAAGTGCCCACCGGCATGAAGGCGGGCGTTTCGATGGTGCCGCGCGGGAACGTGATGCGGCCACGGCGTGCGACGCCATCGGTGCCGAGCAGTTCGAAGGTCATTCTGGACATCGCGACATTATGACCGACCGTCGCCGCGGCCCGCAGGAGCCCGGTGCGGATGCAGTGGCTGCCGGCATGCGATTGCTGGACGCACGTCAGCCAGCGAAGAACGCCATCCGGAACCGCGCCTCGAGGTCGTCGTCGTCGGCGGCAGTCTCCGATCTCGCCAGACTGACCGCGATCCAGTCGCCAGCCTCGTGATCGCAGGTATACGACCAGCCGAGCAGACGCCCCTGCACACAGACAGCCGCTGCGGCGAGATCCGCCTCCAGCGTTGCGCGGTAGGCCGGCAGCAGGCTGGCGGGTACGTCGTGGACGAGCACGCCGACGACCTTTTCTCCGGTTCGCGTCTGCGCATCGGTTGCAGACGTGACCGCGTGAAGCGCGAGATGCGCGCAACCTGCACAGATCGCCACGCCCGGGCCACAGACGATCGTCTCGCCAGAGTGCTTGCCGCGACCGCAGAAACTGCACGCAAATGCGTCGTCGCCGCGCCCGAACAGCATCCGCGCTGCGCCGCGAATCCGCTCCAGCGGCGCGAGACTGGCGCTCAAGCGGCGCCTCCGCGGGCCGGTCGCGCATCGCGCCGCTGCGGTGTCGGCGTGCGATTCGAAGGCCACCCCAAGGCAGCCCAGGCACCCGATCGACCCTCCGCGACTCGCCCGCCTGTCACGCGACGCGATCGGGTTGGACGTCGCTGCTCCACAGCAACATCGCATCGCCATAGGAGAAGAAGCGGTACTCGGCCCGCACGGCATGGTCGTAGGCGGCGAACACCCGCTCCTTCCCAGCGAACGCCGAGACCAGCATCAGCAAGGTCGATTCCGACAGATGGAAGTTGGTCACCATCGCGTCGACGCTGCGGATGCGATAGCCGGGAAAGATGAAGATCTGCGTCTCGCCAGCGAACGGGTGCAGCTCGCCATCGACGCTTGCGCTCTCCAGCGCACGCACGACCGTGGTGCCGACGGCGATCACCCGACCGCCCGCTTCGCGCGTGCGGCGGATCTGGGCGACAAGCTCGGCGCCGACGTTGAGCCATTCGCTGTGCATGCGATGTTCGCGCACGTCCTCGACCCGCATCGGCAGGAACGTGCCCGCGCCGACGTGCAGGGTGACGTGGCCGAATTCGACGCCGCGCGCGCGCAGACGCGCCAGCAGCGCCTCGTCGAAATGCAGGCCGGCCGTCGGCGCAGCCACCGCGCCGACCTCCCGCGCGAACACGGTCTGGTAGCGCTCGGCGTCATTCTGTCCTGGCTCGCGGCGGATGTAGGGCGGCAGCGGCATGCGCCCCGCCTTCAGCAGCCAGGATTCGAGCGTGTCGTCGACTTCGAAACGCAGGTGGTAGAAGCCAGCATTGCGCGACAGCACCTCGACGCTGCCGCCTGCATCGAGCTGGATCCGCCCACCCGGCCGCGGCGATTTGCTGGCACCGATCTGCGCCCGCGCCTCGTTGCCTGGCAGGAGCCGCTCGATCAGGATTTCCACCCGCCCGCCGCTGTCCTTCTGCCCGAACAGCCGCGCCGGAATCACCCGCGTGTCGTTGAAGATCAGCAGATCGCCGGGCTGCAGCAGATCCGGCAGATCGCGGACATGGCGATCCGCGAACGCGCCGTCACCTTGCGGTACGACCAGCAGCCGGCTGGCCGAGCGCTCGGCCAGCGGCGCTTGGGCGATCAGATGCTCGGGCAACTCGAAATGGAAATCGGACTTCTTCAAGGGCGGGGCGGAGGAATGCGGGGGGGACAGTGTAATGAAGGTGGCAGTTCGAGCCCCTCTCCCTCCGGGGTGAAGAGACACGTTTGCGAGCCACTGGCTCGCGTGTCGCTGAACGCCCTCGCGGCGACGCGAGGGCCGGAGCGCGAAGCGGGGGTTGGGGTGAGGGTGTGTCTCGCTTCGGCTTGGAGCAGCACACATTGCAGGCAACGCCCCAGCCCTCACCCCACCATCGGCGTCCGCCGATGGTCCTCCCCTCTCCCGGGGGGAGAGGGGCCAAGGTGTCTCCGCCGCTGGACGAGATTCGTACTGATGAAGATGGCGGCTTGAGCCCCTCTCCCCCCAGGGAGAGGGGTTGGGGTGAGGGTCCTTTTCGCTTCGACTCTGGACCGCGGAACACCACATGCAAGGCGCCTCCCTCACCCCCTCATCGGCATCCGCCGATGGTTTTCCCTCTCTCTGAGGGAGAGGGCATGCTCTTCCGCGAGACCTACCCTCACCCCACCATCGGCATCCGCCGATGGCCCCCCCTCTCCCGGGGGGAGAGGGACCAACGCGTCTTCCGCAAGCGGAAGACGTACCTATCTTTCGAATTTCGTCGACAGGATGATCGACGACGTCGTCCGCTCGACGCCCTCGATACAGCCGATGCGGTCGGTCAGTTCGTCCATGTCGGCCACCGTCGGCACCACGCCCAGCGCGATCAGATCGTAGGGGCCGCTGACCGAATGCAGCGCCCGCACCGCATCGATCGCGCGCAGGGCGGTGACCACAGGCGTGGCCTGGCGCGGGCGCACGGTGATCATGATCTGGGCGCGGATGTGGCCCTGCTCGAAATCGTCGCGCACGCGCACGGTGTAGCCGCTGATCACGCCTTCGCGCTCCAGACGTTCGATGCGGCTCTGCACCGTGGTCCGTGACAGGCCCAGCCTGCGCGCGATCTCCGCCGTCGACAGGCGTGCGTTCTCGCGCAGCAGCATCAGCAGACGGACATCGGCGGATTCGGTGGACATGGGCGCAGGCAAGGTTCGGCGATCTGCCGAAATTCTACGCATCCATCGGCGTTCCGTCGCTTCCGTCCGACGGAATCGTCCAGATAATGGAGAGACCGCCGGCGCGGACCTGTTCCCAGAGATTCGATGCCGGCCCTCCCCGACGTCCCAAGGAGCGATTCGCATGTCCGTAATCCAGATCCTCGCCGCGCTGCGCGCCCATGGCGGCACGCGCCGCACCACCGGTCTGCCGGACGATGTGCTCGAACGCTTCGCCGCCACGCACCCCGAACTCTTCGAAGCCGTGCAGGCCGCCGCCGACGCGCACACCGCGTTGAAGCAGGACTTCGCCGACCTGCTCGACTTGGACGAAGACGCGCAGGCGCGTGCCGTGCAGGCCGGCTACATCAACTTCTATCCGGGCGATGCAGTGAACCCCTACGTCGCGCTGACCGCGCGCGGCCCGTGGATCGTCACGCTCAAGGGCGCCGTGCTCCACGATTCGGGCGGCTACGGCATGCTCGGCTTCGGCCACACGCCGAAGGATGTGATCGCCGCGATGGCGCAGCCGGTGCCGATGGCCAACATCATGACGCCGAGCCTGTCGCAGCTGAAGCTCGACCGCGCGCTGCGTCGCGAGATCGGCCATACCCGCGACGGCGACTGTCCCTACAGCCACTTCCTGTGCCTGAACTCCGGTTCGGAATCGGTCGGTCTGGCCGCGCGCATCGCCGACATCAATACGCGCACGCAGACCGATCCGGGTGGCCGCCACGCCGGCCGCACGGTCAAGCGCATCGTGGTCAAGGGCAGCTTCCACGGCCGTACCGAACGCCCGGCGCTGTATTCCGATTCCTCGCGTGCGACCTACAAGAAGTACCTCGCGAGCTTCCGCGACGAGAACTCGCTGATCGCGATCGCGCCCTATGACGCCGATGCGCTGCGCCAGGCGTTTGCCGACGCGGATGCCAACGGCTGGTTCGTCGAGGCCGTGTTCCTCGAACCGGTGATGGGCGAAGGCGACCCGGGCCGCGCCCTGCCCCCCGCGTTCTACGCCGCCGCGCGCGAACTCACCCGCGCACACGGCAGTCTGCTGCTGGTCGACTCGATCCAGGCCGGCCTGCGCGCGCACGGTGTGCTGTCGGTCGTCGACTACCCCGGTTTCGAAGGCCTCGACGCGCCGGACATGGAGACCTATTCGAAGGCGCTCAACGCCGGCCAGTACCCGCTGTCGGTGCTCGCGGTGACCGAGCGCGCCGCGACGCTCTACAAGAGCGGCGTGTACGGCAACACGATGACTGCCAACCCGCGCGCGCTGGACGTCGCCTGCGCGGTGCTCGCGCAGCTCACGCCGGACGTGCGCAGCAACATCCGCGACGCCGGCCGCAAATCGGTGGAGGCACTGGAAGCATTGAAGGCCGAGCTCGGCGGCCTGATCACCAAGGTCCAGGGCACCGGCCTGCTGTTCTCCTGCGAACTCGCGCCGCAGTTCAAGTGCTACGGCGCCGGCTCGACCGAGGAATGGCTGCGCGAACAGGGCCTGGGCGTGATCCACGGCGGCACCAACTCGCTGCGCTTCACCCCGCACTTCAACATCGACGACGCCGAAATCGCGCTGATGGTGTCCATGGTCGGCAAGGCGCTGCGGGACGGGCCGCAGCAGACGGACGCCGTCGCGGCCTGACGCCTCGCCTCGCCCGGCCCTGGCGGGATCTGCCA
Source organism: Luteimonas sp. 3794 (assembly GCF_031456825.1). Lineage (NCBI taxonomy): Bacteria > Pseudomonadati > Pseudomonadota > Gammaproteobacteria > Lysobacterales > Lysobacteraceae > Luteimonas > Luteimonas sp. 3794. The sequence continues at coordinate 342,381 of NZ_JAVDVJ010000003.1, read as the reverse complement.
GCGGCCGGGTCGGCACGCGAACGCATCGTCGACCCGCGCAGGCGTGGGCGGCAGTCTGGTGTCATGCAGCGCCGCATGTACGCGTGCGCAGCGGTGTTCTAACCTGCATCGATTCCATGGAAGGACGTCGATGTGCGGTATACCAACCGATCAGAAGGGCCACCCCGTGCGGCACGTCTGCTGGCGAGCGACGGGTTCGCGCGCATCATGGCCGCGGGCCTCACCGTGCTTCTGGGCGCCGCGGTCATCCACTGGGTGCCCGCTCCGGGGATGGACCCGCCAGTGCGGGACCCGACCCCGCTCAAGGTGGTGTTCTTGTCACTGCCACCGCCGTCGCCATTGCCGCCAGTGATTCCGCCGCCGGCAAGGTCCCAGGTCGCGGCGACGCGCGCGCCGCGCCACTCGACGACACCAGCGCAAACAGCGACGGCCATGCCGGTGGAGACACTCCAGGCACCGCCCGAGCATGCGACCCGCCTCGACTACGGCGCTTTGCTGGGTGACACCACGCCCATTGCATTCGCCGAACGGCGCGCGGGCCAGCGTGATGCCTATCGCACGCCGTTCGAAACGCGTCCGGAGCGCTTCCGAATGCGACGGCAGATCACGCCGGAGGATGTCGTGCGCGGCTTCGCGCAACTCGTGGGCCTGTGGCCGCCCGGCTATACCGACAGTCCGTGCCCGGCGATCCGCGGGCTCATCGCGACGACGCCCGAAGTGCCGTCGCCCCGTGAACTTGCGCTGCTGCAGGAGGCGGTGCTGGCGCGCGAGCAGTTCTGCAGTTGACCCGCGACGCGCCGCCCGCGCTCAATTCGCGTCGAAGCCATCCATTGCCGAGCGCATCACCGCTTTCGCGTCGTCCACCCCGCCCCAACCGCGCAGCTCGACGGGGTTGCCACCGACCGGCAGGTCCTTGTGAACCCGGAAGAACGCTTCGATGCGGGCACGCTCCATCCCCGGCAGATCGTCACGCGAGCGGATGCCGGCGTAGGTGGAATCCACGTCGTCGGCGGGCACGCCGATGATCTTCTCGTCGGCGTCGCCACCGTCGAGCATCCGCAGCACGCCCAGCGGCCGGAACCGGATCAGCACACCTGGCTGCAGGGGTGCACCTGTGACCACCAGTGCGTCCAGCGGATCGCCGTCGCCGGCACGCGTGCCGGGCATCGAACCGTCGTTCGCCGGATAGGCCATCGGCATCGACAGAAACCGGTCGACGAAGATCCGACCCTCGGCGTCGCTTTCATATTTGATGGCGCCACCGGCCGGAATCTCGACCCGCAGCACGGCTTCATCTGGCGCATTCGCCGGCTGGCGATCGTGGGCCGGAGGTGTCGCCGCCGACGCAGCGGACGGCATCGCCAGGACGAATATGGCCGCGAGCATCGCTGCACGCGCGCCGCTCACTCCCAACACCGGTCCGCGCGACCCTTGAGGGTCGCCTCGCGGGTGCAGTCGCGTGGTGCGATACGGCCTTCGGTGATCTCGTGCAAGGTGCGCGTCTGCGGCGTCGCGCCGCGGATCTCGAACGCGTCGTAGAGACGACCGGTCGCGGTGCGCGACTCGTAGTGCAGCGTGTCGCCGTCGAGCCGGATGACCTGGAACAGCTGGGTGTCCTCGGCGGTGGGATCCATGTCGCGGCGTGCGCCGTCCGAGAGCCGGTATTGCTTCGCACCGACCACCGACACCAGGTACTGCGGCGTCGCGCGCTCCGGATCCTCGCCGGCGCGGCGACCGTAGACGTGGTCGTGCCCCTGCAGCACCAGGTCGACGCGGTGGCGCTCAAGCACCGGCAACACGTGCTCACGCAGCGCGACGTTCTCACGATCCTGGCGCGGCGAGTACATCGGCTGGTGGATCAGCGCGATCGACCAGGGATGCGGATTGGCCGAGAGCGTCTGGTCCAGCCATGCGGCCTGCGCTTCGGCGGTGCCCAGATCCAGCGCGGAGGTGCCGTCCAACACGACCACGCGCACGCCCTGGTAGTCGAACCAGTAGCTGGTCGCCTCGGCGCCGGGCGCGCCGTTGGCCGGCAGCGCGAACGTGCGCGACCAGTGGCCGCCGAGCACGCGACGCTCCTGCGGCGTGTCTTCGAACTCTTCCCAGTACTCGTGATTGCCCGGTGCGGGCGCGTTGACCACCATCGTCGCCAGCGGCCCGACCGCGTCGAACCACTCGCCCCACTCGTTGTCGTCTTCACCATCGCCGCCGCTGACCAGGTCGCCGGCGAACAGTGCGAGTTTCGCGTCGGGTGCATGGCGGTGGGCCTCACGCAGCACGCGCGTGCTCAGGCTGGCGTTCTTGTTCTGGGTGTCGCCGAAGTACAGCAGCGTCAGCGGCGCGTCGGCCGCCGCCGCGGTGCGGGTCTGCATCCACGGGCTCCAGGTGCCAGCGCCCTGCACGCGCCAGGCATAGAGCGTGTCCGGCTGCAGGCCGTCGATATCGGCATGATGGAACTCCGCGGCGCCGTTCTCGCCCTCCAGGGTGGTGCTGCGCGCGGCGATGCGGCGACGCGGGCCCATGTCCGGCGAGTCGCCAGCGACGACGATCTCCACGACGAGCGCATCAACGACGGGCGGCGATTCCGCCGGCAACGCCGTGCGCCAGGACACGCCGAACCCCGTCGATGCGTCCTGCGCCGGCGTGGCGACGATGCGGTCCGGGAACACGCTCGGTGCGTAGCGCATCACGCCCTTGGGCACGAGGGTATTGGGCTCGACTTCGGTCTGGCCCGGACTCACGGCGGCGAGGCCGCCGGCTGCACACAGCGCCGCTAGGCCGAAGGCCAGCGGCAGCACGAGGCGATGAGGACGTGCGCGCATCACGCACCCCGCCCGCATGCAGGCAGCGCGGCCGCCTCGGCGATCTGCGACCAGTCGAACGCGACCATGCCCTGGTCATCGTGCACGGCGTAGAGCACGCCCTCGGGGAAGCGGGTCGTCGGCACGTCGTGCAGCCAGATGCCGTCGGTGTTGGCGACCTGGCGGCCGGTCACCGCGCCGGCGTGCGCCAGCGTCTTGCGGTCGAACAGATGGAACACCGTGCGCCCCTTGCCCTGCTCGGTCGTGATCCACCAGCCACCGCCACCGGCGCAGGTCTTGAGCATGATGCCCTCGGCCTGGGCGCCGAACACGTCGCGGCCGATGGTCCGGCCCGAGAAGCGACCCGACAGGTCGTAGACCTTGAGTTCGTTGGCGTAGGTTTCGTCTTCCTCGGCGATTAAAAGACGATCGTTGTCCGGATCGCCCCAGATCGATTCGACCACGCGCAACGCGCCTTCGGGCGTGGCGTCGCCGAAACTGCCCAGCGCGTCCACGGCGAAGCTGTCGCCCTGCGGCCGCATCGCATAGCGATGCACGCGGCGGTCGAGCTGGTCCAGCGGCGGCAGGATGTCATCGCCCTGCGCGTCCTCGCCGTCGTCGTAGGAGTCGGTGACGTAGAGCGTGTAGCCGTCGTTGACCTTGTGCACCCACAGCCCGTAGGGCTTGACCAGATCATCGGCGGCAAACGTGACGACGTGCGAGAAGTCCGGCAGACGCAGCACCTGCACGCGATGGTTGTCGCGCTCGACGACGAACAGCAGATCGTCGACCACCGCGATGCCGTTGGGCCGGTCGAACTGGCCCTCGCCCGTTCCCAGCGTGCCGAAGTGGCGCAGCGTCTCACCGGTGGCCCCGTCGTAAACGACCAGGCGGTCGGTGGCCTTCGCCGTCGCGATCACCCAGGTCGCGCCGTCGGGCGCGGTCCAGGCCGCAGGCGAATCGATGTTGTCCTCGGGGATCAGCGCGGTGACGAAGGCCTCCTCGATCACCGGAATGTCGCCGGCGGGCGCCCCCGCAGCGTCCGCGACCGGATTTTCGCCGGTTGCCGCTTCAGTGTCGGCGCTGTTGCCGGTGCAGGCCGCGAGGCCGGTGGCGATCAGCAGCGCCAGCGCGCCGCGACGAAGGGTAAGGCGGGAGTTGGACATCATGAATCCTTGCAAGACGATCGATGCGCGGCCGTCGACGACCGTCACGTGGAATGCGCTGAACCGTCATGTTGGCGATTCCAGATTGCAGCGGTATTGCAGCGCTGATTGCCGAAACCGAAGTAACGCATTGCGTCCATGGAACTGTCATCCAGGCGCACCAGACTTCCGCTCCGGGGACACCACACAAGCGTGCGCAGCCACCGCGTCTGCGTTTCGCACCACCCGCGATATCGCCGCGCATGTCTGCGCGGCAATGCCCTGTTCCCGCCCCGCACCCGCCGCCTTTCCCGGAGTTGTCATGCGCCCCACCCGTTCCGTCATCGCGACCGCCATCGCCGCTTCACTCGCCCTCGGTTACGTGCTGCCCGCTGCCGCGCAGTCGACGGATGCCGTCTCGGCCGCGGTAATGGCGAGCACGCTCATCGGCCAGGTGCGTGAGGCAGGTCGCGGAGTTTCCCTCGACGGCGCGCTGGTCACCGTAGGCGACCGCCAGGTCAGCACGGACCGCGACGGCAGCTTCCGCGTCAGCGGCCTCGCGCCCGGCAACTATCGCCTGCGCGTCGACTATCTGGGCTATCAGGCCTACGAATCCGACGTGGCCATCGGCAGCGAGCGCGGAGAGCGCGTCGACGTGGTACTGCGCAGCACGGTGGCCGCCGACAACCTGGACCGCGTCGTGGTGCACGGCAGCCGCGATGCGCAGGCATCGGCGCTGAACCAGCAGCGCGCGTCCACGAACTACGTCAACGTCGTTTCGGCCGACCTGCTGGGTCAGTTTCCGGACAACAACATCGCCGAATCGACCCAGCGCATCCCCGGCGTTTCGATCGAACGCGACCAGGGCGAAGGCCGCTACGTCACCGTGCGCGGCGCACCCAAGGAATTCACCACGGTCTCGATCGATGGCGTGCAGCTGGCCAACCCGGATGCAGGCAGCCGCGGCGTCGAACTCGACACGATTCCCTCCGACGTGATCGCCGCGCTCGAGGTCACCAAGGCGCTGACACCCGACATGGATGGCGATGCCATCGCCGGCAACATCAACATCCGTACCCAGAGCGCACTGGATCGGGAAGGCCTGACCCTCCGCGCGTCGCTCGCCGGTGGCAAGTACCAGTTGGGCGATGGCGACAACCAGCGCTACAACGCCACGGTCGGCAATCGCTTCGGCGCCGACCAGAACATCGGCGTACTGATCTCCGGCTCGCTCAGCAAGCAGGGCCGCTTCACCGACAACGTGGAAACCCTGTACCAGGGCGCGGGTGCCGGCTTCGTCCCGAGTGAGATCCAGATCAAGGACTACGAAGGCGTGCGCACGCGCAAGGGGCTGACCGGCCGCTTCGACTTCCGCATCAATCCGGACCACATGCTCTATCTGGTGGCATCGGACGCCAACTTCACCGACCGCGAGTTCCGCGACAACCTGATCATCACGCTGGACCGCCATGTAGGTGACGAGACCGCCGGTACGGCGCGCGCGACCTTCGACAAGGAGCTGCGCGAGCGCACCTACGACAAGACCATCCGCACCTACAACCTGGGCGGCGAGCACTACATCGGCGATACCTGGAAGCTGGACTGGCAGGTCTCCAACAGCGAGGCGACCAAGACCACCGATCCGCGCATGCAGTACATCTTCCGTTCCACCGTGCGCCCGCAGCTGGCGTACGACTACGGCAACTACGATTTCCCGTCCTGGACGATCCTCGGCCGCACCGATGCCCCGGCCACCGGCGTCAACATCCCCGAAGCCTGGTACGGATTCCGCCGGCTCAACGACCGCTACGAATACAGCGAGGAAGAAGAAACCGCGCTGCGCCTGGACCTGGGCCGGCAGCAGTCGTTCCTGGGCGAAACCGGCGACATCAAGTTCGGCGTGCGCGCGCGACAGCGCGACAAGATGTTCGACGATGAGCGCTACCGCAACGGCTCGGCCGCTGACTTCGCCGCGCTGGGCATCACCATGTCGGACATGCTGTGCGACAGCACGTCGAACAACTTCGACTACTTCCTGACCGGCCGCCGCTTCTGCCGCGACATCTTCGACAAGTACGCGGGCCAGCTGATCGACAGCGACAACCATGTGCGCCTGATCCCGGATTCGCTGACCGGCGACTACAGCGCCGAAGAAGACGTCTACGCGGGTTACGTGCGCCTGGACGCGAACTGGGGCGCCCTGACGATGATCGCCGGCGCCCGCTACGAGCGCACTGAACTGGAAGGCCGCGCCACGCAGTTCGATCAAGACTCCGGTGAAGCGCTACCCACGATGACCAGCCGGCAGTACAGCACCGTGCTGCCCAGCCTGCACGCCCGCTACGAGTTCAGCGCCGACAGCATCCTGCGCGCCTCCTACTCCACCGGCCTGAACCGCCCGGACTTCATGCATGTCGCGCCGTACCGGATCCTCGGCGAACGTGAGCTCGACGAAGACAGCGATCTCAACGTCCGCGTGATCGAGGAAGGCAATCCGCTGGTCAAGGAAGCCTATGCCCACAGCCTCGACCTGTCGCTGGAGCACTACCTGCGTCCGCTGGGCCTGCTGTCGGCAGCGCTGTTCTACAAGCGGATCGACGATCCGTTGTTCGTCGCGTCCCAAGATACTGATCTCGGCGGCGGCGACACCGACCGCATCATCCGTGCCGAGAACGGCGAGCGGGGTCGCATCTACGGCGCCGAACTGGCCTGGCAGCAGACCTTCGACATGTTGCCCGGCGCGTTCTCGGGGTTGGGCATCTACGCCAACTACACCTATGCCAAGTCGCGGGCGGAGCTGCCGTTCGACCTAGGCGAGACCGAGCTTCCGGGCACGTCGCGCACCAATTACAACGTTGCTCTGACCTACGAGAATCACAAGCTCAACGCGCGCCTGGCCTACAACTACCGCTCGAAGTTCATTCAGTCGTTCGACGTCAGCAACCCCGGCCTGAACGTGTACTGGGACGAACGCGCCAGCCTGGACTTCTCGACCAGCCTGAAGCTGGGCGATGGCTGGAGCCTGTTCGGCGAGGTCAACAACATCCAGGACACTCGCCAGATCCGATTCCAGGGCCAGCGCAACCGCGTGCTCGAAATGGAAGGTTTCGGCCGCTCGTGGCTGGCGGGCGTGCGCTACCAGTTCTGATTTGCGCATCCACAGCAGAATCGGAAGGCCGGCATTTGCCGGCCTTCCGCGTTTTCGAGACCTGCGCGGCCCGCCCCGCGTGAGGTCGCGCGAGCGCGACTGAAATATCCTAGGCAGCTCCCCATGCCAGGCCGTGCCATGAAGATCGTCGAAGTCCGCCACCCGCTGGTCCAGCACAAGCTCGGCCTGATGCGCCGCGCCGACAACAGCACCAAGACCTTCCGCGAACTGTCGGCCGAGGTCGCCACGCTGCTGACCTACGAGGCCACCGCGGACCTGGAAACCGAGGACGCCGATGTCGACGGCTGGGCCGGCACCGTGCGCGTGCGCCGCATCAAGGGCCGCAAGATCACCCTGGTGCCGATCCTGCGCGCCGGCATCGGCATGCTGCCGGGCGTGCTCGAGCTCATTCCGGCGGCCAAGGTCAGCGTGGTCGGCATCAAGCGCGACGAGGATTCGCTCGAAGCCGTGCCCTATTACGAGAATCTGGTCGGCGACATGGCCGACCGCACGGCGCTGATCCTCGATCCGATGCTGGCGACCGGCGGCACCCTGATCGCGACGGTTGCGATGCTCAAGGCCGCCGGCGCGAGCCGCATCAAGGGCCTGTTCCTGGTGGCGGCGCCGGAAGGCCTGAAGGCACTCGAAGCGGTCCACCCGGATGTCGAGGTCTACACCGCGTCGATCGACGAGCGCCTCAACGAGAAGGGCTACATCCTGCCCGGCCTCGGCGATGCAGGCGACAAGATCTTCGGCACGCGGGTGGATTGAGCACCATCGCCAGCCGCCGTCCGGCGTAACGCCCCCCTGGCGACGCGGATCACCCCGCCCCCTGTAGGAGCGCGCTCGCGCGCGATGCGGCATTCCCGGTCACGCCCGGATCGCGCGCAAGCGCGCTCCCACAGGAAACCGCTGTTGCAGCAGGGCACGCTTTCTCCAAACCTGCGCGTCAGGCGACGATCATTGCGCCGATAACGAAACGCCAGATACCGAATGCTGCCATCGCGAACAGGGTCGCGAACGTCAGCAGCGCACCGGTCGCGCGACCGAACGAATAACCGGCCGAGCCGCCCAGCCCGATGGCGTGCAGCACGCGCGCGACCAGCAGCGCGATGCCGAAGGTCCACAGCAGCGCGGTGTTGATCGCCGCCAGTTCCAGCAGGGCAAGCATCAACAGGCCCAGCGGCACGTATTCGACGAAGTTGGCATGCACCCGCACCTTGCGCGAGAGGGCTTCATCACCGCCCGTGCCGATGCCGATCTTGTGGACATTGCGGTGCATGACCACGCGGATCGTCAGCACGAGGTAGAGCAGCACGTGCAGCGATGCGATGAGAAGCGAGATGCGTGGCGTCATGGTGTGGTCTCGTGAGCGTGCTGCAGGGAACGGGCGGCGAGTGCCGCGGTCGGATGGATCGCGCTGAAGCGGCCGGCGTCGTCGCGCACGACCTGCACCAGCGCGATGTCGGGATCGTGGGTCAGGAACAGGCGCACGCCGCGCGCAGCCATGTCGGCGAGAAAGGCCTGCTTCTCGTCGATGATCAGCTCGGGAAAGCGGTCGTAGCCCATCGTGATCGGCACATGCACCCACGGCAGGCCAGGCACGAGATCGGCGCAGAACACCACGCCGCCGTGATGCGCCCCGTCGTGCACGTCGGGGCCGAGGATCTCGGCCAGCATCATGCCGGGCGTGTGCCCGTCGCTGTAATGGAAGCGCACCGCGTCTCCGAGCGACGGCGCATGCGCGCCCTCGATGAATTCCAGCCGGCCCGTGGCCTCGAGCAGCTCGCACAAGCCGGGAATGAAACTCGCGCGGTCGCGCGCATGTGGCCGCTTCGCGCGCAGCCAGTGCGGCGTGGACAGCACGAAGGTCGCGTTCGGAAATAGCAGTTGCGGCGCAGCGCCTTCCGACCACGACGCCAGCAGGCCGCCGGCGTGATCGAAATGCAGGTGGCTCAGCACCACGACGTCGATATCAGTGTGGTCGAAGCCTGCTTCGCGCAGCGAATCGAGCAGCACGTGCCGGTCTTCCTGCACGCCGAATCGCTCGCGCAGTTTCGGTTCGAAGAACGCACCGATCCCGGTCTCGAACAGCACGGTCTTGCCGTTGAGCGGCGTGGCGAGCAGACCGCGCGTCGCCAGCGGAATGCGGTTGAGGTCATCGGGCGTCGCCCACTTGGTCCACATCGCGCGCGGCGCGTTGCCGAACATCGAACCGCCGTCGAGCTTCTGGGTATTGCCCTGGATCGACCACAGCTTCATGACGCCCTCCCGCGTCAGATCGGTGGCCGATTGTAAGCGCGGCCGATCAGCGCGCGGCCGCTTCCACCTTCGCCGAGCCCACCGGATTGCGCGGATCACTGCCGCCGGTCAGCGTGCCGTTCGCGCGGTTCCATTCGATGGTCTGCAGGTTGCCCCAGACGTGGCTGGACCCGCGGCCACCGGCCGCGCGATCGCCGGGCAGATCGACGGTATGACCCATCGCACGCAGCTTCGCTGCGGTGTCGGCGGAGAACGCATCGGACTCGGCGGAGATCGTGTCCGGCATCCACTGGTGGTGGTAGCGCGGCAGTGCAGCGACGCCATGCGCGTCGAGACCGGCGTCGTAACCGAGGATGCCCAGCAGCACCATCGTGATGATGCGGCTGCCGCCGGGCGTACCGAGCACGGCCACGCGGTCGTCGGACACGAGGAAGGTCGGCGTCATCGAACTCAGCGGACGCTTGCCGGGCTGCGGCGCGTTCGCATCGAAGCCCATCACGCCGAATGCGTTCGGCACGCCGGGTTGCAGCGCGAAATCGTCCATCTCGTTGTTGAGCAGCACACCGGTGCCGGGCGCGACGAGTCCGCTGCCGAACAGCAGGTTGACCGTCTGGGTGACTGCGGCGCGATTGCCGGCGGCATCGATGATCGAAAAATGCGTGGTCTCTTCGTCTTCCAGCGGCGTCGCCTCGCCCGACAGCAGATCGCTGGGAGTCGCCCTGGTCGGGTTGACCGTCGCGCGCAGGCCGGCGGCGTAGTCGCGGCTCAGCAGCGTGCGCTGCGGAATCGTCACGAAGTCCGGATCGCCCAGATAGAACGTGCGGTCGCGGAACGCGCGGCGCATCGATTCGACGACCAGATGCGTGCGCGCGGCATCGTCGAGTTTGGTCAGGTCCCAGGGCTCGAGAATCTGCAGCATCTGCGCCATCGCGATGCCGCCCGACGACGGCGGCGGCGCGGTGACGACGTCCCAGTCGTGATAGCGGAAGCGGATCGGCGCGCGCTCGACGACCTTGTACGCAGCCAGGTCCGCGGCAGTCCACTCGCCACCTTCCGCGTTGACACCGGCCACGAGCTTCGCGCCGGTCTCACCGCCGTAGAACCCGTCGAAACCGCGTTCGGCCAGCAGGCGCAGCGTGCGTGCGAGATCGGGCTGGCGGAACACGTCGCCCTCTTCCGGCGCGCGGCCTTCGGCGAGGAACACCGCGCGCGTGCCGGAATAGCGCTCCATCACCGCGCGCCGCGACTGGTAGCCGCGCGCGAAACGCGCGTAGACCGGGAAGCCTTCTTCGGCGATGCGGATCGCAGGCGCCAGTGACTTCGACAGGGGCAGCGCGCCGTAGGTTTCGGCGATATGCACGAACGCGGCGGGCAGGCCCGGAATACCGGCCGACCACGGTCCGTTCTCGGCGCGGTCCCGGTCGAAGCTGCCGTCAGGCTTGCGGTAGCGGTCCGAGTGCGCGCTGGCCGGTGCGGTCTCGCGCGCGTCGACGAAGATGTCGCGGCCGCTCGATGCGTCGTGCAGCAGGAAGAACCCGCCGCCGCCGAGGCCGGACGAGATCGGCTCGACCACCGACAGCACCGCCGAGGTCGCGACCGCCGCGTCGAAGGCATTGCCGCCCTCGCGCATGACCTGCAGACCGGCTTCGGTGGCGAGCGCATGCGCCGAGGCGACCGCGTTGCCGGGCGGCGTCGCCGAGCTCTGCGCGGTGCTGACCGCAGGCGCGTCCGGCCCACGGACGTCGCGTGCGCAGGACGGCGCGACCGCGAGCAGCAGTATCGACAGCAGCAGCGCCGGCATGCCGGCGAACGCGAAGCGGGAACGGCTCATGACGCCTCCTGCTGCAGGCGCGCCAGCTTGGCGAGCAACTGCACCTGGGTTTCGGGGATATCGGGATCGGGGTCGATGCATTCGACCGGGCAGACGACGACGCACTGCGGCTCGTCGAAGTGGCCCACGCATTCGGTGCAGCGCGCCGGGTCGATGACGTAGATCGTCTCGCCCTGGGCAATCGCCTGGTTCGGGCAGGCCGGCTCGCAGACGTCGCAGTTGACGCAGAGCGCGTTGATCTTGAGAGACATCCGCGCATTGTAGAGGCTGGCCCCTGGCCCCGGCGTTCCATCGATGGAACTGCCTTCATCGCGCGACTACGCCGGAAACGACAACGCCACCGAGCTTTCGCGCGGTGGCGTTGTAGGAAACGACCGGCCGGACGCGCCGGCCGCCGTTACAGCAGTGGATCAGGCCGCGTTGTCGATGAACACGTATTCCGAACCGGTCGGCTCGACCACGGCCTTGACCCGCTCGCTGTCCGCGGCGCTGCCGATGAACAGAACGCGCACACCATTCATCGTGCCGGTGCCGACCTTGGCAAAGGAGGCCACGACCAGATCCGCGGTACGCGTCGAATCCAGGCCCGCGAAGATCAGCAGGTTGCCGCGGGTGATGCCGCGGGACACATCCTGCTCGGCCTTTTCCAGCAGACGCTCGTAGGCGCCGTCGACCGGCGTCGACATTGTCGGGTCGCCATCGGCAGTGGTGGTGTCCGCGGGCGGCGCATCGGCTGCAGGCGCGGGCGCCGGCGGCACCAGATAGACGTAGGGCGAATTGTTGACGCCTTCCATGTGGCGGCCGGCTACGTCGTTGAGATAAGCGTTCCACGCCGTCTTGTCCTCGGTGGTGGGCACCGCGACCGGCGCGACCTCGACCTGCTGCGGCGCTTCTTCCTTGCTACAGGCGATGACCGGCAGGACGAGGCAGGCGATCAGCAGTGCGCGGGTGATGGACTTCATGGCATTCCCTCTTGTGTTCTCTGGTGTTTGATGGGCAACGTCAACGTTGCGAGTGTTTGCGCAATGCGCGATCGACTGCGGCGGGCACGAAGCCCGACACGTCACCGCCGAGACGCGAGATCTCGCGCACCAGCGTGGAGGAGATGAAGCCGTACTGCTCGGCCGGGGTCAGGAACAGCGTTTCGACATCCGGAATCAGATGCCGGTTCATACTGGCGAGCTGGAACTCGTATTCGAAATCCGACACCGCGCGCAGGCCGCGCAGCAACACGCCGGCGCCGACCTCGTGCACGAAGTGCGCGAGCAGCGAATCGAAGCCGATGACTTCGACATTGGCGTGATGGGCGGTCGCGACACGCGCCAGTTCGACACGCTCGTCCAGCGTCATCGCCGGGCGCTTGGCCGGACTCTCGGCGATACCGACGATCAGCTTTTCGAACAGCGGCGCGGCACGATCGACGAGGTCGACGTGGCCGTTGGTGATCGGATCGAAGGTCCCGGGATAGACCGCGATGCGGTTGCGGCTCGCACTCATGACTTGCGTTCGCTGTCGAAGGAATCGGATGGAACGTGGCGCGGGCGGCAAGTGTAGCAGCGGCGCGGGTGGCGATCAGCCGGCGCGCCGGTACAGCGCGCAGTGCGCTTCGCGGGTCTGCAGCTCGCGGTGCAGTTGCCAACCCGTCCCGGGCGACGCCGGCCGTTCGGCCATCGATTCGACGTACAGCCAGGCATCCGCCGCGAGCGCGGGCGACAGCGCGGCGAACGCCTGCGCCCACAGGTCGGCCGCGAATGGCGGATCGACGAAGGCGACATCGATGCTGCCGGCAGGCAGACCGGCCGCCATCGACAGCGCATCGCCGCGCTGGACCGAGACCACCTCGCCGCCGGGCAGGCGCGCCGCGGTCGCGGCCAGGGCCGCGGCGAGCCCGATGTCGCGTTCGACCAGCACCGCGCTGGCCGCGCCGCGCGACACCGCTTCGAGCCCCAGCGCACCGGTGCCGGCGAAAAGATCGAGCACGCGTGCGCCGGGCAGCACCGGCAGCAGCCAGTTGAACAGGGTTTCGCGAACTCGGTCAGAGGTCGGCCGCAGGCCGGCCACATCGGGGACATCGAGACGCGTGCCTCGCCAGCGACCGCCGACGATGCGCACCCGGCCCGGGCCGGTGTTGCGGTTGACGTTCGATGACGGCCTGCCTGAGCCGCCGTGACGAGGGGTATTCATGCGCGTGCGCCCGCACGGGGACGCTGAAAGTCGGGTGATACCATGCGCGCCATTCTCCCCCATCCAGGCTACGAAGGCCGCATGGTCAGCTGGTTCAAGCGCGACAAATCCTCCGACAAGCCCGAGGCCGACAGCGGCCGACGCCGCCTCAGCGCCGAAGAGATCGCTGCTGCGTTCGCGCCGCCTGCTGCGCCTGCATCGCCGCCCGCTCCGCCCGTGACACCTCCGCCATCGGCGGCGCCGACGGTCACGACGCACGATGCCGGCACCGTCGAGCCTGGCGCAGCAGCGTTGCACGCGCCCGAGGGCAGCAGCCCGTCCACTGATGTCGCGCCGGCAGCCGTCGAGATCGTGCCGGTCGCCGTCCCGATCGCTTCCGAAGCGTCTGCAACGCCGGTCCCGCCGCCGCCTGCGTTCGTGGATCCGGCGGCGGCACTCGCCGACTACGTGTTCGCAAGCACCATGCCCGCCGCCGCACCGGGCAAGTCGGGCTGGCGCGAGCGCCTGGGTGGCAGCACGTTCGCGAAAAGCTTCGGCGGCCTGTTCTCGCGCAATCCCAAGCTCGACGAGGATCTGCTCGACGAGATCGAGACCGCGCTGCTGACGGCCGACGTCGGCGTCGCGGCGAGCACCGAGCTGGTCGAGTCCTTGCGCAAGCGCATGAAGGCGCGCGCGTTCGTCGATGCCAACGATCTGCTCAAGGCGCTGCGTGGCGATCTGATCGCGATGCTCGAACCTGTGGCCAGGCCGCTGGTCATCGACACCAATGCCAAGCCCTTCGTGATCCTGACCGTCGGCGTCAACGGCGTCGGCAAGACCACGACGATCGGCAAGCTCGCCAAGCGCTACAAGGACGAAGGCCACCAGCTGATGCTGGCCGCGGGCGACACGTTCCGCGCGGCCGCGGTCGCCCAGCTCAAGGCCTGGGGCGAGCGCAATGGCGTGCCCGTCGTCGCCCAGGGGCAAGACGCCGATCCGGCCGCGGTCGCATTCGATGCACTGCAGGCGGCGAAGTCGCGCGGCACCGGCATCCTGATCGCCGACACCGCCGGCCGCCTGCACACGCAGCAGGGCCTGATGGCCGAGCTCGGCAAGATCCGCCGGGTGCTCGGCAAGATCGATCCGACCGCGCCGCACGAAGTGCTGATGGTCATCGACGGCACCACCGGCCAGAACGCGCTGTCGCAGCTGCGCCAGTTCAATGCCGCGGCGCAGGTCACTGGCTTGGTCGTGACCAAGCTCGACGGCACCGCCAAGGGCGGCGTGGTGTTCGCGCTGGCCCGCGAATTCGGCATTCCGATCCGCTTCGCCGGCATCGGCGAGCGTCCGGAAGACCTGCGCGTGTTCGACGCCGAAGCCTTCGTTGACGCGATGCTGCCGGAGACGCTGGGGGCGTGAGCAACCCTGCTCCGGCGCCGGAGCCATCGGCGCCGCGGCGCCTGCGCTGGCTGCGTCTGCTGCTGATCGCGCTGGTGCTGGCGATCGTCGCCGCACTGCTGGTGCAAGTGCTGTTACCGCCCGAACGCGCGCTGCGCCTGGTGCTGGCCCGCCTCGAACCCACGCTGGGCCTGCGCATCACGTTCGAAGGCGACGTCGAGTACCGCCTGCGCGGCACGCCGCAGCTGGTGGTGCGCGAGGTCAGCATCACCGCGCCCGGATCGCACCCGTCCGATGTACCGATGCTCCAAGCCGAACGCATACTGCTGTCGCTGCCGTGGAAGACCATCCGCAGCCGCGGGGCCGATCTGGAAATCACTCGCGTAGAACTCGACGCACCGCGCCTGCACCTGCCTTCGTTGCTGCGCTGGCTCGATGCGCGTCCACCGGGCGACGGCAAGGTGCCGGCGATCACCGAAGGCGTACGCATCGTGCGCGGGCGTTTGGACGGCGATGGCTGGTATGTCGACGAGCTGGCGCTGGACCTCCCCGCCTTGCAGGCCGACCGTGCGATCGACGCGCGCATCGCAGGCACCGCGCATCTCGACGCGCTGCAGGCACCGTTCCGGCTGCAGCTGCACGCGAACCGCGCGGTCGATGCCCGCGATCTTCAAGCACGTGGCACGCTCGCGCTGGTGCATGCAGCCGGTCGGCTCGACACCACGCTGCAGGCCGAAGCCACGCGCATCGACGCCGACATGCCCGGCTTCGCGTTGTCGCCGCTGCGCATCGCAATCGATGCGCGCTGGCAGGGCATCGACGCGGCCGAGCCGCTGCCGTTCGTGCTCGGTCTGCATGGTGCGCTGCACGTCGGCGGCGACGGCAACGCGCTGGGGTTCGCGCCGATGGGTCTCGCGCTTCGCGGCGCAGGCGTGGTGCCGGATCTGATCGCCGGTGGCCAGGTCGCGCTGGGCGAGCGACTTTCGCTCGCACTCGACGGCCGCATCGCGCGCTGGCCCGAGGCATGGCCTGCGCTGCCGGCGCCGCTGTCGGATTCGACACAGGCGCTGCCGTTCGCACTGCGCTACGACGGTCCGGTGGATGCATCGGCGCCGGTCGGGTTGCGGCTCGAACACGAACACGCACGCTTCGATGGCGAGGCGCGCATCGACGCGATGCTCGGCTGGTTCGATGCACTCGCGACCGGTTCACCGCTGCCGCCATTACGCGGACAGCTGACGGCCGATCGCGTCGAAGTGTCAGGCGCGGTACTGGAAGGCGTGGAGATCACATTCGACGACGGCAGCGGGGACACGCCGCCGTGATCGCACGCACCGATTACGCGACGCGCCTGCTGGCGTGGTTCGACGTGCACGGCCGCCACGATCTGCCGTGGCAGCACCCGCGCACGCCGTATCGCGTGTGGCTGTCGGAAATCATGCTGCAGCAGACCCAGGTGCGAGTCGTGATTCCGTACTTCGAGCGCTTCGTCGACGCGCTGCCCGATGTGCGCGCACTGGCCGATGCGCCGCAAGACACTGTGCTCGCGCTGTGGTCGGGGCTCGGCTACTACGCCCGCGCGCGCAACCTGCATGCGGCCGCGCAGCGCTGCGTCGAACTGCACCAAGGCGATATGCCGCGCGACCTCGACGCCCTGCTCTCCCTGCCCGGCATCGGCCGCAGCACGGCCGGCGCGATCCTGTCGCAGGCCTGGGGCGATCCGTTTCCGATCCTCGACGGCAACGTCAAACGTGTCCTCGCGCGGCGCCATGCTGTCGAAGGCTGGCCTGCGCAACCGAAGGTCGAAAAACAGTTGTGGTCGATCGCCGGAGTGCTGCTGCCGGACACGCGGCTGGCCGACTACACCCAGGCCCAGATGGATTTCGGCGCGACGCTGTGTACGCGCCACAACCCGGCCTGCCTGCTGTGTCCGGTCAGCGAGGACTGCGCCGCGTTCGCACAGGGGCGCGTCGACGAACTGCCGACACCGCGGCCGACCAAAGCGCTGCCCGAGCGCGAAGCCAGCGTGCTGTTGCTGGAAGACGGCAAAGGCCGTGTGCTGCTCGAAAAGCGCCCGCCGACCGGCATCTGGGCATCGTTGTGGTCGCTGCCGCAGGCCGAAGACGACACGCGCGCAGTCGATTGGCTGCGCACGCACGCATCGGGCCTAGTCGACGCCGTCGATCTCGATACGCCGCAACGCCTGCTGCCGGTGCAGCACGGCTTCACCCATTTCAAGCTGCGGATGCAGCCGCTGCACTGGCACAGCCTCCCTGCCCGTCACCGGGTGGGCGACAATGACCGCCTGCGCTGGGTGGCGCGCGACGAACTCGCGACGCTCGGCATTCCCGCCCCGATCCGCACGCTGCTGCTCGCGCCGCGCATCGCCCTGGAGGATTGACCATGAGCCGACGCGTCTTCTGCGTACACGACCAGACCGAAACCGAGGGTCTTGATTTCATTCCCTGGCCCGGCGAACTCGGCAAGCAGGTCTTCGCCGAGATCGGCAAGCCTGCCTGGGCGCGCTGGCTGGCGCACCAGACCATGCTGATCAACGAGAACCGGCTCTCGCCGCTCGATCCCAAGCACCGCGCCTTCCTCGAAGGCGAAATGCGCAAGTACCTGTTCGAACGCCAGACCGGCAGCGTCGCCGGTTACGTCCCCGCGTCCGACGCCTGATCCATCGGGGGCTCGCCTTCGGGATTGCGCTTCTCGGCGGCGCGGACCGCCTTGATGTCCAGCGGGCGGATCTGCTGGATGTGGCAGGGGATATTGATCGACGAGCGGCTGCGTACCAGCACCTTGTCGAAGCGCGCACTGACGCGACTCATGTTGCTGGTCAGGCCGATCGCGGGCGTGAATGTCAGATCCTGACAAGGACCCGAGAGATCCAGCAGCCAGGCCTCGCTCGGGCGCGTCCACACTGCAAGCGCCGACTCGCCGAGTGGCGTCCAGCCATTGATCGAACCGAAATAGCGGAAATGGTCGACAGCCTCGCCGGCATGCGCGTCATAGAGCGCGTATTTCTCGGCGTCGGTGGTGCGCGGTGATGACGCGCAGGCGGCGAGCGCGAGCGCCGCGAACAATGCGACTCCGGTGCGAAAACGGTGACGGGCGATCGAAGCCATGACGGACTCCTGAGGATGCGCGGTTGCGGAGATGCCGCCGATGATGCGCCCGGGATGGGTCCTGGACCGCGCGATCCGCCGTCGGCATTCAGCCGCGGGCCGGCTCGCCCGCAATCAGCCTGACGGTTACGCTGTCGCGCCCGCCCTGCTGGATCCGCCGTGCCGAACGCGACTGCACCTGCCCGCCATCGTCAGGCCCTGATCTTCGCCGCGGGCCTGGGCGAACGCATGCGGCCGCTGACCGATACGACGCCCAAACCGCTGCTGGCCGCAGGCGGCAAACCGCTGATCGTCTGGCATCTGGAGAAACTTGCCGCGCTCGGCGTGCGCGATGTCGTGGTCAACGTGTCCTGGCTCGCCGAACGCTTCGAACCGACGCTCGGCGACGGCAGCCGCTGGGGACTACGGCTGCACTACTCGCATGAAGGTGCACCACCGCTGGAAACAGGCGGCGGCATGCTGCATGCGTTTCGCCTGCTCGGCGATGCGCCTTTCATCGCGGTCAATGGCGACATCTGGAGCGACTACGACTTCGCACATCTGCCGGCAGAGCCCGACGGTGATGCGCATCTGGTGCTCGTCGACAACCCCGCGCACAACCCGGCCGGCGACTTCGCACTCGATTGCGCGCGGGTACGCAGCGATGGCGACGCGAAGCTGACGTTCGCGGGGATCGGCGTCTACCGTCCAGCCCTGCTGCACAACTGGCGCGACATCATCGGCAGCGCGCCGGGCGTCGATCTGGAGCCGCCGCGATTCAAGCTGGCACCGTTGCTGCGCGCAGCGATGAAAAACGGCCGCGTGACTGGTGCGCATCATGTGGGGCGCTGGACCGATGTCGGCACGCCGGAGCGTTTGGCACAGCTGGATGTGGCGCTGGGTTAAGACAGCGCTGATCAAACCCACATTTGCCCGTCGTTCCCGCGAAGGCGGAAATGACGACTTCGTCAGCTGCACACTCGATGTTTGCAACCGCAACGCGACGGGTTTCGCGTTGCTCTACCCAGCGCTGCGAACGGCTCTTGCTACTTCAGCGCTCAGTCGAGCGCCAGCACCTGCCGTACGAACGGGACAGTCAAGCGTCGCTGTGAGGCGAGCGAAGCGTGGTCGAGGCGATCCAATAGCGCGGTGATCGCAGGCAGATCGCGGTCGACGCGACGCAGCAGCCAATCGATGGTGGCGGCGTCGACCTGCAGGCCGCGGCGCTCTGCCCGCAGGCGCAGCAACTCATGGCGGCCGGTGTCGTCGAGCACCGGCAGCGGTACGCGGATGCACTGGCCCAGCCGTGAACGCAGATCCGGCAGGCCGAGCGCGAGCGCTTCCGGCGCGGCCGATGCGGTGTAGAACACCGCGCGCCCGGCATCGTGCAGGCGGTTGTGCAGATCAAACAGCGCGACTTCGTCGTCGCGGTCGCCGGCGATCACGTCGACGTCGTCGATCGCGACCAGATCGTGTCCATCGAGTGCCTGCGCGGCATCGCGCAGCCGGCCGGCGATGCCGCGCAGCGGCAGATATACCGCGCGGCGGCCGAGCCGGTCGGCTTCCGCGCACAGCGCGATCGCGAGATGGGTCTTGCCGGTACCGGCTGCGCCCTCGACGTACAGGCCGCGGCGCACACCGGCCAACGCGAAATCGCGCAGTTGCGGCAGCAGCGCGGTGTCATCGGCGACGAAGGTTTCGAGCCGCTGGTCCGGCGGATACCGGAGCGCCAGCGGCAGCTGGAGCGATGGACCACTCATGTCCGGCTCACCGCTCGACGTTCCCACCCTCGGCGCCGGTCACGATGATCACCGGGCGTTGTGATGCAGCCGCGCCCGCGATCTCGATCTCCGGCTTGTCGCCTTCATACAGACGGCTGTGCAGATAGCGCTCGTGTGCGTAGCGCAGCAGCACATTGGCCACCGCGGCAACCGGCAGCGCCAGCAACATGCCGAGAAAACCGAACAACTGACCACCGGCCAGCACCGCGAAGATCACCGCGACTGGGTGCAGACCGATGCGGTCACCGACCAGGCGCGGGGTGAGCACGTAGCTCTCGACCAGCTGGCCGACGGTGAACACCACGCCGATCAGGATCAGCAACTGCCAGTCGAACCCCTGCGCCTGCACGATGGCCGCGATCAGGGCGAGCAGGATGCCGACTGTCGCGCCGAGATACGGAATGAAGCTGATCAGGCCGGCGATCATGCCGATCAGCAGGCCCAGCCGCAGGCCGACCAGCGACATGCCGACCGCGTAGATCGCGCCCTGCCCCAGCATCACCAGAAACTGGCCGCGCAGGAAGCCGCCGAGCGACTCGCTGGTCTCACGCGCGAGCCGGGTCGCGGTCACGATGTGGTCGCGCGGGATCAGCGCGGCGACGCGCTCGACCAGCAGGTCCCAGTCGCGCATGAAGTAGAACGCCAGGATCGGCACCAGCACCAGATTGATGACCAACGCGAGGATCGCGAAACCCGACCGCGAGACGTAGGCCAGGATCGTGGCCGCGACGCCGCCGGCCTGCTGCCAGTGGCTGCGGATCAGCTCGATCATGCGGTCGGTGTCGAGCCACGACACCACTTCGTAGCCGGTGCGCTGCTCGACCCACGGCAGCGCGGTGCCGAGCAGCCAGTCGCGATACTCCGGCAGGCTGTCGATCAAGGTGACGATTTGCCGCTCGATCATCGGCACCAGGATGATCAGCACCAGCGCCAGCAGCAGGGTCATCAGCAGGAACACCAGCGTGACCGCGACCGCGCGCGAGCGGCCGCGGCGCTCGATGCGGTCGACCAGCGGATCGCCGAGCCAGCCGAGCAGAAGCGCCAGCACGAACGGCGTAAGGATCGGGCCGAGCAGCCAGATCACATAGCCCGCCGCGAAGACCACCAGACCCCATTGCAGGCGCTTGAGAAAACGCGCGACATCGGCGTTTGCGGGGTCTGTCTGGATCATCGGTGGCGGTCCGTGCGGTACAGCGGAGAAGGGGTCAACGCAGATGGAACACGGGCGTGACGCCCTCGATGTTGCCGTCGGCTTCCACGAACACGTTTTCGTCGGCCATCCGGCGGAAACCCGTCATGCCGGTCAGCAGGTCGAGTTCGACCTCCAGCCCCATCGGCGTCGCCCGCACCGGACGGATGCCGCGCACCACTGACATGCGCTGCAGCTGCGCGGACAGCTTGATGTAGTCGGCGCTGCTGTTGATGCCGGAGAACACGATCGCCTGCGTCGACGGCGCGCCGGCCGGGCTGGTGCGCGCATAGCGCCTGGTCAGTGCATCCGCCGCGCCGTCGGCGCCGCTGGCCAGCGTGCGCCGGGCATCCGCGCCGGTCTCGCTCCAGCGCGCGAGCACGCGGCCGCTGTCGACGAAGATCCAATCGGCCTTCCAGCCTGAGCCTTCGCGATAGAGCTTGCCAATCAGCTGCATCGGCGGGTTGTAGCGCGACGAGATGCGCGCGACAGACGCGGTGTCACCGCGCCAGATCGCACCCACCGCAGCCTGTTCGGCGGCATTGCCGGACGGCAGGCCGAGGCGGTAGCCGCGCTCGATCGCGCGCTGCAGCGTCGGACGTGCCACGTTGTTCTGCTGCAGCGCGACCAGGCGCGGTCCGGAACCGTCATCGATCGCCAGCCACATCACCGGCTTGGGACGCGGATCCGGCCACACCGGCAGGCCAAGCGCACCGGCCACGGCATCGACATCGGCCTGGCGGAAGCGCACCACCAGCGTGGTGGTGAAGGTCGGCGACCCGCGCGAGGACACCCCCTCGTCCTGGCGGTAGTCGTAACCCTCGACGTACTGGGCGGCGCGACGCAGTTCCTGCGATACACCCGGGCGTTGGGCCGCGTTCCGGTCACCCGACAGCTTGCCCAGCACCTGCGCCAGGCCACGCGCGAAACCGGCCTCGCGCTCGGTTTCACTCTGGCTGCGCACCGGAATCTCGGCCGCGTACAGGCCGACAGCCGCGGCGCGGTCACCTTCCACGCGCTGCGCGGAGGCGGTTCCGGACACGGCGAACGTGCCCAGCAGCGCGGCCAGCAGCCACGTCATCATATTGAGCGAGCGCTTCTGGCGGTGCATCCGGCAAGTCCTGGATCGGGGCGTCATCGAGGCGCGATGGTGCCATAAACGATGCGGGCGGTCCGTGGCGACATCGGCGAGCGGAGCACGACTGCGGGCCGGCCGGCTGCTAAAATCCGCGGTCTTCCCGCCTTGCGACGGCTGCCGTGACCGCTCCCACTCCCCTGACCTACCGCGATGCAGGCGTCGATATCGACGCGGGCAACGAACTCGTCGAACGCATCAAGCCGCTGGTCAAGCGCAGCTTCCGGCCCGAGGTCATGGGCGGCCTGGGCGGTTTCGGCGCGCTGTTCGACCTGTCGGGCAAGTACCGCGAACCGGTGCTGGTCTCCGGCACCGACGGCGTGGGCACCAAGCTCAAGCTGGCCCAGCAGTTCGGCCGCCACGACACGATCGGCATCGATCTGGTCGCCATGTGCGTCAACGACGTGCTGGTACAGGGCGCCGAGCCGCTGTTCTTCCTCGACTACTTCGCCACCGGCAAGCTCGACATCGACACCACCGCGGCCGTCATCGGCGGCATCGCGCGCGGCTGCGAGTTGTCGGGCTGCGCGCTGATCGGCGGCGAGACCGCCGAGATGCCGGACATGTACGGCATCGGCGAATACGACCTGGCCGGTTTCACCGTCGGCGCGGTCGAAAAATCCGAACTGCGCGACGGCAGCCAGGTGCAGGCCGGCGACGTGCTGGTCGGCATCGCATCGAGCGGTCCTCACTCGAACGGCTATTCGCTGATCCGCCGCATCTTCGAGCGTGCCGGCCGCCCGGCCGATCTTGAGGTCGGCGGCGTCAACCTGGTCGATGCGCTGATGGCGCCGACCACGCTGTACGTGAAGCCGGTGCTGGAACTGCTGCGTGGCGACCTCGGCCCGCAGCTGCACGCGATGGCCCACGTCACCGGCGGTGGCCTGACCGAGAACATCATCCGCGTGATTCCCGAGGGCCTCGGCCTGACGATCGACGCCAAGTCGTGGCCGCAGCCGCCGGTGTTCGAATGGCTGCAGCGCGAAGGCGCGGTCGCCGATCACGAGATGTGGCGCACGTTCAACTGCGGCATCGGCTTCGTGCTGGTGGTGCCGGCCGACAGCGCGGCCGCCTTCGGCAGCGCGCTGGACGGCCTGGGCCTCGGCCACTGGACGATCGGCGAAGTGGTCGAAGCCGGCGACGGCGATCGCGTCCGCATCGGCTGATCCGGGCGTCGTGTCGGCCGATCACGAGCCCGCATCTCCGTACGCGCCGCCGGCCACCGCGTCGCGGGTGGCGCGTAGTCCTGCGTCGGCAGAGGTGGCGTCCGGCCAGCTGCGCGCGCTCGGTGTGCTGCATCTCGTGCTGGGTGGCCTGTCGCTGGCCGGCGCAGGCGCTTTCGGCCTCATCCTGGTGTTCGGCTTCAGCCAGGAAGCGGCTGACGGGTTCGGCGATCCCACCGGCCTTGCGACCCTCGCGGTGTTCGCGGTGCTGACCCTGGCATCACTCGCTGGCGGCGCGCTGTGCCTCTGGTCCGGGCTGCATCTGTTGCGGCGCGCACGTATGCAGCTATGCATGACCCTCTCGGCGCTGCTGTGTCTGCATGTGCCGCTCGGTACCGCGCTGGCCATCGCGACGCTTTTGAGCCTCCAGCGCCCGGAGATCCGCGCACTGTTCGACCGGACCGGTGCGCGGCCATGAGTCTGCGACTGGCAGTGCTGGCCTCGGGCCGCGGCAGCAACCTGCAAGTCATCCTCGACGCGATCACGGCCGGCACGCTGGACGCGGAAGTCGTCGGCGCGTGGTCGGACCGGGGCGACGCGCAGGCGCTCGTCCGCGCCCGCGATGCCGGGCTGCCGGCCTACGCGATCCGCCCGCGCGATTTCACCGATCGCGCCGCGCACGACCACGCCCTGTTCGGCGCGCTCGACGCCGCGGCCCCCGACCTCATCGTCTGCGCCGGCTACATGCGTCTGATCGGCGCCGACGTGCTGGCCTCGCGCGCGGGCCGGATGATCAACATCCACCCGTCGCTGCTGCCCGCCTTCAAGGGACTGCATACGCATCAGCGCGCGCTCGATGCCGGCGCAACCGAGCATGGCGCGAGCGTGCATTACGTGACCGCCGAACTCGACGGCGGCCCGGTGATCGCCCAGGCCCGTGTCCCCGTGCTGCCGGGCGACGACGCCGCACACCTGTCGGCGCGGGTGCTGACCCACGAACATCCGCTGCTGCTGGAAACGCTGCGGTGGATCGCGGCCGGGCGCGTGCGGCTGCATGAAGATGGGGTTCATGTCGATGGCCGGCGCGCCGACGGGCCGCTTCAGCTGGCAGCCACCCGCCGCTTCGCATGATGCCGGTCCCATGCGCGCCCTCCTCTCCCTGTTCGCGACCGCCCTGCTGATCGTTGCGTGGCCCAGCGCCGCGCGCGCCGCGGCGCTCGAGCCGTTCGTCGCCACCTACGATGCTTGGTACCAGGGCAAGCAGGCCGGCACGGCGACCATGCGCCTGCAGCCGCAGGGCGCGCAGTGGCAGGTGGATCTCGGCATCCGCGGCAACCGCGGCTTCGCCGGCATCCTCGGTCTGAACCTGGAACAGGACACGCTGTTCGACGTTGTCGGGACCGTTTACCGCCCACTTCGCCAGAGCACGACGCGCAAGGCCGCGGTGTTCTTCAACCGCAAGGTCGAGGGCGTCTACGACTGGACGAAGAACGTGGCGCGCTGGACCGGCGATCTGAGCAAGCGTCGCCGTGACCCGGTACCGCTGCAGCCCGGCGACATGAGCGCGCTGCTGATCAACCTGGCGGTGATGCGTGATGCCGCGCCGAACGCTTCGCTGCAGTACCGCTTCGTCGACGGCGGCCGCGTCCGCCAGTACGCGTATCAGGCAGCCGCCGAACCGGAACTCGTGCAAGTCGGCGACATCAGTTACTCGGCGTTGCGCGTTTCACGCACCAACGGTGGCAACGACGAGATGATCATCTGGGTCGCGGACGGTGTACCGACGCCGGTCCGGATCCTGCAACGCGAAGATGGCGAGGACGCGGTGGACCTGCGCCTGGTCGAATACCAAGGAGCACCATAGATGAAGACACGAGCCCCCATGACCCGACTGCTGACCGCCACCGGCGCCGCCCTGCTCGCCCTCGCCGCCCTGCCCGCGCTGGCGATCGAGCCGTTCACCGCCACCTATCAGGCCAACTACATGGGCATGCGCGCGCAGGCGAACATGAACCTCGCGCAGGAAGGCGGCAACCGCTGGAAGTACGCCCTGCAGGTGGCCGGCGCCGGCGCGCGTCTGGAGCAGAACACGGTCTTCGAGGCGAACGGTGAACAGTGGCGGCCGGTATCGAGCAGCGACGCCCAGCGCGGCGAATCCGGCCTTGCGGCGATGCTCATGAAGAACCGCGAACTCAACACCACCTACGACTGGAACGCGGGCGAGGCCCGGTTTGCAGGCGATGTGCGCGATGGCCAGAGTGGACCGGTGAAGCTGCAGGCCGGCGATCTCGACGGCATGCTGATGAATCTGGTGCTGGTGCGCGACGTGCAGGCGGGCAAGTCGCCGCTGCGTTACCGCCTGGTCGAAGACGGCCGCGCCAGGCGCCAGGTGTTCGAGCGTCAGGGCACCGAGCAGGTGACCGTCGGCGGCCGTTCGATGCAGGCGACCAAGGTCGTTCGTACCGACGGGCGCCGCGAGATCATCGCCTGGGTCGTCGACGGCATGCCGGTGCCTGCGCGCCTGCTGCAGCGCCGGGACGGCAAGGACCACATCGACATGCGCCTGCAGTCGGTCAACTGACCGTCGCATCTCGCTTCACGCGGAAGGCCCCGCAGTGCGGGGCCTTTTCTTTGCGCGTGTCACAACCCGATCTCTAGGGCGCGGTTTCGGTCCTGCACTCCACCCGGATCGATTCGGCAGAACCACGCCGGCGATAGTCGACGCAACTGCGGTGACCCCGCTGCGTCCGCACCGCGGTGACGGTGAAGAACCCCTGCAGCACTTCGCTCCGGGTGAGCGCACCGTCCTCGTTCCAGTCCATCTCCTTGAACGGCATGCCGCTGAGCGCGGCCGCATTGGTGTAGCGCAACCATCCCAGTGCGAGCAGCAGCACCGCCATCGTCGCGAACACCGCGATGCGCCGGTTCGACAAGCGGCCCTTGAACGCCATGGACTACTTCACCCGCCGGATGCGCGCACCGAGACCGGAGAGCTTGCGTTCGATGTGCTCGTAGCCGCGATCGAGGTGGTAGATGCGGTCGATTGTCGTGTCGCCGTCGGCTACGAGCCCGGCGAGGATCAGCGATGCCGATGCGCGCAGGTCGGTCGCCATCACTGGCGCGCCGCTGAGCCGCTTCACACCATGCACGCTGGCGCGCGGGCCGTCGATGTCGATTTCCGCGCCCAGGCGCATCAGCTCGCTGACGTGCATGAAGCGGTTCTCGAAGATCGTCTCGTCGATGGTGCCGGTGCCCTCGGCGATGCAGTTCATCGCCATGAACTGCGCCTGCATGTCGGTGGGGAAACCGGGATGCGGCGCGGTGACGATGTCGATCGCGCGCGGGCGACGCCCCTGCATGTCGACCGTGATGCGCTCACCGTCGATCTCGACCGTCGCGCCGGCATGGCGCAGGCGCTCGATCACCGCGCCCAGCGTGTCCGGCCGCGCGCCGACCGCGGTCACCCGACCACCGGTCATCGCCGCAGCGACGAGAAAGGTGCCGGTCTCGATGCGGTCGGCGACGACGGCATGCGTCGCGCCATGCAGACGCTCGACACCGCGCACCTCGATGCGCGAGGTGCCGGCGCCGCGGATGTCGGCCCCCATCGCGATCAGGCATTCGGCCAGATCGACGATCTCCGGCTCGCGCGCGGCGTTGTCGATCAGCGTCGTGCCGTCGGCGAGCGTCGCCGCCATCAGCACGTTTTCGGTCGCGCCGACGCTGATCGTCTCGAACACCACGTGGCCACCGCGCAGGCGCTCGGCGCTCGCGCGAATGAAACCGTGTTCGACAGTAATCGTCGCGCCCAGCGCTTCGAGCGCCTTGATGTGCAGATCCACAGGCCGCGCACCGATTGCGCAACCGCCGGGCAATGACACTTCCGCTGCGCCGTAACGGGCCAGCAGCGGGCCGAGCACGAGGATCGAGGCGCGCATGGTGCGCACCAGCTCGTAGGGCGCGACGTGGCTGGTGACGCTGCGCGGATCGACAGTCACGCGCCCGTTCTCGACATCGTGTTCGACGCCGGCGCCGAGACCCGACAGCAGTTTGGTCGTCGTCAGCACATCGTGCAGGTGCGGCACGTTGGTGACTTCGACCGGCGTATCGGCGAGCAGCGTGGCGCACAGGATCGGCAGCACCGCGTTCTTGGCGCCGGAAATCCGCACCTCGCCCTGCAGCGTGGCGCCGCCGGTGACGATGATCTTGTCCATCAGCCCTGCCCTGCGCCGGTGGCGGCCGCATGCTCGTCGGGCGTCTTGGTGTTCAGCGCGAGCGCGTGGATCTCGCGGCCCATCAGCGCGCCGAGCGTCGCGTACACCATGCGGTGACGCGCCAGCGGCAGCTTGCCGGCGAACGCGGGCGAGACGACCAGCGCCTCGAAGTGCACGCCGTCGTCGCCCTGCACGTGCACCACGGCGTCGGGCAGACCCTGCTGGATGAGGTCGGTGATGGTCTGGGTATCCAAGAATCGGGTCCTGTGGCCGCGCTGCCGGGCCGTGAACGTCGCTACGCGCGCTGCGTGAAGCGCGGATGAGCCGTCATCGCCGACGCCGCCTGTCGCGGGGCATTCACGCCGGAAAGCGCATAAAATGAACGGCTTAGCCTAACGGAAAAGCCCTGTGCCGGATATGGTCCACCCGCCGCGAGATGCAGCCATCGCGGGTTCCGATTTTGCGGCGAGCGGACGACGCGTCTTCGCGGTCGAAGTCGAAGGCCTGCAGGCGGTCTCGGCGCGCCTCGACGGTGAATTCTCCGCTGCATGCGCGCGCATTCTCGAATGCCGTGGGCGAGTGGTGTGCATGGGCATGGGCAAGTCCGGGCATGTGGCGCGCAAGATCGCCGCGACGCTGGCCTCGACCGGCACCCCGGCCTTCTATGTGCATCCGGGCGAAGCCGGCCACGGCGACCTCGGCATGATCACCGACGCCGACATCGTGCTGGCGCTGTCGTACTCGGGTGAGTCCGACGAGATCCTGATGCTGCTGCCGGTGCTCAAGCGCCAGGGCAATCCGCTGATCGCAGTCACCGGCCGCGCCGGGGCGACGCTGGCGACCGCCGCCGACATCCATCTCGACATCAGTGTCCCGGCGGAAGCCTGCCCGCTGGCGCTGGCACCTACCGCCAGCACCACGGCGTCGCTGGCGATGGGCGATGCGCTGGCAGTGGCGCTGCTGGAAGCGCGCGGTTTCACCGCCGACGATTTCGCCCGCTCGCACCCGGCCGGCGCCCTCGGCCGCCGCTTGCTGCTGCACATCCGCGATGTCATGCACGGCGGCGGCGAAATACCCACCGTGACCGCGGATGCCTCGCTGGCCGATGCACTGATGGAAATGAGCCGCAAGCGTCTGGGGATGACGGTGATCGTCGACCCGGCGCAGCGTCTGATCGGCCTGTATACCGATGGCGATCTGCGCCGCACGCTGACCGACCCCGCCATCGATGTCCGCGATGCGCGCATCGCCGACGTGATGACCCGCGACCCGATCGCGATCGCCGCCGATGCGCTGGCGGTTGAGGCGGCCCGACTGATGGAAACCCGCAAGATCACGATGCTGCCAGTCATTGACGGCGATCGTCGCGTGGTCGGTGCCCTCAATATCCAGGATCTGCTGCGCGCCCGCGTGGTCTGAGCCGGCGCCCATTCATTCAATGCCCGATACTTTCGAAACCATGCACGACGCCCCCGCCCTCTTTGCCGATGTCTCCGAGGCGATTCTCGCCCGCGCAGCCCGCGTGCGCCTCGCATGCTTCGACGTCGACGGCACCTTGACCGACGGCAGCCTGGGCTTCGACAGCGAAGGCCGCGAGATCAAGACCTTTCATGTCCATGACGGCCAGGGCCTGGTGCTGCTGCGCAAGGTCGGCATCGCGGTTGCGCTGGTGACCGCGCGCAAGGGCGGCATCGTCGAGCGCCGCGCCGCCGATCTCGGTGTCGAGGCGCATGTGCATGTCGCCGACAAGCGCGAGCGCGTCGAGTCGCTGTGTGCCTCGCTCGACATCACACTGGACGAAGTCGCTTTCATGGGCGACGACCTTGCGGATGTCGGCGCGATGCGCGCGGTGGGATTCGCGGTCTCCCCGGCCGATGCCCACGCCTGCGCGTACGACAGTGCCCACTGGCGCACGCGCGCCGGCGGCGGTCGCGGTGCGGGCCGTGAACTGTGCGATCTCATCCTGCACGCGCAAGGTCGCCTGGCCGGCATCCACGCCGATGGGCGGGTGTCGTGAACTGGCGCCTGACCCTGACCGTCGTGCTGCTGCTCGGCGCGCTGATCTCGGGATGGTCCGCCTGGCGGCAGAAGGACACCATCGTCACCGAGGATCCCGTCGACGGCCGCACCGACTATCTGCTGCGCGACTTCGACATCGTCGCGCTCGACAACGAAGGCCGCGAGGCGTTCTCGCTCCAGGCCCCGCAGCTGCAACAGACCCCGGGCGCGCGCACCCTCGAACTGGTCACCCCGTTGTTCCACGTGCCGGAAAAAGAAGGCGACGGGCGCTGGGAGATCCGCTCGCAGACCGGCTGGGTGTCCGAGGACAACGAAGAGGTGCGGCTGCGCGGCGATGTCACCGCCGACAGCCCGGAAGGCGCTTCGCGCCCGACCCGCATGCGCACCGAATCGATGAATGTCTTCCCCCAGCGCAACCAGGCCACGTCCGAGGCGCTGGTCGACGTCGAACAGCCCGGTTCTACAATGCAGGGCACCGGCATGCGTGCCGACCTCGATTCGGGACGGATCGAGCTTCTTTCCAAGGTGAAATTCCGCAATGAACCGAATTCCCGCCGCTAGTGTGCTGCTGATCGCCGCGTTCGCACTGCCCACCGCCGCGCTGGCCAAGGCATCGGACCGCAACCAGCCGATCGACGTCGACGCCGGATCCAGTGACTGTTCGGTCAGCGACGAGCGCTTGCCGTGCCTGCTCACCAGCGGCGTCACGATTACCCAGGGCACGCTCGAGATCCAGGCTACGCGCGCGGACCTGCGCCGACGCAGCGGTGAGTTCCAGCGCGTGATCCTCAACGGGGGGCCGGTGCGGATGAAGCAGCAGATGGACGATGGGGGCTGGGTCGATGCGACAGCCGCCCAGGCCGACTACGACATGCAAAGCGATACCGTGGTGTTGACCGGCAATGCCGTGGTCAACCAGCCGGGCCAGGGCAAGATCGAAGGCCAACGCATCGTCTACAACATGTCGACAGGCCGGGTGCAGGGCGGCGGCGAAGGCCAGGGCCGCGTGCGCATGCAGTTCCAGCCGCGCAACCAGACGCCGGCGCAGCAGCCGGCCCCGGCAGCGCAGGGCGGCCGCTGATGCTCGTCGCCGAAGGTCTGCGCAAGCGCTACAAGCAGCGCGAGATCGTCAAGGACTTCGGGCTGACGCTCGAGTCTGGCGAGGTCGTCGGCTTGCTCGGCCCCAACGGCGCCGGCAAGACCACGTGCTTCTACATGATCGTCGGCCTGGTGCCCGCCGATGCCGGACGCATCGTGCTCGACGGCCACGACATCACCGCCGAACCGATGTACACCCGCGCCAAGCGCGGCGTCGGTTACCTGCCGCAGGAACCGTCCGTGTTCCGCAAGCTCAGCGTCGCCGACAACATCATGCTGGTGCTGGAGCTGCGCGAGGACCTCGACAGGGCCGGCCGCCAGAAGGCGCTCGCCGACCTGATGGACGAACTGCAGATCACCCATGTCGCAGACCAGGCGGGCGCCAGTCTGTCGGGCGGCGAACGGCGCCGGGTCGAGATCGCACGCGCGCTCGCGGCGAATCCGCGCATGATGCTGCTCGACGAACCCTTCGCCGGCGTCGACCCGATCTCGGTCGGGGAGATCCAGCGGATCGTCACCCATCTCAAGCAACGCGGGATCGGTGTGCTGATCACCGACCACAATGTCCGCGAGACCTTGGGGATCTGTGACCGGGCGTATATCCTCAGCGACGGCGGCGTGCTGGCGCAGGGGGCTCCGGAAGCGCTGCTCGCCAATCCCGACGTGCGTCGCGTCTACCTGGGGGAATCCTTCCGTCTGTAGTCGGCGCACGCATCCGGTCAGGGAGTTCCGGAGTCGATGAAGCCACGTCTGCAGACATCGCTGGGGCAACATCTGGTGCTGACGCCGCAGTTGCGTCAGGCGTTGCATCTGCTGCAGCTGTCGTCCGTGGAACTCGAAACCGAGATCACCACCGCCGTCGAGAGCAATCCGCTGCTCGACTGGGAAGAGCCCGAATCGATTTCCGTGCAGCCGCCGTCCGAACGCGGCAGCACGCAGGAACAGGACAGCCGGGCGGAACACGAGGCCGGCAACCGCGACGATGCGGAACCCGTATCCGCCTGGGAAGCTGATGACGGCTGGCACGAACGCGTCGGTGGCAGTGGCCAGGGCCATGGCGATCACGACGGGGACGGCGATGCCGCCGACCGCATGGTGCAGTCCGAAAGCCTGCAGGACCATCTGTCCTGGCAACTCCATCTGAGCACGATGTCGGCGCGCGACCGCAACATCGGCATCGCCCTGATCGATGCCATCGACGATGACGGCTACCTGCGCGAATCGCTGGACGACATCGTGGCGACACTGCGGCCCGAAACACATGCCACGACTGCCGAGGTGGCCGCCGTGCTGTGCCGGGTGCAGCGCTTCGACCCGGTCGGCGTGGGCGCCCGCGATCTGGGCGAATGCCTGCGCCTGCAGCTCGATGCGTTGCACGCCGACACCCCCGGGCGCGCGACGGCACTTCTGGCCGCGCGCGACCATATCGAACGCCTGCCCAAACTCGGCGCGCCGGGCCTTGCGGACGCGCTGGGCTGTTCGCCCGAGGAGGCCGCGACCGCGCTGCAGCTTTTGCGCAGTCTCGACCCACGGCCAGGTGCGCAGATCGGCAACGTGCCGCACGACAACTACGTTACGCCGGACTGCGTGATCGCCCGGCAGAACGGCGTCTGGCGGGTCAGCCTCGCCGGCAACCACTTCCCGCGCGTGATCATCCATCGCGGCTATGAGCAGATGATCCAGCACGCCTGCGCCAGCGATGCGGGGTACCTCAAGGGCCGCCTGCAGGAAGCGCGCTGGTTGTTGAAGAACATCGAGGCGCGCGGCGAAACCCTGCTCAAGGTCGTGCGCTGCCTGGTGCGGCAGCAATCGGGGTTCCTCGAGTTCGGCAAGCGTGCATTGCGACCGCTGACCCTGCGCGAGGTGGCCGAGGAAATCGGCATGCACGAGTCCACGGTGTCGCGCGCGGTCGCGCGCAAGTACGTGCACACGCCGCGCGGCACGCTGTCGCTGAAGGACTTCTTCGATTCCGGCGTCGGCACCGAAGGCGGCGGCGAGGCATCGAGCACCGCGATCCAGCACATGATTCGGGGCCTCGTCGAAGCGGAGGATCCGCGCAAGCCCCTGTCCGACGCTCGTCTGGCGGAACTGCTGAAAGCGGCCGGGGTTCCGGTCGCGCGCCGCACGGTGGCGAAATACCGCGAAGCGCTGCACATCGTTTCGTCGCACGAGCGCGTTCGCATCGCCTGAACTTCCAGCGCTCTACGGTGGTCGATAGAGACGTGACAGACGGCGCTTGCACCGCGCCCCGGTCGCGCTACTCTGGACCCGATCGCCCGCGTCGATCGCGGACGGGTCCTTCCCGAACCGTTGAAGGAGGTTGCCGATGCATGTCGAGACCCATGGCCACCAGCTCGAGGTGACGCCTGCACTGCGAGACCAGGTGGACACCAAGTTCCAGAAGCTGGCCAAGCACTTTGATCAGCCATTGCATGTGCGTGTCCAGCTCAGTGTCGAAAAGCTGATCCACAAGGCCGAGGCCACCGCCATCATCGCCGGCAAAACCCTGCACGCCGACGCGACGGCGGCCGACATGTACGCTGCGATCGACCAGCTCGCCGACAAAGTCGACCGTTTGCTGGTCAAGCATCGCAAGAAGGTCGTCGACCACCATCGCGGCGAGAACCCTGCACGCGACGGGACTTTCGGCTAGGCTGCTGCTCCCACGAATTGCCTTCGGGGCACCGCGCGGCATGTCTTTTTCCGATCTGCTATCGGCCGACCGCATCGTGATGCTGGTCGCGCCCGGTTCACGCGATGTCGTTTTCGACTCCGCCGCGCGGCTGCTCGCCGGCAATTCCCCGACACTGACCCCGCTGCTCGGTCACGCCCTGCGTGAGCGCGAGCAGCTGGGCAGTACCGGCATCGGTCGCGGCGTCGCGATCCCGCACGCACGCAGCACCGCGTTCCGCGAACCGCGCGCCGCGTTCCTGCGGCTCTCGCATCCGATCGATTTCAATGCCACCGACGGCCAGCCCGTCGATCTCGTGTTCGCCATGTGCGTGCCTGACCACCAGGTCGAACAGCACCTGCAGACGCTCGCCGGTCTGGTCGAACATTTCTCCAGTGCCGACTTCCGCGACGACCTGCGGGCCGCGCGCGATCTCGCCCGGCTGCGCACCCTGCTGCTCGAAATCACCCCGCGCGCCGATACCGACGCGGCCCGCGCGTGAACGCCAGCATCCAGGCCCAGGAGCTGTTCGCGCTGCTGCATGAGCGCCTCGGGCTGCGCTGGCTCGCGGGCCAGCACGGTGGACGCAAGGTGCTCGAATCGGTCGAGACCATCGCGCGCCGGCCCTCGCTCGCGGGCTATCTCAACATCATCTATCCCAACAAGGTGCAGATCCTCGGCACCGAGGAACTGTCGTGGCTCGACGGTCTGGATTCGCGCCTGCGCTGGGAAACCATCGAGCGCGTGATGCAGTACCGGCCGCTCGCACTGGTGATCAGCAAGGACCAGCCCTGCCCCGAGGATCTGCGCGAAGCGGCGGACGAATCGCAGACACCCCTGTGGACGTCGCCCAACCGCGGCCATGAGCTGCTGAACCTGTTCCAGTACCACCTGGCGCGGCAACTCGCGCCGCGGATCACCCTGCATGGCGTCTTCATGGAGGTGTATTCGATCGGCGTGCTGATCACCGGCGAATCGGGTTCCGGCAAGAGCGAGCTGGCGCTGGAACTGATCACCCGCGGTCACCGCCTCGTGGCCGACGATGCGCCCGAGTTCACCCAGATCGCGCCCGACGTGCTCGACGGCACCTGCCCCGAACTGCTGCAGGACCTGCTGGAATTGCGCGGCCTGGGCGTGTTCAACATCCGCGAGATGTTCGGCGACACCGCGGTGAAGCGGAACAAATATCTGCGCCTGATCATCCATCTCAGCCGGCCCAATGCCGACACGATGGCCGGCGATGGCGACGGCATGGTGCGCCTGACCGGCGACCTGGGCGTGCGCCGCGTGCTCGATCTCGACGTGCCGCTGATCACCCTGCCGGTGATGCCCGGACGCAACCTGGCGGTCCTGGCCGAGGCAGCCACGCGCATCCACATCCTGCGCACCAAGGGGCTCGATCCCGCCGCGGCGTTTCTCGCCCGGCATTCGCAGTTCCTCGAGCGGGGCGCCTGATGGCGGACACCGCGCCACCGCTGTTCTATGTCGTCAGTGGCCTGTCGGGCAGCGGCAAGTCGGTTGCGCTGCGGACGCTCGAGGATCTCGACTTCTACTGCGTCGACAACCTGCCCGCGGGCATGCTCGCGGACTTCGTCGCCAACCTCACCCGCGCCGACGAACCGCCGCGTCGGCTGGCGGTCGGCATCGACGTGCGCAACCGCCACACCGATCTGTCGAAGGTGCCGGGCTGGCTGTCGGATGTCGGCGCCCTGGGCCTCGACCCGCGCCTGGTGTTCTTCGAAACCGGCGACGAGGTGCTGCTGCGCCGCTTCGCCGACACGCGCCGCCGGCATCCGCTGAGCCGCGCAGGCCTGTCGCTCGCCGATGCCATCGCGCTGGAACGCGGTCTGCTGCGTCCGCTGCGCAGCCTGGCCGACACCGTCATCGACACCAGCGACCTCAACGTCCACCAGTTGCGCAGGCGCATCGTCACCGAACTCGATCTGGCCCAGGACCAGTCGGTCTCGCTGTTGTTCGAGTCCTTCGCCTACCGGCGCGGCGTACCGGCGGATGCCGACTTCGTCTTCGATGCGCGCGCCCTGCCGAACCCGCACTGGGATCCGCGGCTGCGTCCGCTATCGGGCCGCGATGCCGACGTGCGCACCTGGTTCGAAGGCCAGGCGGACGTCGGCGAGTTCATCGCCCAGGTCTCGCAATTCCTCGGCAACTGGCTGCCGCGGCTGCGCAGTGATACGCGCAGCTACGTGACCGTCGCCTTCGGCTGCAGCGGCGGCCGGCACCGCTCGGTGTACCTGGCGGAAACGCTGGCCCGTCACGCCCGCGAACAGGGGTGGCGCGATGTGGCGACCTATCATCGCGAGATCGACTGAACACCTGCGGCATCGCAGCGACGCCGGTCCGGATGCAACATCGCGCGCGCGACGCTTCCGGGCGATCCCCTTGCTCTGCTAACGTCCACGGATGGCCGTCGGCGTACTTCTATTGACCCACGAGGGAATCGGTTCCGCGATGCTCGCGGTGGCGACCCGTCTGATGCAGCAGCTTCCGTTGAAGACGGACGTGTTCGAGATGCCGTTCGACGCGGATCCCGATACGGCATTGCCACACGCAAGTGCGGCAATGCGCCGCGTCGACGGGGGCGATGGCGTGCTGATTCTCACCGATCTCTACGGTGCCAGCCCGAGCAACGTCGCCGCGCAGCTCGCGCGTCTGGGCACGCCGGCCCGGCGCGTCTCCGGCCTGAGTCTGCCGATGCTGCTGCGGGTCATGAACTATCCTGAGCAGGCGCTCGACGAACTGCCGGCCACGGCCGCGGCGGGCGCCCGCAACGGCGTTCTGCTCGACGATGCCTGAGCCGCAACGCTTTTCCCTCTTTCCCCCGCGCTGTACCAGGACTTCCCGATGATCGAACGCGAACTGCTCGTCGCCAACAAGCTGGGGCTGCACGCCCGTGCGACCGCCAAGCTCGTGCAGGCGCTGTCGGGTTTCCGCTGCAATGCCACCCTCGTCGCCAAGGGCCGTGAGGTCAACGCCAAGAGCATCATGGGCGTGATGCTCTTGGCAGCCGGTCACGGGACCCAGGTGGTGCTGCGGCTCGATGGCGAGGACGAAGCCGCCGCGATGGAGGCAGCCGCCTCGCTGTTCGAGCGCAGGTTCGACGAGGAGGGCTGATGCGGCAGGGCCTCCACGGACAGGGCGCCTCCCGTGGCAACGCGCTCGGCCGGGCGCGCGTGCGCGAGCCGCATGCGCTTGAAGTCGCCGAGGCGCGCATCGCGCCGGGCGACGCCGAAACCGAACTGGCGCGACTGCATGCCGCGATCGAACAGGTACGCAGCGAGATCCGCGCCATGCGCGACCAGCTGCATGGCGCGCTGGCGCACGAGGTCGGCGAATTCCTCGACCTGCACACCCTGCTGCTGGAAGACCCCGAACTGCTGCAGGGCCTGGACGAACTCGTCCGCTCGGAGCTCTACGGCGCCGACTATGCGCTGCGTCTGCAACGCGATCGGCTGGCAGCCGTGTTCGAAGGCATGGACGATGCCTATTTCCGCAGCCGCATCGAGGACATCGACCACGTCATCGGACGGGTGCACGCAGCGCTGCATGACCACGAGGCGGAACTGCAGGGCGTCGCTGGCGAAATCCTGGTCACCGATGCGATCGCACCCTCGGAGATCGGCCAACTGCATGCGCAGGGCGTGCTCGGCATCGTGACCTCGGGCGGCAGCATGCTGTCGCACTCGGCGATCCTCGCCCGCAGCCTGCACCTGCCGTTGATCGTCAATGCGCCGCAGGCGCTTAGCGCGGTCAACGACGGCGACGTACTGGTCATCGATGGCGGCACCGGCGAGATCGTCGTCGAGCCTGGCCCGACCGACCTGCGTGTCTACCGCGCCCGCCTGCGCGAGGAGAAGCGCGAGCGCAAGCAACTGCGGCGCCTGCGTCGCGAACCCAGCAAGACCCTCGACGGTGTCGACATCCGCCTGTACGCGAATGCCGAATCGCGCGAGGACGTCGCCGAAGCGCATGCACTCGGCGCGGCCGGCATCGGCCTCTACCGCACCGAGTTCCTGTTCCTGCAGGGCCGCGAGGTGCCGGACGAGGACGCGCAGTTCCGTGCGTATCGCGATCTGGTGCTCGGTATGACCGGACGCACGGTGACGATCCGCACCCTCGACATCGGCGCCGACAAGGCCGACAACAGCGGCCTGGCCTTGCGCAACGAGCCCAACCCCGCGCTCGGCCTGCGCGGCGTGCGGCTGTCGATGGCGCGTAGCGGCCTGATGGAAACCCAGCTGCGCGCGATCGCACGCGCCTCCGGCTACGGGCCGGTGCGGATTCTCGTGCCGATGGTCAGCGGCCGCGAGGAAGTCATCGCGGTGCGGCAGATGCTCACGCGCGTGCTGCGGGACCTGGCCCGCGAGGGTCGGGAAACCGCCGCACGACTCGCGCTCGGCGCGATGATCGAGGTGCCGTCGGCGGCGATCGCGCTGCCGACCTTCGCTCGCGATCTCGACTTCATCTCTATCGGCACCAACGATCTGGTGCAGTACCTGCTCGCGGCCGACCGCAACAACGACGCGCTCGGCGATCTGTACTCGCCGCTGCATCCGGCGGTTTTGCGACTGGTGCACAGTGTGGTGCGCGTTGCCCGTGCCCGCGGCATGCCCACTTCCATTTGCGGCGAAATTGCCGGCGATGCCCGCTTCACCCCGTTGCTGCTGGCACTCGGGATCGAAGAGCTGAGCCTGCACCCCTCGCCCCTGCTGGAAGTGCGACGCGCGATCCGCGCCCTGGATCTCGGCCAGTTGCGCGCCCGCGCGCCCGCGTTGCTGCGTGCGCGTGACCGCGCCGGCATCGAACGCTGGCTCGATGCGATGCAACCGGTGTACGGCGCGGACTGAGGTTCGACACGGCGCATCGCCTGCATCGATGAAGCGCACCTGCGATCCGGCATGCGGACGATGGCGCAGGACATCCGCTTTCCCGGATAATGCCGCGATGCACACCTGACCCCCTGTCGCGCCGAGACTGTCGCGACGCGCAACGGAGCTCTCCATGGCCGAAGCCGTCCGCCCCGACAAGACCGCGCGTCAGCTGCGTCTGTTGTCCGATGCGCTCGACAGCGGTCGACTCGGACCGGTGCGCCGGCTGGTCAATACGCTCGCACCGGCCGAGATCGGCAACCTCCTCGAATCGCTGCCGCACGACAAGCGCATGGTCGTGTGGGGCCTGGTCGATCCCGAAGACGACGGCGAGGTGCTGGTCCACGTCGGCGACGAGGTGCGCGAAAGCCTCATCGCGGACATGGATGCCGACGAGCTCGTCGCCGCGGTCGAGGATCTCGACATCGACGACCTCGCCGATCTCGTCGAGGACCTGCCCGATGCGGTGATCGACGAAGTGCTGCGGGCGATGGATCGCGAGAATCGCGAGCGCTTGGAACAGGTGCTCTCCTACCCCGAGGACACCGCCGGCCGCCTGATGAATCCCGATGTCGTCACGGTGCGCGCGGACACGACCGTCGACGTGGTGTTGCGCTTCCTGCGCCTGCGCGGCGAACTGCCCGAGCACACCGATCACCTGTACGTCGTCAACCGCCGCCATCAGCTGGCGGGCTGGGTCGCGCTGCAGGATCTGGTCACGCGCGAACCCGGCACGCCGATCAACAAGCTGATCGACGACGAGCTCGAT
Organism: Luteimonas sp. 3794; assembly: GCF_031456825.1. Lineage (NCBI taxonomy): Bacteria > Pseudomonadati > Pseudomonadota > Gammaproteobacteria > Lysobacterales > Lysobacteraceae > Luteimonas > Luteimonas sp. 3794. The sequence continues at coordinate 303,601 of NZ_JAVDVJ010000003.1, read as the reverse complement.
TCGATCCATGTCGGCGAATCTGCCGAGCAGGTCGCGCGCCAGTTCTCCGACAACGACTGGGTCTCGGCGCCGGTCGTCGACGACGGCAACATCCTGCTCGGCCGCATCACGGTCGACGACGTGATCGACATCATCCGCGAGCAAGCCGAGCACCAGGCGCTGTCCGCCGCCGGTCTCGACGAAGACGAGGATCTGTTCTCGCCGATCAAGCGCGCCGTGCGCGGTCGCGTGGTGTGGCTGGGCATCAACCTGTGCACCGCGTTCCTGGCCGCGTTCGTCATCGGCCGCTTCGAAGCGACGATCGAGCAGATCGTCGCGCTCGCGGTGTTGATGCCGATCGTCGCCGGCATCGGCGGCAATGCCGCGGTGCAGGTGCTCACGCTGATGGTGCGCGGCATCGCGCTAGGCCAGGTCGGCGCGAGCAATGCGCGCATCCTGTTGTGGAAAGAGTTACGCGTCGCACTGATCAACGGCCTGTTGATCGGCAGTCTGGTCGGCCTCGTCGCGCTGGTGTGGTTCCACGACTGGGTGTTGTCACTGGTGATTTTCGCCGCCCTGGTGATCAACTTCTGCTCGGCCGCACTCGCCGGCACCTTGCTGCCGCTGCTGCTCAAGCGCATGGGCGTCGATCCCGCTGTCGCCGGCACCGTCGTCGTCACCGCGGTCACCGATATCGTGGGGTTCTTCAGCTTCCTCGGCCTTGCCACCGCGATCATGCTGCGCTGAGGCGACGACGATGCGCGCACGCGCCGGATTCGGCCGGATCGAACGCTGGGACGACGCGCGCGGCTTCGGTTTCATCACGCCCGAGGACGCCGCTGCCGGTGATCCGGATCGCGTCTTCTTCCATGTCCGCGATTTCGACCGCAGCGGCGCACGGCCCGACGTCGGCACACGCGTGCGCTATACGCCGCAGCAGCAGGCCGATGGACGCTGGCGCGCGGTGCACGTGGCCGCGGTCGGCTCAACGCAGACACCACGCACTGCGCGCGCCGCGTCGAAGCCCCGCGATGCGCGTGCGCCGGCATCTACACCTGCAGGCGGTACGCGCGGCCCGCTGATCGCGATCGTCATCTGGTGCGCGCTGCTCGGTGCCGGGGTCGTCTCCCGACGCCTGCCGCACCTTGCGCTCGCCGCGCTGGCCGGATTCAATGTCCTGACTGCAGCCGCCTATGCGTTCGACAAACACGCCGCGCAGCGCGGCCGCTGGCGCACGCCCGAGGCGCATCTGCATCTGCTCGAACTGCTCGGCGGCTGGCCCGCCGCAGGACTCGCGCAGCAGCTGCTGCGCCACAAACGCGCCAAGCCCGCCTACCGTAAGGTGTTCCTCGCGATGGTCGTCCTGCACCTGCTGGCGCTGGGCCTGTGGACCTTCGCCTGACCCATACGGAGTGAGCGCATGTCCAGTACCGCCCGACGCCAATTGCTGCGCGGCCTCGCCCTTGCCGGCGGCGCTGCCATGCTGTCGAGCTGCGTAAGCGCCCTTCCCTCCTCGACGACGTCACCCGGCAGATTCGTGCGGCGCGAGCTGACCTCGAACGGCCGCCGCTACGCCTACCAGGTCTTCGTGCCGTCGGCGCAACTGCCGCGTCCATTGCCGGCAGTGCTGTTCCTGCACGGCTCGGGCGAGCGCGGCGACGATGGGCAGAAGCAGATCCAGGCCGGCCTCGGTCCGTACGTACGCGCGCATGCAGCGGATTTCCCGGCGCTGGTGGTGTTTCCACAGATCCCCGACGACATGGAATGGACGGATCGGGGCGGACCGATCGCGCTCGCGGCGCTCGACTTGGCGCGTCAGGCGTTCGAAGTGGATCCCGACCGGATCTATCTGAGTGGCATCTCCATGGGCGGGTACGGCACTTGGGAGCTGGCGCTGCAACGACCGGATACGTTCGCGGCTCTGGTGCCCATTTGCGGAGGTATCACGGTCGACTGGGATGATCCGAGTCCGGGCCTGCGCGCGCATAGCGTGGCTGGCGCAGCGGATCCTTTCGCCGCTACAGCGGCGCGCCTGCGCGGGATGCCGACCTGGATCTTCCACGGCGGCAGGGACGATGTCGTGCCCCCGCGACAATCGCGCCGCATGGCCAATGCACTGACGGCTGCAGGCGCGCGCGACGTGCGCTACACCGAGTTCCCCGATGCCGATCACAACAGCTGGGATGCGGCCTATCGGAGCGAAGCACTCTGGCAATGGCTGTTCGCGCAACGTCGAACCGGAGCACGCGCTGTAGGCTGATAGCGCCGGGCGCTGGCCGGGCATCCAGTCCGACCATTCACGGCGTCGCACGCGAACTTCCATAATCCGTTCAATCAAATCATTGGAGACGCGCGATGCATCAGCCCGATTCTCATACGCGCCGCCGCCTGCTGCGCGGCCTCGCCCTTGCCGGCGGCGCTGCCATGTTGGCGGGCTGCGTAAGCGCCCTCCCCTCTTCCACCACGTCACCCGGCAGCTTCGTGCGCCGCGAGCTGACCTCGAACGGGCGCCGCTACGCGTACCAGGTCTTCGTACCGTCGGCACAGCTACCGCGTCCGTTGCCGGTGGTGCTGTTCCTGCACGGCTCCGGCGAACGCGGCGACGATGGCGAGAAGCAGATCCAGGCCGGACTCGGGCCGTACGTGCGCGCGCATGCGGCGGATTTCCCGGCGCTGGTGGTGTTTCCGCAGTCGCCAGAAAGCGAGTCCTGGGAAGGCGACACCGCGACGATGGCACTGGCGACACTCGATGCGGCAACCGACGAGTTCGACGGCGACCGCAGGCGGACTTCGCTGACGGGCATGTCGCGTGGCGGCTACGGCACCTGGTCGCTGGCGCTGCGTGAGCCGGCACGCTTCGCCGCGCTGGTCCCCGTGTGCGGCGGCATCACCCCGCCCGGCACGCGGCCCGATCTGGACACCTTGTATGTCGAGTCCACGCAATCCGCGGCCGATCCGTTCGCCGATGCCGCGCGTCAGCTGCGCGCGATTCCGAGCTGGATCTTCCACGGCGCGCTCGACGACGTCGTGCCGCCGGAACAATCGCGCCGCATGCACGCCGCGCTGCGCGATGCCGGCGCCGACGTGCGCTACACCGAATTCCCAGACGCCAACCACAACAGCTGGGATGCGGCCTATCGCACCGAGGCGCTGTGGCCTTGGTTGTTCGCGCAGCGGCGCTGAGGCGCCTCAGCCTGCCGGCGGCGCCCGTCGCAGGCGCTGCGCGAGCGCGTTGAGTCCGGCGATGGCCAGCGTCAGCGCGGCCATCGACAGGAACTGCGCGCGCGTGTCGGGCGATGCGATCAGCATCGCGAAAATCACCGCGAGCACCGCCAACGCGGCGAGCGTCGGCACAGGGAACGCACGCATCCGGAACGGCAACGGCGTGTGCGCGCGATCCGCGCGGCGGCGCAGGATGAACTGCGAGATCAATGCGAGCGTCCAGACCAGCAGGCAGGTCGCCCCGACGACACTCAGCAGCAGCGGCAACACCCGCTGCGGAAATGCGAGTTCCAGCGCGGCCGCGGCAAAACCGAAGCTCACGCTGGCGAAGACCGCCGCGATCGGTACATTGCGGCGGTCGCTGCGGCCGAGCATCGCCGGCGCATCGCCGCGGCGACCGAGCGACCAGATCATCCTCGACGCGCCATAGAGATTGGCGTTGAGCGCCGACAGCAGCGCGATTACCGCGACCAACGTGATCGCGGTCGCCGCGCCGGGAATCCGCGCAATCTCCAGCACCGCGGCAAATGGTGACGCCAGCGCCGGGCTGTTCCACGGCACCACCGCAACGATCACCGCGATCGAGCCGAGATAGAACACGAGAATGCGCCAGGCGACGGTGCGGATTGCACGCGCGAGGCTTTTCGCCGGGTCGCTGGTTTCCGCCGCCGCGATCGCGACGATCTCGGTACCACCGAAGGCGAACACCACGACCAGCAGCGCCGCGCCGATGCCGGCCCAGCCACGTGGCGCGAAGCCGTCGGGGCCCAGCAGGTTCGACAGGCCCGGCGAGACCACCGCCGGCAGCCAGCCGGCGACCAGCGCCACGCCGATCGCGATGAACGCCAGGATCGCCAGGACCTTGAGGATTGCGAACCAGAATTCGAACTCACCGAAGTTGCGCACGCCCAGCAGGTTGATCGCCGTGAACAGCACCATGAAACACAAGGCGAGGCCGGGCACCGACAACGATGGCCAGATCGAGGCCAGCAATCCGGCCGCACCGACCGCTTCGGCGGCGATCACGATCACCACCTGCAGCCACCACAACCAACCGACGGTCGCGCCGGCGACCGGGCCCATCGCGTCGGCGGCGTAGACCGAGAACGCGCCACTGGCCGGCTTGGCGGCAGCCATCTCGCCCAGCGCGTGCATCACCACGATCACCAGTGCGCCGGCGATCATGTAGGACACCAGGACCGCGGGGCCGGCGGTCTGGATACCGACGCCGGACCCGAGAAACAGGCCGGCGCCGATCGCGCTGCCCAGCCCCATCATCACCAGCTGGCGCGGGGTCAGCGCAAGCGCGGGCCTTGCGGCGGCCTGCGCCGGCAGGGAGGCATCGGGATCGTATGCGGACATCATCTGGGCGCGGCTCGGGGACGCCGCACGATACCGGAATCGCGAAGGTCTGGCCGCTCAGCCGAGCAGCGTCTCCAGCACCGCCATGCGCGCAGCGACGCCATTGGCGACCTGTCGCAGGATCAGCGATTGGGGGCCGTCGGCCACATCGTCATCAATCTCGACCCCACGGTTCATCGGGCCGGGATGCAAGACGACCGCGTCGCGCGCGGCGCGGCGCAAGCGTCGCGCATCGAGGCCGTAGTCGCGGTGGTAGTCCTCGAGCGAATCGACCAGCCCTTCGGCCATGCGCTCGCGCTGCAGGCGCAGCATCATCACCGCGTCGACGCCTTCAAGCGCGGCATCGAAATCGTGCGAGATCGTGCAGCCGGCGAGCAACGCAGCGTCCGGAAGCAACGATGCCGGTCCGCAGACGCGGATCTCGCCGGCGCCGAGCGTGCGCAGTGCATGCAGATCGCTGCGCGCAACGCGCGAGTGGCGGACATCGCCGACGATCACGACCTTGAGCCCCGAAAAGTCGCCGCCTTTCGCCTGGCGCAGGGTCAGCATGTCGAGCAGGCCCTGGGTCGGATGCGCGCTGCGTCCATCGCCGGCGTTGATGAGCGCGGTGTCCGGCGCGGCAGCCGCGGCGAGCGCGGCCACGGCACCGTCATCCGAATGCCGCACGACGAAGCCCCGCACGCCCATCGCCTCGATGTTGCGGAAGGTGTCGAGCGCGGTCTCGCCTTTGGTCGTCGACGAGGTGGAGGCGTCGAAGCCGAGCACGTCGGCGCCGAGGCGCTGGGCGGCGCGCTGGAAGCTCAGACGCGTACGCGTCGAAGGTTCGAAGAACAACGTGCACACCGCGATGCCGGCCAGCCGTGCATTGACCTCCCCGGCATCGACCATCGTCTGCGCCCGGTCGAGCAGGCCTTCGAGCGTCGTACGCGGCAGCCCCTCGAGCGTCAGCAGATGGCGCAGGCGGCCGGTCGCGTCGATCTGGGCATCAGGAGCGGACATCATCGCGGTACACAGGCAGCGGCGGGAGCGACATTGTCCCGCAGCGACGCGGATGCGGCGAGTGCCGTGTGGAGCGGCTGCGGTGCGCGGCCGGAACGAGGCGATTGTCAAACGGCTGGGCAGTACCTGCAGTTCGCGCGCCGAGCCCCGTAGCGCACACGGATCCGCGGCCGACCGCCGCGGGCCGGCCTCAGACCGGTATGCCGTCGCCAGGCGCTGCCAGCCAACGCTCGACGATCACCGCGGCCGCCACCGCATCGAGCGCCGCCGCATCGCGACGCTTGCGGCGACCTTCCGCGCGATCGAGCGCGAAGCGCTGCGCGGCTTCGATCGAGCTGGCGCGCTCGTCCACCAGCACCACGGGCAACCGGTAACGCACGCGCAGTTCGCGCGCGAACGCATGCGCGCGCGCCCGGGCCGGCTGATCGCCGCCTTCGAGCGTCAGCGGATCGCCGACGATCATGCCGTCGGGCCGCCACTCCTTCTGCAAGCGGTCGACCGCCTGCCAGTCGATCTGCTCACCATGCACGTCGATCACCGCGAGCGCGCGCGCGCCGTGGCCGAATGCGCTGCCGACCGCCACGCCGATCCGGCGCGAGCCGACATCGAAGCCGAGCACCGTGCCATCGCGGCGGATCGCGGGGGGCGCGGGATCGCTCATGCGCGTCCGCTGTGGCTGGCGACATGCATCATGTCGACGCCGATGCGCCCGGCGGCGGCCTGCCAGCGCGCGTCGAGGGGAGTGTTGAAGATCAATTGCGGGTCGGCTGGCACGGTCAGCCAGCTGTGCTCGGTGAGTTCGCGCTCCAGCTGGCCCTTGCCCCAGCCGGCGCAGCCGAGCGCCAGGGTCGCGTGTTCGGGACCTTCGCCGGCCGCCATCGCCTCGAGCACATCGCGCGATGTGGTCACGTGCAGGCCCTCGCCGATCTCCAGACTCGAATCCCAGCCACCCGGGCCGTCATGCAGCACGAAGCCGCGCTCGGGATGCACGGGGCCGCCTGCCAGGACGCGGTGGTCGCGCAGGCGCTCGTCACGCAGCGTGATGTGCATCTGGTCCAGCAGCTCGCCGAAGGTGTACTCCGACGGACGATTGATCACCACGCCCATCGCGCCGTCTTCATCGTGCTGGCAGATGAGCGCGACGGCACGCGTGAAGTGGGCATCCTGCAGCGCAGGCAGCGCGACCAGCATGTGGTTGGCGAAGAACGACATGCGCCCATTCTAGCCAACCGGGTGTACGCAGGCTGCCGAGGTGTGTTCGCGAGCCCGCACCGGGAGTGAATGACGCCAGGAATCGCGTCCGCGCAGCAGGCGCTGCCGACTAGAGCCCGAACTGCAGCTCGTCGGGTGTCGCGACCCGCACGCCGACGACTTCCACTTCGGCGCGCAAGGTGCGTCCGGCCAGCGGGTTGTTGCCGTCGACGGTGATCTGGCTGTCGTCGAGCGCGGTGACGATCACGTCCAGCGGCCCCTTCTCGGTCTGCGCGCGCAGCTTCTCGCCAACCGCGGGCGTCGCGCTGCCGTTGAACATCGTGCGCGGCAGCGTCTGCACCAGACTGTCGTGGCGCGGACCGAATCCGCGCTCGGGCGGGATGTCCACGGTGAAGTGCTCACCAGCCTTCTTGCCTTCGAGGGCTTCTTCCAGCCCGACGATGATCGAGCCGTTGCCGTGCATGTAGACCAGCGGATCGTGACCGCGGGTGCTGGTGATGCGCTGGCCGCTGTCGTCGGACAGGGTGAAGTGCACGGTGGCAACGCGGCGGTGGGCGATTTCCATCGACGGATCCGGCAAGGGCGACGCCGCATGGTGACCCGCGGTGCGTGGAAGCCGCAACCCGGGTCGCACCCGATGGCGGCGCCTGCCCACGCGCCCTATGCTGCGTGGATGAGCGGCTACTGCGACATCGCCCCCGGCCATCCGGTCCACGGCCCCTACCACGACACCGAGTACGGCTTCCCGCAGCGCGAGGAATGCGTGCTGTTCGAACGCCTGCTGCTGGAGATCAACCAGGCCGGCCTGAGCTGGGAAACCATCCTGCGCAAGCGGAGCGGCTTCCGCGCGGCCTACGACGGCTTCGACGTCGACACGGTCGCCGCCTATGGCGAAGCGGATCGCGCGCGCCTGCTCGGCGACGCCTCGATCATCCGCAACCGGCTCAAGGTGGATGCGGCGATCCACAACGCGCAAGTGATCCAGGGCCTGCGTGACTCCCATGGGGGGTTCGTCGAATGGCTGGACGCGCATGCGACCGAAAACGGCGCGCCGCGGGACAAGGCCTCGTGGGTCAAGCTGTTCAAGAAGACCTTCCGCTTCACCGGCGGCGAGATCACTGGCGAATTCCTGATGAGCCTGGGCTACCTCCCCGGCGCGCACCGGCCGGACTGCCCGGTGGCGGTCGCGCTTCGACGCGCCGCGCAATGAGCCCCGCGGGATTGCGTGCGCTGCTGATCGCGGCGCTCGCCCTCTTGCCCGCCACGGCACTGGGCGCCGAGCAGCCCGTCGACAGGCTGCGTCAGGCGATCCTGGACGCCGCCGCCACCGGTTCGGCCGATCCTGTGGAGGCCGTCGTCTCGACCCTCCGGTATGGGGAGGGCATCGAGATCGAGGTCACCCTGGAAGACGAACATGGCGAGCCGCTGGCAGACTGTCTGCCGCGCAACGCCCGGCCCGCCGGCGCGATCTCGACAGCGACGGCCGTCTCGACCTCGTCCGCGACACCTATGTCGGTGGCACCGGACTGTTCTCGCAGATCGAGCTGATCCGTCAGGGACCGGACGGCTTCGCGCGCCCGCTGACGGCGCTCGACGATGCCGACGCGCGCGACCACATGACGTTCTCGATCAACGGCCGGGGCGGCGACCAGGCATTCGACCTCATCGCCCTCGATGGCCGCGTCCTGGTCGTCTATCGCGACAGCGTCTACGCCGAGGACACGATCACCCTCGCCCGTCCTTTCGCCGGTCCCACGGCGCAGGACGTGGTGCGCGTGCGCTATGCGTTGCGCCATCGCGTCGCGCCGCAGCCGGCGGACACGGCGTACCCACCGGCACTCCTCGCGGCGGTCGGCCGGGGCCTTGCTGGACTCGCGCAGCACCCCGGCACGGCCGCCGCGTGTCCCGAGCGCGCGGGCGACGCGCCCAGGCCATGGCACGGCGCCGGGCATTACACCTTCGAATACGCGGCAGCGTTTCCCGTGCGCTACAACGGCCACTGCGTGGAGGTCGCCGTGGTCAACCTCCTGAGCAGTTACCGCGCACCCGGCGGCCAGAGCTGCTGTATGGCTTGGGTGCACGACCGGCAGGGCACGCAAATCGCCGAAATCGCGCTCGCGACGGAGCGTCGCGTGCTGGCAGTCGATCGCATCCCGGCACCCGAAGACGCCCTCCGCTGAACGCAGAAAGCAGAACGCCCGCCGGTGTGAGCGGCGGGCGTTGCAGGTGTCTCAATGGCGCTGGATCAGCCGGCGACAGCGGCCTGGTAACGACGCTCGACCTCGTTCCAGTCGACCACGTTATAGAACGCGGCGATGTAGTCGGGGCGACGGTTCTGGTAGTTCAGGTAATACGCGTGTTCCCAGACGTCAAGGCCGAGGATCGGGGTATTGCCCGAGCCGATGCCCTTCATCAGGGGGTTGTCCTGGTTGGCGCTGCTTTCGACCTTGAGCGTGCCCGCCTTGTCGACCGACAGCCAGGCCCAGCCGCTGCCGAAGCGCGTCAGTGCGGCCTTGGTGAAAGCCTCCTTGAACGCGTCGAAACCGCCGAGATCGCTGTCGATGTGCTTGGCGACATCGCCGACCGGGTTGCCGCCGCCCTTGGGCGACATCACCGTCCAGAACAGCGAGTGGTTGGCATGGCCGCCGGCGTTGTTGCGCAGCGGGCCGCGCTTGTCTTCCGGCAACGCATCGAGATCGGCGATCAGGTCTTCTGCCGACGTGTCCGCCCACTGCGTGCCTTCCAGCGCTGCATTGGCGTTGTTGATGTAGGTCTGGTGATGCTTGGTGTGATGGATTTCCATCGTCTTGGCATCGATGTGCGGCTCGAGCGCGTCGTACGCGTAGCCCAGCTCGGGGAGGGTGTAGGCCATCAGCGATCTCCTTCAGGAATGAATGCGTGCCATTGTCTCCCTTACGGGATCAAATTGGCGGCAAGGCAGCGTCACGATACCGCTGCGACGTGACGGTCTTGGGCAACACAGCGTTGCGCTGTGCCCAATCGCGACGCCCGGCGGACGCGGGCGTCGCGCGGAACTCAGCGGAGCTGCGACTGGATGCGGCGCGCGCGGCTGGCGGGATCCGGATGACTGGACAGCATGTCGGCCTTCTGGCCGCCGTCGTCGAGCTTCTGCAACGCAGTCACCGCGGCCTGCGGCTCGAAACCGCCCCGCTGCAACAGTCCCAGACCGTAACCGTCGGATTCCAGTTCGTTGGACTGCGAGTGCTGGGCCTTGACCACCGACTCCACCAGCCCGCCCAGTTCGGACGATGCCAGAGCACCCGCGACGTTGTCGGCACTGGCCACGCCTTTGCGTGCAGCCTGCGCGAGATAGGCGGTGCGGAAACGCGCCTTGCTGTGGCCGTGCTTGACGTGGCCGATCTCGTGGCCGATGACAAAACGCAGTTCGTCATCGTCCAGTGTGTCCATCAGGCCGCTGTAGACCCGAACAGAACCATCGGGTAGAGCGAACGCGTTGATCTCCGGCGTCTTGTAGACCTTGAAATTCAGCGACAGACCCGCGTCGTTTTCCCAGCCCGAGACAAGTCTCGCAAGGCGCTGCGCGTACGGATCGTTCGCTGCGGCAACCGTATTCTCGGCGTCGTAGGCGGCGGCCGCCTCTGCGCCCAGCGCGGCGACCTCGGCATCGGTGAGGCTCAGGCCTTTGAGCGCATCGCTGCCGACATCGAGCACCGTCTGGGCCTTGCCCCCACCGAGGCCACGCATGCGCTCGAGCGCACTCTGTGCGTGGGCAGCCGGCAGTACAACCGCAATCAGCGCGGTGGCGAGGAGGCAACGGGTTACTGTCTTCGTCATGGATCGTCCTTTTTGTGTGGGTATCGCGTCCGACTCCGCCGCCTGACGGCAGCCGACGTGGAGGATAGCCGTCGAACCGATCCGGTGACGCGCCGTGTGGGGGGAGTCAGCGGACCTCGGCCACCTCGACGCCGTCCAGACCCTGCGACAGCGTGCGCGCATCGCCACCCTGGGCGAGCTTGATGCGCAGCCGCACCTCGTTCGCGGAGTCGGCGTAACGCAGCGCGTCCTCGTAGGAGATCTCGCCCGCTTGGTAGAGCTCGAACAGCGCCTGGTCGAAGGTCTTCATGCCCAGGTTGGTCGATTCCTTCATGACCTCCTTGAGCTTGTGGATCTCGCCTTCGCGGATGTAGTCCTGCACCAGCGGCGTGCCGAGCATGATTTCCATCGCCACGCGCCGGCTCTTGCCGTCGGGGGTCGGGATCAGCTGCTGCGCGACCACGCCCTTGAGATTCAACGACAGATCCATCAGCAGCTGGTTGCGGCGGTCTTCGGGGAAGAAGTTGATGATGCGGTCCATCGCCTGGTTGGCGTTGTTCGCATGCAGCGTGCACAGCACCAGATGCCCGGTTTCGGCGAACGCGATCGCATGGTCCATGCCCTCGCGCGTGCGCACCTCGCCGATCATGATCACGTCCGGCGCTTGGCGCAGGGTGTTCTTCAGCGCCGCGTCCCAGCTGTCGGTATCGATGCCGACCTCGCGCTGCGTGATGATGCAGCCGGCGTGCTTGTGCACGAATTCGATCGGGTCTTCGATCGTGATGATGTGGCCGGTCGAGTTCTGGTTGCGGTAGCCGATCATCGCCGCGAGCGACGTGGATTTACCCGTGCCGGTGGCGCCGACGAAGATGATGATGCCGCGCTTGGTCATCGCCAGCGTCTTGATGATCGGCGGCAGGTTGAGCTCTTCGATGCTCGGGATGTGGGTCTCGATCCGCCGCAGCACCATGCCGACCTGGTTGCGCTGGTAGAAGCACGAGATGCGGAAGCGGCCGACGCCCGAGACGCCGATCGCGAAGTTGCACTCGTGGGTCTTCTCGAATTCCTCGCGCTGCGGCGGGGTCATCACGTTGAGCACCAGATCGCGCGCCTGCTGCGGCGTCAGCGGGTTCTGGGTGATCGGCGAGATCTTGCCGTGTACCTTGATCGACGGCGGCATGCCGGCGGTGATGAACAGGTCCGAGGCCTTCTGGTGGGCCATCAGCTTGAGGAACGAGGTGAAGTCGATGCTGCTCATGGGTGGCTCCGTTGGAGCCGGGATCCGGGATTGGGGATTGGGGATTCGAAAGAACGAATCCATCCCGATCGCGAGCCCTGGCTTTTTCTAATCCCGAATCCCGAATTCCAAATCCCCGCGTCTGCTCACTCGAACAGACGCTTGTCCTTGGCGTATTCCTTCGCGGCCGGGCGCGTGATCAGGCCGCGCTTGACCAGATCCTGCAGGTGCTGGTCGAGCGTCTGCATGCCGTACTGCTGGCCGGTCTGGATGGCCGAATACATCTGCGCGACCTTGTCCTCGCGAATCAGGTTCCGGATCGCCGGGATGCCGGTCATGATTTCCCAGGCCGCGGTACGGCCACCGCCGACCTTCTTCAGCAGCGACTGCGAGATCACCGCGCGCAAGCTTTCAGACAGCATCGAGCGCACCATCGGCTTTTCGCCCGACGGGAACACGTCGATGATGCGGTCGATGGTCTTGGCCGCGCTGGAGGTGTGCAGCGTGCCGAACACCAGGTGACCGGTTTCCGCGGCGGTGAGCGCCAGGCGGATGGTTTCGAGGTCGCGCAACTCGCCGACCAGAATGTAGTCAGGGTCTTCGCGCAGCGCCGAGCGCAGCGCTTCGTTGAAGCCGTGGGTGTCACGGTGCACTTCGCGCTGGTTGATCAGGCACTTCTGCGAGGTGTGCACGAATTCGATCGGATCCTCGACGGAGAGGATGTGCGCGTATTCGTTCTTGTTGATGTGGTCGATCATCGCCGCGAGCGTGGTCGACTTGCCCGAACCGGTCGGACCGGTCACCAGGATCAGACCCTGCGGCTGGTCGATCAGCTGGCGGAAGATCGGCGGACAGTTCAGGTCCTCGAGCGTCAGCACTTCCGACGGAATCGTGCGGAACACGGCGCCAGCGCCGCGGTTCTGGTTGAACGCGTTGACGCGGAAGCGGGCCAGACCCGGAATCTCAAACGAGAAGTCGACCTCGAGGAACTCTTCGAAGTCGCGGCGCTGCTTGTCCGACATGATGTCGTAGATCAGCGCGTGCACCTGCTTGTGCTCGAGCGCGGGGATGTTGATGCGGCGCACGTCGCCGTCGACGCGGATCATCGGCGGCAGTCCTGCGGACAGATGCAGGTCCGACGCCTTGTTCTTGACCGAGAACGCCAACAGTTCGGCGATATCCATGCAACACCCCTTGATGATGATCCGCGCAGGGCGCGCAACGAGCCTTCCCGGCTGGCGCCTCCCTGTCCCCGGCGGCAGTATAGACCGGTATTCCCCGCGCAAAACCAGCGCACCCACACTGCCCCGGACGCCCCCGTTGCCCGTGACTTCGACCCCTGCCAGTGCCGCCCTCGACGCCGTGATGTCGCGGATCCACAACGCGGACCGCGCCGCTGCGCGGCCAGTGCAGGCGCGCCTGCTGGCGGTCTCCAAGTTCCATTCGGCCGAGGCCATCGCCGCGCTCACCAACGCCGGCCAGCGCGCGTTCGGCGAGAACTACGTGCAGGAGGCCGCCGGCAAGATCGAAGCCTTGGCCGGTCTGGGCCTGGAGTGGCATCTGATCGGCCATCTGCAGTCGAACAAGGCCAAACAGGCCGCCGAGCTGTTCGACTGGGTGCAGACCGTGGACCGGATGAAACTCGTCGACGCGCTGGCTGCGCACCGCCCGGCTGCGCGCGGCGCGCTGAACGTGCTGGTCCAGGTCAACATCGACGACGAGTCCAGCAAGCACGGGTGCGCGCCGTCCGAGGTGCCCGCACTGGTCGCGGCGATCCGTGCCGCGCCGAGCCTGCGCTTGCGCGGACTGATGGCGATTCCCGCCCCGCATGCCGAGCCCGAACGCCGGCGCGATGCCTTCGCGCGGATGCGCCGGCTGTTCGACACCGTGGCCGGGCAGGACCCAGCCATCGACACGCTGTCGATGGGCATGAGCGACGACCTGGAACTGGCGATCCAGGAAGGCGCGACGATGGTGCGCGTCGGCTCAGCCTTGTTCGGCGCGCGCCCGGCGCGCTGACCGGTACCACGCAGACGGTCGGCTACCATCGACGCGTTCCCGACTGCGAAGCCGCCATGACCGATACCCACGACACCCCTGCCGCACCCATCGTTTTCATCGGTGGCGGCAACATGGCGCGCAGCCTGATCGGCGGCCTGGTCGCGCGCGGCGGCGACGCCGCATCGGTGCGCGTCGTCGATCCCAACGCCGACAGCCGCGATGCGCTCGCCCGCGACTTCGGCGTGCACACGTTCGCCGACGCGGCGCAGGCCGTGGACGGCGCTGCGACCTGGGTGCTGGCGACCAAGCCGCAGGTGCTGCGCGGGGTCTGTGAATCGCTGGCCGACCTGGCCCAGGCCACGCGGCCGCTGGTGCTGTCGATCGCGGCAGGCATCACCGCGACCCAGCTCGACCGCTGGCTGGGCGGCGGCGTGCCGGTGGTGCGCACGATGCCCAACACGCCTGCCCTGCTCGGCGCCGGTGTGACCGGCCTGTTCGCGAATGCGCGCGTCGACGATGCCGGACGCGCACGCGCGCAGGCGCTCCTGGAGAGCGCGGGCGAGACCGTGTGGATCGATGACGAGGCGCGGATGGACGCGGTGACCGCGGTATCGGGCAGCGGCCCGGCCTACATCTTCCTGCTCGCCGAAGCCATGGAAGACGCTGCGATCGCGCAGGGCCTGCCGGCGAAAGATGCCCGCACGCTGGTGCTGCAGACCGTGCTCGGCGCGGCGCGGATGCTGGTCGAGTCCGACGAGGCGCCGTCCGAACTGCGCCGTCGCGTCACCTCGCCGGGTGGCACCACCCAGGCGGCGATCGAGACCTTCGAAGCCGGCGGGCTGCGCGCGCTGGTGGCGGACGCGATCGCCAACGCCGCGCGTCGCGGCGGCGAACTGTCGGCTGCCAATGACTGAGATCACGCGCGCGCTGTGCCTCGCCGGACTCGCGTTGCTCGCGACCGCCTGCGGACAAGCGCCCTCCAACGAAGCGGACGCACAGACCAGCGCGCAGAACGCGGCGATGCCCGCGCAGACGATGCTCGGCGATGCCGAAGTGATGGCGAGCGTGGTACCGGCCGCGCACATGGGCGCGGCGGTCGCGCGGCGCTATGCGATCGAGCCGGCACGCGACCGGGCGCTGGTGCTGGTCAGCGTGCAACGCGGCGACGTGTCGGTGCCGGTGCAGATCACCGGCGATGCGCGCGACCTGCGCGGCGTGCGCCAGACGCTGACCTTCGATGCCGTCGATCTCGACGGCCTGGTCGAACATGTCGCCGTCGCGCGCGTCAGCGGCCCGGACACGCTGCGTCTCGACCTGCAGATCACCGCCGAAGACGGTGCCCGCACCACGCTGCGCTTCAATCGCGACATCCCGCGCTGACGACGCGGGCTCAGCCGATCAGCTTGAGCCCGACCACCGCTGCCAGCACCAGCGCGACGCAGAACAGCCGCAGCGGCCGCGCCGATTCGCCGTAGCGCAGGATACCGACGACCACCGCGCCCACCGTGCCGATGCCGACCCAGACCGCGTAGGCGATCGCGATCGACATGCCGCTCTTGAGGCCCAGCGACAGCAGGCCGAAGCTCACGCCGAAACACGCCACCAGCCGCGCATAGGCCAGCGCACCCGGCCGCTGCTTGATCGCGTTCATCGCGATCACGCCGGCCACTTCCGCCAGGCCGGCCGCGAACACGAAAAGCCAGCCGGTCATGGCGACTTCTCCACGTCGGGCCCCGGCGCGAGGGGCGTCACCAGCTTCAGACCGATGACGCCGACGATCAGCACGGCGATCAACGCGATCTTCGCCGGCTGCACCGGCTCGCCGAACCACACGGTCTCGGCGATCACCGACGCCGCGGCGCCGAGACCGCAGAACACGGCATAGACCGAACCGACCGGCAGGAAGCGGATCGCGCGCATCAGCAGCGCGAAGTTCAGCGCGATCGCGCCGATCGTCAGCGCCCAGCCCAGTGGCGTGGTCGCCGCTTTGAGCCCGACTACCCAGACCGTCTCGATCAGACCGCCGGCGAATACCAGCGCCCAGTAGCGGCCGGTACCGCGTCCCGCCGTTGCCATCAGTAAGCCACGCTGAAACGCTCGCGCACGTGGGCGGGGTGCTCGATCTCGTCGGCGAAGGCGATCGCGTAGTCCTCCATCGAGACCGCGCTGTTGCCATCGGCATCCGCCAGCAAGGCATCGCCACCGATGCGGAACGTACCGGTGCGCGTGCCGGGCTCGAACACCGCCCCGGGCGAGACGAAGGTCCAGTCGACATCGTCGACGCCGCGCAGGGTGTCGAGGAACGCGCGGCCCGCGCCGGCTTCGGGCCTGTAAGCCTCGGGAAAGTCCGGCGTGTCGATCAGCGCCACGCCCGGCGCGACTTCGAGGCTGCCTGCGCCGCCGACGACCAGCAGGCGGCGCACGCCGGCCTGACGCACGGCATCGAGCAGCACATCGGCCGTCGGGCCACCGTCGAACCGCATTGCGCTGACGACGGCATCGTGCCCCTCCAGCAATGGCGCAATCGCCTCGGCACGTGCCGCATCGGCCGAAAGCAGGGTCAGACCGGCCTGGGCCGGGATATCGGCGGTATTGCGGGCGATGCCGGTCACGCGATGGCCACGGGCCAGCAGTTCGCTGGCGATACGCGAGCCCGCGCGTCCGGTGATGCCGAGAAGAGCGATGCGCTGCATGGGACTGCACCTGCGGTGTGGGGAGGCGCCATGCTAGGCGTCTGCTGGCGCAGGTGGGGGCACGAGCCCGCAACCCACTGTTCCGGGTGCCGGTGCGAGGGACGGGAGCGATGCTGCCCTCGACGCGCTGGACGGGCCTCAGTCGTGCCGCTGGGCCCAGGCCTGCACGATGTGGGCGATCGCAGCCACGCCGTCGGTCAGTGCAGCCGGGCCCGGCTGCAGGATCAGCGGCGATTTGATCTCGTGCAGTTCGCCGTCGCGCACCGCCGGAATCGCATCCCAGCCCGGACGCGAGGCGACGCGTTCGGGACGGAATTTCTTGCCACACCACGAGCCGAGAATGATGTCGGGCGCGCGGGCGATCACCGGATCGCCATTGGCGAGGATGCGCGCCTTCGCCAACGGCTCGATCGACAGTTCCGGGAACACGTCGTCGCCACCGGCAATGCGCACCAGTTCGGCGACCCAGCGGATGCCGGTGATGATCGGTTCGTCCCATTCCTCGAAGTACACGCGCGGGCGTCGGGACAGCCGCGCGCTCTGCGTTTCGATCGCATCCAGCCCGCGGCGCAGATCATCCGCGTAGGCGTCGGCGCGCGCCGCGCAGCCGACCAGCGCACCCAGCCGACGCACGTAGTCGACGATGCCGTCGACGCTGCGGTGATTGCTGATCCACACCTCGACGCCACGGCGCACGAGTTCAGCGGCGATATCGGCCTGGATGTCGGAGAACCCGACGACGAAATCCGGTTCGAGCTTGAGGATCTCGTCGATTTTCGCGCTGGTGAACGCGCTGACCTTCGGCTTCTCCTTGCGCGCCTGCGGCGGACGCACGGTGAAGCCGCTGATGCCGACGATGCGGTCCTGCTCACCGAGCGCGTACAGGACTTCGGTCGGCTCCTCGGTCAGGCAGACGATCCGGCGCGGACCGCTCGTCACGGATACAACATCCGCTTGCGGCAATCGCCGGCGCAGTCGCATTCGTAGAGCCAGCGCTCGTGCAGGCGGTATTCGGCGCCGTACCAGAATTCGACGCGATCGGGCCGCACGCGCAGTCCCGACCAGCGCGGCGGGCGCGGCACGTCGCGACCTTCGAACTCGTGTTCAAGATCGACGAGTCGTTGTTCGAACGCCTCGCGATTCTCGAGTTCCTCGGATTGCTTGGACGCCCATGCGCCCAGCTGGCTGCCGCGCGGCCGGGAGGCGAAATACGCATCCGCTTCGTCGTCGGCGACGATCACCACCGGCCCCTCGATCCGCACCTGCACGCCCTTGCGCACCCGCGGCCAGTGGAACAGCAGCGCCGCGTGTGGATTCTCCTGCAGCTCGCGACCCTTGCGGCCATCGAGATGCGTGTAGAACACGAAGCCGCGGTCGTCCCAGGCCTTCAGCAGCACCGTGCGCGCCGACGGCCGGCCGTCGAGCGCGGCGGTGGCGACGGTCATCGCGGTGCGATCGGGTTCGCCGGCGGCCTGCGCCTCGTCGAACAGCGTGGCGAAGGTGTCGAGGGCTTCGGACAGCAGGGTGGTGGTCGCAGTGGTCATGCGTCGATGATCGCCGCAGCCCGCCGCGATGTCGAACCGCGGCGCAGCACACGCAGGCCGCGCTATCGTTCCCCCGATGAACGCCGCACCGTCCTCGCCCTGGCCCGACGCCCTCGTCGACACCCTGCTCGCCGACCTGCAGCCCGGTGGCGCGCCGCAGGTGCTCGGCATCAGCGGCCTGCAGGGCACCGGCAAATCCACCCTGGCCGCGCAGGTGATGCATGCCGCCGAAGCACGCGGTCTGCGCGCCGCCGTCCTTTCGCTCGACGATCTCTATCTGGATCGCGACGCCCGCCAGGCGCTTGCGCGCGAGGTGCATCCGCTGCTCGCGACCCGCGGGCCGCCCGGCACCCACGAAATCGCGCTGGGTCTGGCCGCATTTGACGCGGCGCGCACCGGCAAGCAGATGCGTCTGCCGCGCTTCGACAAACTCGGCGACCGCCGCGTGCCGGAAACTGACTGGCCGACGGTCGACGGCCTCGACCTGCTGTTGTTCGAAGGCTGGTGCGTCGGCACCCCGCCCGAGCCCGCGACCGCGCTCGTTGAACCGGTCAACGCACTCGAACGCGACGAAGACCCCGCCGGCACCTGGCGCCGCTGGTGCAACACCGCCCTCGCCCGCGACTACCCGGCCCTGTGGGCCGGCCTCGACCGGCTGCTGTTCCTGCAGCCGCCGGGTTTTGACGTGGTGTTCGACTGGCGCCTGCAGCAGGAACAGGCGTTGCAGGCTGCCCAGCCCGGTCGCGGCGGCATGGATGCGAGCGCCGTCGCACGGTTCGTGCAGCACTACGAGCGGGTGAGCCGGCAGGCGTTGCGGTCCTTGCCGACGCTGGCGGACACGGTGGTCACCTTGGATGCCAGGCGGCGGATCGTAACCGCGCACTGAGGCGCCGGCGCCTGTGTGAGCCCGGCCGGACCGCGGCGATGATCGGCCAAGACGATCGTTCCAGCCCATGCAAGCGGGGCTTATTGACCACGATGCCAGGACGCGGCGACGGGCGCCCGTCGCGCGGACCCGATGGCGACGCGGCCTCAGGCGGGGTCGGCCTCCGGAATCATCCCGATCGCCACATCGATCCGCGCGAGCGCTGCCTCGCGCCCCGCCAGATACACCGTATGCCCGATGTCCGGACTGACCTGGGTCCCGGTGATCGCGACGCGCAGCGGCTGCGCAACCTTGCCCATGCCCAGCTCCAGCGTCTCGACGGTTGCTCGGAACGCGGCGTCGATCGCGTCAACGTTCCAGTCCGGCAGCGCGGCGAAGCGCGCGCGGACATCGGTCAGCGGTGCGCGGGCTTCGGCCTTCAGGTGCTTGGCGACCGCCTTCTCGTCGTAGGCCGCGATCGGGCGATACCAGACCGCCGCACGCTCGGACATTTCCTTGAGCGTCTGCACGCGGTCGCGTAGCGCGATGACGACATCGGCCGGCGCCGGACCTCCCGACAGGTCGTACCCGTCATTGCGGAGATGCCATTCCAGATGCGCGGCGACCGCGGCCGGGTCGTCGGACTTCAGGTACTGCTGGTTGAGCCAGCCGAGCTTGGCCATGTCCAGACGCGCGGCCTTGGCGTTAACGTCCTTGAGGTCGAACAGCTGCTGCATCTCGGGGATCGAGAAGATCTCCTGATCGCCATGCGACCAGCCCAGGCGCACCAGGTAGTTCAGCAGCGCGTGCGGCAGGTAGCCGGCGTCGCGGTACTGCATGACATCGGCGGCGCCGGTGCGCTTGGAGAGCTTGGCGCCCTGCTCGTCGAGGATCATCGGCAGATGCGAGAACGCCGGCACGTCGGCGCCGAGCGCGCGGTAGATGTTGATCTGCCGCGGGGTGTTGTTGACGTGGTCGTCCCCGCGCACGACATCGGTGATGCCCATGTCCAGATCGTCGACGACGACCGCGAAGTTGTAGGTCGCGTATCCGTCTGGGCGGAAGATCACTAGGTCGTCGAGTTCGCTGTTGGCGATCTCGATGCGACCCTTGACCTTGTCCTCCCAGACCACCGTGCCGTCGAGCGGATTCTTCAGCCGGATGACGCGGTTGGGGTCGTCGCGCTTCGGCGCGTTGCGCTCGCGATACGCGCCGTTGTAGCGCGGCTTGTCGCCCGCGGCCATCGCGGCCTCGCGCATCGCGTCGAGTTCGGCCTTCGACTCGTAGGCGTAATACGCCTTGCCGGCCGCGACCAGTTGCTCGGCGACTTCGGCGTAGCGGTCCAGCCGGTGGGTCTGGTAAATCGGGCCCTCGTCGTAGCCCAGGCCCAGCCACTCCATCGCTTCGAGGATCGCGTCGATCGCGGCCTGGGTGCTGCGCTCGCGGTCGGTGTCCTCGATGCGCAGCACGAACTCGCCGCCGCGACGCCGCGCCTCTAGCCAGCAGTACAGCGCGGTGCGCGCGCCGCCGATGTGCAGGTAGCCGGTGGGACTGGGGGCGAAACGGGTGCGGCAGGACATGCGCGGAACTCGGCGTGGGGACAGTGCGCATTCTAACCGGCGCGTCCGGCCGGCCCCGGCGGCCGGATTACAATGGCGCCATGACGACGCTTTTCATCTCCGACCTGCATCTGGACCCGGCGCGTCCGGAGATCACCGCGCTGTTCCTCGCATTCCTCGACGGCGAAGCCCGCTGCGCGGATGCGCTCTACGTGCTCGGCGATCTGTTCGAGTCGTGGGTCGGCGACGACGATCCATCCGAAGCCGGTGCCCAGGTCGCCGAACGTCTGGCCGCGCTGTCGACCGCCGGCGTGCCGGTCGCCTTCATGCACGGCAATCGCGATTTCCTCGTCGGTCACGACTACGCGCGTCGCGCCGGCATGTCACTTCTGCCCGATCCCGCGGTGATCACGCTCTACGGCCGCCCCGTGCTGCTGACCCACGGCGATCTGCTGTGCACCGGCGATGTCCAGTACCAGGCGGTACGCGCGCAGGTACGCAATCCGGCGTGGCAGGCGCAGATGCTGGCGCAGCCCTTGGCCGCGCGACTCGCGTTCGCCCAGCATGCGCGCGACGCCAGCCAGGCGCGTGCCGCCACGCTGCGCGGCGACGGCACGATGGAAACCGTCACCGACGTAGCGCCGGCCACGGTCGAGGACTGGTTCGGCCGCTACGGCGTCGACACGATGATCCACGGCCATACGCATCGCCCGGCGATCCACGAACTGCAGGTTGGCGGTCGAGACTGCCGACGTATCGTACTGGGCGACTGGTTCGAGCAGGGCTCGGTGTTGCGTGCGTATGCCGACGGGCGTCTGGAACTTTCAGCGCTGGCTTGCGAGCCGTAATCGCAACAGCACGGCTGTAGGAGCGCGCTTGCGCGCGATGGGCATTGCCGGAACAGCGTCATCGCGCGCACGCGCGCTCCTACACGACGCGCTAACGTTCTACGATTGCCGCAAAGCCGCCGGTTTTTCTTCGCTGGATCCCGCAGCGGCGCTGCGAGCCGTAATCGGAACAGCACCGCCGTAGGAGCGCGCTTGCGCGCGATCGGGTGCACCGGGAAAAGCCTTCGCGCGCGAGCGCGCTCCTACAGGGGAAGCGTCGCGGTCAGCGTTCGGCGATGGCGTGCAAAGCCGCGAGCTCTTCTGCGCTGAAGCCAGCCGCCGCGCGAGCGTCGATATTGAACGGGCCGTGCAGGACGGCGCGCGCGTACTCGGACAGCAGATCGCGGAACGTCGATTCCGGTTGCACGCCGCGGCGTTCGCAGAACCAGCGGAACCAGCGGCTGCCGGCGGCGACGTGCGCGACTTCTTCGCGCAGGATCACTTCGAATACGCCGACGGTCTCGTGATCGCCGAGCGAGCGCAGCTTGACGATCATCCCGGGCGTCACGTCCAAGCCGCGCGCTTCGAGCACGCGCGGCACCAGCGCCATGCGCGCCATGCCGTCGTGCGCGGTCTTCTCGCACATTTCCCACAGGCCGTTGTGCGCGTCGAAATCACCGTAGTCGAAACCGAGATCGCGCAGACGATCGCGCAGCAGCACGAAATGCCGCGCTTCGTCGGCGGCCACCGACACCCAGTCGGCGTAGTAATCGGCGGGCAGATCGCGGAAGCGGTAGACCGCGTCCCAGCCGAGATCGATCGCGTTGAGTTCAATATGGGCGATCGCGTGGATGAAGGCCGCACGGCCTTCTTCGCTGCCGAGCCCACGTCGCGGCAGCTCGCGCGGATGCACGAGCTTCGGGCGCTCGGGGCGCCCCGGCATGCCGATCGGTTCCGGCGCAGGCGCGCGCGCGTCCAGCGGCAGCGCGCCGTCCTTAAACCGGCGCGCATAGGCGCCGGTCAGCGCGATCTTGTCATCGGGATCGCGCGCATCCAGGCAGTGGCGCGCTGCCGCGAACAGATCCGCGGCGTCCGCGACCACCGCCTTATTCACGCGCGGCGCTTCTTCTTCGCGTCGTCGCTGCGCAGCTGCTGCAGGCGCTCGAAATAACCGGCCTCGATGCCGGTGACGTATTCGCCGCTGAAGCAGGAACTGTCGAACCGGCGGTCCGGGAACTTCGGGCCAGCGACGGCGGTTTCGAGATCGGCCAGATCCTGATAGATCAGCCAGTCGCAGCCGAGGAACTCCTCGATCTCTTTTTCCGTGCGGTTGTGCGCGACCAGCTCGTCGACCGACGGCATGTCGATGCCGTAGATGTTCGGGTGCCGCACCGGCGGCGCGGCCGATGCGAGATACACCTTCTTGGCACCGGCGTCGCGCGCCATCTGCACGATCTGCTTGGACGTGGTGCCGCGCACGATCGAATCGTCGACCAGCAGCACCACGCGGTTGCGGAATTCCAGCGGGATCGGATTGAGCTTGCGCTTGACCGACTTCGCCCGCTCACCCTGCCCCGGCATGATGAAGGTGCGGCCGACGTAGCGATTCTTGATGAAGCCTTCGCGGTACTTCACGCCGAGCGTGTTGGAGATTTCCAGCGCCGCGTCGCGCGAGGTGTCTGGAATCGGGATCACCGTGTCGATGTCGTGGTCGGGGCGCAGGCGCAGGATCTTCTCGCCCAGCGTCACGCCCATGCGCATGCGCGCCTTGTGCACCGAGATGTTCTCGATCATCGAGTCCGGGCGCGCGAAGTACACGTATTCGAAGATGCACGGTGCATGCGGCTGCTGCGGCGCGCACTGGCGGTGGTGGAGTTCGCCGCGCGGCGTGATCACGATGCCCTCGCCCGGCTCGACATCGCGCAGGTGTTCGAAACCGAGGATGTCGAGTGCGACCGATTCCGATGCCACCGCGTATTCGGTGCCTTCGGCGGTCTCGCGCTTGCCCAGCACCAGCGGGCGGATGCCATGCGGATCGCGGAACGCGATCAGACCCAGGCCCAGCACCGTCGCCACCACGGCATACCCGCCCTTGGCGCGGCGATTGACGCCTTCGACGGCGCGGAACGCGGCCTCGGGGGTCAGCGCCTTTTCACGGTCGAGCTCGTGCGCGAACACGTTGAGCAGGACTTCGGAATCCGAATCGGTGTTGACGTTGCGGCGGTCGGTCTCGAACACCTGCTGGCGCAGCTGGTCGGTGTTGACCAGGTTGCCGTTGTGCGCGAGCGCGATGCCGTAGGGCGAGTTGACGTAGAACGGCTGCGCCTCGTCGTGGCCTTCGCTGCCGGCGGTGGGATAACGGCAGTGCGCGATGCCCACGCGACCCTGCAGCAGGTCCATCGCCTTGGTGTCGAACACGTCGCGCACCAGGCCGTTGCCCTTGTGCACGCGCATCACCGTGCCGCTGGCCACGGCGATGCCGGCCGCGTCCTGGCCACGGTGCTGCAGCACCGTCAGGCCGTCGTACAACGCGGCTGCGACTTCAGAGGTTCCGACAATCCCGACGATCCCGCACATGTTCGATTTCCAGTTCTGCTTGAGGCGCGCGGACGCGCCGGTATGAAGTGTGGGACGACGTATTCGCGCGCCGGTCAGGGGTGCGAGCGGACCAGACCGTCGACGCCCACTGCGCTGCGGACGCGCGTCTTGAGCTGGTCGGCTTCGCCGCGCGTCGCGACCGGGCCGGCCTTGACCCGGGTCAGGCGGCCCTTGTCGGTATCGACCGAATCGGTAAACGCGGTGATGCCGGCACCGCGCAGACGATCGCGCAGGCGGTCGGCTTCGGCCGCGTTGCTAAAGGCGCCCAACTGCACGATGAAACCGGTGCCAGACGTCGGTGCCGCCGCTGCGGGCGTGGCCGGCGGCGGCGCAGGCGTGGCGGCAGGCGGTGTCTGCGCCGGCGGCGTGCGCGCAGGCGGCGCTTCTTCGGGCAATTGCTCGGTGGTTGGCGTCGCAGGCGTCTGCGCAGGCACCGGGCGCGACGCTGCCGGGGCAGCTGGTGCCGGCGTTTCGGGGCGTGCCACGTCGGGACGGGCGCCTGCATCGAGCGTGACCACACGCGGCGTCACGTCGTCACGGACCTGCGCCGCGCGCACGCGGACGATCTCGGCATCGGCGCGGTTGGCATAGGGCCCCAGCCGCACGCGCTGCGCCGGCTTGTCGTTGAGCGTAAACGCTTCACGGTAGCCGCGCAGGCCGGAGGCGCCGAGCTGACGCAGGATCGCCTCGGCATCCGCCTCGCTGGCGAACGCGGCGTAATGCACGGCATAACCGCCACCGGCGACGGTCACGGGCAGCGGATTCTCCTGCTGCGCGGTGTCGACGGTCGGCAAGGCACCGCCATCGGGACGGGTCGCTGCCGGCGCGGCAGACGCCGATTCCGACAACGGCGCACCCGCCAGCGCGCCGCCTGCGCGCGCCGGTGGCGGCGCGATCAGCGGCAGATCGACGGTCTTGTAGTCCCCCGCAGGCGCGTCAGGCACGTCGAGCGACATGTTCGGCAGGCCGCTCGCGGGCGCGGGGCCCTTGATCAGCATCGGCAGGAAAATAACCGCGAGCGCAATCAGCACGGCGGCGCCGATCAGGCGTTGTTTCAATGCAGGCGACATGCGGGATCCGGACACGGGTGCCGCGCGAATTATACGCGCCGTACCGCCCTGCTTCTTAACGCCTGCCCTGCAACACCCGCAGCGCCGCTGCGGCGGCGTGGAACGTGCCGAACACCAGGACGCGGTCGCCGGCGGCGGCCCGGTTGAGCGCTTCGGCGAGCGCAGCTTCGACATCGACGTGCTCGCTGGCGTCGCCCGACAGTGCGTCGGACACCCGAGCACGCAGCGCCGCAGCATCCTGGCCACGCGCGCCGGCCGCGGTCGAACCCGCCAGGTGCCAGTGGGTGATCGACGCCCCCAGCGCCGTGACCACGCCCGCCGCGTCCTTGTCCGCGAGCGCGGCATACACCGCGACCGTGTGCCCGGCCGCCGGGGCGGCGACCAGCCAGTCGGCCAGCGCCTGCGCCGCCTGCGGGTTATGCGCGACGTCCACGACGATCTCGACGCCCTGGCGCTCGAAACGCTGCAGACGGCCAGCGACCGTCGCGCTTGCGATTCCGGCCGCGAGCGCGGCATCGTCGACATCGCGGTCCAGCGCGCGGATCGCGGCGATCGCGACCGCCGCATTGCGCAGCTGCACAGGCGCAGCCAACGCCGGCATCGGCAGCTCGACTTCGAAGCCGACTTCGCGCCAGGTCCACGTGCTCGCATCCGTCGGCGCATACAGGAAATCGCTGCCGCCGCGGATCGCGACCGCGCCGATGCGATAGGCGTGCTGCAGCACGCTTGCCGGCGGATCGGTCTCGCCGACGATGAGCGGCTTCCATGCGCGCGCGATGCCGACCTTCTCGCGCCCGATCGCTTCGATGTCGTCGCCCAGCCAGTCTTGGTGATCGAGCCCGACGGTGGTGATCACCGCGACATCGGGTTCGACGATATTGACTGCATCGAGCCGGCCGCCGAGGCCGACTTCGAGCACGGCCAGATCCAACCCGGCACGCGCGAACAGCCACAGGGCGGCCAGCGTGCCGGTTTCGAAATAGGTCAGCGGCGTGTCACCGCGCGCGCCCTCGACCGCCTCGAATGCCTCGACCAGCGCAGCGTCCTCAACGTCACGCCCGTCGATGCGCACGCGTTCGTTGTAGGCCAGCAGATGCGGCGAGGTATACGCGCCGACGCGCCAGCCCGCCGCGCGCGCGATCGACTCGACGAAGGCGACCGTCGATCCCTTGCCATTGGTACCGGCGATCGTGATCACCTGCGCAGCCGGGCGTCCGCAGTCCATGCGCGCGTAGACCGCGCCGACGCGGTCGAGGCCCATCTCGATTTCAGTGGGGTGGCGCGCTTCGATGCGCGCGAGCCATGTGGAGAGATCAGTCGGCATGGAGATGCTCGGCGCTGGAGACGTGGTGGACGGAGATCACGGCGAAACCCAGAACCGTGGATCTCCCCACAAGTCTGACCCGCACCGTCCGGTCTGGATAGCGGTGGTAATACCGGCTGCTGATGCAGATGAACGACGGCATCGTCCCGGCGAGCGGGCCGCCCTTCAACCGGTAGTCGCATGAACGTCGCGAGGCGCGATGAGAGGTCTGCATGACCGCCTGCATCTCGTGCTCGCTTCCGAATGGGCGCGTGATCGCCCATGGCACCGCCTTGGCGAGAACGAGCCAGACGATCCATCCCAGAAACACCGGCATGGCGGGCGCCACCAGCCAGAGTTTCCAGTCCGACGGCCAGACGCCCGTGCGGATGCCTGTGCGGATCAGCGCGCCATAGAACAGTCCGGTCAGAGCCAGACCGATGACGCCGAACAGGATCACGGCCTGCCGACCACGAAAGACCGCGGGCGGAATGAAGTCGATGAACAGTCCAAGCAGCAGCAGGCCACACACTGTGAGCACGGCGACCAGCGCGCCGACATGTCTCGGTGTCGGCGCCTCGGTGCCGAACCACAGACTTCGCCAGGTGGGCACGGTGGCTGTCGTATCTGTTCCGTCTACAGCGCCCGATGCACCGCCTCACCGAAGAACGCAGTGTGATGCGCGCAATCGTTGAGGCGCACGACATCAAGGTGATCGACGTCCGGCCCTTCGAGCAGGTTCAACGTGGTCGGGGCCTGGCGAAACGTCCACAGCTTCGAGAACGGAATGCCGAGCACGCGGCACAGGATCACGCGGTTGACCGCGTCGTGGGCGACGATCAGCGCGGTGTCATCCGGGCCGAGGCCGTCGACAGCACGCGCGAACGCCGGCCAGGCGCGGTCGAACACCTGCTGCAGCGATTCGCCACCGGGCATCTGCACGGTATCGGGCGCATCGCGCCACGCGGCCAAGCGCTCGGGATCACGTTCGCGGATCTCGCTGGCCAGCAGACCTTCCCAGGTGCCGTGGGCGATTTCGGCCAGGCCGGCGTCGGTCCGCAGCATCGATTCGCGCGTCGCGCCAAGTGCGAGACGCGCGGTGCGGTCGGCGCGCGACAGCGGCGAGGCGACGGCGCGATCGATCCGCACATCGGCCAGGCGCTGGCCGAGCAGCGACGCCTGGCGCTCACCGACGTCCGACAGCGCGATGTCCTCCTGCCCCTGATACCGGCCTTCGGCGTTCCACGGCGTTTCGCCGTGTCGGGCGAGCAGGATTCTCATCGTGCGGGTTCCTTGCGAAGGGCTCGACAGTCTAAAGGAACCCCTTTATAGGAGCGCGCTTGCGCGCGAAGGGCATCCCAGTAAAGCCCCATCGCGCGCGAACGCGCTCCTACAGGCCTAGCGCGGGGCGGCGCCCATTTCCTGCAGCAGACGCGGCGCGGGATCGACTTCCTGCATGACCCAGCGGATGTAGCGCTGGTCGACCGAGATCGTCCGCGTCATCGCCGGGTCGAACACCCAGTTAGACACCACCGCTTCCCAGGTCATGTCGAACAGCAGACCGGTCAGGCGACCATCCGCATCGAGCACCGGCGAGCCGGAATTGCCGCCGGTGACGTCGAGATCGGACAGGAAGTTGACCGGCACGCTGCGCAGGCGACGATCGGCCAGGCCGCCATCGCGACGCGCGGCGATCGCATCGAGCTGCGCCTTGGGCGCATCGAACGGCTCGGCGCCCGTGGCCTTGGGCGGAATTTCTTCCAGACGTGTAAACGGCGTCTGCTGCGCGCCCGCGAGATTGGTGTAACCCATGACGTTGCCGAAGGTAATGCGCAGCGACGAGTTGGCGTCGGGGTACACAGCCTCCTTGCGACCGCCGCGGTAATCGGCGACAGCCTGCAGGTAGGTCGGACGCAACTGCAGCAGATCGCCGGCGCGGGCCTTGGACGCAAGTTCGATCTGCAGCAGTTCCGGCGTCACCGCCGCGGCATACATCAGCGCCGGATCGCGGCTGCGTAGGAACTCGTGGCGATCGGCAGCGAACCACTTCAGACGTTCATCGCTGTTGCCCAGCGTGCTGCGCTGCAGACGATCCAACGCCCGGTCGATCGCGGCCGCGTCGTTGCCGCCCAGCCAGGTGTCGATCGCTTTGATGCGCTGCTCGGGCGGCAGCTGGATGTACTGCAGCAGCGCATAGCGCGTGAGCTCGCGATCCATCGCCGGCACGAAGCGGCGGTCCATCTGTTTCAGGCTGCCTTCGATCGCCGGCAGATCGCGCGCCTGGAAGCCCTGCTCGCGCATCGCGTCGGGCTTTTCCTTCTCCATCGACAGCCTGTACAGACGGTTGGCCGTCGACAGCAGGCCGCTGTTGTCCAGCAGCGACAGCACCAGATCGCGCTCGCGCGTGGCCTTGGATTGCGCTTCCAGCGCGACGATCTTCGCGTGCGCATCGAGCGCAGCCCCGCCGTCATCGCCACGACTGCGCAGCCACTCGAGCACCGCGGCTTCCTCGGACTGCTTGTGCGCCAGCGCGCCGATGCGCTCGAAGCCCTGCAGCTGGCCCTCGTAGTTCTTCAGCGTGTTCTGCCAGCCGCGCACCGCGCTCGCATAGCGCACGTCGATTTCAGGATCTTCCTTGCCGCGCGCCTCGACCAGATCGATCAGCGCGCGGTAATGGCGGCCGATCTGCGGGTAGCGCCAGGCGACGGTTTCGGAGAACTCGTCGGCGAACGCGTAGCGGCTCGTACGGCCCGGATAGCCGGCGACCATGACGAAATCGTTCTCGCGCAGCGGCTTGTCGGCCAGGCGCAGGAAGCGCTGCGGGATATAGGGGATGTTGTCCTCGGCGTATTCCGCCGGGCGACCGTCGCGGCCGACATACGCGCGGTAGAACGCGAAATCACCGGTGTGGCGCGGCCACATCCAGTTGTCGACGTCGCCGCCGAAGCTGCCGATGCCGCCCGCCGGTGCGTAGACCAGGCGCACGTCGCGGATCTCGAGATTGCGGAACAGCCTGTAGCTGTTGCCGCCGAGGAAGCTGTACAGGCGGCAGCGGTAGCCCGGCGTTGCTTCGCAGCGCGCGACAAGGGTTTTCTCGATCGTGTCGAGCGCGGTCGTGCGGCCCAGACCATCAGGCGCGGCGTCGATCGCGGCGCGGACTTCGGCGGTGACGTCCTGGATGCTGTCGAGGGCATAGATGCGCGCGTTCGGGCCGGCGGAAATCTCGTCGCCGAGTGCCGCGGCATTGAAGCCGTCGCGCATGAGGTTGTTCTCGGGGGTCGAATTCAGCTGGATCGCGCCGTACGCGCAGTGGTGGTTGGTCAGCACCAGACCCTGCGGCGACACGAAGCTCGCGGTGCAGCCGCCCAGCGAGACCACGGCGCCCAAGGGGTCGCCGGTCAGGTCTGCCAGCCGGTTCGGATCGAGCTTCAATCCCGCCTTGCGCAGCGCCGGCGCAATGTCCGGCAACTGCTGCGGCACCCACATGCCCTCGCCCGCCCTCGCCACCGGCGCACTGCAACTGAAGAAGACGCCCAGCAGCGTCGCGGCCAGTAACGAATGGCGCATGGTGGTCCTGTGGATCGTGACGGGGGGCCAAGTCTAGCCAACCCGCCGGCCCGGCGCAGGGCAACGGCGGCTGGCTGACGTGCGGCTGCAGCACGGCCGCGACGGGGGCGCCCCGTATAATCGCCGGCTCTTTCCGCCACCGGCAGACACGACACAATGGCCCAGACAATGAAGGCGCTGGTCAAGCGCGACGCGACCAAGGGCATCTGGATGGCGGAGGTGCCGGTGCCTGCGCCAGGCCCGAACGATGTGCTGATCCGCGTCGAAAAAGCCGCGATCTGCGGCACCGACCTGCACATCTACCTGTGGGACGAGTGGAGCCAGCGCACGATCACGCCGGGCCTGGTCATCGGCCACGAGTTCGTCGGCCGCATCGTCGAGCTGGGTTCGGCGGTGACCGGTTACACGGTCGGCCAGCGCGTGTCCGCCGAAGGTCACCTGGTCTGCGGCCACTGCCGCAACTGTCGCGCCGGCCGCCCCCACCTGTGCCCGAACACCATCGGCATCGGCGTGACCCGTGACGGCGCCTTCGCCGAGTACGTGGTGATGCCGGCGACCAACCTGTGGCCGATCCCCGACCAGATCCCGAGCGAGCTGGCCGCGTTCTTCGATCCCTACGGCAATGCTGCGCATTGCGCGCTGGAATTCGACGTCGTCGGCGAGGACGTGCTGATCACCGGCGCCGGCCCGATCGGCGTGATGGCCGCGGGCATCTGCAAGCACATCGGCGCGCGCAACGTGGTGGTTACCGACGTCAACGATTTCCGCCTCAAGCTCGCCGCCGACATGGGCGCGACCCGCGTGGTCAACGTGTCGAACACCTCGCTCAAGGAGGTCATGAAGGACCTGCACATGGAGGGCTTCGACGTGGGTCTGGAGATGAGCGGCAACCCGCACGCGTTCAACGACATGCTCGACTGCATGTACCACGGCGGCAAGGTCGCGCTGCTCGGCATCCTGCCCAAGGGCGCCGGCATCGACTGGGACCGCATCATCTTCAAGGGCCTCACCGTGCAGGGTATCTACGGCCGGAGGATGTACGAGACCTGGTACAAGATGACCCAGCTCGTGCTGTCGGGCTTCCCGCTCGGCAAGGTGCTCAGCCACCAGCTGCCGGCCGATGAGTTCCAGAAGGGTTTCGACCTGATGGAATCGGGCAAGTCGGGCAAGGTGGTGCTGGACTGGCGTTGAGCGTCGAGTTCCAGTCCGCAGGTGCCAGACACCAATCCACTCCAGACCAAGGAAGGTTATGCGCGTCTTTCGACTGTTTCTGCTTTCGGCATTGTTGACCACAACGGGAGCCGCAACCGCGAGCGTTCCGGAATGTCCCCAGGTCGAGGCTCCGCCGGCTCCGGTTTGCGTTTCCACGCCCTACGGCCTGGCGTATGCCGATACCGAAGAGGAAGCCAATGGGGCAGCAGGGGCACTGCGAGAGGCAGCGCAGCGCTATGCGCTGTACTTCGGTCGAGTTCCCGCCGGCGCGTTGATTCTCAGCACGACTCTGGATCCGCTCGTCGCTCGGGATTTCGCTAAATCCCATGGCCTGGAATATGCCCAGGTCTGGTTGCCCGCGAGTGCAAAGCGGGCGATGACCGAGCGAGCCATGCGTCAGGCCGGGCTGGATCGCGGACGGATCAGCCGGGCTCTGGCGGGCGCGGCGGAACAGGAAGCGGTCACGCTGCGTCATGAGGTCGGCCACGCGATGTATGGCGCCATGTACTGGCCCGATGCGGAAGGTTCGCTTCAGGTGCGTTACGGCACACCGGCTCCCGATTGGCTGGATGAGGCGGCAGCGATCCTCATGGAGCCGCCCGAAGCCCAGGCGCGCCACCTTGCCTCGTTCATCGACGCTGCAAAACAACGGCCGCGCACCATTCCGACTCTGACCGACTTCCTCCAGGCCGAGCATCCCGTGCGCTCGGCTGCATTGGGCCGCGCACTCGCCCGCGGACCCAAGTCCGACTCGGGTGTGCAGATGACGGTCACTACGGGCGCCGGGTTTCCCGGTCTCGACAGCTTCTACGGGCAGTCGCTGTTGCTTGCCCTGTTCCTGACGGAGACCAGCGGAGACCCGCGCATTCTTGTCCCGATCAGTAGCGCAATTGCGGGCGGCGCCACGTTCAACCAGTGGCTTGCTTCGAACGGCGAGCGACACGGCTTGCCGAACGATCTCACTGCGCTCCAGTCGCTGTGGGATACCTGGCTGAAAAACCAGGTGGTGCAGCGGGGTCGCGGCAAACGTTGAAGGCGACACGTAGAATCCGGGGTCCGTTTCC
This sequence comes from Luteimonas sp. 3794, assembly GCF_031456825.1. Taxonomy (NCBI): domain Bacteria; kingdom Pseudomonadati; phylum Pseudomonadota; class Gammaproteobacteria; order Lysobacterales; family Lysobacteraceae; genus Luteimonas; species Luteimonas sp. 3794. Next base: position 271,492 of record NZ_JAVDVJ010000003.1, on the reverse strand, counting down.
GAAGGCCTCCTGACCATGTCCAACACCCAGCGCTACGCCGACACCCTCGACGAGATCCGCGACGCGGGGTTGTTCAAATCCGAGCGCATCATCACCGGTCCGCAGTCCGCCGAGATCACCCTTGAAGACGGCCGCACGGTGCTGAACTTCTGTGCCAACAACTACCTGGGCCTAGCCGACCATCCGGACATCATCGCCGCGGCCAAGAATGCGCTCGACACCCACGGCTTCGGCATGGCGTCGGTGCGTTTCATCTGCGGCACGCAGGATCTGCACAAGCAGCTGGAGAAGACCATCGCGGACTTCTTCGGCAAGGAGGACACGATCCTCTACGCCGCGTGCTTCGATGCGAACGGAGGCCTGTACGAGCCGCTGCTCGGGGAAGCGGACGCTATCATCTCCGACGCACTCAACCACGCCTCGATCATCGACGGCATCCGCCTGTGCAAGGCCAAGCGCTACCGCTACGCCAACTGCGACGTGGCCGATCTGGAGAAGCAGCTGCAGCAGGCGCGCGCCGACGGTGCCGGCACGATCCTGATCTCGACCGACGGCGTGTTCTCGATGGACGGCTACATCGCGCCGCTCGACGAGATCACCGCGCTGGCCGCGCAGTACGACGCGCTGGTGCACATCGACGAATGCCACGCGACCGGTTTCCTCGGCGAAACCGGCCGCGGCTCGGCGGAAGTGAAGGGCGTGCTGGAGAAGATCGACATCATCACCGGCACACTCGGCAAGGCGATGGGCGGCGCGCTCGGCGGCTTCACCACGGCCAATCGCGAGGTCATCGAGCTGCTGCGCCAGCGCTCGCGTCCGTACCTGTTTTCGAACTCGCTGCCGCCGCACGTGGTGGCCGCCGGCATCAAGGCGTTCGAAATGCTCGACGCCGCCGGCGACCTGCGCACGCAACTTGTCGAGAACACCCGCTATTTCCGCGAGAAGATGACTGCAGCCGGCTTCGATCTGCGCCCGGGCACGCATCCGATCAGCCCGGTGATGCTCTACGACGCCAAGCTCGCGCAGCGCTTCGCCGAGCGCCTACTCGAGGAAGGCATCTACGCGATCGGCTTCTTCTTCCCGGTCGTCGCGAAAGAGCAGGCGCGCATCCGCACGCAGATCAGCGCCGCGCACACACGTGAACACCTGGACCGCGCGATCGATGCGTTTACCCGCATCGGCGTTGAGCTGGGTGTACTGAAGGCCTGAGTCATGCGCGCCGCGCTGCGACGGCGATTCTTGCTCGCAGCGCAAACCGATTCCCTCGCCGTGCTCGACGATGGCATCTGGTCAACGCGTTGCCTGCATTGCCGCAGTGCGTTGCAGGTACGCGACGATGGCGAGCCGCTTGGACTCGCGACGCTGGAACACGTGGTGCCCCAAGCCTGGTTCGGTCGACGCGCGGCGGCGGCGCTGACGGCGCTGGTCAACGATGACGCTGACGATCCGCGCAATCTCGCGCTGGCCTGCGCACGCTGCAATCACGGCAAAGGCAAGGGTCACGATGCGCGAGGCCCTGGCGACGTGCGCGCACGCGAAGTCGTCGCAGCCCTGCTCGCTACCCGACTCAGCCGATGGCGGGATCCGACAGCGGCGCCAACGCGCTGATCTCGTCCGGTGACAGCACGCGCCATGCGCCCTTGGCGAGATCGCCCAGCGCGAGATCGCCGATGGCGACACGCACCAGTCGCAGCACACCCAGATCATGCGCCGCCAGCAGCCGGCGGATCTGCCGGTTGCGGCCCTCGTCGAGCACGATCTCCAGCCAGGCGTTGCGCTCCCCATGACGCAGCATCCGTGCGGACGCGGCCTGCAGACGCTCGCCCGCGTCGTCGATGCCCTGCACCAGCGCTTCGAGCAACACCTCGCCGGGGAGCCCGTCGACCTGCACGTGATACGTCTTGCGCGGCCCTTGCGCCGGATCGGTGACGCGCGCGGCCCAGGCGGGATCGCTGGTGAACAGCAGCAAGCCCTCGCTGGCCTTGTCGAGCCGACCGACCGGTGCGATCCACCCCAGTCTCGCACCATCGAAACAGCGATAGACCGTGTCGCGGCCCTGCTCGTCGCGTGCCGTGGTCACCAGGCCGCGCGGCTTATTGAGCACGAGATAGTGATGGGCGACCGCCTGCGCGGCATCCCCATCCAGCACGATGTCGCGGGCGTCGAGTGCGACCGGAAATTCCGGATCACGGACGATCTTGCCTGCGACCCGCACACGCCCCTCGCGCACGCGGCGCTCAGCCTCGCTGCGCGAACACAGCCCGCGCTTGGACAGCACGCGCGCCAAACCGTAACGCGGCGGACGCGCGACATGCCTCACGGCGTGGGGCCTCGACATGCGAACGGCCCGCTTGCGCGGGCCGTCATGAGGCCGTCAATACAGGACGACGCGCCGATCATTCGACGGGCGGGGTCTCGCCAGGCGCCGCGGTCTCCGCCGCTGCAGGCGCAGCCGGCGCGTTCGGATCGGCGCGGCGACTGCCGACCGTGTAGCCGTTGGCCTTGATCCACGCATCGAAATCGTCGGCGGTCATGCGCTTGCCGCCCTGGGTCATGTTGAACCGGTAGGGCGTGTTGTCGAACTCGGTCTGCTTGACGTAGGCGGCCGGATCATTGGCGCTCACCGCACCGGCGGCGGGCGCAGCCATCGCGACATTCTGGCACTGCTCGATTTCGAGTCGAAGCACGACCTGTTCCGCCGACTGGGCCTCGTCATAGGCGCGTGCGAGTACCGCACTGGTGCCGAGGCGGTAAGTCGGTGCGGCGAGTTCCGGCGACACCGGCTCCAGCACGGTCGCCTGCACCGGACGTGCAGTGCGAGTGTCGAGAGTACTGCAGTCGGCAGCATGGCCGGCAAGTGGCAGCGCCAGCAAAGGCAGCAGAAACAAAGCACGCATCAGAAGCCATCCCCGAGGTCGAATTGGCCTGAAGTGTAGGCGGCAAGTGCGTGCCGTACAAGGAAAAATAGCGCTGGCCGCATTCACGATACTGGAGCCGTCGCAGCCACGCGCGAAGTCGGGACGCACGCGCGCATCCACTCGGCATGGCGTAATCCGCAACCGTTTTGAAGCCACAAGCAGAAAGCCCGGCACAAGGCCGGGCTTTCTGGTGTCACAACCGGTCGTTCTTAGTTCTGAACGTTCAGCTCGGTGCGGCGGTTGCGCGCACGGCCTTCCGGGTTGTCCGAACCATCGGCATTGGTGTTCGGCGCGATCGGGCGGCTTTCGCCGTAACCCACCGGGCCCACCAGACGGTCGGCCATGATGCCGTTGCTGGCAAGGTGGTCATAGACCGCCTTGGCGCGACGCTCGGACAGACGCTGGTTGTAGGCATCGGTACCGACCGAGTCGGTGTGACCGGCGACTTCAACGCGCAGTTCCGGGTAACGCTTCAGGATTTCGACGGCTTCGTTGAGGATCGCCACCGCGTCAGGACGCAGCGTGGCACGGTCGAAGTCGAAGTTGACGCCGTTCAGATCGATGGTGATCGGAGCCGGGGCCGGAGCCGGAGCCGGAGCCTGGGTCGGCGGCGGCGGCGGCGGAGCCGGCGGAGCCGGGGGAGCCGGCGGCGGGCCGAGCGGAATCACGACGCCGACCGAAGCCATCACGTCGCCGAAGTAGCTCTCGTTCGAGTTGTGCGGGTAGCCCGCCCAGTCACGCGAACCGTTCGCAGCGACGCTGTTGTCATCGAAGTCGGCACGGTATGCCACTTCGGCGCGAACCGCGACGCGGTTTTCGAAGGTGGTCTGCAGACCGGCACCGACCTTGGCAGCGAAGTTACCTTCCTTGCGCTCGCCGGGCGAGTTCGGGCTCGGGAACGCATCGAACTCTTCTTCCGAACGCTGGTAGCCGACGCCCATCAGCAGGTAGGGGTTCCAGCTACGGGCTTCATTGATGAAGTGGTAGCGGAAGTCGACCGAGACGCCGTACTGGCTCCAGTTCAGATCGTTGTTGGCGCCTTCGACCGAGCTGTCGAAGCCCGGGTTCTGGTAGTTCAGCTCACCGTCGACCGACCAGTTGGGGCTGATGAACTTACCCATGCCGAGCGTGACGAACGGGGTGTCGTCCGTGCGGCGATCATTTGCCTGGAAGTTGAAGCCGGCCGAGCTGGTGAGGTACCAGCGGTCGTCGAACTCCTGGGCGCTGGCGTGACCCGCCAGACCAAGACCGCCGAGCAACGCGGCGCAGAGGAGTTTCTTGTTCATTTTTGTTCAGCTCCTAAAAAAGGGGGAATGCGTCATGGCATCGGGTTGAGGCGTCAAACGCACACGCCTTGCACATAGCCTAAAGTCAGCAGCGTGAAGACGTTGTTAACACTAACATAACGGTTGAATACGTCCTACATGCCGCTGCCGGGTATTCATCCAGGCTTTGGTTTGGTCAGGAACCTCAACGGGGCGAGATTGTCGTGAAGGAGATGTGCGTGTGGCGTCAAGATCGGCGCGGGCGGTCTTAACCGTGGCTTTATGCCGAATTGACGACTTCCACCTTCTAGCTAGAACACATCTACCGCGGCGCCTCGCTGGAGACGCCATACAGATGTGAGCCCAGTTCGGTCTGCAGAAATGCGACGAACGCGCGCGTGCGCTGCGGCACGAACATGCGGTCGGGCATTACGGCGTGGATCGCGGTTACCGGCGGCGCCCATGTCGGCAACACGCGCACGAGACGCCCTGCATGCAGATCGTCGACGACATGCCACAGCGCGAGCAAAGCAATGCCGGCATCGGCGAGCGCGGCGTCGCGGAGGACTTCTCCAAGATTGCTGTCGAGCGCGCCGGACACGGTCACGGTGGAATCGCCGCCGGCCCCGTCGAGCAGTTGCCAGCGGTCTTGCCGCCCGCGACTGCCGACGAGCACCAGGCAATCATGGGCGGTGAGGTCGATGGGGGCGGCGGGCGCACCGTGGCGCGCCAGATAAGCGGGCGAAGCGACGAGCACCCGCGGGTTGCGCGCGATCCGCCGTCCGACGAGCTGGGAATCGTCGAGATCGCCAATCCGGATCGCGAGATCGAAGCCTTCCCGGACGAGATCGACCTGCTGGTCGCTCATGTGCACGCTCACCTGAAGCCCGGGATGCGCGGCCAGAAACCGCGGCAACCGCGGCGAGATGTGCAGTCGGCCGAACGAGGCCGACATCGTGACCCGCAAGGTGCCGCCGACCGCTTGCCCGCCGCTTTCGCGCAGGCTGCCGGCGAGCCCGTCCAGCGCCTCGACCAGAGCACGTCCCTCCCCCGCCAAACGCAGGCCCTCGGGCGTGGGATGTAGGCGTCGCGTCGTCCGGTGCAGCAAGCGCACGCCAAGCGCATCCTCCAGGCGTTTCAGCCGCTGACTCGCCAGCGCCGGCGACAGATCGAGGCTGCGCGCGGCGGCGCTGATCGATCCGGTGTCGAGCACACGCAGGAACAGGGCGATGTCGCCGATGCGGTCCATCGATTCAAAAGAATCCCTTGAAGGTGATTGGCGATCCTATCGCTGTTCGAAGCGAACGCAAGGGGTCGACAATGCCGAACCCGCCTCACGCCCCAAGGACGTCCCATGAAAGCCGTCGCCCTGACCCGTTATCTCCCGATCGACGACCCGCAGTCGCTGCAGGACGTGGAACTCGATCTTCCCGAGCCCGGCCCGCACGACCTGCGCGTGCGCATCAAGGCGGTGTCGGTGAATCCGGTCGACACCAAGGTGCGCGCGCCGAAGCCGCAGACCGAGGCTCAGCCGAAGGTGCTCGGTTACGACGCCGCCGGCGTGATCGACGCGATCGGAAGCGAGGTCACAGGCTTTGAAGTCGGCGATGCCGTCTATTACGCGGGCGACATCACCCGCCCGGGCAGCAATGCCGAATTCCAGCTGATCGACGCGCGCATCGCCGCGAAGAAGCCCAACTCGCTGGACTTCGCCCAGGCCGCCGCTCTGCCGCTCACCGTCATTACCGCATGGGAGCTGCTGTTCCAGCGCATGCCGTTCGACATCGACGGCGGCGGCGCGGGCAAGACGCTGCTCATCATCGCCGGCGCCGGCGGGGTCGGCTCGATCGCGATCCAGCTGGCGAAGCTGGCCGGCTTCACCGTGATCGCGACCGCGTCGCGCATGGAGACCATCGCGTGGTGCCGGATCATGGGCGCCGACCATGTCATCGACCACCGCGAAGACCTCGCGCCGCAACTCCAGACGCTGGGCTTCGAGACCGTCGATGCCGCGCTCAACCTCGCCGATACCGACAGGTACTGGGATGCGCTGGGCGAGTTGCTTGCGCCGCAGGGCCATGTCGGCCTGATCGTCGAGCCGGCCGGCGCGCTGAAGATCGGCGATCCCTACAAGGCCAAGTGCATCGGCATCCATTGGGAACTGATGTTCACGCGCTCGCGTTTCCGCACCCCGGACATGGACGAGCAAGGCAAGATCCTCGCGCGCGTCGCGGAGTTGATCGACACCGGTTCGCTGCGCGGCACGCTGTCGGACATGCTGTCGCCGATCAACGCGGAGACCCTGCGCGAAGCGCATCGTCGTCTGGAGTCCGGCCGCACGATCGGCAAACTCGTTGTCGCCGGCTGGGCATGAGCCCCGCCTCCTGACGCCGCACAGCTGGGGCTCTTATCGCCTGTCGGATCCGCGCCCGGGTCGGACAGGCTTCTCTTGTGTCGAGGCACTGGAACCTTCGAAGCGTCGACTGCCCTGATCGCCCGGCATGCCACGGGGGATCCGCCGTCCATCCGACGATGCATTGCGCGTGCGATTACGCCGCGTCGTTCACCGCATCCGTCCGATCACGCTTCAATACCGCAACCGGTTCCGCCCACGCACTGCCCGCGCGCCGCTTGCTGGTGGCCAGCACCAGATCCGACGGCTCGAACACGTTGAGGTTGTGGGTGATCGGCGTGGTCAGGATGTACTGCGCATCGGTGCTGCGCAGGAAGCGACCGACCTTCTCGATGTTGGCGACGTCGAGATGCGCGAACGGCTCATCGATGAAGACGAAACCGCCCGGCTGGTCCTCGTCGCGCAGCAGTGCGACCAGCAGCAGCAGCGATTTCATGACCTGCTGGCCCCCGGACGCTTCGCCGTCGTCGAGGCCGATCCAGCCCTTGCGATCGAAATCGAAACGCACGGTCAGCCCGGCCTGGGCGAGCGCGACATCCTCGTTCGCCAGCTCCGGCATGCCGACATCGACACCTATGCCGGCGAGTTCGCCAAGCGCGGTGAGGTTCTTGCGGTAGCGGCGTACGGTCGCGCGCAACACGTTGATGTAGGCGCCGCGCGCGTCCTCGGTGAGGCGGCGGGCGCGGTGCAGATGCGCCTCGCGCTTGGCGATCGCCGCTTCGAGTGCGTCGTGGTCGGCGGCGAACTTGTCGCGCATTGCCACGCAGGCGGCGTCCTCGACGAAGCTGCCGCGTGCGAGGCGCTCGTCGATGCGCTCGAGTTCGCGACGCACGGCACCAGCGCTTTCGTATGCGTCGCGTGCCTCGCGCAGCGCTTCGCGCGTGCGCCAGGCAGCCGGCATGCGCGCACGGCGCTTGCGGAACTCGACCAGACGCTGCACCAGCGCCACGCGCTCCTGCGCGATCTGACTGCCGCGGTCGTGCAGTTCCTGCGCCAGCGTGCGCAGTTCGCCAGCGCGCGTGGCGGCAGCAATGCTGCCGTCCTTGTCGAGCCGTTCGCAGACATCGAGCGCAGCGCGCGCGTCGGTCAGCGATTCGGCGGCGGCCTGCGCGGCCTCGGCCAGCATCGGCAGGCGCGATTGCGCATCGGCGAACTCAGCCGCGCGCGTCACCAGTTCCTGCCCGGCATCGAGACCGAGCAGGCGCGACTGCGCGGCATCGACCTCGCGACCCAGTGCGGTCAGCGCGTCCTCGCGTGCCTGCGCGCGTTCCTGCAGTGCGATGGCTTCGGCATGCAGCGACGCGAGCCGCGCCTCGCGCGCGCCGGTGCCGAAGTGATGCTGACCGCCGCCGATGTGCCGGCCGCCGCGGTGCTCGCGCAAATAGCCTTGCGCGGTGATCCAGTCCTGGCCCTTGGGCAGGCGCTGGCCGGCCTCGACATCGGCGACGCGTTGCACGCGATCGAGCTGGCGCGGCAGCCACGCGGGTGGATCGGCATTGAAGCGCACGACCTCGAGCAGCGATCCACGCGTCGCCGGGCCGGCCGGTGCGCGTTCGGCGACGACGAAATGCCGGTACTGCATGCGCTCGCCGAGCTGCCAGGCCTGGCGCACGTCCTTCGCCGAGTCGAGCACCAGCAAATGCCGGTACGGCGCGAGGACGGCCTCGAGCGCGACCGCCCATTGCGGATCGGCGATTTCGACCAGTTCGGTGAGCACCGCATGGCCGATGTCGGCGCGATCCAGCGCGGCGCGGAACTCGCGCTCGAAGGGTTCGACGACGCGGCCGCCGCCGCGCAGCGCGGCCACCTGGGCGGCGATCTCGCCACCCCGCGTACGATCGCGCTCAGCCTCGAGTCGCAGCTCCGCCTGACGACGCCGACCCTGCTCGACCTCGCGGCTGAGCGCATCGACATCCGCGCCGCCGCGTGCCGCCTGCAGACGCGCGAGTTCGTCATGGCGTCGCACCAGTTGCTCGGCGTCGCGCGCCTGATCGCGTGCGCCGGTGAACCGCGTCTCGGCCGATTTCAACGCCGCGCGCGCATCGGCGATCGACTGTTGCAGGCCGGCGCGCGCATCGATCGACGCCGCGTCTTCGGCCTGCAGCGCGTCGTGCGCCTGGCTGCGTTCGCGCAGGCCACGGCGCAGGCCGGTGAGCCGCGGCTTCGCGCCGTCGATGGTCGCGCGCAGGTCGGCCAGTTCGACCTTCGGCGCGATTTCCGCTTCCAGCATCTGCCGCTGGTTGCGCAACGCCATGCCGTCCTCGTAGGAACGCACATCGGCGCGCGACGATTCCAGTCGCATGTGCAGCTCGGCGAGTCCCTGCTGCAGTTCGGCGACTTCCTTGTCGATGTCGAACTGCTCGGCGCGGGCGCGCTGGTAGTCGTCCATCACCGCCTTGTCCTCGAACACGTCGAAGACGAGTTGCAGCAGTTCGCGTGGCGACAGCTGGCACAGCTTGTCGGTGGCGCCCTGCTCGAGCGTCAGCACGCGGCAGATCGCGCGACTCAGGCCGGCGCCGGCAAGCCGCACGCGGTAGTCGCGCACGCCCAGCCATTCGCCACCGGCATCGAGCGCTTCCACCGGCACGTCGCCGGCGACGATCTGGTAGTCGCGCGTCCAGTCGCCGCCGCGTTTGCGCACGCGGCAGGCGATCGTCACCTGCTCGTCCATGCACGGGAAGAACGCGCGGCGGCCGCGTCGATCGACCGGATTGCTGACCACCGCACGCAGCCACGCGAACGGCTTGCCGTTGTGGCGCAGATAGGTCTTGTAGTCACGCGCCATGTCGCGATCGTCGATCGCCAGCAGCGTGCGCAGCGCGTCGAGCAGCGTGGTCTTGCCGGAGCCGTTCGGGCCGACCACGGTGATGACCGAGGCATCCAGCGGCAGCGAATAACGCTGCCAGTAGTCCCAGTGCACAACTTCGAGACTACGGAATTCAAACATCGGCGTGTGCCTCCTCGGTCGTCCCGGTGTCGTGGCTCATGTCGTCCAGGCCATCGGCGTCTTCCACGTCCAGCCCTCGACCGACGCGACTCTCCGCGATCACGTGCGCCAGCGCGCCGTCCATCACGCGACTGGCGATGCGCTCGTAGTCGAACGCGAGATCCAGCAGCGGGCCTTCGTGGATCCGCTCCTTGCGCCGCGCAATGAAGCCCTGCCGCTGCAACGTGCCGAGATTCATGTGGATGCGGCCCTTGCCACCGAGCTGCACGCCGAAGTCCGCGAGCAGGGTCCGTTCGTTGACCGGTTCGACGACTTCCGCGCCGACCGGTACCGGCTTGAGCTCTGCGAACATCTGCTCCTGGTCCTGCGCCAGATCGGTCTGCTGGCGCGCGATCTGACGCTGGCGCTTGGGCAGCACCAGCAGCGACCACAGCACCACCAGCAGCGCGAGCGCATCGCGGCTGAGCTGCAGATTGCTCGCAGCCCAGGCATCGCTGTGGCCGAACACGTCGGCCTCGTGCTGGCGCGCGATGCCGACCGCGACATGCGCTGCGTACGGATGTTCGAGCAGGCGCAGGCCGGCGGCGGCGAGACGGCGGTCGATGTCCTCGCGCAGCTCGGCATCGACCAGCATCTGGCGCACGGCGCGGTCTTCGCGCGGCAGCCAGCGCTCGGCCAGTAGCCGCGCGATCAGGGAAGCGGTGGAGTCGGTCATGCGGTCTTCTTGCGTCGTGCGGGTGCCGGCGGCGTGCCGGTCTCCGCGGAAGGTGTGGCGGCGCGTCGACGGCGCGGTGCAGGCGCGGCGGCGGCCTCGTTGCCGTCGTTGGTGATGCCGTGCGCGGTCATGTCGGGCATCTCGATTCCGGGCGGGGCCTCGTCGTCGATGCCCGCGGGCAGCAGGCGCCCACGGCTCATCAGGGCGACACCGGCGCGGTCGATGCGCTCGAACGCCACGTCGACGCGCCATTGCATCGGCAATTGCGCGAGCCGCGCGCTGACCCCACTGCGGTTCTCGGCGCCGGCGTCACCGATCAGGCCCAGCAGCGACAGGCGATACGCACTGACCGCGAAACTCTCCTGCGGCACCCAGTCGCCGAGCGGCGCGGCCGTATCGAGCGCGCTGAGCTGGTCAAGCCATTGCGCGGCGTGCGCGTAGTCGTCGGCGGCGACCGGCGCCTGCAGGTCTTCGGGCGCATCGCGCGCCGGCGGCAGGCCGGCATCGGCGGCCGCTTCGCGCTCGCGCTCGACGAGTTCGTACTCGGCGACATCCAGCGCGATCGGCCCCAGCACGAACGCCGGTTGCGGCGCGATGGTCAGCGCGTCGGTGGCCATGTCGGCGAGCGCGGCCGGATCGCAGGCGCGCAGGAAGCGGTTGACGTCCGACGACGACAAGCCACTCGCGCCCAGATGCACGCGATGCCGGTCGAGCTGGTTCAGGGCGCGCTGGAACACCGAGGCCTGGCGCAGCATCGCGCTCTGCGCGCGACCGATCTGCTGCGCGACGCGATGCGTGGCGACATCCAGATCGTCGTCGGCCGCGATCGCGCGGATCAGCTCGGTGCCCTTCTCCACCCAGTGCCACACCGACTGCAGCGTGTCGGCGGCCTGGCGGATGCGGTGCTCCGAACCGCTGAGCACGGCCTGATCGAAATCCTCGCGCAGTTCGTTGAGCCGCGAGAGCAGATGCTGCAGGTCCGCCGCGCCGACCTTGCCGACGGCCTGGCCGGCGGCGAGCTGCGCAGTGACATAGGCGAGCTCGTCGCCCTCGGCATTGAACTGCACCAGCAGGCCCAGCGCCGACAGCGCCTGGCGGCCGACCGGGCTGATGCGGTAGCGCTGGCTCTGCGCGTCCCAGGCCAGCAGACCGTTGTCGCGCAGGCGGCCGATCACCGTGTCGAACTTCACCGGATCGAGCCAGGCGAAATGCTCGCGCAGCTCCTGCGGCGACCAGTCCGGCGCGTCGCCGCGTTCGCCGATCGCGCGCAGCACAAGCAGCCGCACCATCACGATCTCCTCGCCGCCATGGAACAGCGTCGAGAACGCGCGCAGCTGTTCACGCGCCGCCAGCAGCGGATGCAGGTCCGGCAGATCGGCGGCGACGATGCCGTCGCGCAGGTAATCCTGGAAAGGTTGGATGGCAGCCGTCCCTGGTGCGGGGCGCGACATGTTCAGGGCGCGGCCCGGCACTGGCAACTCTTGACAGCACGCGCGTAGAGACCCGCGTTCGCCGCGCTTGCCCACACGCGGCTTTCCCGGCAGGCTGGGCGATCCATACGCACGCGTATCCTGACCATGACGCCAGCCTCCGGCCAGCCCGTCGCCGCTTCCTATCCGCATCTTCTGGCGCCGCTCGATCTGGGCTTCACCACCTTGCGCAACCGCGTGCTGATGGGCTCGATGCATACCGGCCTTGAAGATCGCGCCGCGGATTTTCCGAAGCTGGCGCGCTATTTCGCCGAGCGTGCCGAGGGTGGCGTCGGCCTGATCGTCACCGGCGGCTTCTCGCCGGACATCGCCGGCTGGCTCAAGCCCTGCGGCGGCAAGCTGTCATGGCGCTGGGAAACGCGCCGGCACCGGCAGGTTACCGAAGCCGTGCACGGCCACGACGCGAAGATCTGCCTGCAGCTACTGCACGCCGGGCGCTACGGCTATCACCCGCTGCAGGTCGCACCGAGCCGGATCAAGGCGCCGATCAATCCGTTCACGCCGCGGGCGCTGTCGGCGCGCGGCGTCGAACGCACCATCGGCGCCTACGCGCGCGCCGCGAAGCTCGCCCGCGAGGCCGGCTATGACGGCGTGGAAGTGATGGGCAGCGAGGGCTATCTGATCAACCAGTTCCTCAGCCGCCGCACCAACACGCGCGACGACGCTTGGGGCGGCGACACTGCGCAGCGCATGCGCTTTGCGACCGAGATCGTGCGCCGGGTGCGCGAGGCGGCTGGCGACGATTTCATCATCGTCTACCGCCTGTCGATGCTAGAGCTGGTGCCGGACGGCTCCGCCTGGGACGACGTCGTGCAGCAGGCGCGCGCGGTCGAAGCGGCCGGCGCGACGCTGATCAATACGGGCATCGGTTGGCACGAAGCGCGTGTGCCGACGATCGCGACCTCGGTGCCGCGCGCCGCGTTCGCCGGCGTCACCGCCAAGCTGCGGCCGCACGTGTCGCTGCCGCTGATCGCGACCAACCGCATCAACATGCCCGACGTCGCCGAACGCATTCTGGCCAGCGGCGGGGCCGACATGGTGTCGATGGCGCGGCCACTGCTGGCCGATCCGCAGTGGGTGGCCAAGGCGCGCGCCGGCACGCCCGAGCGCATCAATACCTGCATCGCCTGCAACCAGGCCTGCCTCGACCACGTGTTCCAGAACCGCACCGCGAGTTGCCTGGTGAATCCGCGCGCGTGCGCGGAGACCGAACTCAACTATTTCCCGGCGGCAAATCCGCTGCGCGTGGCTGTGGTCGGCGCCGGCCCGGCGGGCCTGGCCTGCGCGACGGTCGCGGCGCAGCGCGGTCACGCAGTGACGCTGTTCGATGCCGCGGCCGAGATCGGCGGCCAGTTCAACCTCGCCCGGCGCATCCCCGGCAAGGAAGAGTTCGATGAAACGCTGCGCTACTTCCGCACCCGACTGAAAGACACCAGCGTCGACGTGCGCCTGTCGACACCCGTCGGGGCCGCGGATCTCGCCGGATTCGATGCCGTGGTGCTGGCGACCGGCGTGGTGCCGCGCGCGGTCGACTTTCCGGGCCGCGAGCATCCCAAGGTGGTCGGCTATGTCGACGTCATCGAAGGCCGCGTGGTGCCCGGCGCGCGCGTGGCGATCATCGGCGCGGGCGGTATCGGTTTCGATGTCGGCGAGTTCCTCGTCGAACATCCGGGCGCTTCGCCGAGCCTCGATGCCGGCACCTGGATGCGCGAATGGGGCATCGACCCGAGCTTCGAGCAGCCCGGCGGCCTGGTGCCGGCCGCGCCCACACCACCCGCGCGCAAGCTGTGGCTGCTGCAGCGCAGCCCCGGCCGTCCCGGTGCGCGGCTCGGCAAGACCACCGGCTGGATCCATCGCAGCACGCTCAAGGCCAAGGGCGTGACGATGCTCGGTGGCGTCGAATATCTCGGTGTCGACGATGCCGGCCTGCGCATCCGCGTCGATGGCGCGGAGCAGACGCTCGATGTCGATCACGCGGTGATCTGCGCCGGACAGGAACCGCGTCGCGACCTGTTCGATGCCTTGCAGGCGAGCGGCACGGTCGTGCACTTGGTGGGCGGCGCCGATGTTGCCGCGGAACTCGATGCCAAGCGCGCGATCGCGCAGGCGAGCCGCCTCGCGGCCCACCTCTGAAGAAAACCTAAACCTATTCAGGTTTCGAATTCGAGTCCGCGGACACGATCGCGACCGCCTCACGACCGCGTTGAACATGAATAGGATGCGTCAGGCGCCACGACCAGCCACACAAGTGGCCCCGGCGCCAGTGCCCCGCATTCACGTTTGATTCGAAAAACCGGGGCTACCGTGCCCCCACTTCGTTCCGCCCCCTTCGGCGGGACACCGGCCCGACCCGCCTTCTGCGGACTTCGGTGCCCGGGCGATCAAGCGCACCACAGAGTCCGCCGCCCTCCCCAATACGCCATGCCGGTTTCCGCAGTTGCCTGCGTTTCTTCCGCGAGGAGGAGAGCAAGGTGCGGCCGGCGCAACGCAGCAAGGAGTCGTTGATGAAACTTGAATGGGTGATGTGGCTGGCCTCCGTGCTGCCGCCCCCCGCCGCCGATTCGCTCTGTCTGAGCACGACGGTGTACCTGGAAGCCCGCGACCAGTCCGTCCGCGGGCAGGAAGCCGTCGCCGAGGTGGCCCTGCGCCGCCAGGAGAGCGGCCTGTGGGGCGAGTCGATGTGCGAGGTGGTCACCGCGCGCAAGCAGTTCGCGCCGACGATCCTGTCGCCGAACACCAAGCTCGCCAACACCAATGCCTGGACCCGCGCGGTCAGCGTGGCGCTGGAGTCGGAGCGCAACTGGTCGCTGCCGCCCGAGCAACGCCGTCAGGTGGTGCCGGGTGCGAGCCACTTCATGGCCCATGCGATTGCCGCGCCGGCCTGGCGCAGTGCGCACCAGGTGGCGACGATCGGCGATCACACCTTCCTGCGCGTGCAGTCGCTGCGCCCTGCGCGCCCGACGAACGGCAGCGAGCGCGGCTGAGCGGCGCCGCGTCGCCGGCTTCCCCCGGCTGCGACGCCCGGCGCATGATGGCGTCCCTTTCAACCCTGGGACCGCCATGCGCATTCTCTACACCAAGCCCGGCGCCTGCTCGCTGGCCGATCACATCGTGCTGCAGTGGATCGGCGCACCGTTCGAGGCGCGCGTCGTCGACGCGACGCAGATGAAGGCACCCGCGTTCCTCGCGCTCAATCCTGCCGGCGCGGTGCCGGTGCTGGCGGAAGGCGACTGGGTGCTGACCCAGAACGCTGCGATCCTCGGCTATCTGGCCGACAGCCATCCCGAAGCCAAACTCGGCGGTGACGGATCGCCGCAGGGCCGCGCCGAGGTCAACCGCTGGTTGGCGCTGCTCAATGCCGATCTGCACCCGGCGTTTCATCCGCTGTTCGGCAGCACCAAGTATCTCGAAGACGCAGACGCGGTCGACCGCACGCGCAAGCATGCGATGCAGAAGATCCGCAGTTACTACGAGCGCCTCGACACACAGCTTGCCGGCCGCGACTACCTCGTGGGCACGCGTTCGATCGCCGATCCGTATCTGTTCGTGACCCTGCAGTGGGCCAAGCGCCTGAAGCTCGATCTGGGCGGGCTCGACAATCTCCAGGCTTTCGATGCCCGCATGCTGGCGGACGCGGGCGTGCGCGCGGCGATGACGGCCGAGGGCTTGATCTGATTCACGGCGGCTGCGTTCGCGACATCACGTCACGAAGCAATCGCCCAGGCTTGGAACCCGTTGCCCGCCGACTGCATGCGCCCGTGCGCGGGTCAAGACCGTCGTCGTGCACGCCAGGAGGCGGTGGCGAATCTTTCACCACCGGCATGCGCGCCGCGCCGACAGGGCATGCGCGGCGCTTATCCACAGACTTCCCCGCAAACCATCCACACCGACTGTGGATGACGCGCCGGACGCGGCGGGCTGCGCCCATGTCAAGTCTGGGCGATGAAATCAGCCCAGCGCGTCTGCCGGCACCCGCACCGCGCCTTCCATCAGCACGCGCGCAGAGCGCGACATGATCGCCTTGGCGACGGTCCACTGGCCGTCGACCTCCACGGCTTCCGCGCCGACACGCAAGGTGCCCGAGGGATGCCCGAAGCGCACCGAGGTGCGCGCGCCGCCGCCCGCGGCCAGATTCACCAGCGTGCCGGGAATCGCCGCCGCCGTACCGATCGCGACGGCCGCCGTGCCCATCATCGCGTGGTGCAGCTTGCCCATCGACAGCGCGCGCACCAGCAGATCGATATCAGCGGCCGCGATCGCCTTGCCGCTCGACACCACGTGGTCGCGCGGCGGTGCGACGAAGGCGACCTTGGGCGTGTGCTGGCGCTTCGGCGCTTCGGAGACAGTCTTGATGAGCCCCATGCGCACCGCGCCATGCGCGCGGATCGTCTCGAACATCGCGAGCGCTTTTGCATCGCCGTTAATCGCGTCCTGCAGCTCGGCGCCGGTGTAACCGATCGCATCGGCGTCGACGAAGATCGTCGGAATGCCCGCATTGATCATCGTCGCGCGCAGCGTGCCGACATCCGGCACTTCGAGATCGTCAACGAGGTTGCCGGTGGGGAACATCGCACCACCGCCCTCACCCTCGCCTTCGTCGGCGGGATCCACGAACTCCAGTACGATCTCCGCCGCCGGGAACGTCACGCCGTCGAGTTCGAAATCGCCGGTCTCCTGCACCTGCCCGTCTGCCACCGGCACGTGCACGATGATGGTCTTGCCGATGTTCGCCTGCCACACGCGCACCGCGACGGTGCCGTGCTCCGGAATGCGCGACGCATCGATGAGACCATTGGCAATCGCAAACGGCCCGACCGCGGTACTGAGGTTGCCGCAGTTGCCGCTCCAGTCGACAAACGCGCTGTCGATCGATACCTGGCCGTAGAGATAGTCGACGTCGTGATCGGGACGCGTCGATGGTCCGATGATCACGCACTTGCTGGTCGACGAGGTCGCGCCGCCCATGCCGTCGGTGTGCTTGGCATAGGGATCGGGTGAACCGATCACGCGCAGCATCAGCGCGTCGCGCGCGGGTCCGGGCGCATGCGTGGCCGCAGGCAGGTCTTCGAGGCGGAAGAACACGCCTTTCGAAGTGCCGCCGCGCATGTAGGTGGCGGGGATGCGGAGTTGGGGAGCAAGGGGCATGACGTTCACTCGCTTTGTCTTGGCTTGTCTCCCCTCTCCCCTTGCGGGAGAGGGGTCGGGGGAGAGGGGTGCTTCCCGCAACGCATTCCAGATCGCTTCGAGCACAGACTCGGTGCGCTGCAGGATGTCGTCATTCCAGAAGCGCAGCACTTGGAAGCCTTGCTCTTTCAACCATGCGTCGCGAGCTACGTCTTTCAGCGATTCGACGTGCTGACTGCCATCTGCTTCTACGATCACACGCGCACTGAAATGCACGAAGTCGACGACGTAAGAACCAATCGGCTGCTGGCGGCGGAACTTCTGCCCCTCGAAGCGGTGGGCGCGGAGATGACGCCAGAGCAACTGCTCGGCGTCGGTCATGTTTCGACGCAGCTGTTTAGCAAATGCGCGTTGATCCACTTCCCCTCTCCCCAACCCCTCTCCCGCAAGGGGAGAGGGGCTTAAAAACCTCAGGCCGCCTTCGAAGACTCCAGAAAATCCTGCGCGAAGCGCTGCAGCACGCCGCCGGCTTCGTACACCGATGTCTCCTCGTCGGAATCGAGACGGCACAGCACCGGCACGTTGAGCTGGGTGCCGTCGGTCCTGTTGATCACCAACGTCAGCATCGCGCGCGGCGTGCGGTCGCCGATCACATCAAAGGTCTCGGTGCCGTCGATGCCGAGCGTCAGCCGGGTCACGCCGGGCTGGAACTCCAGCGGCAGCACGCCCATGCCGATCAGGTTGGTGCGGTGGATGCGCTCGAAGCCTTCGGCCACGATCGCCTCCACGCCCGCGAGACGCACGCCCTTGGCCGCCCAGTCGCGTGAGCTGCCCTGGCCGTAGTCGGCGCCGGCGATGATCACCAGCGGCTGCTTGCGTTCCATGTAGGTTTCGATCGCTTCCCACATGCGCACGACCTGGCCTTCCGGCTCGATGCGCGCCAGCGAACCCTGACGCACGGTGCCGTCGACGATCGCCATCTCGTTGACGAGTTTCGGGTTGGCGAACGTTGCGCGCTGCGCGGTCAGGTGATCGCCGCGATGGGTGGCGTAGGAATTGAAGTCCTCTTCCGGTACGCCCATCTTCGCGAGGTACTCGCCGGCCGCGCTGTCGGCCATGATCGCGTTCGACGGCGACAGGTGATCGGTGGTGATGTTGTCGCCGAGCACCGCGAGCGGACGCATGCCGGTCATGGTGCGGGCACCGGCCAGCGCGCCTTCCCAGTACGGCGGACGGCGGATGTAGGTGCTCATCTCGCGCCAGTCGTACAGCGGCGCGACGCGCTCGCCGGTGTCGACGTGCAGCTTGAACATGGGGCCGTAAACGGCGCGGAACTGCTCCGGCTTGACGCTGGCCTTGACCACCGCGTCGATCTCTTCATCCGACGGCCAGAGATCCTTGAGCGTGACCGCGTTGCCGTCGTGGTCGATGCCCAGCACGTCCTTCTCGATGTCGAAGCGCACGGTGCCGGCGATCGCATACGCGATGACCAGCGGTGGCGACGCGAGAAAGGCCTGCTTGGCGTAGGGATGGATACGGCCGTCGAAATTCCGATTGCCGCTGAGCACGGCGGTCGCATACAGATCGCGGTCGATGATCTCCTGCTGGATCGCCGGATCCAGTGCGCCGCTCATGCCGTTGCAGGTGGTGCAGGCGAAGGCAACGATGCCAAAACCCAGCTGCTCGAGATCCGGCAGCAGACCGCTCTCTTCGAGATACAGCTGCACCGCCTTGGAGCCCGGCGCGAGGGAACTCTTGACCCACGGCTTGCGCGTCAGGCCGCGCGCGTTCGCGTTGCGCGCCAGCAGCGCCGCGGCGATGACGTTGCGCGGATTCGATGTATTCGTGCAGCTGGTGATCGCGGCGATGATCACCGCGCCGTCGGGCATCGTGCCGTCGGTCGGCATCTCCCACGCGCCGGCGATGCCGCTGGCGGCAAGATCGCTGGTCGCCACGCGCTTGTGCGGGTTCGACGGGCCGGCCATGTTGCGCACCACGCTCGACAGGTCGAAGTGCAGCGTGCGCACGTACTCGGCGCTGGCCAGCGAATCCGCCCACAGGCCGGCGGCCTTGGCATAGGTTTCGACCAGCGCGACCTGCGTGTCTTCGCGGCCGGTCAGGCGCAGATAGTCGAGTGTGTTGTCGTCGATGAAGAACATCGCCGCGGTCGCGCCGTACTCGGGCGCCATGTTGGAGATCGTCGCGCGATCGCCGACCGACAGCGCGGCCGCGCCAGGTCCGCGGAATTCCAGATACGCGCCGACGACCTTCGACTTGCGCAGGAATTCCGTGAGCGCCAGCACGACGTCGGTGGCGGTGATGCCCGGGCCGGGACGGCCTGCGAGTTCGACGCCGACGATCTCCGGCGTGCGCATCCACGACGCGCGGCCGAGCATGACGTTCTCGGCTTCGAGTCCGCCGACGCCGATCGCGATCACGCCCAGCGCATCGACGTGCGGTGTGTGGCTGTCGGTGCCGACGCAGGTGTCCGGAAACGCGACGCCGTCCTGCACGTAGACCACCGGCGACATCTTCTCCAGATTGATCTGGTGCATGATCCCGTTGCCCGGCGGAATCACCTCGACGTTGTGGAACGCGCGCTTGGTCCAGTCGATGAAGTGGAAGCGGTCGGCATTGCGGCGATCTTCAATCTCGCGGTTGCGGGTGAACGCATCCGGATCGTAGCCACCGCATTCCACCGCCAGCGAGTGGTCGACGATCAGCTGCACCGGCACGACCGGATTAACCTTCGCCGGATCGCCGCCCTGATCGGCGATCGCATCGCGCAGACCGGCCAGATCCACCAGCGCGGTCTGGCCGAGGATGTCGTGACAGACCACGCGCGCCGGATACCACGGGAAGTCGATGTCCTGCCGCAGTTCGATCAGCTGGCGCAGCGCGTCGTCGAGCTGCGCCGGTTCGCAGCGCCGCACCAGGTTCTCGGCGTGCACGCGCGCGGTGTAGGACATGCGGTCGTACGCGCCGGGCGCGAGGGCTTCGACGGCGGCACGCGCGTCGAACCAGTCGAGCTTGGTGCCGGGAAGGGATTTGCGGTGCTGGCTGTTCATGGCTGGCGTTGGAACCGGAATTGGGGAAGAGGGATTCGGGATCCGGAAGAGCGGGATCCGGGCGAACCTAATCCCCAATCCCGACGCCCGAATCCCGGCCGGGCGCTCAGCGCTCGGCGATCGGCACGAACGCCTGGTCTTCGGGACCGGTGTAGTGCGCGCTGGGGCGGATGATCTTGCCGTCGATGCGCTGCTCGATGACGTGCGCGCTCCAGCCGGCGGTGCGCGCGATCACGAACAGCGGGGTGAACATCGCCGTCGGCACGCCCATCATGTGGTAGCTCACTGCACTGAACCAGTCGAGGTTGGGGAACATCTTCTTGATGTCCCACATCACCGTCTCCAGGCGCTCGGCGATGTCGTACATCTTGCGGCTGCCGACTTCATCCGACAGCTCGCGCGCGACGTCCTTGATGACCTCGTTGCGCGGATCGCTGACGGTGTAGACCGGGTGGCCGAAGCCGATGATCACTTCCTTCTTTTCCACGCGCGCCTTGATGTCGGCTTCCGCTTCATCCGGCGTGTCGTAACGCTTCTGCACTTCGAACGCGACTTCGTTCGCGCCGCCGTGCTTCGGGCCGCGCAGGGCACCGATGCCGCCGGTGATGCAAGAATGCATGTCGCTGCCGGTGCCGGCGATGACGCGGCAGGCGAAGGTCGACGCGTTGAACTCGTGCTCCGCGTACAGGATCAGCGAGGTGTGCATCGCCTTGACCCAGGATTCGCGCGGCGGCACGCCGTGCAACAGGTGCAGGAAGTGCCCGCCGATCGAATCGTCATCGGTCTCCACGTCGATCGCGCGGCCGTTGTGGCTCCAGTGGTACCAGTACAGCAGCATCGAACCGAGCGAGGCCATCAGCTTGTCGGCGATGTCACGCGCGCCGGGATGGTTGTGGTCGTCCTTTTCCGGCTGCACGCAGCCGAGCACCGACACGCCGGTGCGCATGACGTCCATGGGATGCGCCGACGGCGGCAGCTCTTCCAGCGCGGCCTTGACCGCCGCCGGGATGCCGCGCAGGGACTTCAGCTTGGCCTTGTAGCCGCGCAGCTCCGCTTCGGTCGGCAGCTTGCCGTGCACCAGCAGATAGGCGATCTCCTCGAACTCGCTGGTGCGCGCCAGATCGAGGATGTCGTAGCCGCGGTAGTGCAGATCGTTGCCGCTGCGGCCGACGGTGCACAGCGCGGTGTTACCGGCGGCCGTGCCGCTCAGCGCAACGGACTTCTTCGGCTTGAAGCCGGGGGCGGTGGTGGCGGTGTCGCTCATCTGGAATCTCCGTTGGATGCCCGCGGGCACGGATGAAAAGATCGGGAGTCGCTTATTTCTCGGATGCGAACAGCGCGTCGAGCCGCTGTTCAAACGCGTGGTAGCCGATGCGCTCGTAGAGTTCCTCGCGGGTCTGCATCGTGTCGACGACAGCCTGCTGCGACCCGTCGCGGCGTACTGCGGTGTACACCGCTTCGGCGGCCTTGTTCGCCGCGCGGAATGCGGACAGCGGGAACAGCTGGATCGCGACACCGGCCGAGGCCAGCTCGTCGCGGGTGAACAGCGGCGTGGCACCGAACTCGGTGATGTTGGCCAGCACCGGCACTTTGACCGCGTCGACAAAGCGGCGATAGGTGTCGAGGTCATAGGCGGCCTCGGCAAAGATGCCGTCGGCGCCGGCTTCGACGCAGGCGACGGCGCGCTCGATCGCGGCGTCCACACCGTCGACCTGGATCGCATCGGTGCGCGCGATCAGGAAGAAGTCGGGATCGGTCTTCGCATCGGCCGCAGCCTTGACCCGGTCGACCATCTCGCCCTGCGACACGATCTCCTTGCCGGGGCGGTGGCCGCAGCGCTTGGCGCCGACCTGGTCCTCGATATGGCACGCCGCCGCGCCCGCCTTGATCAGCGACTTCACCGTGCGCTCGATGTTGAACGCGCTCACGCCGAAGCCGGTGTCGATATCGACCAGCAGCGGCAGATCGCAGACGTCGGTGATGCGGCGCACGTCGATCAGCACGTCTTCGAGCGTGTTGATGCCCAGGTCCGGCAGACCCAGCGAGCCTGCGGCCACGCCGCCGCCCGACAGATAGATCGCCTGGAAGCCGGCGCGCTTGGCCAACAGCGCGTGGTTGGCGTTGATAGCGCCGATCACCTGCAACGGCGATTCGGCGGCCAGGGCGGCGCGGAACCGGGCGCCTGCGGAAACGGTGGACATGGGGTCGACTCCGGAGCTGCGGTGTACCGCGATGGCGTGCAATCTGGCACCATCCGACTGGTTGATCAATCTTGATCGAATCAATCAATACATCGGAATTCACTGTGAATGCGAACGATGGCGACCTGATGTCCGCAGCCGAGGCCTGCGCTGCGCTCGGGATCAGCACCGCGACGCTCTACGCCTATGTCAGCCGAGGCCTGCTCGAATCGCGCCCCGGTGCCGACCATCGCAGCCGCGTCTATCTCCGCCAGGACGTCGAGCGCCTGACCCAGCGCAAGCGCGCAGGCCGTGGCGCAGCGCGCGGCGCGGCGCAGAGCCTCGACCGTGGCCTGCCGGTGATGGAGACGCGGATCTCGTTGATCCGGCCCGACAGTCCTTATTACCGCGGGCGTTCCGCGGTCACGATGGTCCGCAGCGGCGCGACGCTCGAAGACACCGCGCGACTGCTGTGGGATTGCGGCGATGCCGATCCCTTCGACGCCGAGACCGGCGACTGGCCCGCGCGCGTCGCGGCGATTGCTGGCGATGCCAGCTTGCCGCCGATCGAACGCGCGATGGCGGTGATCCCGCTGCTCGCGCCGGACCTGCGGCATTCGCTGAGCGCCGCGCCCGCAGCCAAGCGCGGCGTCGCCGCCACGTTGCTGCGGCAGAACGCGGCGCTGCTGGTCGCAGGCTCACCGGACGCGCGTCCGGTGCACATCCTGCTCGCCGATGCCTGGCGCCCCGGAGATGCCGCATTCGCCGAGCTCGTGCGCGCGGCGCTGGTGTTGTGCGCGGACCACGAGCTCAACGTGTCGGCGTTCGCCGCGCGCGTGGTCGCGTCGACCGGCGCGCACCTGCACGCGACGGTCTGCGCCGGGCTCGCCGCGCTGTCGGGCCCCCGCCATGGCGGCGCGACGGCGCGCGCGCATGCGCTGATCCGCGAAGCCTGCGATGCGCCCTCGCCTGCTGCCTTCGTCGCCGAACGCTGGCAACGCGGCGACGACCTGCCCGGCTTCCATCACGTGCTGTACCCCGATGGCGATCCGCGCGCCGCCGAAGTGCTGGCGATGCTGCGCGCGCGCCACGCGGGGGATGCACGCATGCAGCAGGTCGAAGCGGTGCTGAGTTCCGCAGCCGAGACCAGCGGCCGCCATCCCAACATCGACGGCATGCTCGCCGCGATCTGTTTCGTGCATGGCCTGCCGGCGACGCCAGCATTGTGCATGTTCGCCGCCGGCCGGCTCGCCGGCTGGCTGGCGCATGCGCTGGAGCAGCAGGAACTCGGCACGCTGATCCGTCCGCGCGCGCATTACAGCGGCGTCGCGCCGGCGGAATAGCGAATGCGTTTCGTGGTGTGGAATGCGCCCTTGTAGGAGCGCGCCTGCGCGCGATGGCATTCCCGGAACAGCCACATCGCGCGCAAGCGCGCTCCTACAGGTTCAGCCGCGAACTATCGGACTGCGCCGAGCAAACACACATCGCGCCGCCGCCGCGCCGGATCTGTAAAAGCGCGCTCACGCGCGATGGGCATTCCCGTTGAAACCTGTCGCGTGTTCCGAACAGAAGTGCGCCCACGAACCCACCCCGCAAGTGCCCCAAGAATCAGCCCGCGTCCGCGCCCCGCGCCAGCACGCGGCGTACTTCCTCCAGCGCATTCGGGTCGTCGAGCGTCGACAGATCCCCGGGATCGCGCGATTCCGCCAGCGCCTGCAACGAACGCCGCAGCAGCTTGCCCGAACGCGTTTTCGGCAAGGCGTTGACCACGTAGACCCGCGCCGGACGCGCGACGGCGCCGAGTTGATCCGCGACGGTGCGCATCATCTCGCCGGCGGTCGCGTGCTGCGCGTCCGCATCCGCCGATGCCTGCTTCAACGTCACGAACACAATGGGCACTTGGCCCTTGAGCTCGTCGGCCACGCCGATCACCGCGGCCTCGGCGACGGCCGGATGGCTGGACACCGCCTCCTCGATCTCACGCGTGCCGAGGCGATGGCCGGCGACGTTGATCACATCGTCGGTGCGGCCGAGGATGAAGGTGTAGCCGTCCTCATCCTGGATCGCCCAGTCCAGCGAGCTGTAGAGCAGTTCCGTGAAGTGCGAGAAGTAACTCGACAGGAAGCGCGCGTCGTCTTTCCACACCGTGGTCATGCAGCCTGGCGGCAACGGCGGCTGGATCACCAGCACGCCCTTGGTGCCGGGTGGCACCCGCTCGCCGGTGGCTTCATCGATCACGCGCAGGTCGTAGCCCGGCGTGGGCAGGCCGGGCGAGCCGAACTTGACGGGTTTCATCTCGACACCCGGCATCAGCGCCAGCACCGGCCAGCCGGTTTCGGTCTGCCAGTAGTTGTCGATGATGGTCGTGCCGCCGAGGCCTGCGCTGATCCAGCTCGCGGTGGGTTCGTCGAGCGGTTCGCCGGCGAGGAACAGGTATTGGAGCTTCGACAGGTCGTACTGCGTCAGGAATTTCGCATCCTGCTTCTTCAGTACGCGGATCGCGGTCGGCGACGAGAACATCGTGCGCACGCCATAGTCGGCGCAGATCTTCCACCAGATGCCGCCATCGGGACTGGTCGGCAGTCCTTCATAGAGGATGACCGTCGCGCCGGCGATCAGCGGGCCGTAGACGTTGTAGGAATGGCCGACCGCCCAGCCGACGTCGGACGTGGTGAACATCACCTGCCCGGGTCGGATGTCGTAGATCGACCACATCGACAGCGCCATCGCCACCGCATACCCGCCCACATCGCGCTGCACACCCTTGGGCTTGCCGGTGGTGCCGGAGGTGTAGAGCAGATAGCTGGGTTCGTTGGATTCCAGCCACGCCACCGGCACGTCGGTGCCGGCGTGCTGCGCGCGGATCGTCGCGTAATCGACGTCACGGCCCTCGACGCGCGCATAGCCGGGATGGAGTCCGCGGTCGACGATCAGCACGTGCGGCGGCGGCGATGTCGTCTCCGCGCATGCGGCGTCGATCAGCGGCTTGTACGGAATGGTCTTGCCGCCGCGGCTGCCGGCGTCGGCCGCGATCAGCAGCTTCGGTGCGGCATCGTCCATGCGCAGGGCAAGGTTGTGCGCGGCGAATCCGCCGAAGACCACCGAGTGCACCGCGCCGATGCGCGCGCAGGCCAGCATCGCGAACGCGGCCTCGGCCATGTTGGGCATGTAGATGACCACGCGATCACCGCGGCCCACGCCGAGCGCGACCAGCACCGCGGCAAAGTCGTTGACCTCGCGATACAGCTGCGCGTAGGTGATCTCGCGCGTCTCGTTGGTCTCGGTGGAGATCGCGACGAGTGCGAGCTGGTCACCGCGCGCCTCGAGATGCCGGTCGACGGCGTTGTAGCAGAGGTTGGTCTCGCCGCCGGCGAACCACTTGCGGAACGGCGGGTTCGAGTAATCGAGGATCCGATCCGGCGCCTTGTGCCAGTGGATCGCCTGCGCCTGCTCGCCCCAGAAACCTTCCGGATCCTGGATGGAACGTCGATGGAACTCTGCGTAATCCATGGTCGCCTCCCGTTGCCGATGTCCGGAGGCTAGACCCGCGCCGACCGCGGCGCGTTACGACCTTGGTCTTGGGCGCACCCCGGACATGGAAAAAGCCGGGTAACCCCGGCTTTTTCGCGACAGGTCGATCGGAACGATCAACCCCGGCCCGGACAGTTCGCGCACGCAATCCGTGCGGACCACCGGCCATGGAGGCTTTCGATCAGCTGAGCAGATGCGCCACGCCGCTGCGCTCTTCCTCGAGCTCGGCCAAGGTCTTGTCGATGGCCTTCTGGCTGAAGTCGTCGACTTCGATGTCCTTGACCAGCGTGTACTCGCCGTTCTCGGTGGTCACCGCGAAGCCGAAGATCACGCCTTCCGGAATGCCGTAGCTGCCGTCGGACGGCACGCCCATCGTCACCCACTTGCCGTTGCTGCCCAGCACCCAGTCATGGATGTGGTCGATGGCGGCGTTGGCGGCCGACGCGGCCGAGGACAGGCCACGCGCCTCGATGATCGCCGCGCCGCGCTTGCCGACCTGCGGGATGAAGGTATTGGCGTTCCAGTCGGCGTCGTTGACCTTGTCCTTGAGGTTGACGCCCTTCGCGGTCGCGAAGCGGTAGTCCGGGTACATGGTCGGGCTGTGGTTGCCCCACACGATCAGGCCCTCGATGTCGCCCACGGCCACGTCGGCCTTGGTCGCCAGCTGGCTCAGCGCGCGGTTGTGGTCGAGGCGCAGCATCGCGGTGAAGTTGCGCGGGTTGAGATCCGGCGCCGACTTCATGGCGATGTAGGCATTGGTGTTGGCCGGGTTGCCGACCACCAGCACCTTGACGTCACGCGAGGCGACCTTGTTCAGCGCCGCGCCCTGGGCAGTGAATATCTTGGCGTTCTCGAGCAGCAGGTCCTTGCGCTCCATGCCCGGGCCGCGCGGACGTGCGCCGACCAGCAGGGCGATGTCGGCGTCCTTGAACGCGACTTCCGGATCGTCGGTGCCGACGACATCGGCCAGCAGCGGGAACGCGCAATCCTCGAGCTCCATGATCACGCCCTTCAGCGCGGCCTGTGCCTTGTCGATCGGCAGTTCGAGCAGCTGCAGGATCACCGGCTGGTCCTTGCCCAGCATTTCGCCGGAGGCGATCCGGAACAGCAGGGCATAACCGATCTGGCCGGCAGCGCCGGTCACGGCAACACGGACGGGGGTCTTCATATGCATTCCTCTGATTTCTCGTGGGGTGTCAAGGCGCGGGCGGCGGAGGCCGGCCGATCAGGTCAGCTCCGCGAAGAATTCGCGGATGCGGGCAAGCCCGGGCGCGAGCTGCGCTTCAGGACAGGTGTAGCTGATGCGCAAGGCGCGTGGCTCGCCGAACGCCGAGCCCGGCACACAGGCCACGCCCTTGGTTTCGAGCAGCGCATTGCACAGGTCGACGTCGCTCTCGATGCGGAGGTCGCCATGCGACTTGCCGAACGCGACGCTGATGTCGGGAAACACGTAGAACGCGCCGGCGGGTTTCGGGCAGACCACGCCCGGAATTTCTGCCAGCGCCGCCATCACCAGGTCACGGCGCGTCTGGAATTCGGCGCACTTCGCCGTCGGCACATCCTGCGGGCCGGACAGCGCGGCGACCGCGGCGGCGGTCACGACTTCCGGCACATTGGTGATGTGGTTGGAGTTCATCGTCGCGAATGCCTTGGCGACGACCTCCGGCCCGGCCAGCAAGCCCACGCGCCAGCCCGGCATGCCGTAGGTCTTGGACAGCGAGTCGACGAAGATCGTGCGCTCGCGCAGTTCGGGCCGCGCCTGCACGACGTTGTGGTAGCCGATACCGTCGAAGACCATCCGGTTGTAGATGTCGTCGGTGATGATCCAGGTGTCGGGATGCCGCACCAGCACGTCGGCCAGCGCAGCGATCTCGTCCCGCGTATAGACCATGCCGGTCGGGTTCGACGGATTGTTGAACAGGAAGACCTTGGGCTTCTTCGCCAGCGCGGCATCGAGCTGCGCCGGCGTGAGCTTGTAGTCCTGCTCGGGCGGACACGGCAAAAGCTGGATGTCGGCGCCGACGATCTGCGCGATGTCCAGATAGGTCGTCCAGTAGGGCGTGGCGAACGCGAAACCATCGCCTTCGTCGAGCAGCACTTCGGCCAGCGTGTAGAGGATGTGCTTGGCGCCGATGCCGGTGGCGCAGTGCGCGCGGGTATAGCTCGGCAGGCCGATGCGATCGAGATGGCCGATGAACGCGTCGAGCAGCGCATCGCTGCCGCGGTTGCTGCCGTACTGGCCGCTGTCGTGATCGAGCGCCTCGCGCGCGGCCGCATACACATGCGGACCGGGCAGGAAGTTCGGCACCCCGATCGAGAAGCTGATGATGTCCCGGCCTTCGGCCTTCAGGCGCTTCGCCTTTTCGGCGACCTGCATGATGGCGCTGGGCTTGGCGCGAGCGGTCCGCGCGGCGAGCTGGGGCATAGGGGAATCTCTTCGTGGAGCGTCGGGAATGCGGCGGAAGCGCTGATTTTCGGCGGCAGATGGTACCACGCACCCCTGTTGCGACCGCCGTAGCGGGCGCAGTGCGAAGCGCGTCCTCAGAGGTAATCGAGCACGTCGCCGAGGTCGTAGTTGTCGTCGAAATAGGTCTGCCACTGCGCGTAGGCGTCGCGCAGACACTCGGGGGTCTTGCAGGCATCGAGCTGCTTCACCACGGCGGCCGCGGTGCGGTCGCCATCGGGGTATCGCGCCGACAACTCGACCAGCTGCGTGCGCAGTCCACGATCGAGTTCGGCGAACTCGATCTCGCTGCAGGCCAGCGTCGCCCGCAGGCTGTCCGCCCGCGCGTCGCCACCGCAGGCCACGGCCTGCGGCAACACGGCGGTCTGGCGGATTTCCAGTTCGATCTCCTGCCGGTCACGATCGGTCAGGCGGCGCACGAAGCCAAGCATCTCGGTCCGCCCCTGCGCCCAGGTGACCCGCAAAGTGAAACCCGGCCCTGATGCAGGGTCCTGCACCCTGCGCAGCGTGACCGTTTCATCGGGACCGTTCTCGCGGGCGACCCGGAAGGCCAGCGTCTGGTTGTCGACATCGACATCCTCGACCGCACCTGCAAGTGGGGCGCCATTGCGGACAATCCGCAGGCCATACGCGTCCTGCCATTCGATGGCGTAGATCGTCTCGGCATCGTCGCCCTGCGACACACCGGTACTCCAGATGCCGTCTAGGCCGCGTTCGAGATCCTGCGCCTGCGACATGCCCGACGGCGCTTCGCTCGCGGACTCGACGCCGGCGCCCGGCGAGGAGGGCCCGCATCCGGACAGCATGCCGAGGCCCAGCGCGAGCGCCAGACCACACCACCTCGCGTTACTCGAAGCCATTGGACGCCTCAAAGGAAACAGGCCGGCAAATCGCCGGCCTGTCCAGTCAATCACTCAGCGAGGATCTTGTTCCATTCCTCAACGCGGTCGGCCTTGGCGGCCAGCGCGGCGTCGACATCCCCTTCGATCTTGATCGACTTGATCGCGTCGCCCTGCTTGACCGCATCGACCACATCCAGGCCCTCGGTGACCTTGCCGAACACGGTGTGCTTGCCGTCCAGCCAGTCGGTCTTGATGTGGGTGATGAAGAACTGGCTGCCATTGGTATTCGGACCTGCGTTCGCCATCGACAGCACGCCACGGTCGTGCTTGACGCCGTTGTTGGTCTCGTCTTCGAACTTGTAGCCCGGGCCGCCGCGGCCAGAGCCCTCGGGGCAGCCGCCCTGGATCATGAAGTCCGGGATCACACGGTGGAAGCTGAGCCCGTCGTAGAACCCGCGCTGGGCGAGGTTGACGAAGTTGGCCACGGTCAGCGGCGCCTTGTCGGCGTGCAGCTCGACCTTGATCTGGCCACGGTCGGTATCGAATACAGCGTTCAGGGACATGAGGAATCCTGGTTGAGGGACAATCATCGGCGCACCGACGAACCCGCGACATGCGGCCCCGGGCGACCGGTTTCAAGCGGCCCGTCCCGCCGTCCGGCATGCGGCAGCGCAACACGCTATAATGCGGGGCTCTTTCACTGACTCTTGTGCGCCCCGGTCTTCGACTCTGGCGCAGCCTTGCCCATGTCCATCGAACGCCTGCGCAATATCGCCATCGTCGCCCACGTCGACCACGGCAAGACCACCCTCGTCGACTGTCTGCTGAAGCAGTCGGGCACCCTGTCCGAGCGCACCGTGCTCGCCGAGCGCGTGATGGACAGCAACGATCAGGAAAAGGAGCGTGGCATCACGATCCTGGCCAAGAACACGGCGATCACCTGGAACGGCAACCGCATCAACATCGTCGACACCCCGGGCCACGCCGACTTCGGCGGCGAGGTCGAGCGCGTGCTGTCGATGGTCGACACGGTGCTGATCCTGGTCGACGCGATGGACGGCCCGATGCCGCAGACGCGCTTCGTGACCCAGAAAGCATTTGCGATGGGCTTCAAGCCGATCGTCGTCGTCAACAAGATCGACCGTCCGGGCGCGCGTCCGGACTGGGTGATCGACCAGGTGTTCGACCTGTTCGACAAGCTCGGCGCGACCAATGAGCAGCTCGACTTCCCGATCGTCTACGCCTCGGCGCTGCACGGTTACGCGAGCCTCGACGACGCCGCACGCTCGGGCGACATGACCCCGCTGTACGAAGCGATCATGCAGCACGCGCCGATGCCGGAAGTGGATCCGGACGGCCCCTTCCAGATGCGCATCAGCCAGCTGGACTACAACAACTTCGTCGGCGTGATCGGCATCGGCCGCATCCAGCGCGGCACCCTGAAGAAGAACATGCCGGTCTCGGTCATCAGCCGTGAAGGCAAGAAGCGCCAGGGCAAGGTGATGCAGGTGCTGGGCTTCCTGGGCCTGGAGCGCATCGAGCAGGACACCGCCGCCGCCGGCGACATCGTTGCCATCTCCGGTATCCAGGACCTGACGATTTCCGACACGGTCTGCGCCCTGGACACGCCGGAAGCGCTGCCGGCGCTGACCGTCGATGAGCCCACCATCTCGATGACCTTCCAGGTCAACAACTCGCCGTTCGCCGGCAACAAGGACCTGTCCGGCGGCAAGTTCCTGACCAGCCGCCAGCTGAAGGACCGCCTGGAGCGCGAGACTGTTCACAACGTGGCGCTGAAGGTCGAGCAGCTGGAGGACGCGGACAAGTTCCTGGTCTCCGGCCGCGGCGAACTGCATCTGTCGGTGCTGATCGAAAACATGCGCCGCGAAGGCTTCGAGCTGGCCGTGTCGCGCCCGGAAGTGATCATCAAGGAGATCGACGGCCAGCAGATGGAGCCGATCGAGCAGCTGGTGGTCGACGTCGAAGAGCAGCACCAGGGCGGCGTGATGGAGAAGCTCGGCATCCGCAAGGGCCAGCTGAAGAACATGGAGTCGGACGGCAAGGGACGCGTGCGTCTGGACTACGAGATCCCGGCCCGTGGCCTGATCGGTTTCCAGAACGAGTTCAAGACCCTGACCCAGGGCGGCGGATTGCTGTTCCACGTGTTCGACCGTTACGGCCCGAAGGAAACCGGCGCGATCGCCAAGCGCCTGAACGGCGTGATGATCGCCAATGCGCCGGGCGCCACGCCGGCCTACTCGCTCGGCCCGCTGCAGGAGCGCGGCAAGCTGTTCGCCGCCGAGGGCGACAACGTGTACGAGGGCCAGCTGGTCGGTATCCATTCCAAGGACAACGATCTGACCGTCAACGCGATCAAGACCAAGCCGCTGACCAACATGCGCGCTTCGGGCAAGGACGATGCCATCGCGCTGACGCCGGCGATCAAGTTCTCGCTGGAGCAGGCCCTGGACTTCATCGATGACGACGAGCTGGTCGAAGTCACGCCGAAGGAAATCCGCCTGCGCAAGAAGTTCCTGACCGAAAGCGATCGCAAGCGCGCCTCCCGCAGCGGTTCGTGACCCAGGCGCCATTCCCGGCCTGGCGCCCCGGCGCCGACGGCCGGGCAGCGCTCGCCGACCTGTCGCATCGTTTGCAGACGGCGTGCCCTCCGGGCGCGCCGTCTTTGCATCTGCGCCGCGCCGACCAGTGGCATGTCACGCTCTGCTTCATCGGGCAGGAGCTCGCGGCGGCCGCGATGTCGCCACTGCTGCGCGCATTCGCAGATGCAGCCGCTGGTATTCCGGCGCACGCATGGTCCGTGGAACGCCTGGCCTACTGGCCGCAGTCGGGCGCCATTGTCGCCCTGCCGCGGCCCTGTCCCGCATTGCAGGCGTTGTGCGACGCCACGCGCGATGCAATGCGCCGCAGCGACATCGTCCCGGTGCAGGCGACCACGCGCCCACACCTGACCCTCGCCTATCTCGACACCGCGCTCGGCCCCCAGCCCTGGCTGGACACCGTTGACTGCAGCATGGAACCGCTCGCCGTCGACGCGTTCGAGCTTCTGTTCAACGTGGGCGGACGCTACGATGCGCGCGCCGCCTGGTCCTTGACCGGCACGGCGCTTCCGTCGCCCCCACACCAGGCCGCCCTGTTCTGATGTCCGAGTCCACGCCCGTACCACTTCGTGGACTGCGCGCCATCGCACTGTTCGAGGCCACCAAGGGCGTCATCGCCATGCTCGGCGCGGCTGCCCTGACGGCGATCGGCCCGGATGCGCTGCAGCGCGAAGTGGAAAACGGACTGGCCCGGTTCGGCGTCACGGCGCAACGCGGCAGCAGCGCGCTGCTCGACGCCATCACCCCCCAGAACCTGCATATCGCGGTTGCCGTCGGCCTGGTGTACGCGGGCATGCGTCTGCTCGAAGCCTGGGGGCTGTGGCGCCATCGCGCGTGGGCGTCCTGGCTGGGCTGCATCGGCGCGGCGGCCTATCTCCCGTTCGAGGTCTATGCGCTGTGGCAGCATCCCGACTGGGTGACCTGGGGTGTTCTCCTGCTCAATCTGATGATCGTGCTGGTGCTGGCGCGCGACCTGCACCGACGCCGGAACGCGACCTGATCCGATGGCTGAAGCCACCCGTCGCCGCCATGCTCTTCTGACGACGCCCGTCGCTCGTGGAGATTCATGCGCATGCATTCTTTCAACCTGAAGACGCACCTCCCGGCACTGGCGCTCGGCCTTGCCCTGCTCACGAACGCGCCGGACGCACGCGCGGACGATCGCCTGATCGAACCGATGCATGCCGCCGTCCAGGCGCTTGCCGCGGCCTACTTCGCCCGGTCCGCACTCGTCGATGCCTGTGGCCCGCTTCCAGCACCCATCGGCCCTGACGCGCAACGGGCCTACGCCGCATGGCAGACACGCAATGAAGGCGCGCTGCAGATCGCCCTGAGCTGGATGACCCGCGTCGAAGACCTGCTGGACGCGCACGGTATCGAAGGGAGCCGCCGCGAATTTGTCGAGGGGCGCAACGCCATGATTGTCGAGGAGGCCCACGCGCTACGCGATCGTGACTTCCCCGAAGGCATCGCCGATATCCCCAAATGCATCGCAGCGGCGGCGCGCATCGATGCGCGCTATCTGGATCTCGATGCGCGCTCCGAATCTGGACGTGTTCTGACGTCGCCGCAAACCGCCGCTGCTGCGGCCGCCCTCGCGGCCGCAGCAGCGGCGCTCGACGACTGAATCGCGGGCGCTGCCGAGACAGGCAGCGGGAAACGTTACTGGCGCGACAATCCGTTGACCTGCACCTGCTTGCGCACGATCAGCATCGCCGTCTCCAGCGCCTGCTCGTAGTTCAGGCGCGGGTCGACCTGGCTCTTGTAGGCACGCTCGAGATCGATTTCCGTCAGCGCCCGCGCGCCGCCCATGCACTCGGTGACATCCTCACCGGTGAGCTCGAGATGCACACCACCCAGCCGCGTGCCCGCCGCGGCATGCAGTTCGAACGCCTGCTCGATCTCGCTGCGGATGTTGTCGAAGCGGCGGGTCTTGTAGCCGTTGCTGGTCGATTCGGTATTGCCATGCATCGGATCGCAGATCCACAGTACGCGGCGGCCGGAGCGGCGCACCGCGTCGAGCAGGGCCGGCAGACGCTCGGCGATCTGGGTCGCGCCCATGCGGTGGATCAGGCTCAGGCGGCCCGGCTCGTCGTCGGGATTGAGCACATCGATCAGGCGGAGCAGCTCATCGGCTGTGGAAGTCGGACCGACCTTGACCCCGATCGGATTGCGCAGTCCGCGAAAGTACTCCACGTGCGCGCCGTCGAGCGCAGCCGTGCGCACACCGATCCACGGGAAATGCGTGCTGAGGTTAAACCAGCCCCACTGGCGCGGCACCTGCCGCGTGTTCGCTTCCTCGTAGGGCAGCAGCAGGGCTTCGTGCGAGGTGTAGAAGTCGACGCGGTTGAGGTTGTGCACCTGCGTGCCCGCCAGCGTTTCCATGAAGCGCACGGCGTCGCCGAGACCGGAGACCATGCGCTGGTATTCCTCGGCCAGCGGCGACTCGCCCACCCACTCCAGACCCCAGTACTCGGGGTGGTGCAGATCGGCGAAACCCCCGTCGATCAGCGAGCGCACGAAATTCATCGTCATCGCCGAACGCGCATGCGCGCGCACCATGCGGCGCGGGTCCGGAATCCGGGCTTCGGGCGTGAACGCCGGCGCATTGACCACGTCGCCGCGGTAACAAGGCAGCGTCACGCCATCCCGGGTTTCGGTGTCGGCCGAACGCGGCTTCGCGTACTGGCCGGCGAAGCGGCCCACGCGCACGACCGGCAGGCGCATGCCGTGCACGAGCACCAGGCTCATCTGCAGCAGCACCTTGAGCCGGTTGGAGATCACATCGGACGTGCAGTCGCCGAAGTTCTCCGCGCAGTCGCCGCCCTGCAGCAGGAAACGCCGACCTTCCTGTGCTTCGGCCAGCTGCTGCTTGAGGCTCAGGATTTCCCACGAAGTCACCAGCGGCGGTAGCGCCCGCAGCTCTTCCTGCACGGCGGCCAACGCGGCCTGATCGGGATAGGTCGGCAACTGCTTGGCCGGGCGCGTGCGCCAGCTCTCCGGCTGCCAGTCTTCAGGCAGGTTCACGGGTTGCAGGCTGCGCTCATTGGACGACGGCATGGGGTGTTCCTCTCGCGGGTCGCCATCATCGCAGTTTGCTGCTCCGCGTCAATTTTGCCCCCAGCCGCTCAGCGGCGCGTGCGCAGGCCGGCGAACAACGCAACCGCAGCCAGCAGCAGGAACCACACAAGACTCCAGGCGGGCATCGACAGGCCGAGGAACGTCCAGTCGACCGCACCACAGTCGCCGGAACCGGTCAGCACCTTCTGGATCAGCGTCGGGGTATCCATCGTCTCGCGCATGAACGCGAACGGCGCGCCGCAGGTCGCGAAGCCTGGAGGATGCATCTGCAGCCACACATGACGACCGGCGATACCGATGCCGACCGCAGCGGCCGCAAAGCCCAGCAGCCCGTAGACGGTGCGCCCCCCGCGCCCGCGCGGTGCATGGAGCGCGGCGACGAGCAGCACGACACCCAGCGCCGCAAAGGCCAGCCGCTGGAAAATGCACAAGGGGCACGGTTCGAGGCCCCATTGCAGCTGCGAGTAGATCGCAAATCCGATCAGTGCGAAGCAGGCGACGGCGCCGACGAACATCAGTGTGCGGAACGACCAGCGGACAGGATTCATGGGCAGACCGTCGATAGGGTGTCGCGATTATCGTCCCGCACCGCGTAAACAAAAACCCCGGCGATTGCCGGGGCTTCGTTCCATCGATGACGGGAACCTGCGCGCGTGGCGCAGGTCGTCATGATGGGGATTACTCGGCTTCGACCGACGCCTGCGGGCGATCGACCAGCTCGACATACGCCATCGGCGCGTTGTCGCCGGCGCGGAAGCCGCACTTGAGAATGCGCAGGTAGCCACCCGGACGCGCGCTGTAGCGCGGGCCGACGGTGGTGAACAGCGTGCCGACGGCTTCCTTGTCGCGCAGACGCGCGAAGGCGAGACGACGGTTGGCGACGCTGTCGACCTTGCCGAGGGTGATCAGCGGCTCTGCGACGCGGCGCAGTTCCTTGGCCTTCGGCAGGGTGGTCTTGATAAGTTCGCTCTTGATCAGCGAAGCGGCCATGTTGCGGAACATCGCTTCACGATGGGCGCTGGTGCGGTTGAACTTGCGTCCGGCTTTCTGGTGGCGCATGGGATGGATCCTTCAGATAGGAATAGTGGGTCTGTGTGCAGCGTTGTCGCCGTCCTGGCGTTGGAACTTGGACTGCGGATGGTCCGGAACCGGTCGTCCTTCACCGGCAACGCCGCGGGCTTCTGCCCGTCGGCGCGGTCTTGCATTCAACGATCAAACTGCGTCGGAGCCGCGGCTTCGCCGCGTTAGCACCCCGGCCCGGCGAAGCACGCCGGGCGTTCGCACCCGCGGCCGGTGCCTGAAGGCACCGGCCAGACGCGGTTGCTTACCCAAGCATGCCGTGCGCGGCCACACCGGTCGGCGGCCAGTTCTCGAGCTTCATGCCCAAGGCCAGGCCACGCTGCGCCAGGACTTCCTTGATCTCGGTCAGCGACTTCTTGCCGAGGTTCGGGGTCTTGAGCAGTTCGACTTCGGTCTTCTGGATCAGGTCGCCGATGTAGTAGATGCTCTCGGCCTTGAGGCAGTTGGCCGAACGCACCGTCAGTTCCAGATCATCGATCGGACGCAGCAGGATCGGATCCACGCCCGGCGCCTGCGGCTTGGCAGCGCCGCGATCGCGGTGCGTGAAGTCGCCGAACACCGACAGCTGATCGGTGAGGATGTCGGCGGCGGTGCGCACGGCTTCCTCGGCATCGATCGTGCCGTTGGTCTCGATGTCCAGGACCAGCTTGTCGAGGTCGGTACGCTGTTCGACGCGTGCCGCTTCGACCTCATAGGCCACGCGACGGACCGGCGAGAACGACGCGTCCAGCATCAGGCGACCGATGGCGCGGGTCTCCTCGTCCGGACGACGGCGTGCGGAGGCCGGCTGGTAGCCGAAACCGCGCTCGATCTTCAGACGCATGTTGATCGACGCGTCCTTGGTCAGGTTGCAGATGATGTGCTCGCCGTTGAGGATCTCGACGTTGTGGTCGGTCTTGATATCAGCGGCCGTCACGACCCCCGCGCCCGTCTTCGACAGCGACAGCGTGGACGTTTCGCCGGTGCCCATGCGGATGGCGACGTCCTTGAGGTTGAGCAGGACTTCCAGCACGTCTTCCTGCAGGCCCTCGATGGTGCTGTACTCGTGCAGCACGCCGTCGATCTCGACTTCGGTAATCGCGAAGCCCGGAATCGACGACAGGAGCACGCGACGCAGGGCATTGCCCAGCGTGTGCCCGTACCCACGCTCCAGCGGCTCGATCACGACCTTCGCGCGGTTGCCCGCGAGACGTTCGATCTGAGGGCCGCGGGGACGCAGGACCTGGTTGGCGGTTGCCGTCATGTGTGTGTGTCTCCTGAGGACCGCCGCGCTTTCCACGCGGCGGTGCCTGGTTGAATTACTTCGAGTACAGCTCGACGATCAGCGCTTCGTTGATATCCGCCGGCAGATCAGCGCGATCCGGAACGGACTTGAACACACCACTGAACGCCTTGGAGTCGACTTCGACCCACGACGGGGACAGATCCATCGTCGACCACACGGTGAGCGCTTCCTGCACGCGAAGCTGCTTCTGTGCCTTCTCCGACAGTGCGATCGCGTCGCCTGCCTTGACCTGGTACGACGGCAGATTCACCGACTGGCCATTGACCGTGACGCCACGGTGCGACACCAGCTGGCGCGCGGCCGGACGGGTCACCGCGAAGCCCATGCGGTAGATGACGTTGTCGAGACGCGTCTCGAGGAGCTGCAGCAGGTTTTCACCCGTGTTGCCCTTCTTGTTCGACGCCTTCTTGTAGTAGTTGCGGAACTGACGCTCCAGCAGACCGTAGATACGCTTGACCTTCTGCTTCTCGCGAAGCTGGGTGGCGTAATCCGACAGTTTGCTGCGACGCGCGCCGGTACCGGCGCCGTGCTGGCCGGGCTTCTGCTCGAGCTTGCACTTCGAGTCGAGCGCGCGGGTCGGGCTCTTGAGGGAGAGGTCGGCGCCTTCACGGCGCGCGAGCTTACAGGTAGGACCGATGTAACGAGCCATTTCTTATCGCTCCTTTAGACGCGACGCTTCTTCGGCGGGCGGCATCCGTTGTGCGGGATGGGCGTCACGTCGATGATGTTGATGATCTTGTAGCCCACGTTGTTCAGCGAGCGCACGGCCGACTCACGACCCGGACCCGGGCCCTTGATGCGGACTTCAAGCGACTTGACGCCGTAGTCGAGGGCGGCCTTGCCGGCCTTCTCTGCGGCGACCTGGGCTG
Source organism: Luteimonas sp. 3794 (assembly GCF_031456825.1). NCBI lineage: Bacteria > Pseudomonadati > Pseudomonadota > Gammaproteobacteria > Lysobacterales > Lysobacteraceae > Luteimonas > Luteimonas sp. 3794. The sequence continues at coordinate 233,602 of NZ_JAVDVJ010000003.1, read as the reverse complement.
CGAACGGGGTCGACTTGCGCGAGCCGCGGAAACCCGCGCCTCCCGAGGTCGCCCACGAGAGCGCGTTGCCCTGGCGGTCGGTGATCGTGATGATCGTGTTGTTGAACGAAGCGTGGACATGCGCGATGCCGTCTGTGACGACGCGCTTGATCTTCTTCTTGGTCTTGGTAGCTGCGGGCTTGGCCATGGCTGTGCTCCTTACTTCCTGATGGCCTTGCGCGGACCCTTACGGGTGCGTGCATTGGTCCGGGTGCGCTGGCCACGCAGCGGGAGACCACGACGGTGACGCAGGCCGCGGTAGCACGACAGGTCCATCAGACGCTTGATGGCCATGCCGACTTCGCGACGCAGGTCGCCCTCGACCACGTACTTGCCGACTTCCGAGCGCAGACGCTCGACTTCCGGTTCGGACAGATCGCGGATCTTCGTGGTCGAGGTCACGCCTGCGGCTTCGCAGACCTTCTTCGAACGGGTACGGCCAATGCCGAAAATGCTTTGAAGCCCAACCCAGACATGCTTCTGGGCAGGCAGGTTCACACCTGCAATACGCGCCATGCGCGGATCTCCAACTGGTTTGCTGCCAGGGGTTCAATCCCGGCAAAAGGGAACAAGAAATAATAGCAGGGCCTCGTGGTTTCAGGAAGCCCACGGCGCCAAGGCGCCAGTGAACCCGGCATGGGGAGCGTGCCCATGCTCCGGCGACAGTCCAGGACCGGCAGCTTTCGGGAACGATCTCCCTCGCCTGCCCCGCTCGCTACTCTGGCGTGCGGATCTTCCTGGACCACTCGCACACGAGACCGCCGCGCGAGTCGCCCATCTGAAGTCCGGCGCGTAGGTCCGGACTTCGTGCGCCGCCCCATCGGGCGGTGCGATGCGACATGGGGAGTGCCCATGTCGCGAGAACATTGCCGGACGACCGTCAAGGCCGTCCGGCGGAACATCAACGGCCGGTGAGGCCGCCGCCGCTGCGCGAACCCTTGAGGTTCGACTTCTTCAGGAGGCTTTCGTACTGGTGCGACATCAGATGCGACTGAACCTGCGCGATGAAATCCATGATCACCACCACCACGATCAGCAGCGAGGTGCCGCCGAAGTGGAAGGAGCTGCCGAACTCGGCACGCATGAATTCAGGCAACAGGCAGACCAGCACCAGGTAGGCCGCGCCGACTGCCGTGAGGCGGGTCAGCACACCGTCGATGTAATCGGCAGTCGCCTTGCCCGGACGGATGCCCGGAATCAGCGCGCCCGACTTCTTCAGGTTGTCGGCCGTCTCCTGGCTGTTGAACACCAATGCCGTGTAGAAGAACGCAAAGCCCGCAATCAAGCCACCGAACAACAGCACGTACAGCGGTTCGCCGGGCGAGATCGCCTGGGCCATGCGCTGCAGGGTCTGCTGCCAGCCACTCGAGGACGTCGCCTCACCGAACCACGTGGTCACCGTCGCCGGAAACATGATGATCGAGGACGCGAAGATCGCCGGGATCACGCCTGCCATGTTGAGCTTGAGCGGCAGGAACGAGCTCTGGTTCATATAGGCGTTGCGACCACCCTGACGGCGTGCGTAGTTGACCGTGATCCGACGCTGGCCACGTTCGACGAACACCACGAAGAACACCGCCGCCAGCACCACGATCACCAGCATGATCGCCGCGATCGGGCTCATGTCTCCGCTGCGCAGCGAATCGAACGTACCCAGCACGGCGCCCGGCAGACCCGCCACGATGCCGGCGAAGATGATCAGCGACACACCGTTGCCGATGCCGCGCTCGGTGACCTGCTCGCCCAGCCACACCAGGAACATGGTGCCCGCGGTGAGCGCGATGATCGCGGTCAGCACGAAGCCCATACCCGGCGAGTAGACGACCGGGATGCCGTTGTTGGCACCCGAGCTCTGCAATGCCACCGCGATACCCGCAGACTGGAACACCGCCAGCGGAATCGCACCGATGCGCGACCACTGGGTGATGCGGCGCCGACCCGACTCGCCTTCCTTCTGGATGGCTTTCAGGCTGGGCACGACCTGCACCAGCAACTGCATCACGATCGACGCCGAGATGTACGGAATCACGTTCAATGCGAACAGGCTGAAACGCGACAGGGCGCCACCGGAGAACATGTTGAACATGTCCACGATGGTGCCTTCCTGCCGCTCCATCAGCTGCAGCATGGCTTCGGGATTGACGCCCGGCACCGGGATGAAGCAACCGATGCGATAGACGACGAGAGCACCAAGCACGAACAGCAGGCGCTGGCGGAGCTCGGTGAACTTACCGAGCCCGGCGCCGACCCCACCCATTGCGCTGCCGCTTCGCGACATCCGGCTTACTCCTCGACCTTGCCGCCAGCGGCTTCGATCGCCGCGCGGGCACCGGCCGTGGCGAGCACGCCCTTGAGCACGAGCTTCTTGCTGATCTCACCCTTGAGGACGATCTTCGCGCGCTTGGCGGTGCTGGGCACCAGCTTGGCGGCACGCAGCGCGGCGAAGTCGACATCACCGTCGAGCTTGTCGAGCTGGTAGAGCATCACTTCAGCGACATCGAGCTTCAGCTTGGAGCGGAAACCGACCTTCGGCAGACGCTTGCGCAGCGGCATCTGACCGCCTTCGAAGCCGGCCTTGATCTTGCCCTTGCCCGAGCGCGCGAACGAACCCTTGTGGCCGCGGCCGGCGGTCTTGCCCAGGCCAGAACCGATACCGCGACCGACGCGCGTGCGCTCGGTGCGGGCGCCCTGTGCGGGCTTGAGAGAATTGAGCTTCATTTCGATTATTCCTCGACCTGGACCAGGTAGTGGACCTTGTTGATCAGGCCGCGAACCTGGGGGCTGTCCTTCAGTTCACGCACGTCGTTGAGCTTGCCCAGACCGAGTGCTTTCACCGAAAGGCGGTGCTTGGCCTGCGAACCGCGCAGACCCTTGACCAGACGCACCTTGACGGTGCCGCCAGCGGATTCCTTCTTAGCCATTGATCAGGTCCTCCAGCTTCTTGCCGCGCTTGGCAGCAATCTGCGCTGGCGAGTGCATTTCGTTGAGGCCACGAATGGTGGCGCGCACGAGGTTGATCGGATTGCGCGAACCCACAGCCTTGGCCAGCACGTCCTTGACGCCGACGGCTTCGAGCACGGCGCGCATCGCGCCACCGGCGATCACGCCGGTACCCTCGGACGCAGGCTGCATGAACACGTTGGCGGCGCCGTGGCGCGACTTGACCGTGTGCCACAGCGTGCTGCCGTTGAGATCGACGGTCTTCTGGTTCTTGCGGGCCTGCTCCATCGATTTCTGGATTGCGACCGGCACTTCGCGCGCCTTGCCGTAACCGAAGCCGACCTTGCCGTTGCCGTCGCCGACGACCGTCAGCGCGGTGAACGTGAACTGCCGACCGCCCTTGACGGTCTTGCTGACGCGGTTGACCGTGATCAGCTTCTCGATCATGCCGTCGTCGAGTTCTTCGCGATCGCGACCGCGACCGCGGTTATCTCTTTCGTTTGCCATCTGGAGTGCCTGTATTGATAAGAGGATGCACGGCTCGTGCCGCTTGGAGTTGGGAAGCGGATCGGTGAAACGCGGACGCGGCACAAAAGGCCGCGGGCGCCCGGCACACCCTGTGCCGGCAGGTCAGGCGCTGCCGGGCACGAAGCCCGGCGGCAACAGCGTTCGAATCAGAACTGCAGACCACCCTCGCGGGCAGCGTCGGCGAGTGCCTTGATACGACCGTGGTAGCGGTAGCCCGAGCGGTCGAATGCGACCTTCTCGATACCCGCAGCCTTGGCCTTCTCTGCAATCGCACGACCCACCGCGGTGGCGGCGTCGGCGTTCTTGCCGTTCTTCAGACCGTCCTTGACGTCGGCCTGGGTGGTGTTGGCAGCCGCCAGCACCTTGGAACCATCCGAATTGAACAGCTGGGCGTAGATGTGCTGGCCGGTGCGCAGCACCGACAGGCGCGGCACGCCCAGGACACGGATGTGCGAACGCGTGGTCTTGGCGCGGCGCAGGCGGGCGTTGTTCTTGATGCTCATGATCTTGATCCCCGGAAAGCGGATGGGCCTTAGGCCTTCTTGGCTTCCTTGCGAATGATGGTTTCGTCGGAGTACTTCACGCCCTTGCCCTTGTACGGCTCCGGCGGACGGAATCCGCGGATCTTGGCAGCGACCTGACCGACGAGCTGCTTGTCTGCACCCTGGACCAGGATCTCGGTCTGGGTCGGCGTGGTCAGCGTGATGCCTTCCGGCGCCTGGAACACGACGGGGTGCGAAAAACCGAGCGAGAGGTTCAGGTCCTTGCCCTGAACCGCTGCGCGGTAGCCGACGCCGACCAGCTCGAGCTTGCGCTCGAAGCCCTGCGACACGCCGTGCACCATGTTCGCGACGATCGCGCGCAGGGTGCCGGTGAGCGGAATCTGCGACGGATCATTCGCCGAAAGCAGCGCATTGCCGTCTTCGATGGTGATCTCGATATCCGACGGCTTGATGAGCGTCAGAGTGCCCTTCGGGCCCTTCACGCTGACCAGCTCGGGCTGGATGTTGAGCTCGACGCCCTTCGGAAGGGCAATCGGCTTCTTGGCAACTCGGGACATTGTGCGTTACTCCCTTAAGCCACGAAGCACAGGACTTCACCGCCGACACCGTGCTGGCGTGCCTGCGCGTCGGTCATGATGCCCTTCGAGGTGGAGATGATGGACACGCCCAGGCCGTTGAGGACCTTCGGCAGCGCGTCCTTGCCGCGGTACTGACGCAGACCCGAGCGCGAGAAACGCTTCAGGGTCTCGATGACCGGACGGCCTTCGTAATACTTGAGAACGATCTCGAGCTCGGCCTTGGCGCCGTTCTCGGTCACGCGGAAGTCGCTGATGTAACCCTCGTCCTTCAGGACGGTGGCGATTGCGACCTTGATCTTGGACGAGGGCATCGCCGCCGTCTGCTTGCCAACCGCTGCCGCATTTCGAATGCGGACCAGCATGTCGGCGATGGGATCAGTCATGCTCATGATGATTACCTTCTGAGTGCACCGATATCCGCTTGCGCGAACACTAATTTTTGACCCGCACGGATTTCGGGCGGGGTACAACGTGAGGGCCGGTATTCTACAGGTCCGGCGCGCAAACGCCAGACCTGCAGAGCGACGCTCTTACCAGCTTGCCTTGCGCAGGCCGGGCACGTCGCCGCGCATGGTGGCTTCGCGCAGCTTGTTGCGGCCGAGGCCGAACTTGCTGTAGACGGCACGCGGGCGGCCGGACAGCGCGCAACGCGTGGTCTGGCGGGCCGGCGAAGAATCGCGCGGCAGCTTCTGCAGCTTGTTGACCGCGTCGGCCTTTTCTTCGTAACCGGCGGTCGGGCTGCTGATGATCTTCTTCAGCGCCTCACGCTTTTCGGCGTGCTGCTTGGCCAGCTTCTTGCGCTTGACCTCGCGGTTGATCATGGACGTCTTTGCCATAAATGCTCTGCCTTCGGATCAGTTGCGGAACGGGAAGCGGAAGGCTTCCAGCAGGGCCTTGGCTTCTTCGTTGGTACGGGCGGTCGTGGTGATGGCGATGTCCATACCGCGGATCGCGTCGACGGCGTCGAAGTCGATTTCCGGGAAGATGATCTGTTCCTTCACGCCCATGTTGTAGTTGCCGCGACCGTCGAACGACCGGCCGGACACACCACGGAAGTCGCGGACGCGCGGCAGCGCGACGTTGACCAGGCGATCGAAGAACTCGTACATGCCATTGCGACGCAGCGTGACCTTGCAGCCGATCGGCCAGCCATCGCGGATCTTGAACGAGGCCACCGACACGCGCGACTTGGTCACCAGCGGCTTCTGGCCGCTGATCTTGGCCATGTCGGCAGTCGCGTTCTCGAGCACCTTCTTGTTCGCGGCAGCTTCGCCCACGCCCATGTTGATGGTGATCTTGCTCAGGCGCGGGACCTGCATGATGTTGGCGTAACCGAACTGCTCCATGAGCTTCGGTACCACCTCATCCTTGTAGAACTGTTCCAGACGGGTCGTCATTTTTGCATCCTCAGGCGTCGAGCGCCTCACCGCTCGAGCGGAACACGCGCAGCGTGCGTCCATCCTCGAGCTTCTTGGTTCCAATGCGCTCGCCCTTGCCGGTGGCAGGGTTGAACGGCATCACGTTCGAAGCATGAATCGGCGCTTCGCGCTCGACCACGCCGCCTGCCTGGCCCGCCTGCGGGTTCGGCTTGGTGTGGCGCTTGACGATGTTGATGTTCGAGACGACGACCTTCTCGCCGATCACGCGCACCACGTCACCGCGCTTGCCCTTGTCCTTGCCGGCGATCACGATCACGTGGTCGCCCTTCTTGATTCGATTAGCCATTTTCGTTTCTCCGCTCAGAGCACTTCAGGCGCGAGCGAGACGATCTTCATGAACTTCTCGGAACGCAGTTCACGGGTCACGGGCCCGAAGATGCGGGTGCCGATCGGCTCCTGCTTGTTGTTGAGCAACACCGCGGCATTGCCGTCGAAGCGGATCAACGAACCGTCGGCACGACGCACACCCTTGCGGGTACGCACTACGACGGCGTCATAGACCTCGCCCTTCTTGACCTTGCCACGCGGAATCGCTTCCTTGATCGACACCTTGATGATGTCGCCGATGCCGGCGTAACGGCGCTTCGAGCCGCCCAGCACCTTGATGCACATCACTTCCTTGGCACCGCTGTTGTCCGCCACATCGAGGTGGCTCTGCATCTGGATCATGGTATGCCCTCCTCGTTATTCGGCGGCGCGCGTGACGATTTCCGCCACGCGCCAGTTCTTGGTCTTGGACATCGGTGCAATCTCGACAACCTTTACCAGGTCGCCTTCCTGACACGCGTTCTCGGCGTCGTGGGCGTGGAGCTTGGTCGAACGCTTGATGTACTTGCCGTACAACGCGTGCTTGACCTGACGCTCCACCAGCACGGTGACGGTCTTGTCCATCTTGTTGCTGACCACGCGGCCCTGGACCGTACGCTGCTTCTTTTCGGTATTCATGGTCGGGTCCTTACTTCTTCTGACCGATCAGGGTGTTGACGCGCGCAATCTCGCGTCGCACCCGACGGGTGTCGTGCGTCTTGGTCAGCTGGCCAGTGGCCTTCTGCATGCGGAGCGAGAAACGCTCCTTGTGCAGCTCGAGGAGATGCGACTGCAAATCCTCGACCGACTTCTCGCGGAGTTCCTTGGTCGTAGCCATCAGCGCACCGTCCGGGTCACGAATTGGGTGGTGACCGACAGCTTCGCGGCGGCCAGGCGGAACGCTTCACGCGCCACCTCCTCCTCGACACCCTCGATCTCGAAGATCATGCGGCCGGGCTGGATCTGCGCGACCCAGTACTCGACGCTGCCCTTGCCGGAGCCCATTCGGACTTCGATCGGCTTCTTGGTGATCGGCTTGTCCGGGAACACGCGGATCCACATCTTGCCGCCGCGCTTGACGTGACGGCTGATGGAACGACGACCGGCTTCGATCTGACGTGCGGTCAACTGGCCGGTTGCGGTGGACCGCAGGCCGAACTCGCCGAAGCTGACTGCGTTGCCGCTCCACGCCAGGCCGTCGTTACGGCCCTTGTGCATCTTGCGGTATTTGGTTCGCTTGGGTTGCAACATGATTAGTCCCTCGCCTCGCGCTCGCGACGCGGACCACGACGATCGCGATCATTGCGATCACCACGGTCACCGCCACGCGGCGTGTCGTCCTGCTTCTCCTGGCCCACCTGGCTGAAATCGAAGATCTCGCCCTTGTAGATCCAGGTCTTGATGCCGATGATCCCGTAGGTCGTCTTGGCTTCGGCAAAGCCGTAGTCGACGTCGGCGCGGAGGGTGTGCAACGGCACGCGGCCTTCGCGATACCACTCCGAACGCGCGATCTCGGCGCCGTTGAGGCGGCCGGCCACGTTGACCTTGATGCCCAGCGCGCCGAGGCGCATCGCGTTGCCGACGGCGCGCTTCATCGCGCGGCGGAACATGATGCGGCGCTCGAGCTGCTGCGCGATCGACTCGGCGACCAGCTGCGCGTCGAGTTCCGGCTTGCGGACTTCGGTGACGTTGATGTGCGCCGGAACGCCCATCATGTCGCTGACGTCCTTACGGAGCTTCTCGATGTCCTCGCCGCGCTTGCCGATCACCACGCCCGGACGGGCGGTGTGGATCGTCACGCGCGCCGTCTTGGCAGGACGCTCGATCAGGATCTTGCTGATGCCGGCCGATGCGAGACGCTTGCGCAGCATCTCGCGGACCTTCAAGTCAGCAACGAGGTAGTCGGCATATTCCTTCTTGCCGGCATACCACTTGGAATTCCAGTCCTTGGAAACGCCAAGGCGGAAGCCGATGGGATGAACTTTGTGACCCATATTACTTGCCCTCTCCCACGACGACGGTGATGTGGCTGGTGCGCTTGAGGATGCGGGTACCGCGTCCCTTTGCGCGCGCCATGAAGCGCTTCAGCGTCGGACCTTCATCGACCGTGATGGTGGCGATCGTGAGTTCGTCGACGTCCGCGCCAGCGTTGTTCTCGGCGTTGGCGATGGCCGACTCGACGACCTTCTTGATCATGTGAGCGGCTTTCTTGTCCGAGAACTTCAGCAGGCCGACGGCGCGCTCGACCGGCAGACCACGGACCTGGTCAGCGACCAGACGTGCCTTCTGCGGCGAGATGCGCGCGGTGCGAAGAATCGCGGTGCGCTTGTTGACCTCGGTGCGAGCGCGCTTCTGCTCTTCGAGGCGGGCTTTCGTTGCCTTGTCCATTGTGCGCTCCTTACCTGCCCGACTTCTTGTCGCCGCCGTGACCCTTGAAGGTCCGCGTCAACGCGAATTCGCCGAGCTTGTGGCCAACCATGTTCTCGTTGACCAGCACCGGGACGTGGTTCTTGCCGTTATGAATGGCGATGGTGAAACCGATCATGTCCGGCAGGACCATCGAGCGACGCGACCAGGTCTTGATCGGCTTCTTGGTGTTGGTACCCGCGGCTTCCACCTTCTTGACGAGGTGATGGTCGACGAAGGGACCCTTCTTGAGTGAACGTGCCATGGTCTATCAGCTCCTGCGATCGCGCACGATGAACTGCTGCGTCCGCTTGTTGTGGCGGGTCTTGTAGCCCTTGGTCGGGACACCCCAGGGCGTAACCGGATGCGGGTTGCCCTGACCGGCCTTGGCCTCACCACCGCCGTGCGGGTGATCGACCGGGTTCATGGCCGCACCGCGGACGGTCGGCTTGACGCCGCGCCAGCGCTTCGCACCAGCCTTGCCCAGCTTCTCGAGACTGTGCTCGTCGTTGCTGACCTCGCCGATCGTGGCGCGGCACTCGGACGGCACGCGACGCACTTCGCCCGAACGCAGACGCACGGTGGCGTAGACGCCCTCGCGCGACACCAGCTGCACGCCGGCACCGGCGGCGCGCGCGATCTGCGCACCCTTGCCCGGCTTCATCTCGATGCAGTGGATCGTCGAACCGACCGGGATATTGCGCAGCGGCAGCGTGTTGCCCGTCTTGATCGGGGCGTCCGAACCGGAGATCACCTGATCGCCGGCCTTCAGGCCCTTCGGCGCGATGATGTAACGGCGCTCGCCGTCGACATAGCACAGCAGCGCGATGTGGGCGGTACGGTTCGGGTCATATTCGATGCGCTCGACGCGCGCCGGAATGCCTTCCTTGTCCCGCTTGAAATCGACGATGCGGTAGTGCTGCTTGTGGCCACCACCGATGTGACGGGTGGTGATGCGGCCGTGGTGGTTGCGACCACCGGTGTTGGTCTTCTTCTCGACCAGCGCAGCGTGCGGCGCACCCTTGTGCAGGTCGGGGTGCACGACGCGGACCGCGGAACGGCGGCCGGGCGAAGTGGGCTTGAACTTCATCAATGGCATCGGGGCTTCCTCAGACCTTCGCGTTCATGACGTCGATCGACTGGCCATCGGCCAGCTTCACGTAGGCCTTGCGCCAGTCGCCGCGGGTGCCCTGGCGCTGACGGAAGGACTTGTTCTTGCCCTTCACGTTCAACACGTTGACAGCCTCGACCTTGACGTCGAACAGCTTCTCGATCGCGGCCTTGATGTCGGCCTTGGTGGCGACCGTCGACACTTCGAACGCGTACTGGTTGGACACTTCCTGCAGGCGCGCGGTCTTTTCGGACACACGCGGCGCACGGATCACTTCATAGAGCTTGGCGTCGTTCATGCCAGCCACTCCTCGATCTTCTTCACCGCATCGGTGGTGATCAGCACGGTATCGGCGCCGACCAGCGCGACCGGATCCAGGCCCTGCACGTCGCGGATCTCGACGTACGGCAGGTTGCGTGCCGACAGGTACAGGTGCTCGGACGCGTCCTCGGTTACGATCAGCGGGCGCTTGCCCAGATCGAATTCCTTGAGCTTGGCGACCATGCCGCTGGTCTTCGTCTCGGACAGGTCGAACGTCTCGACGACCGTCAGACGGCCCTGGCGGTTGAGCTCGGACAGGATCGCCGACATCGCCGCGCGGTACATCTTGCGGTTGACCTTCTGCTCGAAGCTGCGCGGCTTGGCCGCGAAGGTCACGCCACCGCCGACGAAGATCGGAGCCGTCAGCGCACCGTGACGCGCACCGCCGCCCTTCTGCTTCTTCGACTTCTTGGTGGTGCCGCGGACTTCCGAACGCGTCTTCTGCGCCTTGGTGCCAGCGCGACCGGCGTTGCGATAGGCAACGACGACCTGATGGACCAGGTTTTCGCTGAAGTCGCGGCCGAAGACTTCGTCGGAGACCGACAGCTTCGTGCTGCTGTTGTTGATTGCGAGTTCCATGTCGACTCCTTATGCCTTGCTCGACGGACGCACGATCACGTCGCCACCCGGCGCGCCAGGTACGGCGCCCTTGACGGCGATCAGGCCGCGCTCGGCGTCGACCTGCACGATCTGCAGGCGCTGCGTGGTCTGCACGTCGGCACCCATGTGACCGGACATCTTCTTGCCCGGAAACACGCGGCCCGGCGTCTGGCGCTGACCGAGCGAACCCGGCTGGCGGTGCGACAGCGAGTTACCGTGCGTCGCGTCGCCCATCTTGAAGTTCCAGCGCTTGATCGTGCCCTGGAAGCCCTTGCCCTTCGTGACGCCCTGGACGTCGACGATCTGGCCCACTTCGAAGATGTCGGCCTTGATCTCGCCACCGACGTTGAAGTCGGCGATCTTGTCGTCGGCCACGCGGAGTTCCCACAAGCCGCGACCGGCTTCAACCTTCGCCTTGGCGAGGTGACCGGTTTCCGGCTTGTTGAGCAGCGATGCACGCTTGACGCCTGCGGTGACCTGCACGGCGCTGTAGCCGTCGGTGTCGACGGTCTTGATCTGGGTAATACGGTTCGGGGTCGCCTCGATCAGCGTCACCGGCACGGACTTGCCGTCTTCGGTGAACACTCGGCTCATGCCGGCCTTGCGGCCGACGATGCCCAACGAATGAATCTTCGCGGTCATGGTGCGGTCCTCAGGTCAGCTTGATCTGGACGTCGACGCCGGCTGCGAGCTCAAGCTTCATCAGCGCATCAACGGTCTTGTCGTTCGGGTCGACGATATCCAGCACACGCTTGTGCGTGCGGGTCTCGTACTGGTCGCGCGCGTCCTTGTCGACGTGCGGCGACGTCAGGATGGTGTAACGCTCGATCTTGGTCGGCAACGGGATCGGGCCGCGCACCTGTGCACCGGTACGCTTGGCGGTCTCGACGATCTCGCTGGCCGAGCGATCAATCAGGCGATGATCGAATGCCTTGAGGCGGATCCGGATTTTTTGGTCCGTCATGACGGAAATATCCTTGGTTGAAAGAGCGACGGGCCTGCGGCTGGGTGCGCAGAACCCCATTGATTCGTAGCTGTCCGAGGCATTCACCCGCGCCACGGGGCCGTTCCCTGGAAAACAAAAGGCAGACCGGTTTCCCGATCCGCCCAGACCACAGAAATTCAGACGCGGTGATCCGCTCCATCCCTTCGTGCTCCGGACATTTCCGGAACGGGTGGAGCACAGCCTCGCGACATTTCCGTGTCTGGCGAAGACGAGGGCATCCTGCACCTCATTTCGCGATTTCGCGGACATCCGAAGAAGGCCTGTCCGCGAGGGTCTTGCATCATAGCGGGTATCGAAGGGTGGGCGCAAGCCCTCCCCCTTCGAGAACCAGACGGACCGGCTGGGCCGGTCCGTTTTTTGATCGTCATTCCCGAAAAAGCGGGGATCCAGAAACTTCCTCGATCGACATCCGCGTGACTGGACGGAAGTCGCTGGATCCCCGCTTTCGCGGGGATGACGTCTTGGCAGCCGAGCGCGCTAGGCGCGCTCGGGCCAATACGTCACTTGATGATCTTGGCCACCACGCCGGCGCCGACGGTACGGCCGCCTTCGCGAATCGCGAAGCGCAGGCCTTCGTCCATCGCCACCGGATTGATCAGCGTGACCACCATCTTCACGTTGTCGCCCGGCATCACCATCTCGGTGCCTTCCGGCAGTTCACACGCACCCGTGATGTCGGTCGTGCGGAAGTAGAACTGCGGACGGTAGCCCTTGAAGAACGGCGTGTGACGGCCGCCTTCGTCCTTCGACAGGACATAGACTTCGGCTTCGAACTCGGTGTGCGGCTTGATCGAACCCGGCTTGGCCAGCACCTGGCCACGCTCGACGTCGTCACGCTTGGTGCCGCGCAGCAGCAGACCGGCGTTGTCGCCCGCCTGACCCTGGTCGAGCAGCTTGCGGAACATTTCGACGCCGGTGACGGTCGTCTTCTGCACCGGACGGATACCGACGATTTCGATTTCTTCGCCGACCTTGATGATGCCGCGCTCGATACGACCGGTCACGACGGTGCCGCGGCCCGAGATCGAGAACACGTCTTCGACCGGCATCAGGAATGCCTTGTCGACGTCACGCTCCGGCTCCGGGATGAAGGTGTCGAGGGCGTCGACCAGCTTCAGGATCGACGGCACGCCGATTTCGCTCTGGTCGCCTTCCAGCGCCAGACGGGCCGAACCGTGGATGATCGGGGTGTCGTCGCCCGGGAAGTCGTACTTCGACAGCAGTTCGCGCACTTCCATCTCGACCAGCTCGAGCAGCTCGGCGTCGTCGACCATGTCGGCCTTGTTCAGGAACACGACGATGTGCGGCACGCCGACCTGACGCGACAGCAGGATGTGCTCGCGGGTCTGCGGCATCGGGCCGTCAGCGGCCGAACACACCAGGATCGCGCCATCCATCTGCGCAGCGCCGGTGATCATGTTCTTGACGTAGTCGGCGTGACCCGGGCAATCGACGTGTGCGTAGTGACGCACGGCCGATTCGTATTCCACGTGCGCCGTCGAGATCGTGATGCCGCGCGCCTTCTCTTCCGGCGCCGCGTCGATCTGGTCGTAGCCCTTGAATTCGCCGCCGAAACGCTCCGCACCGATCTTCGTCAGCGCCGCGGTCAGCGTCGTCTTGCCGTGGTCAACGTGACCAATCGTGCCCACGTTCACGTGGGGCTTGGTGCGCTCGAACTTACCCTTTGCCATGGTGATTCACCTTTCTATCTATTGATTCGGGATTGGAAACTGGGATCCGGAATTCCGGCGCCGCATCGCGGCGCCGGATTCCAATCCCGAGGGATTACTTCTTGATGACGGTCTCGGCGATGTTCGTCGGCGCTTCCGCGTAGTGATCGAACTCCATCGAGAACGTCGCGCGACCCTGAGACATCGAGCGCAGCGTCGTTGCGTAGCCGAACATTTCACCCAGCGGGATCATCGCGTTGATGATCTTGCCCGACGGGCTGTCGTCCTGACCCTGCAGGATGCCGCGACGACGGCTGACGTCGCCCATCACGTCACCGAGGTAATCCTCGGGGCTAACGATCTCGACCTTCATCATCGGCTCGAGCAGCACCGGGCTCGCCTTGACGAAGCCCTGCTTGAACGCCATCGACGACGCGAGCTTGAACGCCATTTCCGACGAGTCGACGTCGTGGTACGAGCCGAACACCAGCTTGACCTTGACGCCCACGACCGGGAAGCCGGCGATCGGACCACTGGTGATCGTCTCGCGGATGCCCTTCTCGACCGACGGGATGAATTCCTTCGGAATCACGCCACCGGTGATGTCGTTGATGAAGAGGAAATCATCCTTGATGTCGCCAGCCAGCTTCGGATCAGCGCGATCCTCGGCCGTCAGCGGCGACAGCTCGATCACGACGTGACCGTACTGACCCTTACCACCCGACTGCTTGGCGTGCTTGTAGTCCGACTTCACGTCGCTGGTGCGGATCGTTTCGCGATACGCGACCTGCGGCTTGCCGACGTTGGCCTCGACGTTGAACTCGCGCTTCATGCGGTCGACGATGATGTCCAGGTGCAGCTCACCCATGCCGGCGATGATCGTCTGGCCGGATTCCTCGTCGGTACGCACGCGGAAGGACGGATCCTCCTGCGCCAGTCGACCGAGCGCGAGGCCCATCTTTTCCTGGTCCGACTTGGTCTTCGGTTCGACCGCCATCGAGATGACGGGCTCCGGGAAGATCATGCGCTCGAGCGTGATGATGTGATCCTGCGCGCACAGCGTGTCGCCGGTGGTCACGTCCTTCAGGCCGACAGCCGCGGCGATGTCGCCCGCGCGCACTTCCTTGATCTCTTCACGGTTGTTGGAGTGCATCTGCAGGATGCGACCCACGCGCTCCTTTTTCGACTTGACCGGGTTGTACACCTGGTCGCCGGCGTTGAGCACGCCCGAGTAGACGCGGAAGAACGTCAGCGAACCCACGAACGGATCCGTCATGATCTTGAACGCCAGCGCCGAGAACGGCGCCTTGTCGTCGGCGGTCCGGGTGTCTTCCTTCTCGTCGTCGTCGATACCCTGCACCGGCGGACGATCGGACGGCGACGGCAGCAGCTGGATCACGCCATCGAGCATCGCCTGGACGCCCTTGTTCTTGAACGCCGTGCCGCAGAACACCGGCACGATCTCGACCTTCAGGGTGCGCTCGCGCAGGCCGGAGATGATTTCTTCTTCGGTCAGCTCGCCTTCGTTGAGGTACTTGTCCATCAACGCTTCATTGGCTTCGGCCGCAGCCTCGACCATGAAGGCACGCGCTTCATTCGACTCGTCAAGCAGGTTCGCCGGGATGTCGCGGTACTCGAACGTCGTGCCCTGCGAAGCGGTGTCCCAATGGATCGCCTTCATCTTGAGCAGATCGACGACGCCCTCGAATCCGTCTTCGGCGCCGATCGGCACCTGCATCGGCACGGCGTACGCGCCCAGGCGCGCCTTCAGCTGCTCGACGACCTTGTTGAAGTTCGCACCGGTGCGATCCATCTTGTTGACGAATGCGAGGCGCGGCACCGCGTACTTGTTGGCCTGGCGCCACACGGTCTCGGACTGCGGCTGCACGCCACCGACCGCACACAGCACGAACACCGCGCCGTCGAGCACGCGCAGGGAACGCTCGACTTCGATCGTGAAGTCGACGTGGCCGGGGGTGTCGATGATGTTGAAGCGGTGCTCGGGCAGCGACTTGTCCATGCCCTTCCAGAACGCCGTGGTGGCCGCCGAGGTGATGGTGATGCCGCGTTCCTGCTCCTGCTCCATCCAGTCCATGGTGGCTGCGCCGTCGTGCACTTCACCGATCTTGTGGCTGACGCCGGTGTAGAACAGGATGCGCTCGGAGGTCGTGGTCTTGCCGGCATCGATGTGGGCCATGATGCCGAAGTTGCGGTAGCGTTCGATGGGTGTCGTGCGAGCCACGTCGGTTTCTCGTATTGAATGGCGAAGTCCCGCTGGAACACGGTGCCTTCGCGATGGAATCGCTTGAATGGACGAATGCCGCCTTGCGGCGGCCTTCGGATCCTGCGTGCGGTCTGTGACCGCCTGGAGGCACCTGGATGGTGCCGACGGGCCCCGGAATCAACCGGGACCCGCGGGGCCGCTTACCAGCGGTAGTGCGCGAACGCCTTGTTGGCGTCGGCCATGCGGTGGGTTTCTTCGCGCTTCTTGATCGCGCCACCACGGTTTTCGGATGCGTCGATCAGCTCGGCGGCCAGCTTGCGCGGCATGGTGTTCTCGCCTCGCTTGCGCGCCGACTCGATCAGCCAGCGCATTGCCAGTGCCATGCGACGCGAGGCGCGCACTTCGACCGGTACCTGATACGTGGCACCACCGACGCGACGCGACTTCACTTCGACGGCCGGCGAGATGTTGCCCAGCGCCTTCTCGACGAGCTCGAGCGGGTTGCCGTTCTTCTCGCTTATGACGTCCATGGCGCCGTAGACGATCTTTTCAGCGATCGACTTCTTGCCACTCTTCATGACCATGTTGATGAAGCGCGCGATCGTGTCGCTGTGGTGCTTCGGGTCGGGCAGCACGGAACGCTGCGGGGTATTTCCTTTACGCGACATTGTCTATTCCTCAGCCCTTCGGACGCTTGGTGCCGTACTTCGAACGGCTCTGCTTGCGCTTCGCAACGCCGGAGGCGTCGAGCGAACCGCGCACGGTGTGGTAACGCACGCCCGGGAGGTCCTTGACGCGACCGCCGCGGATCAGCACCACGCTGTGCTCCTGCAGGTTGTGGCCTTCGCCGCCGATGTACGAAATGACTTCGTAACCGTTGGTCAGGCGCACCTTGGCGACCTTGCGAAGCGCGGAGTTCGGCTTCTTCGGAGTCGTGGTGTACACACGGGTGCAGACGCCACGGCGCTGCGGGCAGTTCGCCAGTGCGGGCGAAGTGCTCTTGTAGGTTTCGGGGCTGCGCGGCTTCCGCACCAGCTGGTTGATCGTTGCCATCAGGTCTCGGGTCTTTGGTTCGGGCCGGAGCCCGGTGAAAACGAAGACAGACGGATAGGCCGCCTGTCAGACGAAAAAGTATAGCCCGCGCTGACGAGTACCGTCAACGCGGGTCATACCGCCGCTGGCACGCCCACGAGGGGCGCCACCCGGCATACAACGTCTCCCGTCCATCCTGGACCGAATACGAGCCGCGTCCTGCGCCTCTTTTCGGAGTCTGGGTGGCCCACGAGGGGCCACCAAAGGGGTGCAATCTTAGCGTGCTTCGCCGTCGCTGTCAGCCGTCGGCGTCACCGGTGCGTCTTCGAGCATCACCTGCTCCGGCGCAGCCGGTGCGGCGACGACTTCGACTTCTGCCTTGGTCGTGCTGCTGCCCGACAGTGCATCCATTTCCGAATCGGTCAGGCCGGACGCGGCGCGACGACGACGGGCGTGGTACGCCAGACCGGTACCGGCCGGGATCAGGCGACCGACGATCACGTTTTCCTTCAGACCGCGCAGGCTGTCACGCGTGCCGCGGACGGCCGCCTCGGTCAGCACGCGGGTGGTCTCCTGGAACGATGCCGCCGAGATGAACGACTCGGTGGCCAGCGATGCCTTGGTGATACCCAGCAGCACGGGCTCGAACTTCGCCGGCAGCTCGTTCTTGGCGAGATGCTTGACGTTGTCCTCGATCACGCGCTGACGCTCGACCTGCTCACCATTGAGGAAGCGGCTGTCGCCCTGGTCGGTGATCTCGACCTTGCGCAGCATCTGGCGAACGATCACCTCGATGTGCTTGTCGTTGATCTTCACGCCCTGCAGGCGATAGACGTCCTGGATTTCCTTGGTCAGGTAGGACGCGAGTTCCTCGACGCCCTTCAGACGCAGGATGTCCTGCGGACCCGGCTCGCCGTCGACGACGGTCTCGCCCTTCTCCACGTGCTCGCCTTCGAA
Source organism: Luteimonas sp. 3794 (assembly GCF_031456825.1). Taxonomy (NCBI): domain Bacteria; kingdom Pseudomonadati; phylum Pseudomonadota; class Gammaproteobacteria; order Lysobacterales; family Lysobacteraceae; genus Luteimonas; species Luteimonas sp. 3794. Next base: position 215,942 of record NZ_JAVDVJ010000003.1, on the reverse strand, counting down.
CACGATGATCTGGCGATACTTCGGGATCAGCTCTTCGTGATCGACACCATCGGTGCCCTTGATGATCAGGCGCTGCTTGCCCTTGGTGTCCTTGCCGAAGCTGACGATGCCGGAGATCTCGGCGAGGATCGCCTGGTCCTTCGGCTTGCGCGCTTCGAACAGGTCGGCCACGCGCGGCAGACCACCGGTGATGTCGCGGGTCTTGGACGCTTCCTGCGGCACCTTGGTCACCACGTCACCCACGCCGACGGGGTCACCGTCCTGCAGGTTGACGATCGAGCGCGGCGGCAGCAGGTACTGCGCCGGCAGGTCGGTACCCGGGATGTTGAGATCGTTGCCCTTGGCATCGACGATGCGGACGATCGGACGCAGATCCTTGCCCATCGAACCACGGCGCTTGGGATCGGTGATCTCGCGCGACGCCAGGCCGGTCAGGTCATCGGTCTTCTCGATGACGGTGATGCCGTCGACGAAGTCCACGAAGCGGATGAAGCCCGCGACTTCCGACACGATCGGGTGGTTATGCGGATCCCAGTTCGACACCGTCTGGCCGGCCTTGATCGCATCGCCGTCGTTGACGGTGATGGTCGCGCCGTAGGGCAGCTTGTAACGCTCGCGCTCGCGACCGTGGCCATCGAGCACGGAGAGCTCGCCCGAACGCGAGACCGCGACCAGGTTGCCGCTCTCGTGCTTGACGTGCTTGAGGTTGTTGAACTTGATCGAGCCGGTGGTCTTGACCGTCACGTTGTCGATGGCGGCCGCACGCGACGCCGCACCACCGATGTGGAACGTACGCATGGTCAGCTGCGTGCCGGGCTCACCAATCGACTGCGCAGCAACGACGCCGACGGCCTCGCCCTGGTTGACCAGGTGGCCGCGGCCGAGGTCACGGCCGTAGCAGCTGGCGCAGACACCGAAACCGGCTTCGCAGGTGATGGTCGAACGGACCTGGATCGACTGCACGCCGGCCTCTTCGAGGCGCTGCACCCACTGCTCGTCGAGCAGCGTGTTGCGGGTGACGATCGGATCCTCGTCGTTGCCCGGCAGGAACACGTCCTCGGCCACGACACGACCCAGCACGCGGTCGCGCAAGGGCTCGACCACATCGCCGCCTTCGACGATCGGGGTCATGGTGAGGCCGTCCATCGTGCCGCAGTCGACTTCGGTGATCACCACGTCCTGCGCCACGTCGACGAGACGACGGGTCAGGTAACCGGAGTTCGCGGTCTTGAGCGCGGTATCGGCCAGACCCTTACGGGCACCGTGGGTGGAGTTGAAGTATTCCTGGACGTTCAGGCCTTCGCGGAAGTTCGCGATGATCGGCGTCTCGATGATCGAGCCGTCCGGCTTGGCCATCAGGCCGCGCATGCCGGCCAGCTGACGGATCTGCGCCTGCGAACCACGCGCGCCGGAGTCGGCCATGATGTAGAGCGAGTTCATCGACTTCTGGTCGATGGTCTCGCCCTTGGCATTGAGGACCTTCTCGGTACCGATGGTGTCCATCATCGCCTTGGCGATGCGCTCGTTCGTGCGCGACCAGATGTCGACGACCTTGTTGTAGCGCTCGCCGGCGGTGACCAGGCCCGACTGGTACTGCTGCTGGATTTCCAGCACTTCAGCCTCAGCCTCGACCAGGATGCCGGCCTTCTCGGTCGGGATGGTCATGTCGTTGATGCCGATCGACACGCCCGCACGCGTCGCGTTGCCGAAGCCGGTGTACATCAGCTTGTCGGCGAACACGACCGTGTCCTTGAGACCCAGACGGCGGTAGCAGGCATTGATCAGGCGCGAGATGTTCTTCTTGTTGAGCTCGACGTTGGCCAGCTCGAACGGCAGGCCGTCGGGCATGATCTCAAGCAGCAGCGCACGACCCACGCTCGTGTCGACGATCGAGGTCACCTGCTCACGCGAGCCGTCCTCGCTGATCACGGTCTGCTTGATGCGGACCTTGATCTTGGCATGCAGGCCGGCGGCCTTGTTGTCGAACGCACGACGCACTTCGGCGATATTCGCGAAGATCATGCCTTCGCCCGGGATGTTCTCCAGAGCGCGCGTCATGTAGTACAGACCCAGCACGACGTCCTGCGACGGCACGATGATCGGCTCGCCGTTGGCGGGCGAGAGGATGTTGTTCGACGCCATCATCAGCGCACGTGCTTCGAGCTGCGCTTCCAGCGACAGCGGCACGTGGACCGCCATCTGGTCACCGTCGAAGTCGGCGTTGAACGCGGTACACACCAGCGGATGCAGCTGGATCGCCTTGCCTTCGATCAGCACCGGCTCGAACGCCTGGATACCCAGACGGTGCAGCGTCGGTGCGCGGTTGAGCAGCACCGGGTGCTCGCGGATCACCTCTTCGAGGATGTCCCACACCTCGGCCTCTTCGCGCTCGACGAGCTTCTTGGCGGCCTTGATCGTCGTGGCCAGGCCACGGCGCTGCAGCTTGGCGAAGATGAAGGGCTTGAACAGCTCGAGCGCCATCTTCTTCGGCAGGCCGCACTCGTGCAGACGCAGCGTCGGGCCGACCACGATGACCGAACGGCCCGAGTAGTCGACGCGCTTGCCCAGCAGGTTCTGGCGGAAACGCCCCTGCTTGCCCTTGATCATGTCGGCGAGCGACTTGAGCGGGCGCTTGTTGGTACCGGTGATCGCACGGCCGCGACGGCCGTTGTCCATCAGCGCATCGACCGATTCCTGCAGCATGCGCTTCTCGTTGCGCACGATGATGTCGGGCGCATTGAGTTCGAGCAGGCGACGCAGGCGGTTGTTGCGGTTGATGACGCGGCGGTACAGATCGTTGAGATCCGAGGTCGCGAAGCGGCCACCGTCCAGCGGGACCAGCGGACGCAGGTCCGGCGGCAGCACCGGCAGCACGGTCATGATCATCCACTCGGGGCGGTTGCCCGACTCGATGAAGGCCTCGACGAGCTTGATGCGCTTGGTGAGACGCTTGAGCTTGGTTTCAGAACCGGTGGCGCCGATCTCTTCCTTCAGGCGAACCATCTCGGCCTGCAGGTCGATCGTGCGCAGCAGGTCGTAGACCGCCTCAGCGCCCATCGCGGCGTCGAAGTCGTCGCCGTGCTCCTGGCGCATCTGCATGTACTGCTCTTCATTGAGCAGCTGGCTGCGCTCGAGCGGGGTCAGGCCCGGCTCGGTGACGACGAACGCCTCGAAGTACAGGATGCGTTCGATGTCGCGCAGGGTCATGTCCAGCATCAGGCCGATGCGCGAGGGCAGCGACTTGAGGAACCAGATGTGCGCGACCGGCGACGCCAGGTCGATGTGACCCATGCGCTCGCGGCGCACCTTGGCCAGCGTGACTTCGGTGCCGCACTTCTCGCAGACCACGCCACGGTGCTTCATGCGCTTGTACTTGCCGCACAGGCACTCGTAGTCCTTGATCGGACCGAAGATCGCGGCGCAGAACAGGCCGTCACGCTCGGGCTTGAACGTGCGGTAGTTGATGGTCTCGGGCTTCTTCACTTCGCCGAACGACCACGAACGGATCAGGTCCGGGCTGGCGAGCGCGATCTTGATCGCATCGAAGTCCGGAATCTGGCGCGGCTGGTTGAAGAGATTGAGCAGGTCTTTCATAAATTTCTCCGGGAGTCGGGATTCGAGATTCGGGATACGTCAGAGCGGGGATTCGGCGGATCGGGTTCGAGGCATGTCGCCTTCGAATCCCGAATCCCGAATCCCCCTTCCCGGCTCTCAGTGCTCCTCGAGCTCCATGTTGATCGCGAGCGAACGGATTTCCTTGACCAGCACGTTGAAGGACTCGGGCATGCCGGCGACCATCTCGTGTTCGCCGTCGACGATGTTCTTGTACATCTGGTTGCGGCCCTGCACGTCGTCGGACTTCACCGTCAGCATTTCCTGCAGGGTGTAGGCCGCGCCGTAGGCTTCCAGCGCCCAGACTTCCATTTCGCCGAAGCGCTGGCCGCCGAACTGCGCCTTGCCGCCCAGCGGCTGCTGGGTGACGAGCGAGTACGGGCCGGTCGAACGCGCGTGCATCTTGTCGTCCACCAGGTGGTTGAGCTTGAGCATGTGCATGTAGCCCACGGTCACTTCACGCTCGAACGCCTCGCCGGTGCGGCCGTCGAACAGACGGTGCTGACCACTGGTCGGCATGTCGGCCAGTTCGAGCATCGCCTTGATCTCCGACTCCGCCGCGCCGTCGAACACCGGGGTGGCCATCGGCACGCCGTCGGTCAGGTTGCCGGCAAGCCGCAGCAACTCCTCATCGCTGAACTGCGACAGGTCGACGCGCTGTGCGAACGTGGCCCGGTCGTGGTTGTAGATCTGGTCGAGGAAGCTGCGCAGTTCGGTCACCTTGGCCTGCGCGTCGAGCATCCGCTGGATCTTCTCGCCGAGCCCCTTGGCCGCGAGGCCCAGATGCACTTCGAGGATCTGGCCGATGTTCATACGCGACGGCACGCCCAGCGGGTTCAACACGATGTCGACCGTGTTGCCGTTGGCCATGTGCGGCATGTCCTGCACGGGCACGATGGTGGAGACCACACCCTTGTTGCCGTGGCGACCGGCCATCTTGTCGCCCGGCTGGATGCGGCGCTTCACGGCCAGGTAGACCTTGACCATCTTCAGCACGCCCGGTGCGAGGTCGTCGCCCTGGGTGATCTTGCCGCGCTTGTCGGCGAAGCGCTTCTCGAACTCCTTCTGGTGCGCGTCGATCTGCTTCTGCGCACGTTCGATCGCGTCCGCCGCGTCCTCGTCCTTCATGCGGATCTGGAACCAGTCGGACTTCTTCAGACCGTCGAGCACCAGCGAGCTGACCGTATCGCCCTTCTTCAGGCCGGGACCGCCGTTGGCGACCTTGCCCTGGATCTGCGACCGCAGACGCGCATAGATCGCGCTTTCGAGGATGCGGAACTGGTCGTCGAAGTCCTTCTTGACGCGCTTGATCTCGGACTCTTCGATCTGCTTGGCACGCTTGTCCTTCTCGATGCCGTCGCGGGTGAAGACCTGCACGTCGATGACGGTGCCGTCCATGCCCGGCGGCACGCGCAGCGAGCTGTCCTTCACGTCGGACGCCTTCTCACCGAAGATCGCACGCAGCAGCTTCTCTTCCGGGGTCAGCTGGCTCTCGCCCTTCGGCGTGACCTTGCCGACAAGGATGTCGCCGGCGCGCACTTCGGCGCCGATGTACACCACGCCGGATTCGTCGAGACGGTTGAGCGCGTTCTCGGACACGTTCGGGATGTCGGCGGAGATTTCCTCCGGCCCCAGCTTCGTGTCGCGGGCGACCGCGGTCATTTCCTCGATGTGGATCGTCGTGTACCGGTCTTCCTTGACGACGCGCTCCGACAGCAGGATCGAGTCCTCGAAGTTGTAGCCGTTCCACGGCATGAACGCGACCAGCATGTTCTGGCCCAGAGCCAGCTCGCCGATGTCGGTCGAAGGACCGTCGGCCAGCACGTCGCCGCGCGCGACCACGTCACCCACGTTCACCAGCGGACGCTGGTTGATGCAGGTGTTCTGGTTGGAGCGCGTGTACTTGATCAGGTTGTAGATGTCGACGCCGGCATCGTGCTCGCCGGAGATCTCTTCTTCATGCACCTTGACCACGACGCGGCCGGCGTCGATCTGCTCGATCACGCCGCCGCGGCGGGCGTTGACGGTCACGCCCGAGTCGCGCGCCACGGCGCGCTCGATGCCGGTACCGACCAGCGGCTTCTGCGCACGCAGCGTCGGCACGGCCTGGCGCTGCATGTTGGCGCCCATCAGTGCGCGGTTCGCGTCATCGTGCTCGAGGAACGGCACGAGCGCGGCAGCGACCGACACGGTCTGCATCGGCGAGACGTCCATGTAATGGATTTCCGCCGGCGGCTTGAGCAGCGACTCGCCCTGGAAGCGGCAGTCGACGAACTGCTGCGTCATCGTGCCCTTGTCGTCCTGGACGGCATTGGCCTGTGCGATGACGTAGTCGTTCTCTTCGATCGCCGACAGATACTCAATGTCGTCGGTGACGCGGCTGTCGATGACCTTGCGGTACGGCGTCTCGAGGAAGCCGTAACGGTTGGTGCGTGCGAACGTTGCCAGCGAGTTGATCAGGCCGATGTTCGGGCCTTCCGGAGTTTCGATGGTGCAGACGCGGCCGTAATGCGTGGGATGCACGTCGCGCACTTCGAAGCCGGCGCGCTCACGGGTCAGACCGCCGGGCCCCAGGGCCGAGACGCGACGCTTGTGCGTGACTTCCGACAGCGGGTTGTTCTGGTCCATGAACTGCGACAGCTGCGAGGAGCCGAAGAATTCCTTGACCGCGGCCGCGACCGGCTTGGCGTTGATCAGTTCCTGCGGGGTCAGGCCATCGGCCTCGGCCATCGTCAGGCGCTCGCGCACGGCGCGCTCGACGCGGACCAGGCCCACGCGGAACACGTTCTCGGCCATTTCACCGACCGAACGCACGCGGCGGTTGCCGAGGTGATCGATGTCGTCGACGACGCCGCGACCGTTGCGGATCTCGGTCAGCACGCGGATGACGTCGAGGATGTCGGACGTCTGCCCGAACTCGCCGCGCAGGCGCACCGAATCCTCGTCCTTGCGCTCGGCGAAGTACTTCGCGTCGTACAGCACGGACGCGCCTTCGGTTTCCTTGCGCCCCAGGCGACGGTTGAACTTCATGCGGCCGACGCCGGAGACGTCGTAGCGCTCGAAGGTGAAGAACAGGTTGTGGAACAGGTTCTGCGCGGCATCCTTGGTCGGCGGCTCGCCGGGACGCATCATGCGGTAGATCTCGACCAGCGCATCGAGCTGCGTCTTGGTCGAGTCGATGCGCAGGGTGTTCGACAGGTAAGGACCGCGATCGAGGTCGTTGACCCAGATCGTGCCGATCGTTTCGATCGACGCCTTGCGCAGCGCTTCGAGGGTCTCAAGCGTGATCTCGTCGTTCGCGGTCGCGACCAGTTCACCGGTTGCCGGGTCGATCACGTCGTGCGACAGGATCTGGCCGACCATGTAGTCGTCCGGCACGGCCAGCGCGGTGATGCCGGCGGCCTCGAGCTGCTTGACGTGACGCGCGGTGATGCGCTTGCCGGCTTCGACGATGACCTTCTCACCGTCGAGCAGGTCGAAGTTCAGCGTTTCGCCACGCAGACGCTCCGATACCAGCTCCAGCTGCACGCCCTCGCCTTCCGGCAGGATGTGATAGCTGTTGATGTCGAAGAACTCGTTGAGCATCTCTTCGTTGTTGTAGCCGAGCGCGCGCAGCAGCACCGACACCGGCAGCTTGCGACGGCGGTCGATACGCGTGAACAGCGCGTCCTTCGGGTCGAACTCGAAGTCGAGCCAGGAACCGCGGTACGGGATGATGCGGGCGCTGTAGAGCAGCTTGCCCGAGCTGTGCGTCTTGCCGCGATCGTGGTCGAAGAACACGCCCGGCGAGCGGTGCAGCTGCGAGACGATGACGCGCTCGGTGCCATTGATGATGAAGGTGCCGTTCTCGGTCATGAGCGGAATCTCGCCCATATAGACCTCCTGCTCCTTCACGTACTTGATGGCCTTCTGCGACGACTCGCGGTCGTAGATCACCAGGCGCACGGTCACGCGCAGCGGGGCGCCGTAGCTCAGGCCACGGTTGCGGCATTCGCGCTCATCGAACACGGGCTCGCCGAGCTTGTAGCCGACGTATTCGAGTGCGGCGTAGCCGTTGTAGCTGACGATCGGGAACACCGACTTCAGCGCGGCATGCAGGCCACGGTCCTCACGCTTGGTGGGGTCGCGGTCGGCCTGCAGGAATTCGCGGTAGGAATCGACCTGGATGGCCAGGAGGAACGGCACCTCGAGAATCTCGCGGCGCTTGCCGAAGTTCTTGCGGATGCGCTTCTTCTCGGTGAACGAGTAGGTCTGCTGCTGGCTCGACGGGAGCTGGGACGTCGTCATGGAAGTACGCCTCGTTGGATCGGATGGGATCGACTCGCGATCCGGTACATGGAGCTGTCACTGGGTAGTCGCTGGTATTGCCGGCACCAGCACGCCATCTCCCGCTACTACCCACTGACAACTGCGTCAGTTGTCGTGTTGCGTGTTCGTTCGGCCGCCCGATTTCAGGAACGACCAAGGGCCGGGAGCTTTCGCCCCCGGCCCCGGTGCATCGCAAGCATGTGCTGCGATGCCAAGTGCCGCTTACTTGATTTCGACGGTCGCGCCTGCAGCCTCGAGATCCTTCTTGATCTTCTCGGCTTCTTCCTTCGTGGCGCCTTCCTTGACGTCCTTCGGTGCGCCTTCGACCAGGTCCTTGGCTTCCTTCAGGCCCAGGCCCGTGATGGCGCGGACGACCTTGATGGCCTCGACCTTCTTCTCGCCGGCGGCCTTCAGGACGACGGTGAACTCGGTCTGCTCTTCGACAGCGGCAGCCGGGCCGGCAGCAGCAGCCGCGGCAACCGGAGCAGCGGCGGAGACGCCGAACTTCTCTTCGATGGCCTTGACCAGCTCCATCACTTCCATCAGGGACTTCTCGGCGATGGCGTCGACGATCTGTTCGTTGGTAAGGGACATTGTGATTACCTTTGAAAAATTTTCTGGGATAGGTTTCGTTGAACCGGCAGGCCGGACTTAAGCCGTTTCGGCCGTCTCGGCTGCAGCTTCAGCTTCCGCGGGCGCTTCGTCGCCACCGCCCTGCTTGTCGCCGACGGCCTTGACGGCACGGGCGAACATCGCAGCGGGTTCGGACAGCACGCGGGCCAGCATCGACAGGGCCTGCTCGAGCGTCGGCAGCGATGCCAGCACGTCCACATGGCTGGCCGGATACAGCTGGCCTTCCATGACGACGAGCTTGGGCACCAGCTTGCTGTTGTCCTTGGCGAATTCCTTGATCAGGCGACCGGCTGCGCCGGGCTCCTCGGTCGAGAACGCATACAGCAGAGGGCCGACCAGCGAGTCCTTGGCGCACTCGTAGCCAGTACCTTCCACCGCGCGTGCGGCCAGGGTGTTCTTGACAACGCGCAAGTACACACCGGTCTCACGAGCCTTCTTGCGCATCGCGGTCATCTGACTGACCGTGGTGCCCACATACTCGACAGCAATCAGGGAGTGGGCGTTCGCGGCGACTTCTGCCAGCTCGGCGACAACTTCCTGCTTCTGGGACAGATTGAGAGCCATTCATCACTCCTCATTGTGAACTCCGCTCACGGCTCCTGCCGCTTGCGGTCCTGAGCGACTTCCATCCCTGGAGGCCGGGGATGCGCGAAGCATCCCGGTGGTGGCCTTCTGTCTGGCTGACGGATGTCGGACCAGAAAATCCAGAAGGGCATCACCATCTACGCAGGCCTGTCGGTGCAAGCACCTCGGGATTAAGCGGTCTCGAGCCTCGGTGACGGCGATTCCCTGCCAGTTCGAGCATCCCTGCCCGTCGTCACCTCGACCTCGACCGCGCCTGCGGTCTTTGACGGCGCCGCACCAGACCTTCGGTCCGTTGCGATGCCCCCAAATCGCGTCGCCCCGCGAACGGGACGGCGCGCTTATTGCGTTTTGATCAGCGTGCGATGGTCAGCGACGACTGGTCGATGGCGACACCCGGACCCATGGTCGAGCTCACCGAGATCTTCTGCAGGTACTGGCCCTTGGCGGTGGCCGGCTTGGCCTTGACCAGGTCGGCGAGCAGCGCCTGCAGATTTTCCTTCAGCTTCTCGGCATCGAAATCGGCCTTGCCGATCGTGCAGTGGATGATGCCTGCCTTGTCGGTGCGGTAACGGACCTGGCCGCCCTTCGCATTCTTCACAGCCTCACCCGGATTCGGGGACACGGTGCCGACCTTCGGGTTCGGCATCAGGCCGCGCGGACCCAGCACGGTACCGAGCTTGCCGACCACGCGCATCGCATCCGGCGTCGCGATCACGACGTCGTAGTTGATGTCGCCGGCCTGCATCTTCTCGGCCAGATCGTCCATGCCGACGATGTCGGCACCGGCGGCCAGAGCCTCGTCGGCCTTGGCACCGGCAGGCGCGAACACCGCCACGCGGACGCTCTTGCCCGTGCCCTGCGGCAGCACGGTCGAGCCACGCACCTGCTGGTCGGACTTGCGCGCGTCAACGCCGAGGCGGACGGCGACGTCCACGGCTTCGGCGAACTTCGCGCTGCTGTTGTCCTTGACGATCTTCAGGGCGTCATCGATCGCGTAGTTCTTGCCCGGCTGCACGGCAGCCTGGATGCTCTTCTGTCGCTTGGTCTGTGCCATGGTCTCAGCCCTCCACCGTCAGGCCCATCGAACGGGCGGAGCCCGCGATGGTGCGCACTGCTGCTTCCAGCTCGGCCGCCGTCAGATCGGCTTCCTTCGCCTTGGCGATCTCTTCGAGCTGCGCGCGCGTCACCTTGCCCACCTTCTCGGTGTTGGGACGCTTGGAGCCCGAGCTCACACCGGCCGCCTTCTTCAGCAGCACCGATGCCGGCGTGCTCTTGGTGATGAAGGTGAAGGTACGGTCCGAGTAGGCCGTGATGATCACCGGGGTCGGCAGACCCGGCTCGAGCTTGGAGGTCGCTGCATTGAACGCCTTGCAGAACTCCATGATGTTCAGGCCGCGCTGACCCAGCGCAGGACCGACCGGCGGCGAGGGGTTGGCCTGACCGGCCTTGACCTGCAGCTTGATGTAACCGACGACTTTCTTCGCCATTGTCTTCTTCTCTCCGGGTGCAAGCGCCTAAGCTCAGGCTCCCCATCGTTCCGGGAATACACGTGTCCCGGATTCACGTTGTCCATCTCGCGCGAAAGGCCGCCCATACGGCGGCCTGTGCGGATGTCTAGCCCAGCCAGACAGTGAGCCGCGCACTATAGCAGGGTTTCGCGCGCCCGTCACAGACGGGCGCAGCGGGGTTCAGGCCTTTTCGACCTGCCCGAACTCCAGTTCGACCGGGGTCGAACGGCCGAAGATCAGCACTGCGACGCGCAGGCGGCTCTTCTCGTAGTTGATTTCCTCGACCACGCCGTTGAAGTCATTGAACGGACCATCGGTCACGCGGACCATCTGGCCCGGCTCGAAGAGCACCTTCGGACGCGGCTTCTCGACGCCTTCCTGCACGCGATCGAGGATCACGGCGGCTTCTTCGTCGCGGATCGGCAGCGGACGATCAGCGGTGCCGCCGATGAAGCCCATCACCTTCGGCGTTTCCTTGACCAGATGCCAGCTCTCGTTGTCCATGCGCGGAATGCCGCCCTCGTCCGAGGTCAGAATCTGCACCAGGACGTAGCCCGGAAAGAACTTGCGCTCGGAGCGGCGCTTCTGTCCGGCGCGCATCTCGATCACTTCTTCGGTCGGCACCAGCACGTCGCCGAACTTGTCCTGCATCTCGGTGCGCACGATGCGATCGCGCAGCGCCTGGGCCACCGACTTCTCGAAGCCGGAATAGGCATGCACGACGTACCAGCGCTTGACGCCTTCGGTTTCCATCTGAATCGTTACTCCGTCACTGCCTCAGAACGAGGCGGATCAGCCACTGGATGATCTGGTCGAAGCCGGCCAGGATCAGGCTGATGATCGCCACGGCGATGATCACGATCCAGGTCAGGCGAATCGCCTCCTGGCGCGTCGGCCAGACGACCTTGCGCATCTCGAAGCGGGTCTCCGAGAAGAAATCACGGGTCTTGTGACCCTTGTCCGTCGTCAGGAAGACCGCGGTGGCGCCCACGACGCACAGGGCGACGATGATGCTGCGCACCGGCGTGGCCAGCTGCGCCTGGAACCAGTAAAAGGCAAACACGCCGGCGACAACGAGCAGGATCGCGGCAGCGTACTTGGCGAGGTCCGTCGAAGACGCACCCTTGGATTGTTCAACTCTGCTGTTCAATTCCCGGCGACTCATCGGTTTGCGACTGCTCGGTTGACGGGACGGACCGCGTTGCGACCGGACCCGCGCGGACGATTCCGCGAATGGCACGCCAGGAGGGACTCGAACCCCCAACCTGCGGTTTTGGAGACCGCTGCTCTGCCAATTGAGCTACTGGCGTACGGATTGGAACAACAACCGGCTTCGGACACCCTTAGACGGCGAAGGCGGACCGGGGTTCCGGCCCGCCTTGTCGCGGTTTCGACGGGGTTGGCACCCCGTAGAACCCACTGTATCCCGACTTGCGTCGGAATGAACAACGGCCCGGATGCGCAAATGCACATCCGGGCCATTGGATCACTTGATGATCTTGGCCACCACGCCGGCGCCGACGGTACGGCCGCCTTCGCGAATCGCGAAGCGCAGGCCTTCGTCCATCGCCACCGGGTTGATCAGCGTGACCACCATCTTCACGTTGTCGCCCGGCATCACCATCTCGGTGCCTTCCGGCAGTTCACACGCGCCCGTGATGTCGGTCGTGCGGAAGTAGAACTGCGGACGGTAGCCCTTGAAGAACGGCGTGTGACGGCCGCCTTCGTCCTTCGACAGGACATAGACTTCGGCTTCGAACTCGGTGTGCGGCTTGATCGAACCCGGCTTGGCCAGCACCTGGCCACGCTCGACGTCGTCACGCTTGGTGCCGCGCAGCAGCAGACCGGCGTTGTCGCCCGCCTGACCCTGGTCGAGCAGCTTGCGGAACATTTCGACGCCGGTGACGGTCGTCTTCTGCACCGGACGGATACCGACGATTTCGATTTCTTCGCCGACCTTGATGATGCCGCGCTCGATACGACCGGTCACGACGGTGCCGCGGCCCGAGATCGAGAACACGTCTTCGACCGGCATCAGGAATGCCTTGTCGACGTCACGCTCCGGCTCCGGGATGAAGGTGTCGAGGGCGTCGACCAGCTTCAGGATCGACGGCACGCCGATTTCGCTCTGGTCGCCTTCCAGCGCCAGACGGGCCGAACCGTGGATGATCGGGGTGTCGTCGCCCGGGAAGTCGTACTTCGACAGCAGTTCGCGCACTTCCATCTCGACCAGCTCGAGCAGCTCGGCGTCGTCGACCATGTCGGCCTTGTTCAGGAACACGACGATGTGCGGCACGCCGACCTGACGCGACAGCAGGATGTGCTCGCGGGTCTGCGGCATCGGGCCGTCAGCGGCCGAACACACCAGGATCGCGCCATCCATCTGCGCAGCGCCGGTGATCATGTTCTTGACGTAGTCGGCGTGACCCGGGCAATCGACGTGTGCGTAGTGACGCACGGCCGATTCGTATTCCACGTGCGCCGTCGAGATCGTGATGCCGCGCGCCTTCTCTTCCGGCGCCGCGTCGATCTGGTCGTAGCCCTTGAACTCGCCGCCGAAACGCTCCGCACCGATCTTCGTCAGCGCCGCCGTCAGCGTCGTCTTGCCGTGGTCAACGTGACCAATCGTGCCCACGTTCACGTGGGGCTTGGTGCGCTCGAACTTACCCTTTGCCATGGCTGCTCTGTCTCGAAATCTGGTGAGGTGGTGACTGCGTGCCGCGTCGGATCCGCACTGCAAGCGGACCCGCGGAGGATGGTGCTCACGAAAGGAATCGAACCTTCGACCTCCTCCTTACCAAGGAGGTGCTCTACCGACTGAGCTACGTGAGCAACGATGTGGAACTGGGGAACATTGGAACGTTCAATGGAGCGGGAGAAGGGAATCGAACCCTCGTAATCAGTTTGGAAAACTGAGGTTCTACCATTGAACTACTCCCGCACCGGGACCCGCCTACCGCATTACAACCTGTCGCACTGCACTTGTTTCCACCACATCGAAAGATGGTGGAGGGAGGTGGATTCGAACCACCGAAGGCGTAAGCCAGCAGATTTACAGTCTGCCCCCGTTGGCCGCTTGGGTATCCCTCCGGCGCTTTCGTGTTGCCGGTGAAAACAGCCCGCGATTTTGGGGCCAGTTCCCGGTTCTGTCAACGCCGGAAGGCGTTGGACTTCGCCGGACCCGCTGCCTGGCCGATGACCTGTACAGACGGGCGCGCATCTTAACCGGCCCTGCGCCCGGACGCCATCTCCACGTGCGCGATCGGATCGATTTTCCGTGCACTTCTCACACGAAAGGCGCCCTGAAGGCGCCTCTCGCAGAACCAATCTGCCCGCACAGCTCAGACGTTGAAGCGGAAATGCATCACGTCACCGTCCTTGACGATGTATTCCTTGCCTTCCAGACGCCACTTGCCTGCTTCCTTGGCACCGGACTCGCCGTTGTAGCGGATGAAATCGTCGTAGCCGACCACTTCGGCGCGGATGAAGCCCTTTTCGAAATCGGTATGGATGACGGCCGCGGCCTGTGGCGCGGTGGCGCCGATCTTCACCGTCCACGCGCGTACTTCCTTGACGCCCGCGGTGAAGTAGGTCTGCAGCGTCAGCAGGCCGTAGGCCGCGCGGATCACGCGATTCAGGCCCGGCTCGTCGAGGCCCAGATCGGTGAGGAACGCGTCGCGATCGACATCGTCGAGCTGCGAGAGCTCTTCTTCGATCGCGGCCGACACGGGCACCACTTCGGCACCCTCACCCACCGCGCGTGCGCGCACGGCGTCGAGGTGCGGATTGTTTTCGAAGCCGTCTTCCAGCACGTTGGCGATGTACAGCACGGGCTTGGCGGTCAGCAGGAACAGGTCGCGGATCGCCGCATTGTCCTCGTCGGAGAGCTTGAGGGCGCGCACCGGCTGGCCATCGGCCAGGCCCTTGTGCACGCGGCCCAGCACTTCGGCGCGGACCTTGGCGTCCTTGTCGCCGGTCTTGGCCGAGCGCTCGGCGCGCTGCAGCGCGCGTTCGACCGAATCCAGGTCGGCCAGCGCGAGCTCGGTATCGATGGTCTCGATATCGGCGATCGGGTCGACCTTGTTGTTGACGTGGATGACGTCCGGGTTCTCGAAACAGCGCACCACGTGGGTGATCGCGTCGACTTCGCGGATGTGCGACAGGAACTTGTTACCCAGGCCCTCGCCGCTCGCGGCGCCCGCGACCAGGCCGGCGATATCGACGAATTCGACCGCCGTCGGCAGCACCTTCTGCGGCTTGACGATCGCCGCCAGCGCGTTGAGGCGCAGATCCGGCACCGGCACGATGCCGACGTTCGGCTCGATGGTGCAGAACGGAAAATTGGCCGCGGCGATGCCCGCCTTGGTCAGCGCATTGAAGAGGGTCGACTTGCCGACGTTCGGCAGGCCGACGATGCCGCATTTGATGCCCATGACTTGAATCCGGGAGTGGTGATTCGGGATTCGGGATTCGGACAAGCACGCCCGAATCCCGAATCCCCAATCCCTAATCCCTGGGCGTGTGGAGCTTCGTCATCGCATCCATGAAATTGCCATCCATCGCGAGCGGCAGGACGTCGAGCGCCGCGTCGATCGCGCGTCCGATCAGGATGTCGTCGTCGGCGTTCGCGCGGCCCAGCACCCACGGCGTGACCTTGTCCTTGCTGCCCGGATGGCCGATGCCGATACGCAGCCGGTGAAACCGGCCGTGGCCGAGCAGTTGCATCGTGTCGCGCAGGCCGTTCTGGCCGCCATGCCCGCCGTCGAATTTCAACCGCGCGGTGCCCGGCGACAGGTCCAGCTCGTCGTGCGCCAGCAGCGCCTGTTCGGGTTCGAACTTCCAGAACCGCAGCGCGGCGGTGACCGACTTGCCGCTGAGGTTCATGAACGTGGCCGGCTTCAGCAGCCAGACCGGCTGACCGGCGATGTCGATCTTCGCGGTCTCGCCGAACAACTTGCTGTCGAGCCGGAACGACGCGCCCGCCTTCGCAGCGAGTTCGTCGACAAAACGGAACCCGGCGTTGTGCCGGGTCCGTGCATATTCGGGACCGGGATTGCCCAGCCCGACGATCAGTCGCAGTCCTGCCATGGAAGCGGCAACGCAGGCGCGCCCGAAGGCGCGCCCACGCGACGATTACTCGTCGTCCTTCGCGGCCTTGGTGGCCGGGACGTCCGCAGCGGCTTCCTCGGTCTCTTCCGACTCGGCTTCCACGCGGCCGTGCTTGGCGACGACGACGGCGACGTCGTGGTCCGCACCCAGCGCCAGCTCGGGGATCTCGACACCCTTCGGCAGCTTGATCTGCGACAGGTGGACGATATCGCCGACGACCATCGCACCGAGATCGATCTCGATGAACTCCGGCAGATCGCCCGGCAGGCAGGTGATGGTGACTTCGTTGAGCTCGTGGGTGATCACGACGTCGGCAGCCTTGCCGGCCGGCGAGGTGTCTTCGTTGACGAAGTGCAGCGGCACGGCGGTGCGGATCGCCTCGTTCGCGTTCACGCGCTGGAAGTCCAGGTGCATGATCTGCTGCTTGAAGGGATGACGCTGCATGTCACGCAGCAGCACCTTCTGGACGTCACCGTTGAGGCTCAGGTCGAGGATCGAGGCGTAGAACCACTCGTGCTGGCTGGCGAGCCAGACATCGTTGTGGCTCAGCTCGATGCTGACGGGCTTGAGGTCGCCGCCGTAGACGACGGCAGGCACGTTGCCGGCAAGACGGAGGCGGCGGCTCGCACCCTTCCCCTCGTCTTCGCGGCGCTGCACCTTGATTTCATGCGTGGTAGCCATTTTTTTGATTCACTTTTCTGGATTGATACCGCCTCGCGGCGGTGAAGCGTCTCGTCCGCGACCAGACGAGACGTTGCAGCAGGTCAGTCGACGTAGAGCGAGCTGACCGATTCTCCGAACGCGATCCGGCGGATCGTCTCGGCCAGCAGCTCGGCGACGCTGAGCTGGCGGATGCGCGTGCAGTTGCGCGCGGCCTCCGACAGCGGGATGGTGTCGGTGACCACCATCTCGTCGAGCTGCGATTTGTTGAGGTTGTCGATCGCCGGGCCCGACAGCACCGCGTGGGTGCAGTAGGCGACGACCTTGGTGGCGCCCTGCGCCTTGAGCGCGGCGGCCGCGGCGCACAGCGTGCCAGCCGTGTCGACGATGTCGTCGACCAGCACGCAGGTCTTGCCGCTCACGTCGCCGATGATGTTCATCACCGTGGAGACGTTGGCGCGCGGACGGCGCTTGTCGATGATCGCCAGGTCCGCATCGTCGAGGCGCTTGGCGATCGCGCGGGCGCGCACCACGCCGCCGACGTCGGGCGAGACCACGACCATGTTGTCGGTGCCGTGCGCGCGCCAGATATCGGCAAGCAGCAGCGGCGAGGCGTAGACGTTGTCGACGGGAATGTCGAAGAAGCCCTGGATCTGGTCGGCGTGCAGGTCGATCGTCAGCACGCGGTCGGCGCCGGCCGCGGACACCATCTTGGCCACGACCTTGGCGGTGATCGGCACGCGGGTCGAACGCAGGCGACGATCCTGGCGCGAGTAGCCGAAGTACGGGATCACCGCGGTCACGCTGGACACCGAGGCGCGCTTGAGCGCGTCGATCAGCACCAGCAACTCCATCAGGTTCTCGGCCGACGGCGCACTGGTCGGCTGGATCACGAACACGTCCTGGCGACGGACGTTCTCCTCGATCTCGACCTGGACCTCGCCATCGGAGAACGTCGACACCAGCGCCTTGCCCTGGCGCACGCCGAGTTCACGGCACACGGCCTCGGCCAGCGGGCGGTTCGAATTGCCCGAGAAAATCAGGAGATTGCGTTCTTCTTTCATGTCTGCAGTTCCGCGTCGCTCTGACCGAGCGGATGGAGGAGTGGCCGTGCCGGCACATGGCACAGACACGGGAATCAGGGGCGGCAGGATTCGAACCTGCGAATGCCGGGATCAAAACCCGGTGCCTTAACCACTTGGCGACGCCCCTTCAGAAATCCGGAATTAGGAATTCGGGATTGGGGAATCGGACATGCCGTCGAATCCCCAATCCCTAATCCCGAACGCCGGCCTCCAATGCATCCAGCAACGGCGAGCACGCCGCGCCGCCGACCACACGGGACGACACCCGCGACGCGACCCGCATCTGCGCGGCCTCGGCGGATTCGCGCGTGGCGAACTCGACGAAGCAGCCGCTGCCCGTCCCGGTCAAGCGTGGCGACCCGACCTCTGCCAGCACCTTGAACACAGCCTCGACGGCGGGTTCGCGGTGACGCAGGACCGACTCGAACGCGTTGCCGAGCGACGCACCTGAAACGAAGTCGGCCATTGTCGCGGGTGCAGCATTTCGCGTCAATTCAGGGCACTGGAACAGCGCCGCGGTATTCACGTGCACGCCGGGATCGGCAAGCAGGTACCAGGCCGGCGGCAGGTCGATCGGCACCAGCGACTCCCCCACGCCTTCCGCCCAGGCATTGCGACCGCGGATGAACACCGGCACATCGGCGCCCAGCGCGAGGCCCAACCCAGCCAGGCGGTCGTCGCCGAGACTCAGCTGCCACAGCTGGTCGAGGGCGCGTAGAACAGTCGCCGCGTCGGAGGATCCACCCCCCAACCCGGCGCCGGATGGAATCCGCTTTTCGACGCAGATGTCCACACCTTGCGCCACGTTCACTTCTTTTTGCAGCACAAGCGCCGCCCGGACGACGAGATCATCCGCCTCGGCGAGGCCCGGAACGGAATCACCGATCCGGCGGATCCGGCCATCGGCGCGCGGCCGCAGGCGGATCGTGTCGCCCCAGTCGAGCATCCGGAACACGGTCTGCAGCGCGTGATAGCCGTCGGCGCGGCGGCCGGTGATGCGCAGGAACAGGTTCAGCTTGGCCGGGGCCGGCCAGATCGACCAGCCACCGGCGGCGTCCATATCGCTCATGGCGTCGAAAGCATGCCCGCGGCGCCGCCGCGCGCCCAGCTGTCGACGATCAGGCGCACGCGCGCATCGCCGCGCTGGGCATTGATCCGCGTCGGCAGCGCCAGCACGGCGCCGGAAGCGCTGTCGGGCTGCCACTCGAGGTAATCGATCGTCCAGCCATCCTGCTGCAGGCGCGCCAGCCGACCACCCGCATCGAAAGCGACCTGGGCTGCGCCCGTGTCGGCACGCATCCCCGCAGCCCAGGCCGCCATTGCCGCAACCGGAATCTCGAAGCCGGTCGCCTCGCGCAACAGCAGCCCCACGTCGACACCCTCGCGCGGCCCGCCATCGAGGCCGTCGATGCGCGCGCCCTGCGGGCCACCTTCCAGTTGCCAGCTCTGCCGGGTCACCGGCGCGCTCAGCGTCACCCGGTACTCCGCGCCGGTCTGCACCCAATCGATGCGCCCGCTGCCGCCATCGCGGCCATTGGACATCGCCACGCGCCCGTTGAATGCAAGTTGCGGCAGCGAGCGCACGGCGTTTTCACGCGCGGCGAGCCGGGCCTGCGCATCGGCAAGGGCGGCGGGTGCGAGCTCGACCGTCTGCAGCGGCGCCCGCACCGGCACGCTGGTGCAGGCAGCCAGCCCCAGGGCCGCCACCGCGGCCATCAGCATCCGGACGTTCATGCGCCGGTCTTCTCCAGCGCGCGGATCAGCGAGCGGTTCTCCGGATCGATACCACGGGCTTCATCGAAGTACCTGCGCGCTTCGTCGTGGCGACCGAGCACCCACAGCACTTCGCCGATATGCGCGGCGACTTCGGCATCCTTCATCATCGAGAACGCACGGCGCAGTTCGACCAGGGCGTCCTCGTTGCGGCCGAGGCGATACAGCACCCAGCCATAGCTGTCGATGATCGCGGCATTGTCGGGCTCGGCCACGCGCGCGCGGTCGATCAGTTCCAGCGCTTCGGTGTAGCGCGTGGTGCGGTCGGCGAGCGTGTAGCCGAGCGCGTTGAGCGCGGCGACGTTTTCAGGGTCGGCCACCAGCACGCGGCGCAGGTCGGCCTCGGCGCGCGGGATGTCGTCGCGGCGCTCCCACATCAGTGCACGCGAATAGAGCACCGCCGGATCGTCCGGCATCGCCGCGAGCCCGCGGTTGTAGACATCGAGCTCGGCCGGGTCGTTGTCGTTCTGCCGCAGCTCCGCCTCCAGCAGATAGGCGTTGCGGCGCATGTCTTCATCAGACCCGCCGTCGGACTGCAGCTCCCGAAGCCGGGCCCAAGCATCGTCCTTGCGGTCGAGTTCGTGCAGCACCCGCGCGCTGCGTAGCCGCGCCTGCGCGCGTTCGGCGCCGCCGGGCACGGTCTGGTACCAGTCCAGGGCCTCGTCGTACTGCTCCAGATACTCGGCCATCTGCCCCAGCAACAGGCGCTGGGCCGGATTGGGCGTCAGCGCGACGGCCTTGACCTCGTCGTACAGCGCGGCCAACGCGGCCTTGTTTTCGCCGCGCGCCAGCAGCGAGGCGCGCAGGACATAGGTGCGACCGTCCTGCGGGCCCATCGCGAGCGTGCGCTCGGCGTCGGTGAGATCACCGAGGGCTTCGTACTCGCTGGCGATTCCCATGCGCAGATCAGGCCCGATCAAGGCCGCATCGCCCAGGGCAAGCAAGGCCTGCCGCGCCTCGTCCGCGCGACCGGACTCGCGCAACTGGCTCGCGCGCAGCAGCGCGACGCGTGGCTCGCCCGGGAAGCGCGCCACGATGCTCTCGAGGATGCGCTCGGTCAGGTCGGTCCGGTCCAGCCGCTGGGCGAGCCCGCCGAACGCCATCCACGCCTGCAGGACATCGGGGATCGCGCCGCTGTCGACGAGCTGGCCGAGCAGGCGCGTGGCCTGCGCCTGGTCGCGGGCGCCGCCGCCCAGCACGGTAAACGCATGCCGCCAGCCGGCCGGATCGTCGCTGCGCAACAGTGCTTCCAGCTGGCGACGGGCGACCCGGTCGCGACCGGCGCGCAGCGACAGCGTGGCCTCGGCGGCGCGCATCGGCAGCGAGTCGGGGGCGTGGCGACGCCACAGTTCCAGCGCCTGAGCGGCGCGGCGGTCGTCGCCGGCCAGCAGCGCGATACGGGTGGCGCGCTCGGCCAGACCAGGATCGCCATCCGACTGGCGGGCAGCATCGAGGTACCAGTTGGCGGCCTCGTCCAGCCGACCGGCCTGGACCGCGAATTCGCCGGCGAGCGTCGCGCCCAGCAGATCCTGGTGGAGGGGGTCGTTGCGGTCGAGATCGCCGCGTTGGGCGTGGGCCGCGCAGGCCAGTCCCAGCAGGGGCACCAGCAGTGCCGCGCGCAGCCGCGCGGTCCGGGGCGGAGAGAAAACGGGCATCTGGAGCAACCGGGCCGTAAAATGGGCGCCTTCGTCCGCAGCTTATCGCAAGCGCCTGAACGGAATCGCCTTCCGACAGGCACGCCAGCCCATGAGCCTTTACGCACTCGGCATCAACCACCAGACCGCGCCGGTCGCCCTGCGCGAACGGGTGGCGTTCGCCGGTGATGCGCTCGATGCGGCGCTGGCCCAGCTGCGTGCATTGCCGGCGGTGCGCGAGGTCGCGTTGCTGTCGACCTGCAACCGCACCGAGCTGTACGCGGTGTGCGACGACGACGGCAGCGCGCTGGCGCGCTGGCTGGCGACGCATCCCGGCGACGATGCGTCGCTGGCCGGCGGCTCGCTGCAGGCCTACCTCTACCAGCATCGCGGCGCCGATGCGGTGCGGCATCTGTTCCGCGTCGCCACCGGTCTCGATTCGCTGGTGCTCGGCGAGCCGCAGATCCTCGGGCAGGTGAAGCAGGCCTGGGCCAGCGCGCGCGCAGCCGGCACCCTCGGCAGCGATCTCGACCGCGTGTTCCAGCATGCCTTCGTCACCGCCAAGCGCGCCCGCAGCGAAACCCGCATCGGCAACAGCCCGGTGTCGGTCGCATCGCTCGCCGTGCGGCTGGCGCAGGAGTCGTTCGCGCGCCCGGCCGATTCGGCCGTGCTGCTGATCGGCGCCGGCGAGACGATCGAACTGGCCGCGCGCCATCTGGCGCAGGCCAACGTCAAACGCCTGCTGATCGCCAACCGCACCTACGCGCACGCGCAGGAACTGGCAGCGCGCCACGGCGGCATCGCGCTGCCTCTCGACGAACTCGACCGGCATCTGTTTCTCGCCGACATCGTGCTGTCGGCGACCGCCAGCCGCACGCCGATCATCGGCCGCGCGCAGGTCGCCGCGGCGCTGGACGCGCGCAAGCACCGGCCGATGCTGTTGATGGATCTGGCGGTGCCGCGCGATATCGCGCCCGACGTGGCCGAACTGCGCGACGTGTTCCTCTATACCGTCGACGATCTGGAGCGCACGCTCGACGACAACCGCCGCGGACGTCGCGAAGCCGCTGCCGATGCGGACGCGATCATCGACCTGCAGGTCACCCGCTTCAGCGAATCGAATGCCGCGCGCGGCCGGTTGGCGCCGGTCAAGCGCCTGCGCGCGCACGGCGAAGCAGTCCGCGGCGAAGCCCTCGCCCGCGCCCGCCAGCAGCTCGCCGCCGGTCAATCACCCGACGCCGTGCTGGAACTGCTGGCCCATACCCTGACCAACCGGCTGCTGCATCTGCCCACCACTGCCCTGCGCGAGGCCGCGATGCGCGGCGACGACACCCTGGCCGACAGCCTCGACGCCCTGCTGCCGCCCGAACCCGAGCCCCGGACACCCGATGCTGCCGACCCTGCGCCGTAAGCTCGAAGCGCTGGCCGAACGCCGCGAAGAACTCGAACGCCTGCTGTCCGACCCTGCGACCGTCGCCGACCAGGCGCGTTTCCGTGCCCTGTCGCGCGAGTTCGCCCAGCTCGAACCGCTGTCGAGCGCCCTGGCCGACGAGCGCCGCGCACTCGACGATCGCGACGCCGCGCGCAGCCTGCTCGACGACGCCGACATGCGCGAGATGGCCGAGGAGGAGATCGCCGCCGCCAACGCGCGCCTGGAAACGCTGGAAGCCGATCTACTGGCGCTGCTGGTGCCGCGCGACGCGCGCGACGACGGCGGCTTCTATCTCGAGATCCGCGCCGGCACCGGCGGCGACGAAGCGGCGATCTTCGCCGGCGACCTGTTCCGCATGTACCAGCGCTACGCCGAGCGGCAGGGCTGGCGCGTGGAAGTGGAATCGGCCAGCACCGGCGAACACGGCGGCTTCCGCGAAGTCATTGCCGCAGTCGACGGCAGCGGCGCCTACGCGCGTCTCAAGTTCGAATCCGGCACCCATCGTGTGCAGCGCGTGCCGGAAACCGAATCGCAGGGCCGCATCCACACCTCGGCCGCCACGGTCGCGATCATTCCGATCGAGGACGCAGGCGAGCCGATCGAACTCAATCCCGCCGACCTCAAGGTCGATACCTTCCGTTCGTCCGGCGCCGGCGGCCAGCACGTCAACAAGACCGACTCTGCGATCCGGATCACCCACATCCCGACCGGGCTCGTCGTCGAATCGCAGACCGAACGCAGCCAGCACGCCAACCGCGACAAGGCGATGAAGCGCCTGCGCGCGATGCTGGCCGACGCGGAAGCCGAACGCCGCGCGGCCGCGACGGCCGAGGTGCGCAAGCTGCAGGTCGGCAGCGGCGATCGCAGCCAGCGCATCCGTACCTACAACTATCCGCAGGGGCGGATCACCGACCACCGCATCGAGGGTCTCACCCTGTATGACCTGCCGAACGTGCTCGAAGGCAATCTCGACGGACTCATCGCGCGGCTGTCGCAGGAACACCAGGCCGACGAGCTGGCGCGCATGACCGCGCAGTGAGCCCCGCGCGACGCAGGCCGCGCTGACCCGCGTCGACCGCGTGTCGCGATGCGGCCTTCCGTGGCGGTGGGGTACCCTCGCCGCATGAGCAGCCAGACCGATTTCATCCCTCTCCAGATCTGCGTGCTGACGGTCTCCGACAGCCGCACCCTTGCCACCGACAGCTCCGGCGACTACCTCGTCGAATCGTTGACCGGCGCGGGCCACACGGTGGCCGAGCGCGCCCTGCTGCCCGACGATCGCTACGCGATGCGCGCGCTGGTGTCGAAGTGGATCGCTGATGCCAACGTCGACGGCATCCTCGTCACCGGCGGTACCGGCTTCACCGGCCGCGATTCCACGCCCGAAGCCTTGTTGCCACTGCTCGACAAGGAGATGCCCGGCTTCGGCGAGCTGTTCCGCGCGGTGTCGGTCGAGGAGATCGGCACATCCTCACTGCAGTCGCGCGCGTTTGCCGGCCTCGCCAATGCGACCTTTGTGTTCGCCCTGCCCGGCTCGACATCGGCCTGCCGCACGGCGTGGGAGAAGATCGTCCGCCACCAGCTCGACGCGCGCACCAAGCCCTGCAATCTGGCGACGATCCGTCCGCGCCTGAAAGAAGTCTGATGACGATCGACCAGACGCTGCGCCTGCTCGCCAAGGCCCGTGGCCTGACCGCCGCGGAGATCGCCGCGGCGATTCCGCGCGTGGGCGCAGCCACGGTTTCGGCCTGGATGCGCGGCGAGAAAACACCCGGCAGCGCCCAGCTCGATGCACTGGCGCGCGCGTTCGGCGTGCCCGCGGGGGCGTTGCTGGCGACGCTTGCCGCCACGCTCGACCCGGCGCGCACTAGGGGCGAACACGATCTGCTTGCCGCGTACCGCACGCTCAATACCCGCCAGCAGGGTGCCTTGCTGGAAGTCGCGCGGACCATGGCGCAGGCGCCGCCGCGCAAATCCCGCGGCGACTAGCGAACCACCGAACTGGAGCCCGCATGAAACCGCTCAAGCGCAAAGCGTACGAAGCCGCTCTCGAACCGATGCAGATCGAGCTGGCGGCCATGGCGCGCTGGCTGCAGCACAGCGGCCGTCGACTGGCGGTGCTGTTCGAAGGCCGCGACACGGCGGGCAAGGGCGGCGCCATCCAGGCGTTTGCCGAACATCTCAACCCGCGCCAGTGCCACGTCGTCGCCCTGCCCAAGCCCAGCGACCGCGAATCCGGCCAGTGGTATTTCCAGCGCTACGTCACGCACCTGCCTGCGGCCGGCGAGATCGCCCTCTTCGACCGCAGCTGGTACAACCGCGCCGGCGTCGAATCGGTGATGGGCTACGCGACGCCCGCGCAGGTCGACACCTTCCTGGCCCAGGTGCCGGCATTCGAACGCCAGCTGGTCGACGACGGCATCCTGCTGTTCAAGTACTGGCTCGGCTGTGACCAGGCGCAGCAGGAAACCCGGTTCGCCGAGCGCCTGCACGACCCGCTCAAACGCTGGAAGCTGTCACCGGTCGATGTCGCCGCGCGCACGCGCTACGGCGATTACACGCGTGCCCGGGACACCATGCTGCGCGCCACCCACACCGAACACGCGCCGTGGACGCTGGTGGATTTCAACGACCAGCGGCGCGGACGCCTGACCCTGATCCGGGATCTGCTCGACCGCCTGCCCGACTGCCACGTCGACGCGCCGCCGCTGCGCTTTCCACGCCTCAGGCGCAAACCTGAGCCGGAGCGTTACGAGGTGCTCCCACCGCTGCCACCATTCAAGGACTGAACGCGGCTCAGGCCTCGATCGTGGGACCGCCGGCGCCTGCAATCATGGTTTCCAGGCCTTCAGCGGTCACCGGCCCGAGGATCTTTTCGACCACCTGTCCTTCGGGGCCGATCAGATACGTCATCGGCAGGCCGGGCGGTGTATCGAAATCCGCGGGCGGGTCGAAGGTGTCGATGATCGCGATCGGGTAGACCACCGGATGCTTCTGCAGGAAGGCGCGCATGTCGTCGGGCTCGATGTCCTCGTAGGCCAGCCCGATCACCTGGATGTGTTCGCGCATCGCATCGAGCGCCGACAGTTCCGGCATCTCCTTCAGACAGGGCGCACACCAGGTCGCCCAGAAATTCACGATCACCCACTGGCCGCGATGTGCAGCGAGATCGAAGCGACCGCCGTCGAGTGTCTCCACCTGCAACGCGGGATGCGTCCTGGACGCCGACGCGGCCACTGCATCGGTCGAGGCGGGCGCGGATGTGGGCGTCGCACCATCACCAGCCGCGTTGTTCGTCGAGGTCTGCCCGTCGGGCTTGCAGGCGGCGAGCAGGATGGCGAGTGCGACACAGGGAACAAGGCGGTTCATGCGGAAATCTCCGGGGAATCGTAGAGGCTGCCGACCCGCCGCTTGAGCAGGTCGCGCAGCGGAATGCGCAGGTCGTCGAGGGCGGCGGACACCGTCACGCCGAGCGCATCGTCGCGGCACGGCAGATGGGCTTCGGCAATGGGCACACGCAGCTCGCAGGCTTCGTAGAGTTCGCCGAGCGTCAGGCCATCGAGGTCACGCGCGAGCAACCACTCGCCGGATTCGGCCCGGCGCAGCAACGCGATCTCCTCCAACTGCGCAAGCATGTGCTGCACCAGCGCATCGGTGAGCATCGGCTCCAGCGCCTGGATCTCGTCGCTGTGCAGGCCCCGCCCCTGGGTGCGCGCGGCCGCAAAGCGGCCCAGCATCCGCAGCAGGCCATAGAACTCGAAACCCGCAGGCAGGCGCATGTGCGCAGGCTGGTAGCGGAAGGCGGAGATCGACGCGGCGAACGAGGCGCCGAGCAGGATCGCCACCCAGCTCAGATACACCCACAGCAGGAAGATCGGCAGGAACGCGATCTGTCCGTAGATCTTCTCGTAGGCGTCGAAGCTGCCGAGGTAGAGGCCGATTGCCCACTTCACGACTTCCGACAGCAGCACCGCCAGCGTCGCGCCGGCCAGCGCATGCCGCCATTGCACGGTGCGATGCGGCACCACGCGGAAGATCGTCGTGAACGCAGCCAACTCGATCAGCATCGGCGCCGCCCACAGCATCAGGCCACGCAGCAGGCGTCCCGAATCGGTACTGAAGATCTCCAGCGCGAAGAACCGCGCAGACACCGCCAGGCTGGCCGTCGCCACCAGTGCGCCCAGGGTGAGCACGGTCCAGTAGACAAGGAAGCGCCCGAATGTGGGCCGCGCCGACTTCACCCGCCAGATGCGGTTGAACGTGGTCTCCACGCTGAGCAGGGTAACCAGCACCGAGATCACCAGCGCGATCACGCCGATCGTCGTCAGCTGGCCGGTGTTGGTCGACAGCTGCAATAGCACCTGCTCGACCGCGCGCGCCGAGTCGGGCACGAAGTTGGAGAAGATGTAGTCGCTGAGCTGGTCGCGCCACTGGCCGAACGCCGGAAACACCGACAGCACGCCGAACACCACCATCGACAGCGGGACCAGCGCGAACACCGTGGTGAACGCGAGCGCGCCGGCGGCTTCGAACAGACGGTCGTCGAGGAATCGACGCCACAGAAAGCGCGCGAAACTCAGCGCGCGTGCGCGGTCCGCCATCCGTTCGGTCCAGCGGTTGAAGGTGGCGAGTGGCTCCATCGGCGAAGCGTAGCAAAGCGCTTGGGTGGGCATGCATGGGCCGTGGCTTTGCGCGGCACCGTCCTCTTGCCGAAGTCGCTATTCCAGCCGGAATGACGGTACGCGGGGGCACGCCTGATGCGCGATTTCCCCGCTCGCCGCGCGCTGCGCGAGAATGCAGACGCGCAACGTCATCGAGACCCTGGCATATCAAGGGGCTTCAGACGCCGCATGCCCTCTTCGCACACAGGCGCCTCCATGCCCGACATCCTCGTCCTCTACTACAGCCGCAACGGTTCGGTTGCCCGCCTCGCGAAGCAGATCGCCCGTGGCGTCGGCGAGGTCGACGGCATGCAGGCGCGGTTGCGCACGGTGCCGCCGGTCGCAGCCATCACCCAGCAGGCGGCGCCGCCGGTGCCCGAGGACGGCGCGCCCTACGTGGAGCGTGCGGATCTGGCCGAATGCGCCGGCCTGCTGCTCGGCAGCCCGACACGCTTCGGCAACATGGCTGCGCCGTTGAAGCATTTCCTCGACGGCCTGGGCGCCGAATGGGCCAGCGGCACGCTGGTCGGCAAACCAGCTGGGGTGTTCACCTCGACCGCCACGCAGCACGGCGGCCAGGAAGCGACATTGCTGACGATGCTGGTGCCACTGCTGCACCACGGCTGCGTGATTGCCGGCATTCCCTATACCGAGCCCGCGTTGACCACCACGCGCGGCGGCGGCACGCCGTATGGCGCAAGCCATGTCGCCGGGCAACAGGACGACCCGCAGCCCAGCGAGGACGAGGCCGTGCTCGCGCGCGCGCTCGGTCGGCGCATCGCCTTGCTCGCCGCGAAGCTCGGCGCATGAGCGGGATGCGGCCGCCGGCCACGCGGGTGCTGGCGACGTCATTGGTGCTGATCGCGGCGCTGTATGCGGCCTGGTATCGCGACGACGCGCATTTCGGCGCAGCCCTGCTGGTATTCGTGTTGCCGCCACTGCTGCTGCTTGCCGGCGTGCTGCTGCGCCGGCCGAGCGCGCCGCTGTGGTCGGGCATCGCAGCACTGTTCTGGTTCTCCCACGGCGTCATGTACGCCTGGTCGCATCCCGAGCTCGGCCTGTGGCCGTGGGCCGGGATCGCGCTGTCGCTGGCGGTGGTGTTCTCGGCCAGCCTGCCCGGCATGCGCGCACGCTTTTCGCGGAATCGTCCGCCGAAGGCCTGAAACGCGCCCGCGGTGGACGCCGCGTGCGCCGGTATCATGGGCGGCCGCTTCGCTGCCCTGCAGGACCGCATCACGATGGACGAACTGCTGATCGTCACCACCGGTGGCACGATCGACAAGATCTACTTCGACGACAAGTCGGACTTCCAGGTGGGCGATCCGCAGATCGGACGCATGCTCGAAGAACTCGGCGTCGCGTTCCGCTTCCGGGTGATCCCGATCATCCGCAAGGATTCGCTGCACATCACCGACGAGGATCGCGAACTGATCCGCGCGACCATCGCCGCGCAACCCGCGAAGCACGTGCTGCTGACCCATGGCACCGATTCGATGGTGGAGACCGCCAAGGTGCTCGCCTCGATCGCCGACAAGACCATCGTGCTCACCGGCGCGCTGAGCCCGGCGCGGTTTCGCGGCTCGGATGCGGAATTCAACATCGGCACCGCCGTCGGCGCCGTGCAGTCCAAGCCGCCGGGCGTCTATGTGGCGATGAACGGCCGCATCTGGGATCCGCTGAAAGTCCGCAAGAACGTCGAAGCCAACCGCTTCGAACCGTTGGGCTGAGGCTCAGTCGACCGCCGGGCCGCGCATCCGCATCTCCGGCCCGGGGCCGA
Organism: Luteimonas sp. 3794; assembly: GCF_031456825.1. Lineage (NCBI taxonomy): Bacteria > Pseudomonadati > Pseudomonadota > Gammaproteobacteria > Lysobacterales > Lysobacteraceae > Luteimonas > Luteimonas sp. 3794. The sequence goes on along the minus strand of NZ_JAVDVJ010000003.1, from coordinate 187,165 downwards.
TCGTCATGCGGCCGTCGGGTTCGGCGTACTGGACATCGGGTTCGGCGTTGAGTGCGTCGAGCAGGCGCTGCGCCTGCGTGGCATCGAGCTCGGGATCGATCGACACCACATCGGCGCCGACCGCAAGCCGGCGCAGCCAGGTCACCTTGCCGGGCATGCCGCTGGTGTCGGCCAGACCCGCGGCGCGTGCGCTCTGCGAGATGCGTTCGGCAACCAGCGCCGGATCGCGTTCCGGCGCACTGCCGGGCGCGTAGCGGACGATGAAGCGCTGCTGCATGGCATTGACCTCGCTGGACGTGGTGGCGGGCGGATCGCCGCCCATCGCGCACCCCGACAGCAGCAGGGCCGAACCCAGGAACGCGGCGCCGAGGCGCCGCGCGAACTCACGGTGGAATCGATGCATGGCGGTCTCCGCGAGGGCACGCCGTTGCGTGCGACCCGTGATGATGCCTCCACCCCGGGCGTGCACGGGGTGAACGCACGCGCCATTACCAGATCGCGACCAGCGACGCGCCACTGAAGGTCGAGTAGGCATTGATCAGGACGTGGTACGTGCCTGCCTGCGGATTGCTGATGGTGCAGGTCTCGTTGTTGCCGGCCGTAAACGGTCGGCAATCGTAGGTCGCCGTGGTCGGCTGCGCACCGGCACGGACATACAGGTCCGCATCACCGGTACCGCCGCTCATGGCGACCGTCAGCGTGCTGGTGCCCGCCGGGACCTGGATCGTCCAGAACTGCTGGCTGCCTGCGGCGCCGCCGATGCCGGTGACCGGCACGCCATTGCGCAGGCCGCCGTCACCGCCGCCTTCGCTCGGCGGGTTGTGGCGTGCCTGCACGCTGACGTTGGCGAATGCGGACACGCCGACCACCTTCACGTAGTACGTGCCGGCTTCGACGTTGGCGATCCGCACCACTTCGTTGTTGCCGGGTCGCTGGGAGATGAAGTCGTAGGCATCGGCCTGCGGTTCTTCGTCCAGGCTGACGTACAGCGTGACGTTGCCGCTGCCACCCGAAGTCGTGATGGTCAACGGACCGCTGACGTTCTCCGGCACGGTGATGCTGTAGAGCAGCGCGTCACCGGCCGCGCCCGACAGGCCCGAGACGGGTGTGCGGTTGGTCAACTCGGTCGCATCCGGCGTGAGGTCACCCACTTCCACCTGCTGGGTACGGGTGTGGGTGTTGCCCGCATCGTCGGTGACCGTCAATGCGACCGAATACACGCCGGCAGCGGCATAGGTCTTGACCGGATCGGCTTCGCTCGACGTGGTCCCGTCGCCGAACGCCCAGGCGCGGCTGACGATCTCGCCGTCGTCGCTCGAGGTGTCGGTGAACGTCACGGTCAGGGTGGCGTTGTCGACGCTGAAGTCGAAGCCGGCCACCGGAGCACCCGGCATACCCCCGCCATCGGCGCCAATCGTATCGACGAACTCCGCGCCCGTGCCCGCGGCGTCGAGCCAGTCGCTCAGCCGCGTGGCCGCAGTGCCGCCGCCGGTCCACGAGGTGAACAGTCGGCCGTACCAATCGACATGATTGGCGCCGGTCGTCGTACACGAGGCGTAACCGCCGTGGAGCTGACCGATCACGCGACCTTCCGGGCTGTAGATCGGCGAGCCCGAGGAACCGCCTTCGGTGGTGCCGCGCTGGTTCCACTGCACCCACAGATGGCTGTTGCCGCTGTTGCCCAGATAGCCCTCGACCCGCAGGGGGTTGTCCGAGTGCGTGATGCGCTTCTCGGCGACGCGGGGATGGTGGATGCCGGTGGCGCCGGCGGGTGCGAGGTCGCGGCGGTCCCAGCCCGACCAGCTCAGGTTGTAGGCCGGGTCCGCCGGATCGTCGAGTTCGAGCAGGGTGAAATCGGACGCCGCGTATGTCGCGCGGACCACGGCGCCGCTCTGGTTCTGCGCCAGACTGCCGTCACCATTGGCGCCACTCTCTGCGCTGCCGGGCGTGCGGCAGGTCGAGTTCTGGTAGTTCCAGTAGACGACGATGCTGGCCGCCGCATCGGGCGTGCCCATCTGGCAGTGATTGGCGGTCAGGAAGTACATCTTCTGGTCGCCGGCGGTGTTGTTGACCAGCGAACCGCTGCAGTACTCGACGCCGAAGCGGGTGTAGGCGCCGACGGACGGAATTTCGTCGCGGAAGTCGTCGCCGTCCGGGCACACCACATCGACGTTGCAGCTGCCCGATACGCCCTTGGTCTCGGCGAGCGCACCTTCACGGGCAAGCCGGCCGAAACCGAGGTAGTCGTGATTGACGCTGCTCAGGCGCAGCTTGAGTTCGCCGACACGCGCCTTCGGCACGACGACTTCGATGACCGCGTTGTCGCCCGGCACCAGTGGCGTCCACAGGCTGCCGGTCGCGGCGTTGTCGGCGGCGGTGAACGCGCGGATCGCCTCGGGATTGGCGTTTCTGTCCAGGCCCTCCGGATAGATCAGCAGGCGCGCGCCTTCGGGCAGATGGAATTCGGAGAACCCGAAGTTCAGCGACAGCGCGTCCTTCGATTCCACCCGCAACCGCCACACCAGATTGCCGCCGGCGATCTCGTCCCAGTCGCCGGCGTTGTTCGGCGTGAGATTCACCGTGTGCGGCGTCGCGAAGCGAATCGGGCGCTGCCCCATGGCCCGATCCTGTCGCGCATCCTCGGCGCGCAGACGCGCGGCGTCGACCGCCGGCATGCGCTTGAGTTCGACCGTCTGCTCTGCCGGCAGCCGGTTGTCGAACGCGGCCGGGCGCGCGTCGCGCGTGGCCGCCGCGGCAGCACCGACCGACAGCGTGCCGGCGGCGATGCATGCGATGAGTGTCTTCATCCTGTTCTCTACCCCTCGTTGGTGACCAGAAAAAAACGGAGCACGCCGCGAACGGCATGCCCCGCCGGCGGCAGACATCACGATCACGATGTCTGCTGCCTGCCCTTCCTCCCCCGAACTCCCCGGACCTGCCGTCAGCTGTGGCTGGCGCGCAGCGTGACGCCTGAGAACGACGTGTAGCCGCGGATCAGGATGTGATACGTGCCGGCCTGCGGCGTTGCGAACGTGCAGCTTTCGGTGTTGCCCGTGCGGTACGGCCGGCAGTCGTAGGTCGACGTGGTGGGCGCACTGCCGCGGCGCACGTACAGATCGGCGTCACCGCTGCCGCCCGAAATCGCGATGACCAGATTGCGGGCGCCCGCGGGCACGGTGAACGTCCACGTCTGCGCGCTGTTGGCCGCACCCGATACACCCGTCACCGGCACGCCGTTCTGCAGTCCGCCGGTGCCCGGATCAGGATCTGGATCCGGCACGGTGCCGCCGCTCGCGGCTGCGACAGCCGCCGCGGCATCGACGATGCCGGCGCCGATCGGCTGGGACGGTGTGGACGGGAACGCACGGGCGGTGCTGGTCAGCAGAGTCTTGATCTGCGCCGGTGTCTTGGCCGGATTGGAGACCGACTGGATCAATGCGACGACGCCGGCGACATGCGGCGCCGCCATCGACGTGCCGTCATAAGACGCATAGCTTTCGCTACCGGGCGTGGTCTGCCCGCTGTTGAGCGTGGAGACGATGCCCGAGCCGGGCGCGGAGATGGTGATCCCGGCGCCGTAGTTGGAGAAGCTCGAGCGCGCGCCGCTGCTGGTGTTCGACGCGACCGAGATCACGTTGCTGCAGTTGGCGGGTGAAAAGCCGGACACGTTGGCATTGCTGTTGCCGGCCGCGATGACCAGCGTCGTGCCCCGGTTGACGGCGCCATTGATCGCGCTCTGCATCGCGCTACCGCAGGTGCCGGCGCCGCCCAGGCTCAGATTGATGACCTCGGCGGGGTTGGCATTCGCGGGCACCCCACTGACCGTGCCACCCGACGCCCAGATCACCGCATCGGCGATGTCGGAGTCGTAGCCGCCGCCGCGGCCGAGCACGCGCACCGGGACGACCTTGGACTCTGGCGCTGTGCCGGCCACGCCGACGCCGTTGTTGGTCACCGCCGCGACGGTGCCGGCCACGTGGGTGCCGTGCCAGCTCGATGCGCGGCCGTTGTAGAAGTCGCCCGGATCGCTGGGATCGGCGTCGCGTCCGTTGCCGTCGCCCGACACCGCGGTGTCGATGATGAAGTCGTAGCCGGGCAGGATGTTCGCGTTGAGATCGCTGTGGTTGGTGATGCCGGTATCGAGCACGGCGACGACTGCACCTGCGCCCCGGGTAACATCCCAGGCCTGCGTGGCGCGGATACCGCCGGCGCCGGTGCCAAAGCCGTACTGCTGGCTGAAGCGCGGATCATTGGGCGTCCAGAACACCTGATTGAGCTTGTCGACCTCGACGAATTCGACATTGGGGTCGGCGGCGATCTGCCGCATCAGGGATTCGGCGTCGGCGCGGTCGAGCTTGCGGCTGGTCTGCACGACATCGGCGCCCACCGCCATTCGCCGGACATGCTCGACACGCAACTGCTTGCCGCCACCGCTGACGACAATCCGGCTGGCGGACGCGCGCAGCGCGGGGGCAATGGCGGCCGGATCGGCCTGAACTGTCGAACCGTCGCGGTATTTGACGATGAAGCGGTCGTGTGTCTCCGCCGACTGCAGGCCTCCAAGGTTGATCCGGTCCGTGGCGTGGATCGAGAGCGGCACGAGGGACACAAGCGCGAGGGACGTGGCGGCGACGAGCAGACGACGGCGCGGCGCGTGATGCGGGTGATTCGACATCCGATAAACCCCCAAACCTGTGGGTGAGCCGCGCTAGGGCGGCAGATCGGGAGTGGTCGTCGCCGTCTGACTTCAGGCAACGCCAACTCCGCAGCGCATGCGGACGTGACAAAACTGACCGCAAACTGACGCTACGCGACAGCGACACCCATTCGCAACGCAATAAGCCGTTAAATTCTCATTAAAATTGGCGTTTCGCGTCACATATTGACGATTCGGGTCAATATCTCGAGGCCGAATGCATGCTGAATGGACGGAGCCAGGGCGTCCGTCTCCATGCCCGCATGGCTTGCTTCCCTGCCTTGGAAGCAAGCCGGCGCACGACGACACGCCCACGAACGCAGCGGTCCGCCAAGGTGATTTTTTCACGTGGGTTTCAGAGACCGCCGGCGTTCAGAGGTGACGCGCGGGGCACCCGCGAACATGCAGCTGACGCCGCGAAAAGCCCGCAAATCGGGTCAGAGCATGCCGGTTTCGAGACGCGCGGCTTCCGACATCATCGAGCGATTCCACGGCGGGTCGAATACCAGTTCGACATCGGCCTCGACCACCGTGGGAATCAGCTCCAGCTTGCTGCGGACGTCGTCGACCAGGATGTCGCCCATGCCGCAGCCCGGCGCAGTCAGGGTCATCTTGACCTCGAGCCGGCGCTGACCATCGTCGGCAGGCTGCACATCGGCCTCGTAGATGAGTCCGAGATCGACGACGTTAATCGGGATTTCCGGATCGAAGCAGGTGCGCAACTGGCTCCAGACCATGCGCTCGACAGCAGCATCATCGGCGCCGTCGGGCAGTTCCAGCGGCACCGGTGGCTCCTTGCCGATCGCATCGGCGTCCCGTCCGGAGATCCGGAACAGGTTGCCTTCAACGAACAGCGTATAGCTGCCGCCCAGCGCCTGGGTGATGTAGCCGGCGCTGCCCGCGGGCAGGGTCACGTGTTCGCCGGCCGGCACGAGGACGGCGGCGCAATCGCGCTCGAAACGGACGGGTTCGCTGCTGCGGGAGTACATAGGACCATCAGATGGTGGCCAGGGGCGGCCACGACAAGTGCTGTCATTGTATCGCCGCGCGCCGGTATGCTGGCCGGCCGTTTCCGCGATGCAGCCTTCCATGCCGCCAAGGCACCACCCCGCGGGCGCCCGGCGCTGGCCGATGGCGACCGCACTGCTGCTGCTCGGCAGCACCGGCATTGCCGCCGCCTGGATCCTGCTGGCTGACGCGAGCGGTACCCAGACCAGCTGGATGGCGGTCATCGCCGCGCTTGACGCGGCGTGGCTGCTGCGGCTTGCGCGCGCCCGACCCGGCTTGGTGCGCGCGTTCGCCGGCACTGCCGCCACCGTGCTGGCGATTGTGATCGCGAACTTCGGCATCGCCGCCGCCCAGCTCGCGCGTCCGATGGGCGTGCTGCCGTGGGAATCGGCGCTCAAACTCGGCCCCCACCACGCCTATACGCTGGCCTCGCTGGCCAACGCGCCCGTGGACCTGGCTTGGCTTGGGGCCGCGGTCGTGATCGCGGCGGTGGCCTCGCGCTGAGTCACCCGGCGGCTCAGTGGCCGCCGTCGAGCGCCTTGAGTTCCGCGACCAGCGCGCCGGCCGCTTCGGCGCCGTCTCCATAGAGCATGCGGGTGTTGTCGGCGTAGAACAGCGCGTTCTCGATGCCGGCAAAGCCCGTGCCTTTGCCGCGCTTGATCACCACCACGTTCTTCGCCAGCACCACGTCGAGGATCGGCATGCCGTAGATCGGACTCTGCGGGTCGGTCTTCGCCACCGGATTGACCACGTCGTTGGCGCCGATCACCAGCACCACGTCGGTGTTCGGGAATTCCGGATTGACGTCGTCCATGTCGACGATCAGGTCGTAGGGCACGCCGGCCTCGGCCAGCAGCACGTTCATGTGCCCGGGCATGCGTCCAGCAACGGGATGGATCGCAAACCGCACCTTCACCCCGCGTTCGATCAAACGCTGGCTCAGTTCCCAGATCTTGTGCTGCGCCTGGGCCACGGCCATGCCGTAGCCGGGCACGATCACCACGCGTTCCGCGTACGCCATCAGCGCGGCGACATCAGGGGCCTCGATCGGCTTCTGGCTGCCTTCGATTGCGGCCGCGGGGCCGCCCGCGCTGAAGCTCGAGAACAGCACGCTGGCGATCGAGCGATTCATCGCCTTGGCCATCAGTCTCGTCAGCAGCATGCCTGCCGCGCCGACCATGGTGCCGGCGATGATCAAGGCCTCGTTGCCGAGCACGTAGCCCTCGAACGCCACGGCAAGCCCCGTCAGCGCGTTGTAGAGCGAGATCACGACCGGCATGTCGGCGCCGCCGATCGGCAGCGTCATCAGCACGCCCAGCGCGAGCGCCAGCACGAAGAACACGACGATTGCCGGCACCCCGAGCGCGTGCACGATCAGGCCGCCGGCGATCAACGCGCCGACGAACACCGCCAGATTGAAGAGTTGCTGGCCCGGAAACACATAACGCTTGTCCATGCGCCCGTCGAGCTTGGCCCAGGCGATCACCGAACCCGACAACGCGATCGCGCCGATCAGCGCGCCCAGCACCGCGAGCACCAGCGACAGCCGCGCCGGCGCTGCGCCAGCCGCCGACCAGCGCAGCAGTTCAACGGCCCCGATCGCCGCCGCCGAGCCGCCGCCCAGGCCGTTGTAGAGCGCGACCATCTGCGGCATGTCGGTGATCGCGACCTTCTTGCCCGACACCCAGGCAAAGCCGGTGCCCAGCGCGATCGCGACCAGCATCAGGCCGATGTTCGCCAGCCCCGGCACAAAGAACGTGGCCACCGTCGCCAGCACCATGCCCACACCGGCCCACTGAATGCCCGAACGCGCGGTACGCGGCGAGGCCATGCGCTGCAGGCCGAGCAGGAACAGCGTGGCGGCGATGAAATAGCTGGCGGCGACGAGCCCCTGCAGACCGCTCATGCGATGCCTCCCATGCGCGTCGGACCCGCAAGGCAGGCGGCCCTCACTCCGGCTTCCCCGGACGGCCCGACGGCTTGAACATCTCCAGCATTCGCTCGGTCACCACGTAACCGCCTGCGGCGTTGCCGGCCCCCATCAGCACGGCGATGAAGCCGATGACCTTCTCCAGCGTGGTATCGGCGTGGCCGAGCACCAGCATCGCGCCGATCAGCACGATGCCATGGATGAAGTTCGAACCCGACATCAGCGGGGTGTGCAGGATCACCGGCACCCGCGAGATGATCACGTGGCCGGCGATCGCCGCCAGCATGAAGATGTACAGCGCCACGACACCATCGATCATTGCGATTCCCCGGGCCCGTCGTCCGCATCATAACCGCCGTTGAACGGCGCGCCAGCCGCTGCGTGCCCGCGACGTCAACCACCTCGACGGACGCGCGTTGACCTGTGCACACCCCGCCACTGGCGACGACCCGACGATGGATGGCAGCTACTTCCCCGAACCACGAGCGCGTGCCGCGCACGGTAGGCTTGGCGACGTGACCGACTCCTCCGTCGCGGCCGACGCCGCCATTCCTGTGCAGCCGACAACGCTGGAAGGTTTTCTCGCCAGCGTCGAACGCCGCGCCTTCCGCTTTGCCGAGCTCGGCCTGCGCCATCGTGACGACGCGCTGGACGCGGTCCAGGACGCGATGATCAAGATGCTCGGCTATCGCGACCGCCCGCCATCGGAATGGACACCGCTGTTCTGGACCGTGCTGCGCAGCCGGATCATCGATGTGCAGCGGCGGCGCACGTTCCGCCTGAGCTGGCTCAGCGATGCGCGCATGCCGGACGGCGAAGAGATCGACTGGGCCGACGCCGGCCCCGATCCAGCACGCAACCATGATGGCCGCGAGGCCTGGGGGCGGTTGACCGAGGCACTGCGCCAGTTGCCGCGGCGCCAGCGCGAAGCGTTCTCGCTGCGCGTGCTCGAAGAGTTCGACGTCGAAACCACCGCCCGCATCATGGGATGCGGCGAGGGCTCGGTGAAAACCCATCTGTTCCGCGCCCGCGACGCGCTGCAGAAGCACCTGGAGGAATTCCGATGAACCGGTCGCACGACCCGCAGGACGACGCCGCGCTGCGCGCGCTCTACGCCCAGGCGCAGGACTCGATCTCGCCTGCGACCACCACGCGCCTGCATCGCGCGCGCCACGCCGCATCGCAGACGCCTGCACCCGCACGTCGCGGCTGGGGCATGCCGCTGGCGACCGGTTTCGCCGCGGTGTGCGCGATCGCCATCGGCGCACGCATGCTGATCCCCGGTGTGGATTCGCCGGCGCAGACCGCAACGCCGGTCCTCGCCGCAGCCGACTCGGCCGCGCACCTCGACGAAGGCGTGGATGAGGCCCTGGCCGGTTACGACGAATCCCCTGATTTCTATCGCTGGCTTGCCGCCAACGAATCCACCCTGCTTGCCGTGGAATGACCATGTCCCTGTCCCTGACCCGTACCGTTCTTCTCACCGCGGCACTGCCGCTGCTGCTCCTGTGCGGCCGCGCGGCGATCGCCCAGTCCGCGCCGCCCCCGGTCTGGGACCAGCTCACGCCCGCCCAGCGCGAACAGCTGATCGGGCCGGTGCGCGAGCGCTGGAACGGCGCCAGCGCCGAGGAACGCAGCCGCATGCTGGAGCATGCGCGGCGTTGGCAGTCGATGACGCCGGCCGAGCGCGCCGAGGCCCGTCACGGCATGCACAGCTGGAAGCAGTTGCCGCCCGAGCAACGCGAGGAAGCGCGCGCGCTCTACACCAAACTGCGCACACTGCCGGACGCCGAGCGCGAAGCGCTGCGCGAACGCTGGAAGCAGATGACGCCCGAACAGCGCCGGCGCTGGGCTGCGGAGAATCCGGCACCTGCGCATCGCGGCGGCCCGGGCCGCTGACCGACCGCGCGTCGTGGCGCGTCGGCCGGCAGCGCCATCGTCCGGGCGTCGGCCGCAATGGAACGGCCCCTGGCCCGATTTCAACGTGCCCCCTGCCCTCTGATGACCGAGGGCGGGGGCACATTCAATCCGCGACGCGCTCAGCAGCAGGTCGCGCCGGCCACACCGTTCTGGCCAGCAACTCGTCGTGCCAGTCGGGCGCCAGTGCGCCCTCGACCAGAAGCAGCTGGACGAAATTGAACACATTGCGCGCGAACATTTCGCTTGCATGAGTCGCGCCCATCGATGCGAGATCGAGGGGCCCGGCGACGATGACGCCATCGACGTCGACGGTTTCGCCCGGCCGGGTCGCCTCGCAATTGCCACCGCTTTCCGCAGCCAGATCGACAATCACGCTGCCCGGACGCATGCCCGCGACCATCGCTGCGGTGACGATCTTCGGCGCGGGCCGCCCCGGCACTGCCGCGGTACAGACGGCGACGTCGATGCCCCTGAGATGCTCTCCGAGCCGCCGCTGCTGTTCGGCACGCTCCTCATCGGTCAGCGCTCGCGCATAGCCACCCTCGCCTGCCGCGCTGACGCCCAAGTCCAGGAAGCGCCCGCCCAGCGATTCGATCTGCTCGCGCGTCTCCGGTCGCACGTCGAACCCCTCGACCTGCGCGCCCAGCCGTTTCGCCGTCGCGATTGCCTGCAGACCGGCAACACCCGCGCCGACCACGAGCAACTTCGACGGCCGGATCGTGCCGGCCGCGGTCGTGAGCATCGGAAAGAAACGCGGTGCAAGCTGCGCGCCGATCAGCACCGCCTTGTAGCCGGCCATGCCGGCTTGCGAACTGAGCACGTCCATCGATTGCGCACGCGTCGTGCGCGGCAGCCGTTCGAGCGGAAACGCGACCAGCCCGCGCGTGACGATCGCTTCGCCGCGTGCGTCATCGGCTTCGGGCTGTAATACCCCGACCAGCACCGCGCCAGGATCGAGCAATTGCAGGCGATCGACCTCCGGTGGCCGCACGCACAGCACGATCGCAGCCCCTGACAATGCGGCCGGCGCATCGTCGACGAGCACCGCGCCGGCGTCGGCGTAGGCGGCGTCGGCAAAATGCGCGGCGATGCCAAGCCCGCGTTCGACGCGTACCTCGGCACCCGACGCCACCAGTTTCTTGCAGGTTTCGGGCGTCAGCGCAGTCCGCCGTTCGCCCGCCGCGGTCTCACGCGCTACGCCGATCGTCACCGCCATCGACATCGTCCCGGCCTGGAGTCGTGCTCATCCTAGGGCATGTCGGCGGTCGCGGCGCAGCGCCCGGAACACGGCGGCTCGGTCAGCCGCCACCGGCCTGCGCGGCAAGCGTCGCCAGCGCCTGCGAAACCGCGCCGCCCGACGGCCGGGGCTGCAGCTGCCCGGCTTCGATCATCGCGTGCAGGTCGGCGGGCATCAGCAACCACTGGCGAGCGCCGGTAGCATCGACGAGCAGGCAGGCGCCGCTGAGCGCGCTCCGCCATGCCAGGCGCAACCTGCGCGCCGCGCCCGCAGCGCCGGGCTGCACGAAACGCTGTCCCTCGGCGAATCGCGTGTCGGCAAGCCCCGCCTGTGGATCGGCATCGTCGGGCAACAGTGGCGCGTCGGCAGCGGCCGGCTGCGTGGGAAAATGCGTTCGTCGCGGCGTCTGACTCGCGTGCTCGGCGACCAGTCCGGCCAGCCGCGCCTCGGTGGCATCGGCATCGTTGCCCGATTGCGCGCAGCAGTCGCGCAACGCGGGCAGGATGCCGAGCAGACGGTCGGCCACCGCGCTGCCTCCGTCATTGGCCGCCAGCGCGTCCGACTCGAGCAGCGCATCGCCGAGCGACAGCACTTCGCGATAACGATCGGACGTCTCGCCATCCCGGAGCCAGGCCTGCTCCAGCGCGCGGCGCCACTCGACATCCAGAAAGCCTGCGACCGATGGCAGCAGTGCACCCGCTTCGAGCCTTCGCGACACTTCCGAACGCGCCTGGCGCCGCGCCGCGTCGAGTCGCTCCCGGCCGCGCAATGCCTGCCAGGTGCGGCGCTCGACGGCTTCGGCGCGGCGGCGGTTCGCGGCCAGCGCCGCATCGATCTGCGCGAGTTGTGCCGGGAATACTCGGCCATCGCCATGCGGACTGTCGAGCACGGCATCGGCGGCGCGATCGGCGAGTGCCTGCTGCTCGATCGACTGCGGATCTTCGGGATCGACGCCGTCCCACAGCTCAACGAGCGCCGACAACAGCTGCATGGCGGGCGGCGACGAAGGCTCAAACAACTGCACGTCCTCGAGGGCGAGGTGCACCCAGACCACGGCGAGCAACGCCAGTCGTTCACGCGCGGGGGGCGTCAACTGGTGGCGTGCGGCGATCAGATCGAACAGAGCCCCCACCAGGATCAGCGCCTCGTCCTGCTCGCCGTCGAAGGCGACGGCCTGGCGGTCGATGCCAAGGCCGGCTGCTACCGCGTACAGCCCCTCCCGCAGACGGATCGCGTGGGTCTCCCCGGCCGGCAGGCTGCGTTCGGACTGCAGCAGCGACAGCGTGGAGAGAAACTCGTCGCGACGGAAGCTGCGCTGCGCGGCATCGAGCTCCGCGCGGCGCGCATCGCGCTGACGACGCGCATACCGGCGCAGCACGTTGCCGCGCGGTGCGTCCGCACGCAGGCCGGGCGCCACGCCGGCACCGGCTCGCATCACCGCATTGCCCTGCTCCCAGATCGGGGTCCTGTGTGACGGCAAGGCCTCCGTCGAACCCCCGAGGCCCGCGAGTAGGGCTGCATGGTCGCTGTCGCCTGCCAGCGCGCAGCCGGCCTCGGCCAGGCGGGTATTGCACCAAGCGTAGAGCGCGCCCAGTGCGCCGTCCAGCAGGAGCTCGTGACGCCGCAGCAGCAAAGCCCGCAGCCGACGCCCGCAGTCGCCCGCCGCGAATGCGCGCAGGAAGCACTCGACCAGAAAACGCGCGGACAAGGGGTTGCACGGTCGACCGCGGTACTGCAAGCGAGTGGCCAGCGTATGCAGCCGGCGATCGATGATGTCGCGCTGACTCTCGAACCGACGATCAAGGGCCTCGGCCACCGGCTGCCCGATCAACTGGGCCTGCAATTCGTCGTCCGACAACAGCGAGAACGCACTGCGGGCGTGGGTCAGCGGAGGCTCGGGCCAGGCCGCGAACACCTCGCCCAACGCCTTCTGCCAGCGATGCTCGTGTTGGATCAGTTCGGCAGCGAGCACGGTCAGACTGGTCAGGTCCTCCACATCGGCGTCGTGCGCCGGCGCGCCCTGAGTGGCGTCATCGCAGGCCTGCTGCAGACGCGCACGCTCGGCGCGCAGGGTTTCGCCCAGCAACGGCAGCAGCCGCGCGGTAGTCTCGCGACGGATTCCTTCCATCAGCTGCGCAGGCGTTTCAGCCCGCTGGGCATCGCCCTGTCCTAGCGTCGACACGGGCATCGCCCCCACTCCGTCCCTCGAAAGATCGCGGGACAATAACGCAAGCGCCGTTTTTGCGCCGCAACGCCGGCGGACGAATGTCAGCCGGTCGCGGCGTCGTTGCCAGGATCGTTGGCGGCGTTGAGTTGCTGCCACAACTGCTTCATCGCCTCGTCGAACGGCGCATCGACCGCACGAACGACCGCGCGGCCGGCGCCGACGAGTGCGGCCAGTTCCTCAGGGGAGACGACCATTCGACGCACGCCGCGGCGGTTGACGATCAACAGGCGGTGCGACAACGGGCTGATCCACGCGATACGCGCCGCGGACTCGCGACCGTTCTCGTCGACCAGCCGCAACCACTGCCCGACGCGCAACTGGCGCATGCGCGCGGCGATCGTGGGATCGAACGCCAGCGCATCGTGGCCGCCCGCCAGACGCAGGGCGGGGTCAGTGACGTCGTCCTCGACCTCGGGAGACTGCGGCGCATGCACGCTGCGCGGCGTGTCGGGGAGCGCCAGCGCGGCAATGATCCGCGCCACCGCGTCGCGCGCTGCATTGGCGTCGAGCCCGCAGCTGGAATAGCACTCGGCCAGCGGCACCTGCAGCGCGAGCAGTTCATCTGCGACTGCCGTGCCGAGCGCATGTGCAGCGTCGAAGTCGACCTGGACCATCGCGTCGCCAACGCCGATCGCGGCGAGATGCCGGGGCGAGTCCGGCCCATCGCGCAACCAGGTCTGGGTGAGGTGATGGCGCCAGTGGCGATCGAGGAAGAACGCGACCGCAGCGGTCAACGGACGTTCCGACAACCGCGAGGCGACCATGTCGTCGACACCGCGACGCGCCTGCTGCAGGCGTTCGCGGCCATGGATGGCCTCGGCCGCGCGGCGTTCGGCGACGTCGGCACGCCGACGCTGCTGGTCCAGCCGCTCGCGCAGCTCGGCGGCGGCCAGCTCGAACACGGCCTGGTCGCTTTCATATTCATCGACAACGCGATCGACCACGCGACCGGCCTGATCGAGCAGATCGCGGTCCTGCGGCGTATCGCCGACGTTGCCGTCACAGGCCTCGGTGACCGCGTCCAGCAGACGACGTGCCGGATGGGCGCGCTGATTGAACATCGAATCGTCGGTCAGGGCGACCTTCAGGTATGGCATCACCAGCCGGCCGTAGATGTCCCGCGCCTGCAAGAGCAGATCGTTGGCGTCGAACAGGGCCTGGAACAGGATGCCGACCAGATCGATCGCATCCTCGTCCTCCTGGCTCAGCGGCGTCTGCTCGGTGTCGACGCCCAACTCGCGCAGGCCCCGCAGCAACTCGTCGCGGATCACATCGCCCAGGCGGCGACGGTCGTCGCCGACCAGCGCGCGCGCGAACGGCGCGGAGTCGTCGCCCTGCAGCATCCGCGCGACGCTCAACAGCTGCGACATGTCCAGCACCGGCCCACCCGCGCCATCAGCGCCCGCGTCCGCCGCCGGGCTCTGGGCGCGATACTCGCGCCAGTGGTGCAACTGCTCACGCACGAGGTCGCGGTAGCCGCGCGGCGCACTCGACCCGGCCGGTGTGTGTCCGTGCGCTGCAAGCACGTCCATCAGCCCGGCGGACAGCGGACCGTAGACCGGCGCATCTTCATCATCGGAGGACACTGCGAAGTCCTGTGCCGTATGCGGCACCACGCCGCCATCCGGCTCCCACTGTTCGCCGGCCGCATCCTGCCGCGTCGAGCGGACTGGGGCTGCTGCGGGGGCTGCATGAGCTGCTGGGCGTCCGGTGGACTGCCCAGCGGCCGCGCCGGGACCGATCCCTGCCGAGTCCAGCGACGCATTGGCCTTGGCGTAGACCTCCCCCAGAATGCCCGGAAGACGTTTGTCGAGCTGGCTGAATACCATCGTCCGAAGACCGGCGGGCAGCTCATCGGCTTCGAATAGCCGCACGAAGGCCACCACCGCCACTTCGGGACGCAGCGGATTCGCGTGCACGCCCTCGATGCCCAGCCGCGCCGCCAGCGCATCCATCCGCTCGCCCAGCGCGGTGAGCGGATGCAGAAACTGGTGATCCATCAATTCGATGATCTGCTGCGCAGCCAGCTGCACTTCCAGCTCGCCTTCCGACATCAACGACAGGCCATCGGCGACGGGCGGCGCAGGGCGGTCCGCCAGCCACTGGTCGAATTCGGTTTCGATCGCCTTGCGATAGCGCGTGGCAAGCTCGAGCGCGCGCTGGCTCAGGTCCAGCACGGCCACGCGTTCGTCCTGCGCGACCATGTAATCGTGATGCGCGAGCGCGGCCAGCCGCACCTGTTCCTCGATTGCGCTCCAGAAGCCCGACAGCACCCCGCCGAGTCCGGTCACCGCGTCATGACGCAGCGTCTCGAGCACGCGGGCAGCATCGCGCGCCGGACCCGCGCGCGAACCCGAGGCAGCGCCGATTTCGTGGTGATGCGTCATTTGGGGGAGAATCGGAGGAGGGCAGAGTGCCCCGTGCATACGATTCCCCAATGGTGGCGACAGATCTGTGATGAATTCCTCAAATCCTGAACACGACGCACTCTCATTGCTCGATGCCCGCCGTTCAGTGCCGGCCAAGCAGCTCGATGCCCCCGGCCCGGACGAGGCCACGCTGCTGCGGATGCTGCGCTCCGCGGTGCGCGTGCCTGATCACGGCAAGCGGGTGCCGTTCCGGTTCCTGCGTATCACAGGCAGCGACCGCGACGCGCTCGGGGAGCGGCTCGCGGCGCGTTCACAGGCGCGCGATCCGGATATCGGCGAAGGCGCTCTCGACAAGGACCGCCGGCGCTTCTCGCATGCACCGATGGTCATCGTCGTGGTGGCGGTGCTCGATCCCGACGACACCAAGATTCCCGAGGTCGAGCGTCTGCTGACCGCCGGCAGCGTCTGTTTCGCCCTGCTCCAGGCCGCGCAGGCGCTGGGCTTCGGCGCTTCGTGGCTGTCGGGCTGGCCGGCCTACGATGCCGAGATCCTCGCCCTGCTCGGCCTGGGTGGGAACGAGCGCGTGGCGGGTTTCATCCATATCGGCACGCCACGCATCGAGGCGCCGGAACGCGAGCGGCCGGATCCTGCCGCACTGCTGACCGACTGGCACGCGCCATGACGTTGCCGCCGCAGACGCTGCAGGCATCGCCACCACCGCCCACTGCGCCGCTGTACCTGATCGACGCCAGCCTCTACGTGTTCCGCGCCTGGCATTCGATGCCTGACGAGTTCCGCGATGCCGAGGGCTGGCCGACCAATGCGGTGCACGGCTTCGCACGCTTTCTCGCTGAACTGGTCGAGCGGGTGAATCCGCAGTACATCGCCATCGCATTCGACGAAGCGCTCGACAGCTGCTTCCGCAACCGCATCTATCCCGCCTACAAGGCCAACCGCCCGCCCGCGCCCGATGAACTGCGTCGCCAGTTCGCGCACTGCAAGGCGCTGTGCCGCGCACTCGGCTTCGTGGTGCTGGCCGATACCGAGTACGAAGCCGACGATCTGATCGGCAGCGCGCTGGTGGCCGGCCGTACGCGGGCGCATCACGGGGTCGTCGTGTCGGCCGACAAGGACCTGTCGCAACTGCTCGAGGGCGCGGACGAACAGTGGGACTACGCGCGTGGCGTGCGCTGGAGCGCGGCCGGCGTACGCGATCGTCACGGCGTCGAGGCGCACCAGATCGCCGACTACCTCGCGCTGTGCGGCGACGCGGTCGACAACATCCCCGGCGTGCCCGGCATCGGCTGCAAGACCGCGGCGAGTCTGCTGCATCACTTCCGCACGCTCGATGCGTTGCTGGAACGCAGCGACGAAATCCAGTTCCTGCGCTTCCGCGGCGCCGGCCAGGTGGGGCCGAAACTGCGTCAGCACGCCGAGGCCGCGCGCCTGTACCGGCAGCTGACGACGATTGCCTGCGACGCGCCGCTGGGCGAAGGCACAGGCGGTTTCGCGCGCCGCACCGGCGATGCCGCAGCGCTGCAGGCGCTGTGCGAAACCCTGCGTTTCGGGCCGCTGACCCGTCGTCGCCTGCACAGCGTCGCCGGCCTGGACTACGCGCCGCCCGCGATGGCCTGAGCGCGCTGTCGGTCGTCACGGCCGCGCGTTAGCATCCGCGCATGACCAATCCATCGATGCGCGAACATACCGAAGTGCTCTACCAGGGCGACTGGCTGCGGCTGGTCCGCCACGGCACATGGGAAGCCTGCGAACGCACGCACGGCGGCGACGGCATGGCGGTGCTGGTGATCGCGGTGACACCTGACGACGAAGTGCTCTTTGTCGAGCAGTACCGGGTCCCGCTGGGCGCCCGGACGATCGAGATGCCGGCGGGGCTGGTCGGCGACGGCGGATCCACCGATTCGCTCGAAGATGCGGCGCGACGTGAGCTGATCGAGGAAACCGGCTGGTCGGCCGGCCGCGTCGACGTGTTGTTGACCGGCCCGACCACTGCCGGCATGAGCAACGAACGCGTCGCCTTCGTGCGTGCGCGTGAGCTGACGCGTGTCGGCGACGGCGGCGGCGTCGATGACGAGGCGATCATCGTCCACACCGTCCCGCGCGCGACCGCACCGGCCTGGCTGATGCGCAAACACGCGGAAGGCTTCGAGCTCGATCTTAAGCTCTGGGCCGGCCTGTGGATGGTGGACTTCAACCCGGACGGCTCACCCGCGGATTGAGCGACGGACAGCCCTATGGCGCGCGGAGCGCCAGCGTTGCGAGGGCGACCGGCATCAGGCGATTGAGCGGAGTGACCGTATCATCCCAGTCGTCCTCGTACAGGCCGGCAAGACGGAACCCGGCTGCCAGTTGTCCGCCGATCTGGGTCTGCAGCGAATGCCCGAACTCGGCGGCGCGTCCGCTTGCGTCCCAGGCGGCACGCGCGGCCGGCCTCAGACTGTCCGGCTCCGCATACGGCAGGCGGTGACGCGCGACGCAGACACCGGTGTCCGTTGCCTCGTCATGATCGAACAGAAAAAACGCAGGATTCATGAAGCCGGCCAGCAGGCGTCCGCCCGGGCGCAGTACGCGGGCGCACTCGCGCCACACCGCTTCCACGTCCGGCACGAAGACGTTCGATACCGGATGGAACACGATGTCGAAACTCGCATCAGCGAACGCAGACAGGTCGGCCATGTCGCCGCGTACGCAATGCAGCGCCAGCCCGTCGCGTTCGGCGACGGCACGGTCCTTTTCGAGTTGCACGTCCGACAGATCGAAACTCGTGACCCGCGACCCGGCCGCAGCCAGGACCGGCGCCTGCTGTCCGCCGCCCGACGCCAGACACAGCAGATCGCATGCGTCCAGCGTACCGAGCCAGTCGCGCGGCACCGCACGGTTCGGCGTCAGGATGACGGACCAGTCGCCACGACGCGCCGCCGCGATCACCCCGGCGTCCACAGGCGTCGTCCACGCGCTGCCGGATGTGGATTCGCGATTCCACGCCGCACGGTTGTGTTCGAGCACATCCATCAGATGGACCTCAGGCCTTCTTGACGAACTCCGTCCGCAGCACCAGGCCCTTGACCTTCTCGACGTTGCATTCGATCAGGTCGGGGTCGTCGGTCAAACGGATGTTCTTGGCCAGCGTGCCGCGCTTGAGCGTGACGCTGGTGCCCTTGACCTTGAGGTCCTTGACCACGGTGACCGCGTCACCGTCGGCGAGGCGGGCGCCGTTGCTGTCCTTGACGATGATTTCTTCTTCAGACATCGGAGTTTCCTGCGCGCAACGGGCCTGCCGTCGCGCATTGATGGGTGGACTGGCGGCGCCGCAGATCGACTACGGCGGGTGCCTCAGGCGAAGCGATCGGTCGCACGCACCAGCGCGTCGATGTTTTCGGCCTCGAACGCGGAATGGCCCGAGGCCGGCGTCACGACCAGCTCGGCCTTGGGCCAGACCTGGTGCAGATCGAACGCGTTCTGCACCGGGCAAACCACGTCGTAGCGGCCGTGGACGATGACGCCGGGGATGTCGACCATGCGGTAGGCGTCGCGCAACAACTGGTCGTCGACCTCGAAGAAACCCGCGTTGGTGAAGTAGTGGTTTTCGATGCGCGCGAAGGCCAGCGCGAACTGCGCGTCGGCGTGGCTATCGGCGAAATCGGCATCGACGTGCAGGAAGCTCGTCGCGCCTTCCCACACGCTCCACGCGCGCGCGGCAGACAGGCGCGTGGTTTCATCGTTGCTGGTCAGGCGGGTGTGGAACGCCGCGATCAGATCGCCGCGCTCCGATTCCGGAATGGCGGCGATGTACTGCTGCCAGGCCTCCGGAAACAGACGCGACGCGCCTTCCTGGTAGAACCATTCCAGTTCCCAGCGGCGCAGCATGAAGATGCCGCGCAGGATCAGTTCGGTGACCTGGCGCGGATGCATCTGCGCATAAGCCAGGGCCAGCGTCGATCCCCAGGAGCCGCCGAACACCTGCCAGCGCTCGATGCCCAGATGGACGCGCAACCGCTCGATGTCGGCGACGAGATCCCAGGTGGTGTTGGCGACCAGGTCGGCGTGAGGGGTGGAGCGGCCGGCGCCGCGCTGGTCGAACAGCACGATCCGGTATTTGGCGGGATCGTGGAAACTGCGCATCTTCGGACTGCAGCCGCCACCCGGACCGCCGTGCAGCAGCACCACCGGCTTGCCCTTCGGATTGCCGCACTGCTCGTAATAGAGCGTGTGGCGGTCGTCGACGGCGAGCATGCCGGTGTCGAAGGGCTCGATGGCGGGATAGAGCTGGCGCATGCGCGTGGATCCGGGGAAAACAGGCGTCCAGTCTATCAGTCGGCCTTTCGTGCCTCGGGTGCGCGGCCCAGCGTCACGCGGTCGCGGGCTTCGAGATCGCGCTCGGTCGCCACCTCGACGAGACCCGCTCGTTCGAACAGCGCGCGCACCGCCGCCCCCTGCGCGAGACCGTGCTCGACCAGCAGCCAGCCGCGGGGCGCAAGATGCGCGAGCGCGCCCGCGGCGATGCCGCGGATCGCGTCCAGACCATCGGCACCGGACGACAGCGCCGATGCGGGTTCGAAGCGCAGATCGCCTTGCGCCAGATGCGGGTCCGCGTCTTCGATATAGGGCGGATTGCTGGCGATCACGTCGAAACGCGCGCCGGCCAGCGGCGCGTACCAGTCGCCGTGAGCGAAGCGCACCTGCGTCAGTTCCAGCGCTTGCGCGTTGGCGCGTGCGACCGCGAGCGCGTCGACGCTGGCATCCGTCGCCAGCACCGCGGCGTCGGGGCGTTCGCGTGCGATCGCCAGCGCGATTGCCCCGCTGCCGGTGCCGAGATCCACGACGCGCGCGTCCGCGGCAGGCAACCGTGCCAGCGCCAGTTCGACCAGCAATTCGGTTTCCGGCCGCGGGATCAGGGTTGCCGGCGTCACCGCCAGATCGAATCCCCAGAAGCCACGCACGCCGGTGAGATAGGCGACCGGTTCACCGGCGGCGCGGCGCGCGACCAGCGCTTCGAAACGCTCGGGCACGCCACCGGGCGCGGGATCGCGTGCATGCGCGTAGAGCCAGCTTTGCGAACGACCCGCGGCATGTGCGAGCAGCCAGCGCGCATCGATCGCGTCGATACGGCCGGCGGCGTCGCGCAGCAGTGCATCCAGAGCGGGACTCGGATTCGTAATCATGACTTCACATCGTAGCCGGGCCCCGGCCGGGCATGGTGTCGCACCTCGAGGAGATCACCGATGCGCCGTTCGATCCACGCCTGTGTCGCCGCCACCCTCGCCCTGCTCGTCTCGGGCTGCCAGAGCGCGTTCTTCGGCTTCGTCAATCGCGATAGCACACAGCCGGATGCGACGGCGGTCTACGACGCCACGCGCGGGCTGGCGCTCGACATCTACCGCCCGCAGAACGCGGCGCCCGATACCCCAGTGGTGCTGTTCTTCTACGGCGGCTCCTGGCAGTACGGCACGCGCGCGCAGTACCGCTTCGTCGGCAGCCGGCTGGCGCAGAACGGTGTCGTTGCCATCGTTGCGGATTACCGCACCTGGCCGGCCGCCGGCTTCCCGGCCTTCATGGGCGATGCCGCGCACGCGGTGCGCTGGACCGTCGACCACGCGGCCGAGTACGGCGGAGACCCGAAGCGTGTATTCATCGCAGGCCATTCGGCGGGCGCGCAGATCGCCGCGCTGCTGGGCACGGACGCGCAACATCTCGCCGCGGTCGACCTGAAGCCGAAGGATCTGGCCGGCGTGATCGGCCTGTCGGGCCCGTACGACTTCGTCATCAGCGGCAAGCTCGAGGAGATCTTCGGCCCGCGCAGCCAGTGGCCCGAGGCGATGGCGGTGAAGTTCGTCGATGGCGACGAGCCGCCGTTCCTGCTGATCCATGGCGACGGCGACCGCACGGTCGATGTCGGCAACAGCCGCAAGCTGGACTTCGCGCTGCGTCGCAAGGGCGTCGACTCGACGCTGGAGATCATCTCCGGCGGCAACCACTTCGTGACCGCCGCCGCGTTTTACGAGCCGGAGCGCGCCCCCGAGGTGTTGCCGGCGGTGCGCGAGTTCATCGGCCTGGTTCAGGCGGATGCCGAATCCGAGACAAAATGAAGGCGGCCGAAGCCGCCTTCAAAAATTCCGTGGACGTGTGGGAGGGAAGTACGAACACGGAACCCGGTACGCGGCTTCAAGGCCGCGGGCGCCGCCTGAAACCGCTGCGCGACGCCTGTTGACCCGATATTGCTGCAGCGCAACAGCGATTGCAAGCGTCCATGTAATCGTTTCCGGTGACACTATTCACGGTCGACTGACGCGAGGATATCGATAGCCTAGATCTATCGATTGAATTTCTATAATCGATTTCCCATATCGATAGACGGCGCCTAATCTATGCGCAGCCGGAGTCACCGGCCGCGATGCCAAGTCGCACGCCTTCCCCCCGTCCAGGAGCTTTCATGTCCCTCATCAACACCGAAGTCCAGCCGTTCAAGACCACCGCATTCCAGAACGGCGAGTTCATCGAAGTCAGCAACGAGAGCCTCAAGGGCAAGTGGTCGGTCCTGATCTTCATGCCCGCCGCCTTCACCTTCAACTGCCCGACCGAAGTCGAGGACGCGGCCGACAACTACGCCGAGTTCCAGAAGATCGGCGCCGAGGTCTACATCGTCACCACCGACACGCACTTCTCGCACAAGGTGTGGCACGAGACTTCGCCGGCTGTCGGCAAGGCGCAGTTCCCGCTGGTCGGCGACCCGACCCACCAGCTGACCAACGCGTTCGGCGTGCATATCGCCGAGGAAGGCCTGGCGCTGCGCGGCACCTTCGTCATCAACCCCGAGGGCGTGATCAAGACTGTCGAGATCCATGACAACGCGATCGCCCGTGACGTCACCGAGACCCTGCGCAAGCTCAAGGCTGCGCAGTACGTCGCCGCCAACCCGAACGAGGTCTGCCCGGCCAAGTGGAAGGAAGGCGAGAAGACCCTTGCCCCGTCGCTGGATCTCGTCGGCAAGATCTGATCTGCGCCACCGGTGGTCGCGTGTGTCGCACGTGACCACCCTCGCCCCCACGCCGTGCAAGCGGCTTGGGGGTGAACCGGAGCCGGCGGCCCCGCCGCCGTCTGCGGTTCACCCCTCTCCCCCTCTGTCCGGATGCGTCGTGCCACGATGCGTCACGGGCGACTCAACCCTGCCGTCCGGAGTTCGCCATGTTGGAAGACGCTCTCAAAACCCAGCTCAAGGGCTACCTCGAACGCGCCGTGCGTCCGATCCATATCGTCGCGTCGGTCGACGACGGCGAGAAGTCGCGCGAGCTGCTGGCGCTGCTGGCCGACATCGGCGAGGCCAGCGACCGCATCACGATCGACACCGCCGGCACCGATGCGCGCAAGCCCTCGTTCGCGCTGACCTCGCCCGGCCACGACTTCGATGTGCGCTTCGCGGGCCTGCCGATGGGCCACGAGTTCACGTCGCTGGTGCTGGCGCTGCTGCAGGTCGGTGGCCACCCGTCGAAGGCGGCCAAGGACACGATCGAGCAGGTCGTCGCGCTCGATGGCGACTACAGCTTCGAGACGTATTACTCGCTGTCGTGCCAGAACTGTCCCGACGTGGTGCAGGCGCTAAACCTTGCTGCGGTGCTGAACCCGCGCATCCGCCACACCGCGATCGACGGTGCGCTGTTCCAGGCCGAGGTCGAGGCACGCGAGATCATGTCGGTGCCGACGGTGTTTCTCAACGGCCAGAAGTTCGACCAGGGCCGGATGACGCTGGAGCAGATCGTCGCCAAGCTCGACACCGGCGCGGCCAAGCGCGAGGCCGCAAAGATCGCCGCGAAGAAGCCCTTCGACGTACTCGTCATCGGTGGTGGCCCGGCCGGCGCGGCCGCGGCGATCTACGCCGCGCGCAAGGGCATCCGCACCGGCGTGGCATCCGAGCGCTTCGGCGGCCAGGTGCTGGACACCATGGCGATCGAGAACTTCATCTCGGTCAAGGAAACCGAAGGCCCGAAAATGGCCGCGGCGCTCGAGCAGCACGTGCGCGAGTACGACGTCGACATCATGGACCTGCAGCGCGCGACGCAGCTGGTGCCGTCGGGTGATGAGGGGCTGATCGAAATCCAGCTCGAGAACGGCGCGTCGCTGAAGTCCAAGACCGTGGTGCTGTCGACCGGCGCGCGCTGGCGGCAGATGGGTGTGCCCGGCGAGGACCAGTACCGCAACAAGGGCGTGGCCTATTGCCCGCACTGCGACGGCCCGCTGTTCAAGGGCAAGCGCGTGGCGGTGATCGGCGGCGGCAATTCCGGTGTGGAAGCCGCGATCGATCTGGCCGGCATCGTCGCCCACGTCACCCTGATCGAGTTCGACGCCCAGCTGCGCGCCGACGAAGTGCTGCAGCGCAAGCTGCGCAGCCTGCCGAACGTGCGCATCGTGACCAGCGCGCAGACGACCGAAGTGCTCGGCGACGGCGCGAAGGTCAACGCGCTGGTCTACCGCGACCGGGTCGGCGGCGACAGCCACCGTGTCGAACTGGAGGGCGTGTTCGTGCAGATCGGCCTGCTGCCCAATACCGAGTGGCTCAAGGGCGTGGTCGCGCTGTCGCCGCGTGGCGAGATCATCGTCGACGACCGCGGCCAGACTTCGGTGCCCGGCGTGTTCGCCGCCGGTGACGCGACGACGGTGCCGTACAAGCAGATCGTCATCGCGATGGGCCAGGGCGCGACGGCTGCGCTCAGCGCGTTCGACCATCTGATCCGCGTACCGGTCGTCGAGACGGCCGAGGCCGAAGCGGCGTGATCCCGCGCGCGGCCCGCGTCCTGCACATCCCGGCGTCGCCTGTGCGACCCGGGACGTGCGCGGAGTGCGCGCCGTGAACCTCCGCGACCTGCGCTATCTGGTCGCGCTCGCCGACGAGCGGCATTTCGGCCGCGCCGCGGCCGCCTGTTTCGTCAGCCAGCCGACGCTGTCGACGCAGATCCGCAAGCTCGAGGAAGAGCTCGGCGTCGCCCTGGTCGAACGCGCGCCGCGCAAGGTCATGCTGACGCCGATCGGCGTGCAGGTCGCCGACCGCGCGCGCCGCATCGTCGGCGATGTCGAACAGATGAAGGCACTGGCCCGGCGCAGCATGGACCCCGAAGCCGGCTCGATCCGGCTCGGGCTGTTCCCGACGCTGGGCCCGTACCTGTTGCCGCATGCGGTGCCGCCGTTGCGCGCGCGGTTTCCGCAGCTGGAACTGCTGCTGGTGGAAGAGAAGAGCGACGTGCTGCTGACGCGGCTGCGCGACGGTCGTCTCGATGCGGCGATTCTCGCGTTGCCGGTCGACGAGGACGCGCTGCACGCCGAGTTCCTGTTCGAGGAACCGTTCCTGCTCGCGGTTTCAGATCAGCATCCGCTGGCCGCGCGCGAACGCCTGAGCCTGCAGGAGCTGTCGTCGCAGAAGCTGTTGCTGCTCGAGGACGGCCACTGCATGCGCGAACAGGCGCTGGATGTGTGTCGCCTGTCGGGCGCCGGCGAACACGCCGAGTTCCGCGCCACCAGTCTGGAGACGCTGCGACAGATGGTGGCCGCGAACGTCGGCGTCACGCTGCTGCCGATGCTCGCGACCAAACCGCCGGTCGCCCCGTCGCCGCATCTGCGCCTGCTCGATTTCAGCGACACCCGCCCCACCCGGCGCGTCGCCCTGGTCTGGCGCCGCAGTTCGGCCATGCACGCGTTCCTGCTGGAAGTGGCGGGCGTGCTGCGCGATCTGCCGCCTGCGCTGTTCGAGCCTGCCGCGACCTGAGTCGCCTCTCCGCGCCCGGCCTTGGACGCGGCACAATAGACCCCGGGCGGCGCATTGCGTCGCCTTTCTCATGGGCGCTGGTCCAGCGCCTCCCAATCCCAGGAGATCCTGATGTCATCGCAATCCAAGAGTGGCCTGCCCCCATCCGACGCACCGCCGATCCGCATCACCCGCCATGACTTGGCGCGCCTCGACGCTTTGCTCGATTCACCGACTTACCGGCAACACCCCGGCGCGTCTGCGCTGCAGCGCGAACTCGATCGCGCCGATCTGCTGCCAGACGATGCCCCCGCCGACGCGATCGTCGGCATGCATGCACGTGTCACGTGCATCGACGACGAAACCGGCGCCCGGCACACACTCACACTCGTCTATCCGCACGAAGCGGACGTGGACGCCGGTCGCGTGTCAGTCCTGGCGCCTGTCGGCACGGCCCTGCTGGGATTAACGATCGACCAGCGCATCGACTGGCCGGTCAGCGGCGGTCGCACCCTGCGCCTGCGCGTGCTGGAAGTCGCGCCCGCCGATCACTGATCGCAGTGCGTGCGGCGCCGCCCCCGGGCGCCGCACGGTTCACCGCATCGATTCAGAGCGGCACGCCGACCTGGCACGCCACGCCCGTGCCGCCGATGCCGCAATACCCGCCGGGATTCTTGTGCAGGTATTGCTGATGCTCGTTCTCGGCGTAATAAAACGGCGGCGCCTCGTCGAGGATTTCGGTGGTGATGTCCGGATACCCCGCCGCCTGCAGCTTCGCCGCATACGCGTCGCGGCTGCGATGGGCGAGCGCGGCCTGCGCCGGCGTCGTGCAGTAGATCGCCGAACGGTACTGAGTACCTGTGTCGTTGCCCTGGCGCATGCCCTGGGTCGGGTCATGGCGCTCCCAGAACGTCTGCAGCAAAGTCTCGAACGCGATCTGCGCGGGGTCGTAGACCACCAGGACGACCTCGGCATGACCGGTCTGTCCGGAACACACCTCGCGATACGACGCGTTCGGCGTCACCCCGCCGGCATAGCCGACCGCGGTCGTGACCACGCCCGGCAGCGACCAGAACATGCGTTCCGCGCCCCAGAAGCAGCCCATGCCGAACTGCACCTGTTCCAGACCGTCGAACGCGTCCTGCAGCGGGCGGCCATGCACCGCATGTGCGTTGTGCAGCGACACGGGCGTATCTCGACCCGGCAGCGCATCCTGGGGCCGTGGCAGACGCTGTTTCCAGGCTCCGATTCCGAGCATCTCGATCTCTCCGGGTCGCGGCACAGTGCCGTGCGCTCTGCATGCGGGCGCGCGGGCCTTCTTCCAAGGGACTCAGGCCGGCTCCGCCGGCGTCCGCGCGCGGCCCTTCAGGCTCGCGAGGAAGATGCCGGCCAGGGTGAAGGCGAGTCCGAGCCACTCGCGCGGCAGGGTCTCGCGCTGCAACACGAGGATATCGAGCAGGAACGCGCAGACCGGCTGCACCAGGAGCAGCAGACCGACCAGCGCGACAGACAGGTACTGCATCGCGCGCGAGATCAGAATCCAGCTCAGGCAGTGGCCCAGCGATGCGAGCAGCAGCAGCCAGCCCAGCGCCTGCCAGCTCGGAATCGCGAACGACACGCCTTCGGCGACACCGGCCAGGCCGAGCAGCGCGGCGCAGAGCAGCGACACCATCGCCAGCACCTGCGCTACCGGCGCGGACGCCGCCGCATTCGTCGTGCCCACGTTGCCGGCGCGCTGCACGTGGCGCAGGCCGATGTTGTAGACCGCGTAACACAGGCCGGTCGCCAGCCCCAGCCACACGCCCCAGCGATAATCGGCCGGCAGCGTCGCCCAGTCCGCGCCGAGCATCAGCCACAGGCCGAAGAACGCCAGCGCGATGCCGGCGACGAACCGCAGGCTCACACGTTCGCCGAACAGCACGACCCCGGCCAACGCCATGAAGAACACCTGCGCATTGGCCAGCAGCGTCGCCAGTCCCGGGCCGATCAGCAGGATGCTCCGGTGCCACAGCCACAGGTCGGCAGCGAACGCGGTGGCCGGCAGCAGCGCCAGCCACCACATGCGCCGTGGCATTGGTCGCCAGTCGCGGCGCAGATGGACGAACAGCGTCAACAGCACGCCGGCGAACAGCATCCGGTAGAAGGCCGACACCGTCGGCGCCGTGCCAGCCAGGCGCACCATCAGGCCGTTGGTGCCGATCAGCGCGGCGCCGGCCAGCATCCACGCGATGGCAACGCGAGTGCCCGGGGTGTCGTGCATGGAATGGCCTCGCGTGGGGGACGCGCAGCGTAGCAGCGCCGCGCGGCCGTCCTCAGCTGAAGACCGCGGGCGCCACTTGCACGCAGTTGCGGCCCTGACGTTTGGCGGCATAGAGCGCCTTGTCGGCGCGCGCAATCGCGGACGCCGGCGTGTCTTCGCCGCGGTGGCGGGTGGCGATGCCGATGCTCACCGTGAGCCGCACGCGCTGGCCCTCGTGGCGCATCTCGCAGTTCTCGACCGCGGTGCGCATCCGCTCCCCGACCGCCCGCGCCTCGGCGCCATCGCGACCCGGCAGCACCGCGATGAACTCCTCGCCGCCGTAGCGCCCGAACATGTCGGCCTCCGACAGTACGCTGCGCAGCGCGGTCGACACCGCGCGCAGGCAGTCGTCGCCGCAGCCGTGACCGTAGCGGTCGTTGACCGACTTGAAGTGGTCGAGATCGATGAACAACACCGAGACCGGGCGCCCCGTGCGCTCGGCATCGGTGAAAGTGCGTCCGATCCAGAGATCGATCGTGCGACGGTTCATCGTCCCGGTGAGGGCATCGATTTCCGCCGAGCGCCGCAGCTTCACGGCGGCGGCGGCTTGGTCGACATGCAACTGCACCACGCGCGCGAGTTCGCCGATCACCGACATCTCCTCGGTCGTGAACCCCGCGTCGCCGGCACGGCGCAGCAACAGCACGCCCCAGCCCGGCGCACGCACCTGGAACGGCACCAGCGCTTCCATCGCCACCACCGGCCCGCCCACCGTCGGACGCACCGGCTGCTGCAGGGCCAGACCCGCGTTCGCCTGGCGACGCAGGAGCAGGCCGCGACGGTCGATCTCGTGCTCGATCGATGCCAGCGCATCGGATGGCTCGACCAGCAGATGGTCGCGGCCCTGGTAGCCGCGCAGCACCGCGATGCAGGATTCGGTCGGCACCAGGGGCAGCAGGTGATCCATCAGCAGGCGGAAGCCCTGCCACGGAATCTCGCCGGGATCGAGGCCGTTGAGCTGGGTCTGCAGCGCCGCCGACAGGTCGGCACGCGCGGCTTCGCGCCGCATCCTGCGCTCAGTGTCCTGACGCGCGAGACGGTCACGGTCGCGCTGATCGCGGTAGTCACCAATGCGATGGGTCAGCGACAGCGCGAGCAGCAATGCGAATGCCACCGCCGCGCCCTGGTAGCCGAAATGCAGCAGCGGGCCGCTCGGCGCCAGCCCATGCCGGGCCAGCGACACCCACACGCCGGCCGAAACCGACACGGCGGTGGCGACCGTCAGCGTCCATGCCATGGGCACGCCGCGCCGCCCGGCATCCACCAGCATGCAGAGCACCGCAACGCCGGCGACCGTCCACGCCGAGGCGCTCACCGCCTGCGACACCTGTGCCAGGCCCGGCAGATTGAGGAGGCACACCGAGGCCAGTGCGATCAACCCGATCCCGAGGCCGCGGACCAGCCGCGCATGCCGATAGGCACGGTCGCGCATCGCATAGGCCTCGATCAGCCACAGCGCGGCTGCGGCGTGCACCAGGGTCAGCGCCGACACGCCCTGTAACCCCCATTGGCCGAACAGACGCACGCCCGGCAGGCCGTAGAGATGGCCGTTCATTGCCTGCAGCAACAGGACGAGGGCGACGGTGAAGCCGAAGAAGCCGATGAACAGCCGGTCGCGGGAGGCGTGGGCCAAGGCCAGCGCCAGTGCTGCGAGCGCCAGCAGGCAGCCGTAGACCCCAGCGGCCAGGGCAACGCCGGACCGCTCAACCCGGCGTACGTCGACCGCCTGGGCCAGCACCGGGTGCAGGCTGTCTTGCAGCCCGCCCTCCACCTCGGCTTCGATCGTCATCGGCCCGTGCGCATCGCGCGGCAGCAGAAAGGCATAACCGGCCGGCAGGACGCCATCATCGACGCCGACGCTGAAGAAATCCGCCGCCTCGCTGCGCCACCCGTCTGCACCCACCAGCTGCAGCCGGCTGACCGGCTCGCGCGGAAACCACAGCGCCCACCGGGCGGTCACTGTGGCCGGCAGCTCAAAACGCAGCTGGACCACGCCGTCAGACTGCGGATGGACCACCACCGGCAGGCTTTCACCGGGGCGCAGCTGGGTCGCGGATACCAGCGCCGCAAACAGCCCCATCAGCAGCACCAGACAGGCGGCGAGGACCCAGGCGTGGCCGGGCATCGCGCGCGAGGCGGTCAGCTCCATCTGCATGCCTGCCCGTCGGCCGCGTGGGACCTTTCTGCGCGCTGTCCAATGCCTCGCTGCGCTGGATCGCGCATGCACCGCCCCCTTGATGTCCCCTGCTCCATCGCAACTCGCATGCCACGGTTTCCTTACCGCCGTCACGAAATTATGTCAGGACTGCGTCACGGAAATCGCCACGACGCCGTCACACCCGCCCCCGCGCGTCGCTTGTGGACCGTCCGCTACACTGCACGGCTTTCCGCTTCCGCCGTCTGAGCTCCCATGTCATCCGCCGAATCCGCTGCGCCGCCGACCGATCCCGCCACCCCGGCACGCCAGGACTTCATCCGGCAGATCGTCCGCGAGGATCTGGCCAGCGGGAAACATGCCGCAATCCGCACGCGTTTCCCGCCCGAGCCCAACGGTTACCTCCATATCGGCCACGCGAAGGCAATCTGTCTGGATTTCGGCATCGCGGCCGAATTCGACGGCCGCTGCAACCTGCGGTTCGACGACACCAACCCCGAGAAGGAAGACCTCGAATTCGTCCGCGCGATCGAGGACGACGTGCGCTGGCTGGGCTTCGAGTGGGCCGAGCTGCGCCACGCCTCGGACTATTTCGACGTCTACTACCGCGCCGCCGAGAAGCTGATCGAACAGGGCGACGCCTTCGTCTGCGATCTCACTGCCGAGCAGGTGCGCGAGTACCGCGGCACGCTGGTCGAACCGGGCCGCAATTCGCCGTTCCGTGACCGCGGCGTCGACGAGAACCTCGACCTGTTCCGGCGCATGCGCGCGGGCGAGTTCGCCGACGGCACGCGCACGCTGCGCGCGAAGATCGACATGACCAGCGGCAACATGAACCTGCGCGACCCGGCGCTGTACCGGATCAAGCAGGTCGCCCACCAGAACACCGGCGACGCCTGGCCGATCTATCCGATGTACGACTTCGCCCATGCGCTGGGCGATTCGATCGAGGGCATCACCCATTCGCTGTGCACGCTGGAGTTCGAAGATCATCGCCCGCTGTACGACTGGGTGGTGGACCGGGTCGATCTCGCCGGCAACCCGGACCTGCTGGCCTCGCTGAGTGCGCGGGGCCTGCCGAACGTGGCCGCCAAGCCGCGCCAGATCGAGTTCTCGCGCCTCAACATCAATTACACGGTGATGAGCAAGCGCAAGCTGACCCAGCTGGTCGGCGAAGGCCTGGTCGACGGCTGGGACGACCCGCGCATGTACACGCTGCAGGGCCTGCGCCGCCGCGGCTATACGCCGGCCAGCCTGCGCCTGCTGGTCGAGCGCGTGGGCATCAGCAAGCAGAACTCGGTCATCGATTTCTCGGTGCTCGAAGGCGCGCTGCGCGACGATCTCGACGCCCGCGCGCCGCGCCGCATGGCGGTGGTGAACCCGCTGAAGCTGGTGCTGACCAACCTGCCCGACGGCCACGCTGAAACCCTGAGTTTCCCGAACCATCCGAAGGACGAAGCGCAAGGCATGCGCGATGTGCCGTTCTCGCGCCAGCTGTGGATCGAGCACGACGACTTCGCCGAAGTGCCGCCCAAGGGCTGGAAGCGGTTGATCCCGGGCGGCGAAGTGCGCCTGCGCGGCGCCGGCATCGTGCGCTGCGACGAGGTGATCAAGGACGACAGCGGCGCGATCGTCGAGCTGCGCGGCACACTGGATCCCGAGTCGCGTCCCGGCATGGAAGGCGCCAACCGCAAGATCAAGGGCACCATCCACTGGGTCAGCGCCGCGCATGCGGTCGAGACCGAGGTCCGCCTCTACGATCGCCTGTTCGTGGTCGAAAAGCCCGACGACGAGTCGACCGGCAAGACCTATCGCGACCATCTGAATCCCGAGTCCAAGCGCAGCGTCACGGGCTACGTGGAACCGGCTGCCGCGACCGCCGCGCCCGAGCAGTCGTTCCAGTTCGAGCGCCTGGGTTACTTCGTCGCTGACCGCGTCGACCACGCGGCCGCGAAGCCGGTGTTCAACCGCAGCGTGACACTGCGTGATACCTGGACGGCGGACAAGGCCGGCGCCTGAAACCCGCCATCGGTCGCGCAGCACGGGATGCCGCCCGCCCGCCGCGTCCCGGCATCTGGCCCGTCCCGGCGGCCGCGGGACGCGCTGGAGCGGTTAACATCCCCGGCATGATCCGTCTGCGCACCCTGTCGCTCCGCCTGTTGCCTGCCCTGCTGTTGCTAGCGCTGGCGGCGTGCGCAGCGCCTGCGGCGCCGGTCGCCGAGGCCGCGCCTCCCGCGGGCGCGCCGGTCATCGAAACACCGTCCGCACCCGCTGGCGTGCCGAATCTGGACACCAGCTGCCGCGTCGACAGCGACTGCGCGGTCAAGAACGTCGGCAGCTGTTGCGGCTACCAGCCGGCCTGCGTCAATGCGAACGCGCAGGTCGATCCGCAGGCGGTGCAGGCCGATTGCGCGCGCCGCGGCATCGCCGGGGTTTGCGGCTTCGTCGAGATCCAGTCCTGCGCCTGCGTCAACTCGCGCTGCGAGGCGCCCGCACCGGGCAGCCTACTGCGCTGATCCCCCGCTTCATTTCCGGAATTTCCAATGCTGTATGCCCAGGTCCACCTGACCCTGCCCGCGTGGGTGCACGAGCACGTCGACGTGTCGCGCGACTACATTGGCGATGAGACCAAGGTCGCGCTCGCGATCGAGCTCTCGCGCCTGAACATCGAAGCGCAGAGCGGCGGGCCGTTTGGCGCGGCCGTGTTCGGCAGCGACGACCGCATCATCGCCGTCGGCGTGAACCGGGTGATGCCGCACAGCTGCTCGGTGGCGCACGCCGAGACCATGGCCTACATGCTCGCGCAGCAGCGCCTGCAGACACCGCGGCTCAACGAGCGCGGACCGATGACGCTCGCGACCTCGTCGCAGCCCTGCTGCATGTGCTACGGCGCGACTGTCTGGGCCGGCATCGACCGCCTGCTGATCGGCGCACGTTCGCAGGACGTGGAAGCGCTGACACCGTTCGACGAAGGCCCCTTGCCCGAGGACTGGGTCGGCGCCCTGAACCAGCGTGGCATCGAGGTCGTGCGCGACCTGCTGCGCGACGACGCGCGCGCGGTGCTGCGCACCTATGGCGAAACCGACGGGGCGAAGTACTGACATGACCGATATCGACACAGATCACGCCGATGCAGCCGCCGAGCCGGCAGACGCGCCCACGTCGCCACTGCATGCGATCAGCGGCCTGCTCTGCTACTGCCGCCCCGGCTTCGAGCCCGACCTCGCCGCCGAACTGACCGAGCGCGCCGCCGGCGTGCATGTCGCCGGCTACGCGCAGACCAAGCGCGGCGACGGCTACGTGCTGTTCCATTCCGACAACGGCCCGTCGCTGACCAGCGAACTGCCGTTCCGCGAACTGATCTTCGCGCGCCAGAAGATGATGCTGCTGGCCGAACTGCGCGACCTCGACCCGACCGACCGCATCACGCCGATCTTCGAAGTGCTGGCCGGCCGCGGCCGCCATGGCGAACTGATGGTCGAGCATCCCGAATCCGATGAAGGCAAGCAGCTCGCCGGCCTCGCACGCAGCTTCGCCAATGCGCTGCGCCCAGCTTTGCGCAAGCGCGGCTTCCTGAGCCAGAAGGACGAGACGCGCTTCCCGCGCCTGCATGTGTTCTTCGTGTCGGGCACGCACGCCTACATCGCCCAGTCGATCGTCGGCGACAGCGCCCCGTGGGCGATGGGCATTCCGCGTTTGCGCACGCATGCCGATGCGCCGTCGCGCTCGGCACTGAAGCTCGAAGAGGCCTTCATGGCGCTGCTCACCGAACGCGAGCGCAATGCGCGCATCAAGCCCGGCATGCGTGCGGTGGATCTAGGCGCGGCGCCCGGTGGCTGGACCTGGGTGCTGACGCGCGAACACATGCGCGTGGTCGCGGTCGACAACGGCCCGATGCAGGCCGAACTGCTCGAAACCGGTCTGGTCGACCACCACCGCGTCGACGGCTTCCGCTACCAGCCCGTCGGCGCGGTCGACTGGATGGTCTGCGACATGGTCGAGCAGCCCCGCAAGGTCGCCGAGCGCATGGCGACCTGGTTCCGCGAAGGCTGGTGCCGCAACGCGGTCTTCAACCTCAAGCTGCCGATGAAGAAGCGTTGGCAGGAAACGCTGCTGGCGCTGGACCTGTTCGCCAACAATGCCGGCGAGCACGAAAACCTGGTGATCCGCGCGCGGCAGCTCTACCACGACCGCGAAGAGATCACGGTCTACGCCAGCGTCGAGTAACCCGGAACCGGAGAGCGCGTTATGGCTGCAGGCTGGATCACCGTTGTCGCCCCGTATCTGCCGGAGATTGTCCGGCTGGCCCGGCCGATCTTCACCCGGACGCCGCCGCTCGTCGATCTGGGGCAGCAGCGCCGCAACGACGTGATCGACGCGCAGATCACCGAGCTGCAGGACGCGGCGAGCCAGAACGCCGACTCGATCGGCAAGCTGGCCGCCGACATGCAGAAGACCATCGAGGTACTGCAGCTGGGCGCGGCGCGCGTCGAGCAACGTCTGCTGCGCGCGCAGGTGCTCGCGGTGGTCGCCGGCACCGTCGCGGCGCTGGCCTTCGCCCTCGCCGCCTGGGCGCTCGCGCGCTAGAACCGGTTCGAGGTCCGTCGCGCGCGCCGGCGGGCGAGCCCTGCATGGCCTCGCATCGGCGCTGACGCAGCCGCCACATCGGCGCTGCATACTGCGCGCGCCCTCAACTCCGGATCTCCCCGCATGGCGTCCAGCCTGCTGACCCTGCTCGACGATATCGCCACCGTGCTCGACGACGTGGCGCTGATGACCAAGGTCGCTGCGCGCAAGTCGGCCGGCGTGCTCGGCGACGATCTCGCCCTCAACGCGCAGCAGGTCACCGGCGTCACGGCCGACCGCGAATTGCCGGTGGTCTGGGCGGTCGCCAAGGGCTCGGCGCGCAACAAACTGATCCTCGTGCCCGCCGCGCTCGCGATCAGCGCATGGCTGCCGTGGCTGGTCACGCCGCTGCTGATGGCCGGCGGTCTGTTCCTCTGCTACGAAGGTTTCGAGAAAGTGCTGCACAAGCTGCTGCACAAGGCCGAGGACGACGCCGCCAAGCCCGGCCGCACCGCCGCGCTCGCCGGCGCCGATGTCGACCCGGTGGCGTTCGAACGCGACAAGATCCGCGGCGCCGTGCGGACCGACATGATCCTGTCGGCCGAGATCATCGCGATCACGCTGGGCACCGTCGCCGGCGCGGCGTTCCTCACCCAGCTCGGCGCGCTGGCGGCGATCTCCGCGCTGATGACTATCGGCGTCTACGGCCTCGTCGCGGGCATCGTTAAACTCGACGACGCCGGCCTGTACTTGAGCAAGGGTGCATCCGGTGCGGCGCAGGCGATCGGTCGCGGCATCCTGCGCGTCGCACCCTGGCTGATGAAGACGCTGGCGATCGTCGGCACCGCCGCGATGTTCCTCGTCGGCGGCGGCATCCTGACCCACGGCGTGCACGACGTGCAGACCTGGATCAACGACGCGGCAAGCGGGCTGGGTGCGCTGCCCGAAGTGGGCGTGGTGCTCGGCGCGGTGCTGCCGACGGTCATCAACGCGGTCGTCGGCATCGTTGCCGGCGGCATCGTGGTGGGCATCATCACGCTCATCCGACGCATGCGCGGCAAGCCCGCGCTCGCCCACTGAAGGCGCGTGATCAGCAGGGCAGGACGAAGGCGCCGAGCCAGACCATCAGACCGGCGAGACACATGCCCAGCATCACCACGCACGCGCCGAGCAGCCACAGTGCGCGCATGCCCGGTCGCAGTGCGCGGGTGCGCCGCCAGGTGAGCAGAGGCGCGGCGAGCCCGACGCAAAGCGCGAGTGCGAGCACGCCGTAACCGAGCGCGACGAACCCGCCCGACTTGACCGATTCGACCGGGCACTGGGTCATTGCGAACGCGGGTAACGCGGCGCAGGCCCACAGTGCAACGGCGGCGGCCTGCACGAAAGCGGGCAGCGACCTCAAAGCCCGGCGGCCCGCTTCCAAAACAGATTGCGCAGCGGTGGCAACGCGTGTGCGATGCCGAGTGCATGGCTGCGCAGCAGCACCGGCAGCAGGGCGTCGTTCGAGTAGGCGCGGTTGATCGCTTCAAATGCGTGCGCGGCCACGGCACTCTCGCTGCGCCGCGTGCGCGCCCAGCGCGCGAGCCGTTGCGGCGCATCCCAGCGCGCGCCGCGACGCCGTGCATCGGCGACGCTGTCGGCCAGGCCGATGACATCGCGCAGGCCGAGGTTCACGCCCTGCCCGGCCAGCGGATGCACGACGTGCGCCGCATCGCCGATCACCAGCACGCGGCCCTGCAGCTGCGCATCGGCCAGCTGGCGCCGCAGCGGAAACGCGGCGCGCGGCGAGACCGGCGTCAGCATGCCGAGCCGGCCACCGGACGCGCGCGTCACTGCATCCGCGAATGCAACATCGTCGAGTTCGCGCATGCGCGTCGCTTCATCGGCGGGCAGCGTCCAGACGATGGAACTGCGACCCTGGTCGACCGGCAACAGCGCCAACGGACCGGTTGGCAGGAAGCGCTGCCACGCGGTATCTCGATGCGGCTCTGCGCTTTCGACATACCCGACCACGCCGGCCTGCGCGTAGTCGTGCGCGCGGGTGCCGATGCCGGCGAGCGTGCGCAGCGTCGATGCGGCGCCGTCGGCAGCGATCGCCAGGCGCGCTTCGACCCGACTGCCCGCATCGAGCCGCAGAGTCACGCCGTCGGTGTCCTGCTCCAAGGCCTCCACCTGCGCCGGCGCACGCACGTCGACACCGGCCACGGACAACCGCGCCCACAGCCGGTCGACCAGCAGACCGTGCTCGACGATCCAGCCGAGTTCGCGCATACCCAGTTGGTCGGCGTCGAAGACCAGTTCACTGCCGCCGCCGGCGTCCCAGACCTGCATACGCAGGTAAGGACGCGCGCGCGCAGCGCGGACCTCTTCCCAGGCGCCGACCGAGCGCAGCAGACTGGCGCTGTCGTGGGCAAATGCGTACACGCGCAGATCGGGATGCGCCGCCGACCAAGCGGCAGGCGCACGCGCTTCGACCAGCACCACGTCGAGATCCTGCGCGGCCAGCGCCAGCGCGCACGCGGCGCCGACCACGCCGCCGCCGACGATCACGACATCGCGTCGATCGCGGCGGCTCATGCGGCGGCTCCGCGGCACAGCGCCGGCACGTCGCCCCGATAGCCCATCGCCCCACCGGCGAGCATCGCCTGCAGCGCGGAATCGCGATCGATCGCCAGAAGCCCGAGACTGCGCAGTGGCCGCAGCAGGCGCGCCGAATTGGAGGTGACGCGCGCGAGGCCGTCGGAGAACGCGAGCGTGCGGGTGCGATCGTCCAGGCGGCGTGCGGCGTGGCGTTCGAGCAGTTCGGGCGCGCCGGGATCGGCGGCGCCCGCGATGCACTCGGCCAGGGTCAGCGCATCGCGCAGGCCGAGGTTGAAACCCTGGGCGCCGATCGGATGCAGGCTCTGCGCCGCATTGCCCACCAGCACCGCACGTGTATCGACAACGCGCTCGGCTACAACACGCCGCGCCGCATGACGACTGCGCGGGCCGACCGCGAGGAAGCGACCGGCGCGCCAGCCGAATGTCTGCTGCACGCGGGCGAGGAACGCCGCGTCGTCGAGCGCGGCGACCATCTCGGCTTCGTCGCTGGCGACGCCGTGGACCAGCCCGTAATGCCGGTCGCCACGTGGCAGCAACGCGGTCGGGCCGGCATCGGTCAGGCGCTCGAACGCGCGGCCATCCGGCGCGCGTGCCGCGCGCAGGCGGGCGATGAACAAGATCTGCGCGTAGTCGTGGACGTCGGCGCCGATGCCCAGCGCCTGCCGTACCGCGCTGTCGGCCCCGTCGGCGCCGACCACGAGACGCGCCCGCACGCGGGTTTCGCCGTCCGGCCCGTCGAGACGGACCACGCGACAGCCGTCCTCGATCCCGTCGAAACCGGCAAAGCGCATCGGCCGGTAGCGCACCAGTCGCGGCAGTTCAGCCAGCCGCACTTCCAGCGCCTCTCCAAAATCACGCGCGACCACGACCTGCCCGAACGCTTCGCGGGCATAGTCGGCCGCGGCCAGCTTCGCCCGGCCGAAGTCGCCGGCGCGGCTGACGTGGATCTCGCGGATCGGCCCGCCTGGCGCGCGCAGCTTCTGCAGCACGCCGAGCACGGTCAAGGCATTGACGGTTGCCTCGGCAAAACTCAGGTTGCGCTCATCGAAGACCGCCGGCATCGACCCCGGCGGCGTGGCTTCGACCAGCGCGGCATCGACGCCGGCGCGGTCCAGCGCGATCGCAAGACTGGCGCCGACCAGACCGCCGCCGACAATGAGGACCGGATGCACCGGTGCTGGGTGTGGTTCGACCATGCCCGCGATGATACGCGCCGGCGCCTGCGCCCCGGGTCGCGGCTCCGCTAGAATGCGCCCTCGACCTGTTGCTGCACCGGAGCCCCGCGATGACCGTCACCGCCCGCCGCGCCACGATTTTCGCCCTGCTGGCCGCGTTGATGGCTGCGACCCGGCTGCATCATTTCGCCGCGATTCCCGATGCCTCGTGGGCAGTGTTCTTCATTGGCGGCTTCTATCTCGCCAGCTGGCAGCGCTGGGCGTTTCCGGCGCTGATGGTGCTGGCAGTCGCGGTGGACTGGTTCGTCATCAGCAGCCAGGGCCTGTCGTTCTGGCAGCACTACTGCGTGTCGCCGGCCTACTGGTGCCTAGTGCCGGCGTATTTCGCGCTTTGGGCTGGCGGCAGCCTGTTGCGTCGCCACCTGTCGACATCGGCCCCGATCGCGATCGGCCAGCTGGTCGTCGCCCTGGTGGCCTCGGTCACGATCTGCCATCTGCTGGCGCAGGGCAGCTTCTACTGGATCAGCGCCTCGGTCGCCGATCCCACGCTCGCCGGCTGGTGGAAGAACTACAGCGACTGGCTGCTGCCCTACATGCGCACCGCCGCGCTGTACGTCGGCGTTGCTGCGATGGCACACGTGCTGCTGACGCGCGTGCTGCCGAAGCCTGCGACCGCCGTCCGTCCGCTGCACGCCGACTGACGCGCCGCGCCGATGGGTAACCGTCTCTCGAAGATCTACACCCGCACCGGCGACGACGGTTCGACCGGCCTCGGCGACGGCGCCCGTGTAGGCAAGGATTCGTTGCGCGTCGCTGCCTACGGTACGGTCGATGAGGCCAATTCGACGATCGGCCTGCTGCTGGCCGCCGACGTACCGGACGACATCCGCAGCCTGCTGACGACCGTGCAGCACCAGCTGTTCGATCTCGGCGGCGAGCTGTGCATTCCCGGCCATGCCGCGATCGAGGACGCCGACATCGACCGCCTCGAACAGCAGCTCGACCATTACAACGACGATCTGCCGCCGCTCAAGGATTTCATCCTGCCGGGCGGCGGCGAGGCGGCAGCGCGCTGCCATATCGCCCGCACCGTGGTCCGCCGCGCCGAGCGCGAGTCGGTGGCGCTCTCGCGTGTCGAAGACGTCCGGCCGCAGGCGGTGCGCTATCTCAACCGGCTCTCGGACCTGCTGTTCGTGCTCGCCCGGGTGCTGGCGCGCGCCAGCGGGCATGGCGAAGTGCTGTGGCACCACACGCGGCGGCGCTGAGCGATGCATCATCCGGTCGGCTTCGGCGGCGGTGACCAACGGCGGGTGCCGGTGTTCTCGCACCCGAGCCTGCTGGACCACGACACCGGCCCAGGCCATGCCGAGCGCCCGGAGCGGCTGGCCGCCGTCATCGAAGCGCTGCGTGCCGCCTTCCCGGATCTCGATCTGCGCCAGGCCCCGCCCGCCACCCGCGGCCAACTGCTGCGCGTCCATGACGCCTCGCTGCTCGCCAACATCCTCGACGCCCGTCCCACCGGCCGCATTCCGCTCGACAGCGATACCGTGCTGTCGCCGGGCTCGGCGCAGGCCGCGCTGCATGCCGCCGGCGCCGGCGTGGCCGCGGTCGATGCGGTGCTGGGCGGCAACGAGCGCCGGGTGTTCTGCGCCGTGCGCCCGCCCGGTCACCACGCCACCGCCGACATCGCGATGGGTTTCTGCCTATTCAACAACATCGCCGTGGCCGCTGCGCATGCGCTCGACCGCTACGGCCTGACCCGGATTTCGATCGTCGACTTCGACGTGCACCACGGCAACGGCACCCAGGCGATCTTCGAGGCAGAGCCGCGCGTGCAGTACGTCAGCTCACACCAGATGTCGCTGTTCCCAGACACCGGCCGACGCGACGAGCGCGGCGTGGGCAACATCGTCAACCTGCCGCTCACCGCCGGCACCGGCAGCCGTCGCTTCTGCGAGGCCTGGCGCGAACGCCTGCTGCCCGAGATCGACGCGTTCGCCCCGCAACTGCTGATGATCTCGGCAGGCTTCGATGCGCATTGGCGCGACCCGCTGGCCCAGTTGCAGCTCGATGCCGAGGATTTCGGGTGGTTGACCGGCGAACTCGTCGCCATCGCTGAACGGCGCTGCGAGGGCCGAGTCATCTCGATGCTGGAAGGTGGATACGACCTGCAGGCGCTGCGCGAAAGCAGCGTCGCCCATCTGCGCGCGCTGACCGGCTGAGACGCCCGTTGAGGGCCCGATGGCCTGCAGGAAAGCGTCGATACCGCAGGTGAACAGGAGGGATGGACGCCGCATTGCTGCTGCCCGGTGGATCGGTCATGCTGGCGCCCGTTTTTCCCGCCGAACGGATCCACCGTGCGCACAGCCCTCCGCTTGCTTCCCCTGCCGTTCTGCATCGCGGTTTCGCTGTCCGCCCAGGCCGACGATCAGCTCCGTCCCAACTACTGGGCGCTGTGTCCGATCGAGGATGCGGTACCCGCATTCACCGACGCCCAGGCGCCGGTCGGCACGGTCGAAGACCGCGAGCGGCAGCCCACCGACATTGACGGTGATGCCTTCGACGGCCTGTCAGGCATCGACAGCGACTTCACCGGCAACGTCAGCGGCAACGTGACCTTGCGCCGCGGCGACCAGTTCCTCGGCACCGACGATCTCCAGTTCTCGCAGGACGACGGCACCTTCGTCGCCGACGGCAACGTCCGCTACCAGGACCGCGGCATGCGCATCGTGGCCGACCGGGTAGAGGGCGACACGATCGCCGAGTCCTACCGGATGGACAGCGTCCGCTACCAGCTGACCGACCGCCGCGGCAACGGCGGCGCCGATCACATCCGCATGGACGGCACGGTCGGCGCCCTGCTCGGCTCCACCTATTCGACCTGCACGCCCAGCGATCGCTGGTGGGAACTGAAGGCCGGGCAGATCGACATCGATACCGACATGGGCATGGGCACCGCGCGCAACGCGACCTTGCGCGTCGGCAATGTGCCGGTGCTGTACGTGCCGTGGTTCCGCTTCCCGATCGACGAACGGCGCCTGTCGGGTCTGCTGTTCCCGCGCATCTCGCAGTCCGGCCGCAACGGCTTCGACTACACCCAGCCGATCTACCTGAACCTCGCGCCCAACTACGACATGACGCTCGAGCCGCGCTTCATGAGCCGGCGCGGCGTGCAGTTGGGCACGGAGTTCCGGTTTGCGACCGACATCGCACGGGGCGAGCTCGATCTGGCCTACCTCCCGTCAGACAAGCTGGCCAGCCGCGAGCGCGAGCTGGAAGAGGAGCAGGTGCCGATCGTCGAGAATCGCCGCAAGGCCGACCGTGCATTTCTCGGTTTCGGCGGCTCGCTGGACATCAGCCCGACCTGGCAGGGCCGCGCCAATCTGACCTGGATGAGTGATCCGCGGTATCTCGAGGATTCCAGCAACAACGTCGACGGCATCTCCTCGGTCAGCGCGCTGAGCCAGGTCGGTGTGTTCGGCCAGGGCTCGTCGGGCGACCGCGGCTACTGGAACGCGAGCGTGCTGGGCGACTACCAGCTGCTGACCGATTACACGCTTCCCGAATCGGTCCTGCCCTACAACCGCTTGCCGCACGCTTCATTCACCTGGCAGCGCCCCTACGGCCGCTGGATCAATGCCGGCGTCGATACCACCGC
Source organism: Luteimonas sp. 3794 (assembly GCF_031456825.1). Taxonomy (NCBI): domain Bacteria; kingdom Pseudomonadati; phylum Pseudomonadota; class Gammaproteobacteria; order Lysobacterales; family Lysobacteraceae; genus Luteimonas; species Luteimonas sp. 3794. The sequence goes on along the minus strand of NZ_JAVDVJ010000003.1, from coordinate 145,576 downwards.
AACCCGCTTCGCGCATCTCGACGATGCCGCGCGTCCGGGCGGCAGCCGCCTCGACCTCAAGCCCTACGTCTCGTTGCCGTTCGAAGGCGCGGCGTGGTTCGTGCGGCCGACCCTGGCCTGGCGTCATACCAGCTACGCGCTCGATCGCACGCTCACTGATCAGATCGCCGAACAGCGCGCGCGCGCCGAACTCGGAATTCCCGCCGACCAGCCGGTGTCCGCCGACACCCTGGCGCTCTACAGCAACAACTCCCCCAGCCGCAGCCAGCCGATCGGCTCGATCGATGCAGGTCTGTTCTTTGATCGCAATACCAGCTGGCGCGGTGAGGATTACCTGCACACGCTGGAACCGCGGCTGTTCTATCTGAATTCGCCTTATCGCGACCAGTCCGCGCTGCCGCTGTTCGACACCACGCCGCTGACGTTCGGCTGGGGGCAGCTCTTCCGCGACAACCGCTACTCCGGCGCGGATCGCCAGGCCGACGCCAACCAGGTCACGATGGCGGTCAGCACCCGCCTGATCCGCGAATCGGATGGGCTCGAGAAACTGTCCGCCAGCCTGGGACAGATCGTCTATCTCTCCGATTCCCGCGTCGCCATCCCCGGCGAGGCGCAGGTGGAACAGGGGCGCTCGGCATGGGTCACCGATGCGACCTACGCCATCAATGATCGCTGGACGGTCAGCGCCGGCTACCAGTGGGACCCGAAGTTCCGCCGCGAAGACCTGATGTCGCTGCGCACGCGTTACCTGATCGGCGACGAGGGCATCGTCAACTTCGCTTACCGCCGTCGCGCGGACCTGATCGAGCAGGCCGACCTGTCGTTCCTGTATCCGATCAGCCCCGCCTGGAGCGTCGTCGGCCGCTACTACTACTCGTTCACCGACAACCGTCTGCTCGAAGCGGTGGCCGGCGTGCAGTGGGACAGCTGCTGCCTCGCCGCCCGTGTCGTCGGTCGCCGATACCTGCGAAACCGCCAGGGCGAGCTGAACAACGCGATCATGTTCGAACTTGAACTGAAGGGTCTGGGCTCGGCCGGCCCCAACACGGAGGACCGTTTGCGCCGTGCTATTCTCGGTTATTACCGCGACGACCTCTATCTCGTGCCGCCGTCGGAGCTGCGCAACAGCGACGACGATGAGACCCTGCCCCCCGGCCTGAGCCAATGAAGACACTGATCTATTCCCTCGCGGCCGCTGCCGCGCTGTTCGCGTCGCCTGCGCATGCGCAGGACCTGCAGCCGCTGGACCGCATCGCGGCCGTTGTCGACGAGGACGTGATCCTCGCCAGCGAGCTCCAGCGCGCGGTCGCCAACATCCGTGGTCAGTACGCCACCCGCCAGGACCAGCTGCCGCCGCAGGAGATTCTCGAGCGCCAGGTGCTGGAGCGTTTGATCACCATGCGCCTGCAGACCGCCAACGCGCAGCGCACCGGCGTGCGGATCAGCGACCAGGAAGTCGACCAGGCCATCGCCGCAATCGCGCAGCAGAACAACTTCTCGATGGATCAGCTGCGTCAGCAGTTGGCGGGCGACGGCATGTCGTTCGACGACTTCCGCGCCTCGCTGCGCGACGAGTTGATGATCCAGCGCATGCGCCAGCGCTTCGCGCAGACCCGCATTTCGGTCAGCGATGCCGAAGTCGATGCCGCGCTGTCGGCCGAAGCCACCGGTGCGCAATACCGTCTGGCCCACATTCTGGTGGCGCTGCCTGAAGGCGCGACGCCGGAGCAGATCCAGACCGGCCAGCAGAAGATCGACGGCATCAAGTCGCTGCTCGACCGCAACGAAATGGAATTCTCGGCTGCAGCCGTGCGCTATTCCGACAGCCCGAACGCACTGGAAGGCGGTGATCTGGGCTGGCGTCGCGCCGACGAGATCCCGGCCGCCTTCGCGAACGCGGTGACCGGCCTGCAGCCGGGCCAGACGATCGGCCCGATCCGCGGTCCGAGCGGCTTCCAGATCCTGCAGTTGGTCGACCGCCGCGAAGCCTCCCAGTCGGCCGATGCCGGCTCGGTGACCGAATACCAGGCGCGCCATATCCTGATCCGCAGCGCTCCCGGTGACGATGCCGCCGCCAAGGGCCGTGCAGACAGCCTGCGTGCCCGCCTCGTCGGTGGCGCCGACTTCGCCGAAGTGGCGCGCGAGAGTTCGGAAGACAACGCAACCAAGGACAATGGCGGCGATCTCGGCTGGTTCACCCAGGACGAATTCGGCCCGGACTTCGGCGGCCAGGTTGCCGCGATCGGCGATGGCGACGTGTCCGAGCCGTTCCGCACCCAGGCCGGCTGGCACATCGTCCAGCGCCAGGCCACGCGCCAGACGGCCGGCAACGACAACAACCGCCGCGCCCAGGCACGCGAGGCCATCGGCCAGCGCAAGCTCGAGGACGAGTGGGATCGCTACGTGCGCGAACTGCGCGGCGAAGCCTATGTGAGCGTCCGCATCGGTGCGAACCGCGATCCCGAGATCGGCAGCGGCGGCTGATATGCGACCTGTCCGGCTGGCGCTGGTCCCGGGCGAACCGGCCGGCGTCGGACCGGAGCTGTGCGTGCGTGCCGCCTGGCACGCCTGGGACTGCGATCTGGTTGTCATCGGCGACCGCCCCACCCTGCAGCGCGCGGCCGATGCGATCGGCTTGTCGATCGGCTTCACCGATGCGGAAGCCGTTGACGTACCACCCGGCACGCTGCGCCTGATCGAACTGCCGCACGCTGCGGCCACCCCATTCGGAACGCCTGATCCGCGGAATGCACGCAGCGTGCTCGACGGCCTGCTGCACGCCGCCGCCGGCTGTCGGGATGGCCGCTTCGATGGCATGGTCACCGGTCCGGTGCACAAGGCGGCGATCAATGCCGGCGGCGTGCCCTATACCGGTACCACCGAGCTGCTGGCCCACGATGCCGGCTGCGATGTCGTGATGATGCTGGCCAATCCGACGCTGCGGGTTGCATTGGCCACCACCCATCTGCCGCTGCGCGAAGTTCCCGACGCGATCACCGGACCGTTGCTGGAGCGCGTGATCGACATTCTCGACGCTGCACTGCGTACGGACTTCGGCATCGCTGCGCCGCGCATTGCCGTGCTCGGTCTCAATCCGCACGCGGGCGAGGCCGGGCATCTCGGCCATGAAGAGATCGAGACGATCACCCCGTTGCTCGAACGTCTGCGGGCGCGCGGGCTGCACCTCGAAGGCCCGCTGCCGGCCGACACCGCATTCCTGCCCGCGCGCCTGGCGAACGTCGACGCGGTGCTCGCGATGTATCACGACCAGGGCCTGCCGGTACTCAAGTACAGCGGCTTCGAATCGGCGGTGAATCTCACCCTCGGCCTGCCCTATCCGCGCGTCGCCGTCGACCACGGCACCGCACTGGAACTCGCCGGCAGCGGCCGCGCCGACCCGTCGAGTCTGTTTGCGGCGATCGCGCAGTGCACTGCGCTTGGCCGCAACCGCAGGCGTGCGGTATGAGTGGCGACACGATCGGCTGGGACGATTTCATGCGCGTCGATCTGCGCGTCGGCCGCGTGGTGTCTGCCGAGCCGTTCCCCGAAGCGCGACGCCCCGCCTACATTCTCCACGTCGATTTCGGCCCCGAGGTCGGCATGCGCAAGTCCAGCGCACAGATCACCTCGCACTACACGCCCGAGGTGTTGGTCGGCCGGCTTGTGGTCGGCGTGGTCAATTTTCCGCCCAAGCAGATCGGGCCACTGATGTCCGAATGTTTGATCACGGGCTTCCACGATGCCGACGGCCATGTACGTCTGTGCATGCCAGATGGCGACGTCGCGCCCGGCGCCCGCCTGCTGTGAGCCCTCTTTTCACCTGCTTTGGTTTGACCACACGATGATGCGTTCCCCTGCCGCACCCGGCGCGTTCTCCGAGCCGCCGAAAAAATCCCTCGGCCAGAACTTCCTGCACGAGCGCGGCGTCGTGGATCGCATCGTGCACGCGGTGAATCCGCAACCTGGCGAGCGGCTGGTGGAGATCGGCCCCGGCCAGGGCGCGATGACGTTTCCGCTGCTCGAGCGCCACGGCGCCCTGACCGCGATCGAATTCGACCGCGATCTGCTCGAACCGCTGACGCTGCAGGCTGCGACACATGGCGCACTTGAGCTCATCCACGCGAACGTGCTCGACGTCGACTTCACCGCGCTCGCGGGCGACGCGCCGATCCGGCTCGTGGGCAACCTGCCCTACAACCTGTCGTCGCCGATCCTGTTCCATGCGCTCGAACACGCCGCCGTGGTCATCGACATGCACTTCATGCTGCAGAAGGAAGTCGTCGAGCGGATGGCGTCGGGCCCGGGCAACAAGGTCTATGGCCGCTTGAGCGTGATGCTGCAGGCCTACTGCGAAGTCACGATGCTGTTCGTCGTCGGCCCCGGCGCGTTCCGCCCACCGCCGAAGGTGGATTCGGCCGTGGTGCGCCTGACGCCGCGCGCGCCCGACACCGTCGGCATCGACGACCCGCGACGCTTCGCCGACATCGTGCGCGCCGCGTTCGGCCAGCGCCGCAAGACGCTGCGCAATGCGCTGTCGAACGTCATGGACGGTGAGGCGATCACGGCCGCCGGCATCGATCCGCAACTGCGCGCCGAGCAGCTCGCGGTCGCGGATTTCGTGCGTCTGGCGAATCATCCGGTGACTGCGTAGTCGATGCATTCATGGCCTGCGGATACACTGTCTCCAGCATGGACGAGACCGCCGACTACACACTCGAGATCCAGATCGCGACGCGCTTCCTCGACGAGGAATCGACGCCCGATGACGATCGCTACGTGTTCGCCTACACCATCCGCATCCGCAATATCGGCCGCCTGCCGGCGCAGCTGATGGCGCGCCACTGGGTCATCACCGACGCCAATGGACGCATCGAGGAAGTGCACGGCGATGGCGTGGTCGGCGAGCAGCCGCGCCTGGAGCCGGGCGAAGCCTTCACCTACACCTCGGGTGCAGTGCTGTCGACCGCGGTGGGCACGATGGAAGGCTCCTACGACATGGTCGGCGACGACGGCGCGCAGTTTGATGCGCCGATTCCGCCGTTCACGCTGTCCATTCCGCGAACCCTGCACTGATGGCCGTCTGGGCAATCGGCGACCTGCAAGGCTGCTACGGACCAACGCAACGACTGCTGGAGGCGATCCGCTTCGATCCGGCGGTCGATCGCCTGTGGTTCTGCGGTGACCTGGTCAACCGCGGCGGCGAATCAATCGAGACGCTGCGGCTGGTGCATTCGCTGCGCGACAACGTGGTCAGCGTGCTCGGCAATCACGACCTGTCGCTGCTGGCGATCGCCGAGCGACGCGAGGAAGACCAGCGCAAGGTCAACGCCGATCTGCAGGGCGTGCTGTTCGCGCACGATCGCGACGTGCTGCTCGAATGGCTGCGCACATGCCCGCTGCTGCACGTCGACCGCGAACTCGGCTGGATGATGCTGCACGCGGGTCTGGCGCCGCGGTGGGACGTCGAGCTCGCGCAGCGCCATGCCCGCGAGATCGAGAACAAGCTGCGCGGCCCGGGCTACAAGAAGCTGCTGCGCAACATGTACGGCGATCGTCCCGCGTGGTCGCCTAACCTGACCGGCTACGACCGCGACCGTGCGATCATCAATGTGTTCACGCGCATGCGCTACTGCTCGCCGCGTGGCCGCATCGCGTTCGAAGAAAAGGGCATGCCCGGCACCCAGCAGCCCGGCATCTATCCCTGGTACGAAGTGCCCGGACGCGCCGAGCGCGACCTGAAGATCGTCTGCGGCCACTGGTCGACCTTGGGCCTGTTCCTCGGCATGGGCGTGCATGCGCTCGACACCGGTGCGGTCTGGGGCGGCAAGCTCACCGCGCTGCAGCTCGATGCCGACACCCTGCATCTGGTGCAGGTGCCCGGCCGCGATGTATCGGGTCTGCCGCCCCGAAAGCTCCCTGTCTGACCCGCATGCAGGCGGTAGCGCGACTCGCACTGCTTGTTTTGTTGTGGTGCCTTGCCGTGCAGGCGGCCGCGATGCCGACGCTGGTGGATGCCGCGCGTGCACAGGTCGGCGTGACCGTCCGTTACGACCCCGCCTATGTGCGCCTGTCCTATCCCGGCGGCGACATGCCCGATGACCGCGGCGTCTGCACCGATGTCATTGTCCGCGCCCTGCGCACGCAGGGCCTGGATCTGCAGCGCGCGATTCACGAGGACATGCGCGTGCGCTTCGCGGCCTATCCGCGCGACTGGGGCGCCCGCCAGCCCGATCGCAACATCGACCATCGGCGCGTGCCCAACCAGATGCGCTGGTTCGAGCACCAGGGCTGGCAGCGACCCATCGGCACCCGCGCGACGGACTTCGCCGCCGGTGACATCGTCGCGTGGCGACTGCGCAACGGACCGCTGCACATCGGCATCGTGTCGGACCAGCGCAGCGCGGACAGCACGCCGCTGATCCTGCACAACATCGCCCGGGGCACACGCGAAGAAGATCTGCTCTTCCAGCACACCATCATCGGCCACTATCGGCCGGTGCTGCTGGCCCCTGACGCGGCGCGCTGATCAGGCCCGACGGTATTCCACGAAATCGAAGGCGTGCGCATGGCGCGCGTCGGTCGCATGCGATACCCGCGAGACTTCGCGCCACGCCGCGACGTCCCATGCCGGAAAGAACGCATCCGCGCCGTCGACCACCGTGTCGACGTGGGTCAGCTGCAGGACGTCCGCCTGCGGCAGCGTCAGCGCGTAGATCTCCCCGCCACCGATGATGCACAGCTCGCCGGCATCCTGTGCGCCGGCAATCGCTTCATCGAGCGTAGCCACGGCCTGCATGCCCGCGAACGGCACGCGGCCGCTCCGGGTCATTACCAAGTTGGTCCGCCCCGGCAGGGCACGTCCCAGCGATTCGGCGGTCCTGCGACCCATCAGCACCGGCTTGCCCAGCGTCAGCGCCTTGAAGTGTCGGAAGTCGTCAGGCAGATGCCAGGGCATTGCGTTGCCGCGGCCGATCGCACGCGCGCGATCCAGTGCGGCGACGAGCACCAGCGCAGGCCGGTTCATACCGCGATCGGCGCCTTGATCGCCGGCGCGGGATCGTAGCCCTCGATCGCGATGTCGTCGAAGCGGAAGCCGAACAGGTCGGTGACGTCGGGATTGAGCCGCAACGTCGGCAGCGCGCGCGGCGCGCGCGTCAGCTGCTCGCGGGCCTGATCGAAGTGGTTCGAGTACAGATGGGCATCGCCCAGTGTGTGCACGAAATCGCCGACGCCGAGCCCGCACACCTGCGCCACCATGTGGGTCAGCAGCGCGTAGCTGGCGATGTTGAACGGCACGCCGAGGAAGATGTCGCCGCTGCGTTGGTAGAGCTGGCAGCTGAGCTTGCCGTCGACGACGTAGAACTGGAACAGCGCATGGCAGGGCATCAGTGCCATCTCCGACAGCTCGGCGACGTTCCAGGCACTGATCACCAGACGACGCGAATCGGGATTGCGACGGATCTCGTCGACCAGCCACTGCATCTGGTCGATCGTGCGGCCGTCGGCCGTCGTCCAGCGCCGCCACTGCTTCCCGTAGACCGGGCCAAGCTCGCCATCGGCGTCGGCCCATTCGTCCCAGATGCTGACCTTGTGCTCGCGCAGGTAGGCGATGTTGGTGTCGCCCTGCAGGAACCACAGCAGCTCATGGATGATCGAGCGCAGGTGCAGCTTCTTGGTCGTCACCAGCGGGAAGCCGGCGTTGAGGTCGTAACGCATCTGCCAGCCGAACACGCTACGCGTGCCGGTACCGGTGCGGTCGGACTTGTCCGCGCCGTGCTCGAGCACGTGCTGCAGCAGATCGAGGTACTGCTTCATCGCGATCTCCGGATCATGCGAAGCGACTCACGTCGCTTACTTCGGGTCGACGGTCGCCGCGCGCGGCACCGGCTGCAGGGTCGGCGCGCTGCGCGACTTCCACAGCAGGAATAGCCCCAGCGCGATCAGCGGCAGCGACAGCACCTGGCCCATGGTCAGCCAGCCGAACGCCAGATAGCCGAGCTCGGCATCCGGCACGCGCACGAACTCGACGATGAAGCGGAACACGCCATAGAGCAGCGCGAACAGGCCCGACACCGCATAGCGCGGCCGCGGTTTGCGCGAGTACCACCACAGCACCGTGAACATCACCAAGCCTTCGAGAAATGCCTGGTAGAGCTGCGAGGGATGCCGCGCGAACTGGTCCAGCGCGCCGGTCGCGAACTCGCTCTGCAAACGTTCCGCAGACCAGCCGCGGAACGCGGGATCGGTCGGGAAGACCACGCCCCAGCCGGCTTGCGTGTACTTGCCCCACAGTTCCGCGCCGATGTAGTTGCCGAGGCGGCCGAAGCCCAGCCCCGGCGGCACCCACGGCGCGACGAAATCCATGACGTCGAAGAAGTGCAGCCCCTGCCGGCGCGTCCACCACCAGGCCGCGACCAGAACGCCGAGCAGCCCGCCGTGGAAACTCATGCCGCCGTCCCAGACCTTGAACAGCATCAGTGGGTTCTGCAGCAGATCGCCGAAGGCATAGAACAGCACGTAGCCGATGCGGCCGCCGAGGATCACGCCGAGGATGCCGTAGAACAGCAGGTCGCCGAACTGTTCGACATCCACGCCCGGCAGGCGCCCGGCGCGGATGCGGCTGCGTCCCAGCAGCCAGGCGACGCCGAAGGCCAGCAGATACATCACGCCGTACCAGTGGACTGACGGATGGAAGGCACCGACCTGCGGGAGCTGCAGCGCGATCGGATCGATCTGGTGGAGGATCGTCATCGGATCAGCGCGGCAGCGGGCGGGTTGGTGCGTCGACCGGCGGCGTGGGCTCGCCGCGCACACGCATGGCGTTGCGCTTGGCCCACAGGTTCAACAGCTCGACCGCGGCCGAGAAGCCCATTGACCCGTAGATGTAGCCGCGCGGGATGTGGATGCCGAAGCCGTCGAGCATCAGGTACACGCCGATCAGCACGATGAAGGCCAGCGCGAGCATCTTGACCGTCGGATTGGCGTCGATGAACCGGCCCAGCGGCTGGGCCGCCAGCAGCATCACCGTCACCGCGATCAGGATCGCGGCGACCATCACCGGGATGTAGTCGCCGGCCATGCCGACCGCCGCAATCACCGAGTCGAGCGAGAACACGATGTCGATGACCGCGATCTGCGCGATCACGGTACCGAACGAGGCCACCGCTTTTCCGGTCGCGCCATGCGCTTCCGGGTCTTCGCCCTTGACCTGCTCGCGGATCTCCATCGCACCCTTCACGACCAGGAACAGGCCGCCGAGGATCAGGATCAGGTCTCGCACGGAGATCGCGCGGCCGAACAGCTCGAACAGCGGATCGGTCAAGCGCGCCAGCCAGGCCAGCGTCAGCAACAGGCCGATGCGCGTGATGCAGGCCACGGCGATACCGAACTTGCGCGCGAACTCGCGCTTCTCGACCGGCAGCTTGGCGACCGCAATCGAGATGAAGACCAGGTTGTCGATGCCGAGCACGATCTCGATCGCACTGAGCGTGATCAGCAGGATCCAGACCTGCGGGTCGGTAAGCAGTTCCATCATGGGTGACACATCCTCATTGAGATTCGATCGGTTCGGCGCCCGGTCGCCACCACGCTACAACCAGCGCGGCAGCAGGATCAGGCCCCACACCAGCAGTACATTGACCATCGTGACGAACACCGCGGCCGAGCCCATGTCCTTGGCCCGACCCGCGAGTTCGTGGAATTCAGCACCGTAACGTTCGATCACCGCCTCGATCGCCGAGTTAAGCAGTTCCACCGCCAGCACCAGCAGGCAGCTGCCCAGCAACAGCGCGCGTTCCACACCGTCGTCGCCCAGCCACAGCGCCAGCGGCGCTAGCAGCGCCAGCAGGTAGACCTCGAGGCGGAACGAGGACTCGTGCAGCCAGGCCGCACGCAGGCCCTGGCACGACCAGACGGTCGCCTGGAGCATGCGGCCGAAACCACGGGGGCGATGACCGATCCCGTCCGCCATCGTCACGGCACCCGTCGAACGGCGCGACGCGCGGCGCGCGCCACCCTGCGGCCAGGCGCGGGGGGCGAAACAGTCGATGACATGGTGGGCCGGGGCCGTGGGGGCAGTCGCGTTCCGGCAATTCTGACACATCGCCCGGAGTGCGACTTCGGCAGGGGTTTGCATTGCCGGGCAACGGCTGCTTGACTGGCCAGCGGATTTTCCAGGAGCAACACCATGCGCATGTCCCGTCTTCTCCGCACCTGGCGTGCGCTGAGCGCCACCGCGCTGCTCGCGACAGGCCTGCTCACGGGCTGCGCCAGCGGCGGCGTGCCGGCTGACCTGGACCCGGTGTCCTCGCCGGAATGGGCCACCGACATGGCGCGTTTCGCAGCCGAGGATGCCGAGACACCGCCGCCCGAGCGCCCCATCGTGTTCACCGGTAGCTCGTCGGTGCGTATGTGGGAGCGCCTGGCCGCCGACTTCCCGGATGTGCCGGTGCTCAATCGCGGGTTCGGCGGCTCCCAGGTGCGTGACGCGATCTGGTACGCCGACGAAGTGGCCCTGCGCTATCGGCCGCGGCAGATCGTGCTCTATGCCGGCGACAACGACATCGCCGAGGGACGCTCGGCAGCGCAGGTGCTCGCCGACACCCAGGCCTTTGTCACGCGTATCCGGGCAGCCCAGCCGGGCACGCCCATCGCCCTGCTGGGCATCAAGCCCAGCCCGTCGCGGGCGAATCTGCTGGACGTACAGCGCGACGCCAACAACGCGCTGCGCGACTGGGCCGCGACCCAGCGCAACATCGCCTATATCGACGTGTTCACGCCGATGCTCGATGCCGAAGGCGTGCCGCGCGAAGACCTGTTCATTGCCGACCGCCTGCATATGAATGCAGCAGGCTACGCGATGTGGCGGAAGATCATCGGGCCGTATCTGGTGCGTTGACGAATCTCTGGGCGCGTCTGCGCCCAGGCGTGCCCCAGTCTCAACGGCACTGGCGCCACCAGCGCTCGACCGGGCGTGATGGCGCGCCAGACATCGTGGTCGATCGCCGGTCGAACCCGATCCTCTGCAAGGCAAGCGTGCCGAATCTGCGCGATGGGAATGATTCCTGCTGCTGGTTGAAACGATTACAGCCTCTTTTGCGTGCCGCAGCGCACGGCGCAACCGGGCGTGGGGTGTGCAGGCCGTCCCGTTCATTGACACATGCTACTGCCGCCGCCAGCGTCTGCCGACCGGTGCGGCGCGTACGCGCGTCGCGCGGACAGGAACAGGGGAAAGACCGCGGTAGCCACCCTTCATCAAGGAATCGAAGATGATCCAGAAGCGCATGCTCGTTCTCGCCGTCGCCACCGTCCTCGCCTCGCCCGCCTTCGCTGCGGAACTGCGCAAGGTCGACAACGCGATCCCCGGCCAGTACATCGTCGTGTTCAACAGCGACGAGATCCGCGAACGCGTCGATGCCGACCGCCTCGCCGGTCGACTCGACAAGGCCCTGGTGGCCTCGCGTGATGCAGCCGTCGCCGCGGAAGTCGAAAAACGTGTGGTCGACATCGCCGCGCGGCACGATCTCAAGGTCAGCCAGCTCTATACGCATGCGCTGCACGGCATGGTCGTCAAGGCAGACGAGCGCAAGCTGGCCGCCCTGCTCAACGATCCGCGGGTCGACTTTGTAGAAGAGGATGGTTACATCGAACTGTCGGCCACCCAGACCGGTGCGACCTGGGGTCTTGATCGCGTCGACCAGCGCGATCGCCCATTGAACGGCACCTACGTCTACGATCCGCTGGCCGCCAACGTACGCGCCTACATCATCGACAGCGGCATCCTCGCCGGGCACACGCAGTTCGGCACACGCCTGCTGTCGGGCTATTCGGCGATCAACGACGGCCGCGGCACCAGCGACTGCAACGGCCACGGCACGCATGTCGCCGGCACCGTCGGCGGCACGACCTGGGGCGTGGCCAAGCAGGTTCGGCTGGTCCCGGTGCGTGTGTTCGGCTGCTCCGGTGGCAGCGCCAACTCGACGATCATCGCGGGCATCGACTGGGTGCGCGCCAACCGTGTGCTGCCGGCCGTGGCCAACATGAGCCTCGGCGGCCCGGCGTCCACCGCCACCGACAACGCCACCAACAACCTGATCAACAGCGGCGTCACGGTCGTGGTCGCGGCGGGCAACAACAACGGCGCCAATGCCTGCAACTACTCACCTGCGCGTGTGGCCAATGCAGTGACGGTCGGCTCGACCACATCGACCGATGCACGCTCCTCGTTCTCCAACATCGGCAGTTGCGTGAACATCTTCGCGCCAGGGAGTTCGATCACGTCCGCCTGGTCCACCGGCACCTCCGCATCGAACACGATCAGCGGCACCTCGATGGCGTCACCCCACGTGGCCGGCGCCGCAGCGCTGTATCTGACCAATAATCCCTCGGCCTCGCCAGCGACCGTGCGCAACTGGCTCTATACCAACGCGACGACGAACCGGATCAGCAATCCGGGAACCGGCTCGCCCAATCGTCTGCTCTACACGCGCTGATCGCGCGGATGCACGATGGAAAAGGGCGCCCTCGGGCGCCCTTTTTCTTGCGGACTCTACTGCTGCCGCAATGCATCAATCGGGTCGAGCTGCGACGCCTTGCGCGCCGGGTAATAACCGAAGAACAAACCGGTCGCGACCGAGAAGCCCGCCGCCAGCAACACGATCTGGCTGTTGAGCGCCGTCGGCAGATCGCTGAAGCGGCCGACCAGCAACGCGCCGCCAACCCCGATCGCGATGCCAAGCACGCCGCCACCGAGCGAGAGCAGCATCGCCTCGGCGAGAAACTGGCGGCGGATGTCCGTGGGCCCAGCCCCGACCGCCATGCGCAGGCCGATTTCGCGGATCCGCTCGGTCACCGACACCAGCATGATGTTCATGATGCCGATGCCGCCAACGATCAGCGAAATCGTCGCGACCGCGCCGAGCAGCAGGGACATCAAACGCGTCGTCGCGGTGCGTGTGGCGACGATCTCGGAAATGTTGCGCACACTGAAATCATCGTCCGCGCCAGGGGCGATGCGATGGCGCTGCCGAAGCAGCGCTTCCACCTCGCCCTGCACATAGGGCAGATCGTCGGCGTTGCCGACGGTCAGCGCGATCTGCATCACCGCCCCGGCCGGCATGCCCATCGCGCCGAGCAGGCGCCGGCGCCCGGTTTCGAGCGGCACCATCATCACGTCGTCCTGATCCTGTCCGAAGCCGCCCTGGCCCTTCGAATTCAGCACGCCGACCACGACGAACGGCGTGCGCCCGATGCGCACCGTCTGGCCGACGCCGCTGTCGTCGCCGAACAGTTCGCGCCGCACGGTCTCGCCGATGATCACGTTCTTGCCGGCGCCGCTGTAATCCTGTGGTTCGAAGCCCGAACCGTCGACGATCGTCCAGCCGTTGATCTCGAAGAAATCCGGTTGCACGCCCTGCCAGCTGCTGGCCCAGTTCTTCTCCGCGAAGACGATCTGGCTGTTGCCGCGCAGTGAGCCTGAGACCAGCTGCACTTCGGGAATCTCACCGCGGATCGCCTCGGCGTCGCCCTCGCTGAGAGTGAAGAAACTGCTACCGGCCTGACGGGCGCCGCCGGTCGTGCGGCGCGAACCGGGTGAGATGTCGAGCCGCTGCGAACCGAGGCCCGACACCATGCGGTCGATCTCGGCCTGCGTGCCCTGCCCGACCGACACCATGACGATGACCGCGGCAATGCCGATGATCACGCCAAGCGAGGTCAGCGCGCTGCGCATCCAGTTACCGCGCAGCGCGAAGATCGCGGTGCGCAAGACGTCGAGATAGGTCATGACGCGGTTCCGGTGGGCGCATGCGTGGCGCGGGTGTCGTAGGGGCCTTCCTCATGCAGCTCGCCGTCGCGCATGACAAAGGTGCGGTCGGCATGCGCAGCGACTTCCGGATCGTGGGTGATCAGCACCACCGTATGGCCGTCGTCGCGCAGACGCTTGAACAGGCTGAGGATCTCCTCACCGGTCTTGGTATCGAGCGCGCCCGTGGGCTCGTCGGCGAGCAGCACCGGCGGCCGGTTGATCAGCGCGCGCGCAATCGCCACGCGTTGCTGCTGGCCACCGGACAGCTCGCTCGGGCGATGCGTACCGCGATTCTCCAGGCCGACCGAAGCCAATGCTTCGCGCGCGCGCTCGGCGCGTTCCTCGTTCGGCACGCGTGCATAGCCGAGCGGCATCGCGACGTTCTCGAGCGCGGTCATGCGTGGCAGCAGATTGAACCCCTGGAACACGAAGCCGATCTTGTCGCGGCGCAGCTCGGCCAGTGCCTCGCGGTCCAGCGTGGCGACGTCGATGCCGTCGCACAGGTACTGCCCGCCGGTCGGCGTGTCGAGGCAGCCGACGAGGTTCATCAACGTCGACTTGCCCGAGCCCGACGGGCCCATGATCGCGACGAACTCGCCGTGCGCGATCGACATGTCCACACCCTTGAGCGCGACGACTTCAGCCTCGGTGCCGGCCGAATAGATCTTCTCCAGTCCGCGGGTCTCGATGACCGGCGGCCGGGCGCCGGCCTGCGGCGGAACGGCGGTCGCGCTCATCGAGCCGCCGCACGCTCGCCGGTGACGATCAGATCGCCTTCCGACACGCCACCCGAGACCTCGGTCATGCTGCCGTCGCTGACGCCCAGGCGTACCGGTACCGCTTCCCGGCGACCGTCGACCAGGCGGTAGACGGTGAGACGGGTGGCGCCGACGGTGGAGGCGAGCGCGCGGCTCCACTGCACGCGCTGGCCGGCGTCGAGTGTCGCGGTGAAACCGGCAAACGTCTGCTGGAAGCGGTCCAGCATCCGCTGGCGGATCTGCGCCTGCACGCGCGGGTCGCTGCCACCCCCGCCCATTGTCATGCCGGGGGGTGGGCCGCCGGCGGCATTGCCGCGCTGTCCACCCGAGGCCCCACCGGGCCGCGGGGCCTGCTGGCGCTCACGCATCGCGGCGAGCGCGCTGTCGAACGCGGCCTGCTGCGGCGGCGTGAGCTGCATCGCAGCGGCGACCACGGCCAGGTCGTCGGCCAGTCCACCACCGCGCGACGCGCTGCCGTCTTCGGGGCGCGTGGCGGCGGCGATCTCAGCGGCATCCGCGGGTCGGTAGCGCAGCGCCGCATTGGCGATCTTCAACACGTTCTCACGGTTGCTGACCTCGATTTCCGCGTTGACGGTCAGGCCCGGCAGCAGGGTGCCGTCGGCGTTGTCGACCGCAACGACTACCGGATAGGTGACGACGTTATTGGTCGTCGTCGCCGCAAGCCGCACCTGTTCAACGGTACCGTTGAAGCGGCGGTCGTTGAATGCATCAGCGGTGAACGTGACCGTCTGGCCGACCTGCACCTGACCGATGTCGGCCTCGTCGACCGCGAGTTCAATGCGCATCTTGCGCAGGTCCTCGGCGATGGTGAACAACTCCGGCGCCTGCAGGCTCGCAGCGACTGTCTGGCCGGGCTCGATCGAACGCGTGAGGATCGTGCCGTCAACCGGCGAGCGGATCACCGTGCGCTCCATGTTGATGCGCGAGGTCTGCGTGGATGCGGTCTGCTGCACGATCTGCGCCTGCGCCGACGTCGCCTGCGCCCTGGCCTGGTCGAGCGCGGCGCGCGCCAGATCGACATCGCTGCGCGCGACCAGTTGTTCGCCGGCGAGCGACGCCTTGCGGTCGTAGTCGAGCTGCGCGTTGCGCAATGCCGCCTGCGCCTGCGCCAATGAGGCCCGCGCGCTGTTGATCTGCGCCGAGCCCTGCTCGATCTGCGCCTGGTAGGTCGCAGGGTCGATGCGCGCCAGCACCTGCCCCTGCTCGACCGGATCGTTGAAGTCGACCAGCACGTCGGTGATCTGGCCCGAGACCTGGCTGCCGACGACGACCGTGGAGGTCGCGCTCAGCGTGCCGGTGGCCGAGATCACCACACGGATATCACCGCGCTCGATCGGGGTTGTGCGCCAGGCGTCCGCCGCACCGGCGGCAGTGCGCTGGGACCAGAACCACAGGCCGGCAGCCACGACGACCACGATCACGATGACGGGCACGAGCCGGGACACGGCGCGGCGACGGGGCTTGGGACGGGTCGACATGGATGCGGTCTTGGTGGGCAACTGGAGACGCTAACGCACCGCGTGGCCTAGAGTTGACCGCGACGCGGACTTTTTTGCTTCGGATGCGCCTACCGCCGACATGGCGTCGGCGTCGGTTCAGACCAGGCGGTCGCCGAGCACGATGGTGACCGTGGTGCCCTCGTCGGGCGCACTGTCGAGCGCGACCGGCCAACCGAAACGCGTGCCCAGGCGGCGCACGATCGACAGCCCGATGCCCTTGCCGGACTGGGAGAACGGGTCGGCGCGATAGAACGGGTCATAGACCCGCTTGAGCACATCCGCGGTCATGCCGATGCCGGTATCACGAACGATGATGCGGTCGGGCGCGATGATCACGTCGACGCCGCCGGTCTCGGTGAACGCCCAGCCGTTGCGCAGCAGATGCCCGAGCATCACCCCGAGCACGCGCGGTGGCGCATCCAGGCGCGGGCGGCCCTGGACGTCGAGCGTCAGGCTCAGCTGCTTGCCCTCGAACAGCGGCCGCACCTTGTCGATCTCTTCCTCGACCACCTCGACCACGTCGAATACTTCGCTCTGCGGCATGACGCCGCGCTCGCGGGCCAGCACAAGCAGCGCGTCGATCACCGCCTCCATGTCCTGGGTGGCGCGGCGGATCCGCAGCAGCGGGCGCTGCTGGTGCGGCGGCGTCGCGGGATCGGCGGCGATCATGTCGCTGGCCACCCGGATCACCGTCAACGGCGTGCGCAACTCGTGGCTGGCGTCACGGGTGAACTCGCGTTCGCGGCGGACGAACGCGCCGATGCGGTCACCGAGACCGTGCAGGGCGCTGGTCAGCGCCTGCGCTTCGCGACCGGCATCGTCCTGCGTGGAGAGCGCGGCCGGCACGCCGTCGTCGTCATCGGACGGGTTCCAGCGGCCCACCTCGTCCGCCAGCCGATGGATGGGCAGCACCATGCGCTTGGACGTGCGATAGGTCATCCACGACACCACGAACATCGTCGCCATCATCAGCAGAGCCAGCGCGCCGGCCGCCAGCGCGAGGATGCGGTCGAACAACGAAAGCGACGCGGCGAGATACAGGGTGCCGGCCTCGCGCCGGTCCACCAGCAACACGCCCTCGGTATCGCGCCGCGGCGAAAATCCTTCGGGCGCGCCCTTGAACCACACCAGATTGGCGACCGCGCGATTGCCGCTGATGATCGCCTGCAGTTCGCCACCATCAGCGGGCATGAAATAGCCCTGCAGGTTCACGCCGAACGGCGGCGGATACGACGCGTCGGTGGCCTTGGCCTGCCACCAGGCATCGGCCTCGGCCTGCAGCCACTGCCGCGCGACGACTTCGCGGCCGATGAAGGCCGCGGTCATCACACAGACGATCAGCGTCATTCCGGCGATCACCGCCTGGAACGTGAACGCGTCACGGATGCGGTTGGGCAGTCCCTGGGGCATGGTCGAGCGTCGCGTCGTCGGCTCAGGCCGGCGACTGCTCGATGTCGGCGATGCGATACCCGGCGCTCTGCACCGTATGCAGCAACTGCTTGTCGTAGGGCTTGTCGATGATCTTGCGCAGGTTGTAGAGGTGGCTGCGCAGGGTGTCCGAATCCGGCAGGCTGTTGCCCCAGATCTCGCGCTCGATCTCCTGGCGGTTCACCACGCGGGGCGACTCGCGCATCAGGATCGTCAGCAGCTTCATGCCGATCGGCGAAAGCTGCAGTTCGGTGCCCCCGCGGGTGGCACGCATGCTGGCCGGATCGAGCACGAGGTCGGCGACCTTGAGCACTTCCGAGCCGACCTGGCGACGCTCGCGGCGGATCAGTGCGCGCAGACGCGCTTCGAGTTCCTGGATCGCGAAGGGCTTGGTCAGATAGTCGTCGGCGCCCGAACTCAGGCCGGTCAGCTTTTCGTCCAGTGTGTCGCGCGCGGTGAGCATCAGCACGGGGGTCGACTTGCGCGCATCCTCACGCAGGCGCTTGCAGACCTCGATGCCATCGAGTCGCGGCAGCATCAGGTCGAGCACGATCACGTCGTAGTTGTTTTCGGTGGCCAGCCGATAGCCGTCGAGCCCATCGGCGGCGTAGTCCACTTCGAATCCGCGGCCTTCCAGATATTCGCCAACCATCTCGGAAATATTGCGGTTGTCCTCGACGATGAGGACGAGGCCTCCGGGTTCCTGACCTGCGCGCATGAAACGACTCCGTAGCTGGGATGCGGTGGGAATTAAGCTTTGTGAATTTCCCATTTCCGCGGTGCAGGAGTTGTGAAGATTTCGTGCGAAGACCCGGCTCGAACATGCCGGCGTTACGCTCTGCACCTTCTCTCCCACCTCTTGGAATGCCGTCATGCCCGGCTACGAGCGTTACCTGCCCATCCTGCTGCTGCTGGGCTCGAACATCTTCATGACCTTCGCCTGGTACGGCCATCTGAAGTACCGCAGCGTGCCGATCCTGACGGTCATCATCGTCAGCTGGGGCATCGCATTCTTCGAGTACATGCTGATGGTGCCGGCGAACCGGATCGGCGCGGCGGTGTACTCGGCGCCGCAGCTCAAGGGCATGCAGGAGGTCATCACCCTGCTGGTGTTCGCGGGGTTCTCGACCTGGTATCTGGGTCAGCCGCTGAAGTGGAACCACTGGGCGGGGTTCGCACTGATCGTGGTTGCGGCCTGGCTGATTTTTCTGGAGTAGTCCCGCGCGGCCGAGAGCACCCTCACCCCACCACCCGCTCTGCGGGTGGTCCTCCCCTCTCCCGGAGGGGGAGGGGCATTGGCGCGCTCCGCCTTCGGCGATAGCGATTCTTCAAAGCGGGATGCGGCCGATCAGGATGTCCTTGAACATCACCCAGTCGCCGATGAAGGAATAGATCGGGTGCTTAAACGTGGCCGGGCGATTCTTCTCGAAGAAGAAGTGCCCCACCCATGCGAAGGCGTAGCCGCAGACCAGCGCGGCCCACAGCCACATCGCATTGCGCTGCCACACCGACACGCCGACCAGCGCGAGCACTCCGCAGCTGCCGATGAAATGCAGGCGCCGCGACACCGGGTGCGCGTGCTCGCCAAGATAGAACGGATAGAACTCGCGGAAACTCGCGAAGCGGCGCATGCGTCCTCCCAGAGCAGGCATCGTTCGCCTCATTGATCGCACCGGCGCCTGCCTGCGTCAACCGCCTCAGTTCGTGCGCGGCGCGAACATGATCACCGCCATGCCGCCCAGGCACAGCGCGGCGCCCAGCAAATCCCAGCGGCTCGGCGCAATGCCGTCGACCCGCCACAACCACAGCAGCGCCACCGCGACATAGACACCGCCGTAGGCCGCGTACACGCGGCCAGACGCGGTGGGATGCAGGGTCAGCAACCATACGAACACGGCCAGCGCGGCGGCGGCGGGGAGCAGCAGCCAGGCGCTGCCGTCCTTGCGCAACCACAGCCACGGCAGATAACAGCCGAGGATTTCGAAGAACGCGGTGGCCACGAACAGCAGCAGCGTTTTCATGTCTCGCGCTCGGCCTGCTTGGCGCGGTTCCAGTAGACATCCTGCGCGTCCAGCGACTGGCCGGCGAGCGCACTTCCCTCGGCCTCGGCCATCGATTCCATTGCGCGGAAGCGACGCTCGAACTTGTGGTTTGCGCGCCGCAGTGCCGCGCCGACATCGACCTTCGCGTGCCGCGCGAGATTCGCCGCGACGAACAGCAGATCGCCGAGTTCTTCCTCCAGCCGGTCCTGCGCCGCGGCGTCATCGGGATCGGCGGCGACCGCGTCGAATTCCGCACGGACCTCGTCGATCTCCTCGTGCAGCTTGGCGATCACCGGCTCTGGAGCCGGCCAGTCGAACCCCACTCGCGCGGCGCGCGACTGCAGTTTCACCGCGCGCTGCCACTCGGGCAGTCCGCGCGCGATGCCGGCCAGCGCCGAGGTGTCGGTGTTCCCCGCCGCAGCGCGCTCCTCGCGCTTGATCGCGTCCCAGTTGCGCAGCACCGTCTCGGCATCGTCGGCAGAACCGTCGCCGAAGATGTGCGGGTGCCGGCGGATCATCTTGTCGCTGATCGCGTCGACGACATCGCCGAACGCGAACGCGCCCTGCTCCTGCGCCATCTGCGCATGGAACACGACCTGCAGCAGCAGATCGCCGAGCTCGTCGCACAGACCGGGCAGATCGCCGCGGTCGATCGCATCGGCGACTTCATATGCCTCTTCGATCGTGTAGGCGGCGATGGACGCGAAATCCTGATTGACGTCCCAGGGACAGCCGGCTTGCGGATCACGCAGGCGCGCCATGATGTCGAGGATGCGATGGATATCGCCGGGGGTATCAGTCACGTCGGACTCCTGGAAAACGCTCGTGTATCACATCGATCGAGGCCAGCCACTGTAGGAGCGCGCTTGTGCGCGAATGCGACCCTGACAGCGCTGACGAGACTGACATCGCGCGCAAGCGCGCTCCTACTGGACCTCACCGCGTGCGCGACACGCGACCGCATGCAATCAGGCGGCGAGCCAGTCCCGCCATGGCAATGAGGGATCGCCCAGCGCGATGAAATCCCCATTGAGAATCGTGTCGCGCTGGTTGTAGCGGAACGGCCGGCCCTGCGGGTCGAGCACCGCGCCCCCGGCGCCTTCGAGAATCGCCTGGCCGGCCGCGGTGTCCCACTCGCTGGTCGGGCCGAAGCGCGGATAGAGGTCCATGCCACCTTCGGCGAGGCGGCAGAATTTCAGCGATGACCCCAGCGGCACCGGCGTGACATCACCAATCCGTTCGAGCAGCGCCGTCGTGCGCGGGTCACGATGCGAGCGGCTTGCAGCCACACGCAGCGCCACGGGCGCCACGGGATCGCGGCGCGGCGCATGTAGCGCGGTGTCGCGATCACCATCGCGCACGAAGGCGCCGCGACCGGGACCGCCATGCCACAGCACGCCGGTCACGGGTGCCTGGATCACGCCGAACACCGCGACGCCGTTGTCGATCAGCGCGATGTTGACCGTGAACTCGCCGTTGCGCTTGACGAACTCGCGGGTGCCGTCGAGCGGATCGACGAGCCACATGCGCGACCATGCGCGGCGCTGCGCAGCGGGCACGACGACCGCGGATTCTTCGGAGACGATCGGGATGTCGGGCGTCAGCGCGCGCAGGCCGTCGACGATGACGCGGTGCGCGGCCAGATCCGCGGCAGTGACCGGGCTGGCGTCGGCCTTGCGGACGACATCGAAGTCTTGCGCGTAGACGGCGAGGATCGCATCGGCCGCGGCGCGCGCGATCGCGATGACGCCATCGCGGACCGTCGCGGTGACGGGCCCGGCGGCGTCAACCACCGTGGTGACGCAGCCAGTCGCGGACGATGAACAGTGCAGCGATCGAGCGGCCTTCGGAGAACTCGTCGAGCAGGATCAGTTCGTGCAGCGCATCGAGCTTCCACGGCACCACGTCGAGTTCTTCGGGCTCGTCGCCGGCCAGGCGTTCGGGGTACAAATCGCGCGCCACGACGAGCGTCGCCTGGTGGCTCATGTACTGCGGCGCCAGCGAGATCGAGCGCAGCGCTTCGACACGTCGCGCGCCGTAGCCGATCTCTTCCTTGAGTTCGCGGTTGGCGGCCTCAAGCGCGGACTCGCCCGCATCGATGCGCCCCTTGACCAAGCCCAGCTCGTAGCGATGGAAGCCGGCGGCGTACTCGCGCACCAGCAGCACGGTGTCGGCGTCTAGCATCGGCACCACGATCACCGCGCCATGGCCGCGGCCGTGCAGGCGTTCGTACAGGCGCCGCTCGCCGTTGGAGAACTCCAGATCCAGCCGTTCCATGCGGTACAGCGCCGCGTCGTGTTCGGTCACGTCGTGGATGATCGGCAGCGTCTTGCTCATGCGGATGTCTTCCCGTCTGCACGGTGGCTGCGCTGCGGAGCGATAATGCGGGGATGACTGGACAGATTCACGATGCGGCCATTCTAGCCGACGGCAACGACTGGCGGACCCGCGACCTTGCCGCGGTCTGGCACCCCTGCACCCAGATGCGCGAGCACCCCGACATCCAGCCGATGCTGCCGATCGTGCGCGGCGAGGGCGCGTGGCTGATCGAGGCCGGCGGCCGGAAGATCCTCGATTCGGGCAGCAGCTGGTGGACCAACCTGCACGGCCACGCCGAGCCGCGCATCGCCGAGGCCATCGCGACGCAGGCGCGCACGCTGGAACAGGTGATCCTGGCCGGCTGCACGCATCCGGCGGCGGTCGAACTCGCCGAGCGGCTGCTCGCCGTTGCCCCGCGCGAGCCGGCCCGCCCGCCGCTGAGCAAGGTGTTCTTCGCCGACAACGGCTCGGCCGGCGTCGAGGTCGCGCTGAAGATGGCGTTCCAGTGGTTCCAGAACCGCGGCGACGAACCGCGCCGGACCAAGTTCGTCGCGCTGCAGAACGGCTATCACGGCGAGACGCTCGGTGCGCTCGCGGTCGGCGACATTCCGCTGTATCGCCGCGTCTATGCGCCGCTGCTGTGCGAGGCGGTGTTCGCGCCCTCGCCTGACGCCTACACCGCGCGTCCGGGTCAAAGCGCCGCCGGCCATGCCGAGGATGCGGCGGATGCGCTGGCGCACCTGCTCGACGCACATGCCGGCGAAATCTGCGCACTGATCCTCGAACCGCTGGTGCAGTGCGCCGGCGGCATGCGCATGCACGACCCGGTGTATCTCAAGCGCGTGCGCGAGCTCTGCGATGTCCACGGCGTGTTCCTGATCGCCGACGAGATCGCGGTCGGCTTCGGACGCACCGGGACGTTGTTCGCGTTCGAACAGGCGGGCGTGCAGCCGGATCTGCTGTGTCTGTCGAAGGGCCTGACCGGCGGCTTCCTGCCGCTGTCGACGGTACTGGCGACGCAGGCGCTGTACGACGGCTTCCTCGATGCCTCGCGCGAACGCGCCTTCCTGCATTCGCACAGCTACACCGGCAATCCGCTGGCCTGCGCTGCGGCGCTGGCCTCGCTCGACATCTTCGGCGAAGACGACGTGCTCGCCCGCAACCGCAACACGGCCGCGAAGATGGCGACACTCGCGGCGCAGATCGGCGCGCATCGCCACGTCGCCGACACCCGCCAGACCGGCATGATCGTCGCGTTCGAACTCACCCGCGATGGCGACAAGGCCACACCCTTCGACTCCGCGCTGCGCGTCGGCCTGCACGCGTATCGCCACGCGGTCGAGCGCGGCGTATTGCTGCGTCCGCTCGGCGACATCCTGTACTGGATGCCGCCCTACTGCATCGACGATGCCCAGCTGCAGTTGCTGGCCGAGGTCACCGCCGAAGCCATCGAGGCAGGCACCGCATGCGCGTGATCCGCGCCTTCGTCGATCGCCCGCTCGTCACCGGCCAGCCGGTCGAACTGCCGGACGACGCCGTTGCGCACCTGGTGCGCGTGCTGCGCCTGCGCGAAGGCGATGCCTGCGTGCTGTTCAACGGCGACGGCGTCGATCACGACGCGCGTCTGGTGCGCGTCGACAAGCGCAGCGCGGTTGCCGAGATCACCGGCAGTCGCGCGATCCATCTGGAATCGCCGCTGTCGATCACCCTGGTGCAGGGCATCGCGCGCGGCGAGAAGATGGACTGGATCCTGCAGAAAGCGTCCGAACTCGGCGTCGCCGCCTTCGTACCGGTCTCCAGCGACCGCAGCGAAGTGAAGCTCGATGCCGAGCGCGCGGCCAAGCGGCTTGCGCACTGGCGTAGCGTCGTGGTGTCGGCCTGCGAACAGAGCTGGCGCTCGACGATTCCGCGCGTCACACCGCCGCGTTCGCTCGCTGCGGCACTCGCGGACCTGCCCACCGGTGCCTCGCGCTGGCTGCTCGATCCCGATGCGGACGCCGGCATCGCAACGATGCCGTCGCCGTCAGCCGGCATCGTGCTCGCGATCGGTCCGGAAGGTGGCTGGTCGGCGAACGACCGCGCGGCCCTGATTGCGGCAGGTTTCTCTGGCTTGCGGCTGGGCCCGCGGATTCTGCGCACCGAGACCGCAGGCATGGCGGCGATCGCAGCGTTGCAGGCGCGGTTCGGCGATCTCGCCGGCTGAGCGCCGGCGGCAGTTCAGGCGGCCAGCGCCTCGCGCACCGACTGTTCGATCAGGTCGATGTCGGGGATCAGCGCAATGTCGTCGTTGAGGCGTACGCGGGCGCGCACTGCGAACGGCAGCGCATCGCCTTCGCCGTCGGACTCGTCGAGCAGGTGTGCTTCGGAAATCGTCACCAGTCGCGGGAATCCCTCGGCCAGCAGCGCGAAGAACGGCAGACGCGCATCACCGCCGAGCGTCTTGAGCACGACCACCTTGCTGGCCAGCTCGGCGCGTTCGTCGCCCTGCTTCGACAGCATCGGAAACGCGACCAGCGGCAGACGCCAGCCACGCCAGCGCAGGCGGCCCAGCAGCCAGTCGGGCGCGTTGGCCATCGCTTCGGGCGGCGAATACGAAAGCACTTCGGAAATCGTCGCATTGGGCAGCAGCAGCTGCGTGGTACCGGCGCGGATCAGCACGCCGCGGATTTCTTGATGTGCGCTCACAGCGACAACTCTCCGGAATCGAAACGTCGCGCGCTGGGCATCCAGCGCGTGATCAACCAGTCGGCGATGTCGGTCGGGCTCCCCGAGGGACCGCCGCGCTGCGCCACTGCACGCGCCGCGGCCGAGTCGTAGCAGCCTTCCTCGCTCTGGCCGCCGACCAGCGCGCCCTGCCATGCGGGCCCCATCGCCACGTCGACCAGCGCAGGATCGGCGCCGCTGAGAAACAGCAACGCGCTGTCATCGGCCGGCACGGCATCGGCCAGCGCGGCGATGTCGGCGGTCTCTGCGAAGTGCAGTGCACCCTTGACTGCGACCGGCAACAGATCCGGCGGCAAGAAATAGATCTCACCGGGCGAGATCGTCATGCCCGCCTCGGCGAGCTGCACCGGCATCGCGGCCGCGCGTTCCATCTGCCGCACGAGCCGGTCGTAACGCCCACCGTCGAGCTGCAAGCGCACCAGCACCGGGCGCGGAAAACCTTCCGGCAAGGCGCCAAGCAACTGTCGCACCGCGTCGGGTCCGCCGAGACCGCCGGCGATCAGCACCACGCCCTTGATCGGACCGTGGCCATAGCTGTCGGTATCGGTGAGGCTCAAGCCGGAGATGCGCGACTCGAGCTCGGACAGATCGCGCGCCAGCGTCTTGGCCGGCGTGGCGGCTGGGCGCGCGTCATCGTCGACAGGCGCCGCGGAACGGAACGAGGGCAACGCGTCGCCATCGAGCAATGTCAGGGGTTCGGGCGTTGGTTCCAGGGACGCTTCGGGCGTCTGATCGACGCGCGTCTCGACACCCGCCTCTGCTTCGACAACGCTCGCAGCAGCACTTTCTGACGCTGTCGTCGGCGCTTGTGCAGGCGCATCCGACCACGCCGCCAGATTCTCGCTGAGATCACGCACCTCGCCCGGCGGCGCGGCTGGCGGGGTGTAGCTGGTTTCGTCGTAATCGGCCAGCTCGAAATCGAAACTGAATTCCACGTCAGGCTGCTGCACGCTCGGCGGCGCATCGAATTCGGCCGCGACCGGATCGAACGCTAGATGCGTCACGTCGTCGGATGTCGATTCAGTGACGGGGGGCGCCTCGATATCCAGCGTTCCCGATGCATCCGAAGATACAAACAAAGCCGCGTCGGTGTGCGCATCGAACTCCAATGTCAGCGGCGCGTCATCCACCGGCGCATCGCTGGCCGTCGAAGGCGGCAGCACGTCGCCGACGCCGCGCAGCTTGGCCGCCAGATGTCGGACCCAACGGGCGGCGTCCCAGCCGGTGCGTTGCAGCACCAGCGCGGCTTCCTCGAAAATCACGGTGCGGCCGGGCGCAGCGAAGGCAGGCTCGAAGGGCTCGAGCGCGTCCTCGTCGGCAGGATCGAGCACCACCAGCAACACCGCGGGCGCCAGTGTCTCGAGCGCGTCGGGCGTGTGCTGCGACGGATCGAGGGTCGCGACCAGCTCCGCGCCCGCTTCGGTCAGCGCTTCGACGACGCGGTCGCAGGCTGTGCCCGCACGCGCCAGCACGACGGTCCGGATCGCATCAGTCATCGTCGCGCTCCAGCTTCAGCAGCTCGTAGACGTGGCGCAGCAACTCGGGTTCCTGATAGGGCTTGCCGAGATAGCGGTCGACGCCGATCTCGAACGCGCGCTGGCGATGCTTCTCGCCGGTACGCGAGGTGATCATCATGATGTGCACATCGCGCAGGCGCGGATCGGCCTTCATGTGCGTCGCCAGTTCGTAGCCGTCCATGCGTGGCATTTCGATGTCGAGCAGCATCAGATCGGGCACGCGCTCATCCATGCGCTCGAGTGCATCGAGGCCGTCCTTCGCGGTCACGACCTCGAAGTTGTGACGCTCCAGCACCCGTCCGGTGACCTTGCGCATCGTCACCGAATCGTCGACCACCATCACCAGCGGTACCGCGCGACGCTCGATCGCCGGTTCCGCCGCCTGCACCGGCGCGTCTGGCTGCGCGGGCTGCGTGAGGTAGCGGCGCACCAGCGGTGCGATGTCGAGGATCACGACCACGCGGCCATCGCCCATGATGGTCGCGCCGAAGATGCCCGGGATCGAGGTGATCTGCGGACCGACCGGCTTCACCACGATTTCCTTGTTGCCGACGATCTCATCGACCGCCACTGCCGCGCGCAGGTCGCCGGCGCGGATCAGCAGCAAGGGCATCTGCAGCTGGCCCTCGGCGCGTGCGGGCGGTTGCCCCACCAGCCGGCCCAGGTCGTGCAGCGCGTAGTCCTCGCCACCGTAACGGTAGATGGCACCGGGCGTGGCTTCATTGCGTGCGACGCGTCCGACACCGCGCACCGAAGCGATCGGCACCGCGAAGCTGGTCTCGCCGATCCGCACGAACGCAGCCTGGGTGACGGCCAGGGTCTGCGGCAGGCGCAGGGTGAAGGTGGTGCCGGCCCCCTGGCGCGAGTGGATGTCGAACGTGCCGCCGAGCTGGCGCACTTCACCGGCGACGATGTCCATGCCGACGCCGCGGCCGGCAAGCCGGCTGACTTCGGTGGCGGTCGAGAAGCCCGGTTGCAGGATCAGCGCATCCAGATCGATGTCTGCGATGTCGGCGTTCGGCTGCAGCAGGCCGCGTTCCTCGGCACGGCGGCGGATCGCGGCGCGGTCGAGACCGGCGCCGTCGTCGCTCACTTCCAGCACCACTTCCGAGCCTTCGCGGCGGACTGCGATGCGGATGCTGCCCTCGACGGCCTTGCCGGCGCTGCGACGCGCCTCGGGCGCCTCCAGACCGTGCGCGACTGCATTGCGCAGCATGTGCTCCAGCGGCGAGACCATGCGTTCAAGCACGTTGCGGTCCAGCTCGCCCTGCGTGCCTTCGAGACGCAGCTGCACCTGCTTGCCGGTGTCCTGGGCGGCCTGGCGGACCACGCGGCGCAGGCGTGGCACCAGACCGTCGAACGGCACCATGCGCGTGCGCATCAGGCCTTCCTGCAAGTCCGAGCTCACCCGCGACTGCTGGGTCAGCAAGGTCTCGTACTGACGGGTCTGGTCGTCGAGCATCTGCTGCAGGCTGCCGAAGTCCGACGCGGTCTCGCTGAGCGCACGCGACAGCTGCTGCAGCGTCGAGAACCGGTCGAGCTCCAGCGGATCGAACGTGGTGTCGGAGACCTCACCCTCGCGCTGGTAGCGCGCGACGATCTGCGCCTCGGTCTCGATGTCGAGACGACGCAGCTGGTCGCGCAGACGTGTATTGGTCTGCGCGAGCTCGTTCATCGCGCCGCGGAACGCGCCGAGCTGCTGCTCCAGGCGCGCACGGTAGATCGCCACCTCGCCCGCGTAGGTGACCAGCTTGTCGAGCAGGTCGGCGCGGATGCGCACCTGCTCCTGGGAACCACGCAGCGCGGTGTCCTCATCGTCCGCCGCATCGCTGTCGAGCGGGAGCGGCGCCGACAGCGGTGCCAGTTCGAGTTTAGGCCCGTCACGTCCGGCCACTGGCGATTCGGCAGGTGTGTCGCCCGTGCGCTTGCCACTGAACGCATCGACCAGCGCCTGCGACGGGCCGATCGCGCGCCGGTCGCCGGCGCGGGTCACCATCGTGTGCAGACGGTCGAAGCCGCGTTCGAGCAGCACCACATCGCCACGGCGCAGCGTGCGCTGGCGCTCGGCCACCGCTTCGAGCAGCGTCTCCATGGCATGGCCCAGCTCACCAATTTCCATCAGGCCCGCCATGCGCGCGCCGCCCTTGAGCGTATGCAGGTCACGCTGCAGACCGGCGACCGCGTCGCGGTTGTCCGGTGCATCCCGCAGCTGCGCCAGCAGACCGTCGGCGTGGTCGAGCAGGTCGATACCTTCCTCGACGAAGATGTCGATCAGTTCAGGATCGAGACCTTCAAGCGACAGCGGCGCATCCGGATCATCCTCGCTGGCAGGCAGGTCGTGCGCCTGCCCGGAACCGGACGGATCCTCGAAAGCTTCAGCTTCGATTTCAGCCTCGGCCTGTGCTTCGGCGGAGATGCCGGTACCGTCCGCGGGCTCCACTTCAGTGTCGAACCGTTCCGCCGAGGCAGCGGTTGCGTCGAGGCTCTCGCGCTCGGCATCGTGCGCCGCGACGTCCTCGCCGTGTTCCGGCAGCGTCAACGTGTCGTCGATAGCGTCGGCGTCTGGTTGCAGTGCTGCATCGCCGGCGTCGGCTGGCGCGCCAGCCGCGTCCACGGGCGGTTCCACATCGACCGAGTCGGTCGCCTCGGTTGAAACCGGTGCGTCTGCGGCCACGTCGATCGGCTCGATCGCATCCGCTGCGGCGATGTCTTGGCTCGATTCGACATCGACATCGACATCGGGAGCGTGACCGGAATCGATTGTCGGCGCATCGCTCCCGTGTGTACCCACATCGTCCGCGCCGATCGCGGCTGCGGCATCCCGATGACGACGCGCCGCTTCATCCTGCTCGAAGCGGTTGCGTTCGGCGGCCAGCACGCTGGCGTCGATATGGGCCTGACCCCGCAAGATCTCGAACGCTTCGGTCGCGACGCGTGCGGCCTCGGCCTGACGCGCCGCGTCCCCGAGTGCGGGGGTGGGCGGCTCCGGCTCTGCCGACGAGGCATCCGACACGGCGGCATGTCCGCTCGCCGGAAGATCGTGGACCAGCTGCTCTGCGGCCAGGCGTTCGGCTTCCGCACTTTCAAACGCCAGTCGCGCGCGGGCCGCCTGCTCGGCACCATCCTGCGCAGCCAACTCAGCGGCGAGCCGCTCCTCTTCCAGCCGTTCGGCTTCGAGACGCTCGGCTTCCTGACGCGCGCGTTCCGCGAGTTCGGCGTCTTCCAGCGCGCGACGTTCGGCGTCCAGGCGCACCTGCTCGAGGCGCGCGGTTTCCAGACGCGCGTCTTCGATCCGGGCGGCTTCAGCCTGTTCGGCCTGCGCCTGCGCCTGCGCTAGGCGCTCGGCGTCGACACGCGCCTGCTCCAGACGCACGTTCTCGAGCCGCTCCGCTTCGAGCCGGGCGCGTTCGGCCTGGTGTTCGGCCTCCATCTGCACCAGGCGCTCGGCCTCGAGACGTTCCTGCTCCAGTCGGGCGTTCTCGATACGTTCTGCCTCGAGGCGCGCCTGCTCGAGCCGGGCGTTCTCGACACGCTCGGCCTCGAGGCGTTCGACTTCAGCCTGCTGTTCGGCCTCCAGCCGTGCCTGCTCAAGACCTGCAGTCTCGGGATGTCCGGCGTCGAGACGATCGGCATCGAAATCTTCGTGTTCCGCGAGCCCGTCATCCGCGTGCGCAGCCAGCCCGGCCGCGTCGCCATCATCGTCGTGCAGCTGCGCCCGGTCCGCCTGCGCATCGTCGCCGAGTGCGATCGAGGTCGAATCGGACAGATCGTCAAGCGCGTCGATGTCGTCGGGCAAATCGAACTCGAACCGCTCGATCGGCGCTTCGGGCAGCCGGTCGCGCAAGGCGCCCACCTCGGCGGCAAGTCCGGTCAGCACCGCGATGCGCGGTTCGGGTTCGTGCAGCTGTCGCAGCGCTTCGCGCGCGGCAACGCAGACCGCGTCGAGCACTGGCGCGACGTCGGGCTCGGGCACCGTGCCGGCCGCCACGAGCCGGCGGGCATATTCTTCCGCGGGTCCGAGCAGCAGGCCGATCGCCGGCACCTCGGCCATGGCGAATGCGCCGTGCATGGTATGCAGCGCACGCACCAGCCGCTCGCCATCGGCGGGTACGCCCGCGTCGATCGCACCGAGCCAGTCGCCCACGGCCTGCAGATGCCCCTGGACCTCGTTGTCGAGGATTTCCAGCAGCAGCGCATCCACGGACGCCGGCACGGTTTCAAGTTCGTCGGACGCGGTCGCAAGCGCCGCCTCGGTGGCAGGCTCGAGCGCGTCCTCACCCGATGCGGCCACGGCACGCGGGTCTTCCACGATGGACGCTGCCGTCGCGATGCCACTCCCCTCGGGCGCAACCGGGTCGGATGCCGGCGCCGGCCGACGCGCCGGCATCGCATCGTCGCCGGCCGCGATGCGCGCCGCGTCGGCCTGCATCGCTTCCAGGTCGGTGCGCAGCGTGGCTTCGCCGCGCAGCACCGCCTGCAGTCCGGGGAGCGCATAGAACGCCTGGTCGACCATCTCGACCACCGCGGGCGTCGCGGAGCGGCCATCGATCACCCGGTTGAGCAGCGTCTCGATGGACCAGCTGAACTCACCGAGCGCCTTGGCACCCACCAGGCGGCCGCTGCCCTTGAGCGTATGGAACACGCGGCGGATCGGGCGCACCAGTTCGATGTTGTCCGGCTGCGCGCGCCACGACGGCAACAGGGCGTCGAGGTTCTCGATCTCGCCGGCGAATTCCTCCAGGAACACTTCCCGGATCTCGTCGTCGATCTCGTCGCCGACGTCCTCGAATCCGCCGACGGCATCGCGTACTGGTGGCGTGTGCGGCGTGGGCGCTGCATCCGCGACAGCTGCGGGCGCCGCGGACGCACGGTCGGCCACGGGGGCTGGCGGCTGCCAGACATCGATGCCGCGCGCGAGCTGGGCGAGATCGAATCCTGCCGCCCCGCTGGCATCGCTATCGAACGGATTCGGTTTCGCGGTGTCGACCACCGCGCTCGCGGCAGGCAGCGGCCAGTAGCCCAACGCCTCCAGCGCGCTGCGCGCGATGTCCAGGATGTCGGCGCGATTGGGACGCTGCTCGCGCAACGCCTCGAGGTAATACTCCAGGCTCGCCAGT
This sequence comes from Luteimonas sp. 3794, assembly GCF_031456825.1. Taxonomy (NCBI): domain Bacteria; kingdom Pseudomonadati; phylum Pseudomonadota; class Gammaproteobacteria; order Lysobacterales; family Lysobacteraceae; genus Luteimonas; species Luteimonas sp. 3794. The sequence goes on along the minus strand of NZ_JAVDVJ010000003.1, from coordinate 114,347 downwards.
GCATCGGCGAAGGTGTCGAGCTGGCGCCCATTGGGGACGCGTTGGCGCGCGAGCAACTCGCGCTCCACATACAGACGTACGCCGGCCAGATAGCTGGCGGCCTGCGGGAGCTCCAGTATCGACAGCGCACCGCCCACTTCGGCCAGTAGGCGCGGCACTTCCTGCAGCTCGGCGTGATCCCAACTGGTCTCGACGAACGCGACCAGCGCCTGACGCGCATCGGAGAAATTGGCGATGGCCTCGCGCATCAGCACCGTCATCGACTGTTGCGCCTCGACGGCGAGCGTGTCGTCGCTGCCGTCAGTCACCTCCGAGCCGAGGCGCGAGACCTGGTCGTCGAGTGTCGCATCGACATAGAGCAGCGCACCGGCCACGTCGAGCAAGGTGTCTTCGCTGGCCGGCGTGGTGCCGCCGACGATGCTGCGCATCGTGTCGCGCTGCTGCTGCACGACGGTACGCGCCGCGCCCAGCCCCAGCATGCCGAGCGTGTCGGCAACGCCGGCCAGCACCTCGACCTGCGGTTGCAGGCCGGCGATGTCGTTGGAGCCGGTGCGCAGGTGCAGGTCGAGCGCATCCTTGACCCGCAGCAGGTCTTCCTTGACCGCGGCTGCCACCGTGTCGAGGAGCGCGCGGTTGCGACCACCGAGACTGCCGCGTGCGTGTTCGAGTTCGGCCTCGCTCGGCAGATGTGCCTGCAGGTCGAAAGCCTCGCGCAGCGCGTCGAGCGCGGGATGCGCGGCGTCGTTGTGGGCGACGTGATAGAGCAGCTGACGCGTGGGCTCCTGCGCGCCGTCGGCCAGGGTGGCATCGAGCCGCGGCGCCTGTGCGTACTGGCGCACTTCACGTTCAACGCCGGCAAACACCTGGCGCAGCGCGGAATGGGTGGCCGGCGCGAACGCGCCATCGGCCAGCGCTTCGGCAACGCGCACGGCCACCCACAGCATGCGCCGCTGGGTGTCCGAGCCGGCCTGGGCGGACAGTGCCGAGAGTCCGGCGACCAGGGCGCCGGTATCGTCGGGGCTGCCGGTCGCAGGCCAGGCCTGCAGGGCGACGCGAAGCTGTCGCAAGGCGGCGTCCGGCGCAATGCCGGCATCCTCGACCGGCGCGGTCTCGGGCAATGCGCGCGCCAGATCGGGGGCGAACAGGATGCTCTCGCTCAGCCCGGTCTCGCCACGCGCCGCGCGCAGTTCGTTGAGCAGCGGCAACAGGACGATCGGGATGTCGCGATGCCCGCCTTGCAGGCGCTCGAGGTAGTCGGGCAGCAACAGCATGCCGCGCAGCAATGCAGCCGAGGCGATGTCACGGTCGGCGGTCGCATCATCGCGCAGCGCATCGGTCAGCCGCTCCATTTCCTCGACGACCATCGCGGGTGCGTAGAGCTCGACCATCCGCAGCGTGCCCTGCGCCTGGTGCAGATAGCCGGCGCACAGCCGCATCCGGCCCGGATCGTCAGGCGCTTCGACGAAGCTCTCCAGTTCGATGCGTGCCTGGCGCAGCACTTCGTCCAGCTCGGGCTTGATCCAGCCGAGCATGGTGTGGTCGATGGCATCGCGCAGCCCGCTCATGCGGCCACTCCGCGCAGGACGCCGCACGCGTACGCGCGAATGAAGCAGACGGTCATGAAATCCGTTCCGTGGCTCAGGCCGGCAGCTTGAAGTCGGCGACCGAACGACGCAGGTCCGAGGCCAGCTGCGCGAGATTGCCGATCGACGCCGCGGTCTGGTTCGCGCCCTGCGAGGTCTGCTTGGTGATCGACTGGATGGTGAGCATCGCCGTGGTGATGTTGGTCGCGGCCGACGACTGCTGATGCGCCGCCGAGGAGATGCCCTGGATGAGGTCGGCGAGATTGGTCGAGACGCTTTCGATCTCGCCAAGCGCCGTGCCGGCGTCCTCGGCCAGGCGCGCACCGGCGACCACCTCGGATGTCGTCTGCTCCATCGAGGTCACCGCCTCGTTGGTGTCGGACTGGATCGTCTGCACCAGCGTTTCGATACGGCGCGTGGCATTGGTGGCGCGTTCCGCGAGGCGCTGCACTTCGTCGGCCACGACCGCGAAGCCGCGACCGGCTTCACCCGCGGACGCCGCCTGGATCGCGGCGTTGAGCGCGAGGATGTTGGTCTGCTCGGAGATGTCGTTGATCAGCTCGACGATCGAGCCGATCTCCTGCGAGCTTTCGCCCAGGCGCTTGATGCGCTTGGAAGTTTCCTGGATCTGGTCGCGGATCGAGTCCATGCCGGCGATCGTCTCGCGCACCACGCCCGCGCCCTTGGTCGCGATCTGCACCGAGCGCTGCGCCACGTCGGCCGATTCGGCCGAGTTCTTCGAGACCTGATCGATGCTGACCGCGATCTCGCTGATCCGGTCCGATGCGGAATTGATTTCCTGTTCCTGATGCTCGGCCGCCTCGGCCAGATGCATCGCGGTGGCTTGGGTTTCCTGCGCGCTGGAGGCGACCTGCACCGAGGTGTCGTTGATCGTCTGCACGAGGCTGCGCAGCTGCTCGATCGCGAAGTTGATCGAGTCGGCGATCGCGCCGGTCATGTCCTCGGTGACGGTTGCCTTGACCGTCAGATCGCCTTCGGCGAGCGAACCCATTTCATCCAGCAGGCGCATGATCGCCTCCTGGTTGCGGTTGTTGAGCTCCATCGTGGTCTCGTAGCGCTCGCGCTGCGCGCGGTTGAGCGACACGAGCAGACCGGCGATGGCGATCAGTGCGACCAGGCCGGACACAATGCTGATCCAGATGTTGCCCAGGATGCTGCGGTCGGTCAGCGAGCCGAATGCGGTGAAGGCATTGAACAACGCCTCGCTGTCGGTCAGCAGCTGGTCGGACCCCGACACCAGCGCACCGGCGGCCGCCTGGGCCTGGAACAGCTGTTCGCTGCTGCCGAGGATGGCTTCGAGTTCGGCACGCATCTGCGTCCAGGTTTCGTCGGCGCGGGTCAGCGCGGCCAGCGCGTTGCCGTTGGTCAATGCCTGCAGTTCACGCGAGGGATCACCCTCACGCAGGCCGGTCATGACCTGCTGGAAGTCTTCCGCATTGCGACGCAGGCCCTGGCCCGCGATCGCCGCGCCGGCGCCGCCGGCCTGCACCTCGGTCACGCGGCGCGCCATGTCGCCAGCGATCACCACCTGGCGCAGCGCCATGTAGACCTGCGAGGACGGCGAGCCGCTGCTCGACATCGCACGCACCAGTTCGTCGAGCAGGGCCTGCAGCTGCGGCACGCCCTGGCTGAAGCGCTGGGCCTGACCGGCGAACGCGGTCACCGCGGCCTCGCTGTCGGCCAGTCGCTGCGCGCTCGCGGCGAGCGGCGTCCAGGTCTCGGTGACCTTGGCCACCGGCCCGGCCACGCCGGTCGTGTCGCCGAAGCCCGCATTGAGCTGCTGGATGTCCCCGTCGATCTGCGCGCGCGTGGCATTGAAGGTCGCGAACGCCGCTGCGTTGCCGCGTACCGCATCGCTGCCCTGGTTGGCCAGACGCTGGCTGTCCACACGCAGGTTCGAGGCCGCGGTACTGGCGCCGCCCAGGCGCGAGGCCTTCCACGTGCCGTAGCCGGTATTGAGCACCAGGATGGTGCCGGCGACGATCAGCATCACGACCCAGAAGTTGGTGCCGAAGGTGCGACGTTTGACGGTGAGGGTGTCGGCGGCTGTGCTCATGCGGGCTGTCCGTTTCTGATGCGGTGTGCGACGGCGGCCATCAGGCCGCGGCGTGTCTGAATTCCGGGGTGCGACCGAGACGTTCGAAACTGAAGACGCCCCAGGTCGCATTGGCATGCGCGTACGCGCGGTCGACGAAATGGCCGTAGCGGCCTTCTGCGATACGTTCGGCCGACACCTCGTCTTCCTCGAGGAAGCTGCGCTGGCCGAACAGTTCGTCGATCGTCAGTGCGACGTCGCCGCCGGTCTGGCGCACGATCAGCACGCGCTGGCTCTCCTGCAGCACGGTGCGCTCGCCTTCGAGGAACTGCTTGAGATCGACGATCGGCAGCAGGCTGCCGCGGATGTTGGCGACCCCGAGCACCCAGGGCTGCGCGCCGGGCACCGCGGTCACCGGCGGCATCGGCAGGATCTCGACGACCTCGTCGAACGAGGACGCGAGCATGCGCCGACCGATCCGATAGCCGACTCCGCGCCACAGGCCGGGCGCATCGAGCTCGTCGGGCAGGCCGACGCTGTGCGCCAGACTGCGACGCTCATACTCGGCCAGGATGGCGAACGCGCCCGCCACGGGCGCGTCGGGAGATTGCGGGGAGGACATCAGCCCGCCAGAACCGCGTTGACCTGACTGATCAGCGCGTCCTCGGTCGGCGGCTTGACGATATAGCCCTTCGCCCCCTGGCGCAGGCCCCACATCTTGTCCGTCTCCATGCCCTTGGTGCTGATGATGATGACGGGGATGCCGGCAGTGTCGGCGTCCTTGGCCAGCGCACGCGTGGCGTGGAAGCCACTCATGCCCGGCAACACCACATCCATCAGCACGAGGTCGGGCCGCTCACGCTTGCACGTGACGATGCCGTCCTCTGCATTGCCCGATGCGGTCACCTGATGCCCATGGCGTTCCAGCCACTGGGTCAGCACCGCGGTATCGGTCGGCGAATCCTCGATCAACAGGATATGTGCCATGCCCTGCTCTCCCCTGATCAGGCGTTGACGTGCGTACGGATCGCGTCGAGGAGTTCCTCGCGCGTGAATGGTTTGGTGACGTAGCGCTCCGAGCCGACGATGCGGCCACGCGCCTTGTCGAACAGGCCGTCCTTGGACGACAACATGATCACCGGCGTATTGCGGAACACCTGGTTGTTCTTGATCAGCGCGCAGGTCTGATAGCCGTCGAGCCGCGGCATCATGATGTCGACGAAGATGATCTGCGGTTTCTGGTCGGCGATCTTGGCGAGCGCCTCGAATCCATCGACGGCAGTGACGACCTCGGCCCCTTCGCGACGCAGCAGCGTCTCGGCGGTACGGCGGATGGTCTTCGAGTCGTCGATCACCATCACCCGCAGCCCGTCAAGGCTGCCGGCGGACGGCTTGTCGTCACTGGTCATGCAATCTCCCCTGGTGCGCGGCGCGGGAGTTCGCGCGCCGGTGCAGGACGGAGTTATACCTCGGCGCAGCGCCGGCCTGTCAAGATTTTCACGCGCTTTGTGCGCAGTGCCTCGAAATGTGGCGGCGCGGCGGCGGGAACCGCCCCTGATAAGATCGTCCGTCCTTAGCCCGCAGGTCGTACGCATGTCCCTGGATGTCGTCGTGGTGATGGATCCGATCGGGTCGATCAGGATCGCCAAGGACTCGACGTTCGCGATGCTGCTCGAAGCGCAGCGCCGCGGCCATCGCCTGCATTATGTGATCCCGGGCGGCCTGGCGATGACCGGCGGCGACGCGGTCGCGCGGACCGCGCCGCTGACCGTGCGCGAGGACGCCGGCGACTGGTACACCCTCGGCACACCCGCGCTGCGGCGCTTCGGCGCTGGCGACGTGGTGCTGATGCGCAAGGATCCGCCGGTGGACCCGGAGTTCATCGGCGATACGCAGATCCTCGGCGTGGCGCAGCGGCAGGGCGCAATGATCGTCAACGATCCGCAGGGGCTGCGCGACATGAACGAGAAGCTGGGCGCGCTGGCATTTCCGCAGTGCTGTCCGCCGACGCTGGTCAGCCGCGACGCGGCGTCGCTGAAGGCCTTCGTCGCCGAACACCGCGATGCCGTGCTCAAGCCGCTCGACGGTATGGGCGGACGTTCGATCTTCCGCGCCGTCGCCGGCGACGCGAATCTCAACGTGATCCTCGAGACACTCACCGACGGGGGCCGCCGCCTCGCGATGGCGCAGCGTTATCTGCGCGAGATCGTTGATGGCGACAAGCGCATCCTGTTGATCGACGGCGTGCCGGTCGACTACTGCCTGGCGCGGATTCCGCAGGGCGACGAGTTCCGCGGCAACCTCGCCGCCGGCGGCCGCGGCGAGGCGCGTCCATTGAGCGAGCGCGACCGCTGGATCGCCGCGCAGGTCGGCCCGACGCTGGCTGCGCGCGGCATGCGGTTCGTCGGTCTGGACGTCATCGGCGACTGGCTGACCGAGGTCAATGTCACCAGTCCGACCTGCATCCGCGAGATCGATGCGGCCTACGGCATCAACATCGCCGGCCTGCTGTTCGACGCGATCGAGCGCGGCCCGGTCGCAACGCACACCCCCTGACCCGCGCCGCGCGCCCGACGATGCAGGCCGCCCCGCCGCCTCCGCAGATCGACGACGGCGCACGCCTGGGCGCGACGCTGGTGCTGTCGCTGCTGGTCCACGGCTTGCTGGTGCTGGGGATCGGCTTCGCGACCGAAGACGCCGCGCCGCTGATGCCGACGCTGGATGTGATCCTGACCGAGACCACGAGTCCGCTGACCCAGGCGCAGGCCGACTTTCTCGCCCAGGCCAGCAACCAGGGCGGCGGCGAGCACGAACGTACGCATCGGCCGCGCGAGGCGCAGCTCGGCCAGGTGCCGCAGGACACCACCGGCGTCGCGCCGATGGAACTGCGCGCGCAATCGCCCGATGCGCAGCCGCCGCCGATCGATCGCGTGGTCGCGAGCACGCGCGGCGAAACGACGCTGCCGGTCGAAGACCCGACCACGCAGACCGAGCCTTCGACGCTGCCGCGCGGGCCGGAGAAGATCGAACGCGATCTGGAAATGGCGCGGCTCGCGGCCGAGATCCACATGCGCTCGGAGCGTTACGCGCGCCGGCCCAAGCGCAAGTTCGTGTCGGCCAGCACGCAGGAATACGCCTACGCCGCCTATCTGCGGCAATGGGTGGACCGCGTGGAGCGCGTCGGCAACCTCAACTATCCCGACGAGGCGCGGCGCCGACAGTTGGCCGGTGAACTGGTGATCAGTGTGGCGATCCGCCGCGACGGCTCGGTCGAGCGTGCCGACATCGTGCGCAGCAGTGGCACGCCGCTGCTCGACGATGCCGCGCTGCGCATCGCGCGGCTCGCCGAGCCCTACCCGCCGCTGCCGGCGACGGGCGACGAGATCGACGTGCTGCATGTCACCCGGACCTGGAATTTCCTGCCGGGTGGGGAGTTGATTGACGACCGGTGAGGAGCCGTCGATTCCCGCGGTGTCGCGCGTCGTGTAGGAGCGCGCTTGCGCGCGACGGGGCATGCCCGATCGGCCCCAGTGCGCGCAAGCGCGCTCTACAGACCCTAGAGCTTCCGCCAGCCGAAGCCGTCGCCCGTGCGCCAGAACACCCCGCGCGCCTGGCCGTAGATCGCGGCCGCCGGTACGAAGCCGAAATACCGGCCGTCGATGCTGGCACCGCGGTGATCGCCGAGCACCAGCACCTGCCCGTCAGGCACATGCAGGCCGGTCAGGTCGGGGCCACCGCCGGCATCGAGATTCAGTGTGGCCCGCACATCGCCGAAGTCTTCGGGCGCATCGGGCCGATCGGCAAGCGGCGTGCCATTGATCGTGAGGCGACCGTCGACGAGATCGACGCGGTCGCCGCCGACGGCGACCACGCGCTTGATCAGGCGGATGCCGTCCGCGGGCGAGCGGAACACCACCACATCACCGCGCGCCGGGGCATCGCCATCCCACACCGCCCACTGCGTAAACGGCACGCGCAGGCCGTAGGCGCGCATGTCGACGACGACGCGATCGCCCGGCAGCAAGGTCGGTTCCATCGAACCGCTGGGCACGTGGTAGTGGTTGGCCAGCGACGAACGCGCGACGAGCAGCAGGCCGAGCAGGCAGACCAGAGGCAGGCCTTCGCGACGCAGCCAGCCACGCAGGCGCGCGCCGCGCTGCCCGGCGCGCCAGGGCGATGGAGGCGGGGTGGCAGCGGTCATGTCGCTTTCTCCTTGAAGGGCCGGTATCAGGCCGCGCCCGGCGTGCCGGGTTGCGCGGCGCGACGGGACGCGCGCAGCGCGGTCTGTTCGACGAGGGTCAGCGCGACGTTGTCGCGCAGGTAGGCGGGTTCGACACGCTCGGGCCCGATCGCCTCACCACGCGCGAACGCCGCAGCCGCGATCCGCGCCAGATCGGCGGCACTTGGCAACGCGCTCGCGTCGATCTGCGCGAAGCGCGCGCCGAGTCGCGCCTGCAATCCGCCATCGACCGCGGAAAACCCGGTGCCGACGCCCAGCCACGCCGTCGCATCGTTCGGCAGTTCCACCGCGTCGGGCGCGGACACGCGCGCGGGGCCGAGCGCGCGCAGGCCATCGGCTTCGTGGACGAACGCGTGGCTGTAGACCTCGCCCATGCGCGCGTCAATCGCGGCCAACACCTGCGTGCCCGGCACGGACTGCGCGCGCATCGCCAGGACTTCGAGTGTGGAACGGGCCACGACCGGTCGATCGAGCGCCAACGCGATGCCCTGCACCAGCGCGATCGCCAGGCGCACGCCGGTGAACGCGCCGGGACCGCGACCCACTGCCACTGCGTCGAGCTGGCTGCGCGCGATGCCGGCCTCTTGCAACAGCGCCTCGGCCCATGGCAGCGCGAGTTCGGCATGCCGGCGCGGCGCGATCTCGAAGCGCTCCAGCACGCGGCCGTCGTCCCAGATGGCGACGGAGCAGGCTTCTGTGGCGGTTTCGAAGGCGAGCAGTTTCATGGCGGCAGGGCGTCGGGATTCGGGAATTGGGATCCGGGCTGCGGATCCGCTGGCATTGTCGCAGGCGGCGCGTCCGGGCTGCTCGCGAAGAACGCAGCCACGGTCGAAATCTCTCGCGTCCGCGGCATTGGTGGCAGCGAATCGAGAAACAGGCTGCCGTAGCTGCGGCCGAGCAGGCGCGGATCGCACAGCACCAGCACACCGCGATCGTGCTCGGTCCGGATCAGCCGGCCCACGCCCTGCTTGAGCGCGATCACCGCCTGCGGCAACTGCTCGTCGCGGAACGGATTGCCGCCGGCGCGGCGGATCGCATCCAGCCGCGCCTCGAACACCGGATCATCCGGCGCGGCGAAGGGCAGCTTGTCGATGACCACGACGCTCAGCGCGCCGCCGACGACGTCGACGCCCTCGCGAAAACTCGCCGCGCCCAGCAGCACGCCGTTGCCTGATTCGCGGAAGCGCTGCAGCAGCACGTGGCGCGGCGCCTCGCCCTGTACGAACAGCGGCCATGGACAATCGCGGCTGCCGTCGCGCAGCAGCGCCGCGGTTTCGCGCAGTGCGCGATGCGAGGCGAACAGCAGGAACGCGCGGCCACCGGAGGCTTCGAGCACCGGCATCACGGCATCGATCACGGCCCGCGTGTAGGCAGGCGCCGAGGGCTGCGGCAGTTTCGGCGGCAGGTAGCACAGCGCCTGGTGGGGCCAATCGAACGGGCTGGGCGTCAGCAGCGTCTGCGGCGCCTCGATGCCGAGGCGCTCGGCGATGTGATCGAAGCAGTCATCCACTGCCAGCGTTGCGGAGGTGAAGATCCACGCCGCGCGCGAAGCTTCGCGATGCGCGCGCAAGGGCGCCGAGACGTCGAGCGGCGTGCGTTGCAGGCGGAAGCCACGCGGGGTGAGTTCGTACCACAGCACGCCTTCGTCGGCCAGCGGCGCGTCGGCCACCTCGGCGGGCATCTCTTCGTCGTCGAACATCGATTCCGCTGCTGCGCTGCCGTCATTCCAGCGCCGCAACCGGGTGATGAAGGCCTGCGCGCGGGCATGGCAACTGTCGAAGCCGGGCGACGCTTCGCGCAGCGGGCCGAGCGCATCGCGTAAGTGCAGCAATGCATCGTCGAGCGCATGCAACGCGTCTTCGACCGCCGGCTCGTACAGCGCGCGGTAGCGGGTGCCACGCGGCGGCAGTCCGTCCATCGCCGCACGCAGCGCGCGCGTGGCTTCTTCCAGCACATGCGCAGGCAACTGCAGGACCGGCAGCGCACCGGGCACTTCCTTGCATTCGGCAATCGCATCACGCGCGAGTTCGACCAGCGGTCGCGCACTCATGCCCTCACCGAAAAACTGCGCAGCGAGTTCCGGCAGCTGGTGCGCTTCGTCGACGATGAACACCTGCGCGCCCGGCAGGATCTCGCCGAAGCCTTCCTGCTTCAGCGCCAGATCCGCCAGCAGCAGATGGTGGTTGACCACGACGACGTCGGCCGCCTGCGCACGCTGGCGCGCCTGCACGAGAAAGCACTCGCTCCAGAACGGACAGTCATTGCCGAGGCAGTTGTCGACGGTCGAGGTGACCAGCGGCAGCAGCGGCGTATCCTCGGGCAGACCGTCGAGTTCGGCCATGTCGCCCATGCGCGTGCGCCCGGCCCAGGTGACGATGCGTTGGAACTGGTGGATCTGTTCGCGCGATGTCAGCCGCGGTTCGCCGCGCGCCTGCTCGAGGCGGTACAGACACAGATAGTTCGCGCGCCCCTTGAGCAGCGCGCTGCGCAGACCACTGCCCAGCGCATCGCGCACGCGCGGCAGGTCGCGGTGGAACAGCTGGTCCTGCAGTGCGCGCGTGCCGGTCGAGACGATCGTCTTCAGGCCCGACAGCAGCGCCGGGACCAGGTAGGCGAAGGTCTTGCCGGTGCCGGTGCCTGCTTCGGCCAGCAGCGTGGCGCGCTGGTCGATCGCATCGGCCACCGCCGCCGCCAGCGACTGCTGGGCGGCACGCGGCCGGAACGCGGGAATCCGTTCCGCCAGCAGGCCACCGTCGACAAGCGCGTCGCGGCTGCGATGCGCGAGGCGGGCGTCAGGTGCCGCGAGCACGGGCCCGGCCGGTCGCGCGATCAGTAGCGATTGGGCCCGGCGACACGGCACCCGTCAGCTTGACTGCGGGCCTGGGTCGCGCCGTCGGCATCGCCGGTCGACAGGCGCACCTGCTCCAGGGTGATCCAGTGGCGGCGGCAGAGCGGACCGACCTGCGCGCCGATCGCATAGGCGCGTTCGGCCAGCTGCGTGGCCATGGGCAGGTCGCTCTGCAGGATCGCCAGTTCCGCGCGCTCCTGCAGCAGTGCGGGATCGCTGTCGACGATCGTCATCGCTTCGTCGAGCGCGGCGACTGCGCCGACGAGATCGCCCTGCGCCTCCAGCGCGACCGCGCGTACGCGCAGGTCCTCGATCATCGGATCGCGCAGCGGCTGCACGGCGAGTTCACCGTCGCCATCGCCGGCCGATGCGCGGATCGCCTGGACCATGGTCGCAGGCGGAATGGTCGAGACCGGCGCGGTTTCGGGCGTGGTCGGCGACGGGCTGGCGCAGGCGCCCAGCACGAGCGCGGCGGACAGTGCAGATAGACGGAAGGCGAGACGGAACTGGGACATCAGGGCGACTCCTGGGTGGGCGGCGCGGGCGCTGGGGCCGGCGGCGCGGCCTCCTCATCACGGCCGAAGCCGAAGAACTCGCGCCAGCCGCGGCGCTCCTGTTGCACCGGCGCGCCGGTGGCATCGACAAGGTTGCCGCTCTCGTCGACGAAGGTCTGATTGGGATCGTAGGTCGGGCACGACTGGTAGGGCGGCGCGTAGCCGGTCACGAAAGCGAAACGGCGTGCATCGGGACAGTTGGCGTCGGTGCTGTTGGACTGCGCGACCCACTGCCATTCCAGGCCTGCGTCGCCGACTTCGAGCGGCGCGCTCGGCAGACGCGAGAAGATGCCCGACCACACGCGCATCGCGCCGGTGGCGCCGTACAGGCCGGTCTGCTCGTTCTGGTCGTTACCGACCCAGACGACGGCCAGGTGATCGCCGGTCCAGCCGGCGAACCAGCTGTCGCGGCCGTCATTGCTGGTGCCGGTCTTGCCCGCGGCGTTGAGCCGGCCCAGGCCGTCACTGACCAGTTGACGCCCCGTGCCCGAGGTTACCGCGTGCTGCAGCGCCAGCGTCACCAGGCGCGCGGCGATCGCGTCGCCGTCCTGCGCCGGCCGCGGCGCATTGTCGTAGCGGTTGACGACGCGGCCCTGCTCGTCGAGGACGCCCCGCACGGCGCGCAGCGGCTGGATCTCGCCACCGGAGGCAAGAAACTGGTAGAGCTGCGTCATCGCATACGGACTCTGGTCCGTCGAACCGAGCGTCAGCGACGGATTGGGCGTCGCGCGCACGCCGGCGAGCACGTGCACCAAATCGGCAAGCGCACGCGCGCCGACGGCTTCGCCGATGCGCACTGTGGCCTGGTTGTAGGAGCGCGCCAACGCATCGATCATCCGCACCGTGCCGTGGCTGCGACCGTCGGAATTGCCCGGTGACCAGCGTTGCCCGTTCTCCAGCGTGATCGTCACCGGCGAATCGTCGACCCAGCTCGCCAGCGAATACTGCGACGGGTTGCCGAACGCGAGCAGATAGACGAAGGGCTTGAGCAGCGAGCCGACCGGTCGCTGCGCCTCGATCGCACGGTTGAAGCCATGCTCGACCGGATCGCGGCTGCCGACCGCCGCCACGACTTCACCCGAATGCACATCGGTGACCACAAGTCCGGCCTGCAGTGGCGGCCGCTTGCCGGTGCTCAGGTCCTTGAGCGTGCGGACCGTCGCGCCTTCGGCATAGGCCTGCGCCGACGGCGCCATCGCGGTCATCACCGACAGGCCGGCGCCCTGGAGTTCGCCGGTCGGATAGTCGCGCGCCAGCTGCCGGCGCACAAGATCGACGTAGGCGGGAAACCGGTTTGCGGCAATGCTGCCCGGCGTTTCGGTGACGCCGAGCGGACGCTCGGCCGCGCGGTCGTGCGCAGCCTGGTCGATCAGGCCCGACTCGAGCATCTTGCCGAGCACGAAATCACGACGCGTTCGTGCCCGCTCGGGATGACGGCGCGGGTCGTAATAGGAAGGCCCGCGGATGATGCCGACCAGCAGCGCCACCTGCTCGGTTTCCAGATCGTCAAGGCGTCGCCCGAACCAGAACTCCGCGCCGGCGGCAACGCCATGGATCGCCTGCGCGCCACGCTGACCCAGATACACCTGGTTGAGATAGGCCTCCAGAATCGGGCCCTTGCCGTAGCGCGCCTCGATCAGCATCGCGTAGAGGATTTCGTTGAACTTGCGCGTATAGGTCTGCTCGCGTCCGATGCCGAGCAGGCCGCTGCGTGCGAGCTGCTGCGTGAGCGTGCTCGCGCCTTGCCGGGCCTCGCCGGCGCGCAGGTTGACCAGTGCCGCGCGCAGCATGCCGCTCAGGTCGATACCGTGGTGGTGGGCGAAATCCTTGTCCTCGACCGCCTGCAACGCGTCGGTCAGCAACTGCGGCACTTCGTCGATGCGGACCAGCCGGCGTTCTTCCTGGCGCTGGCCGTAGAGCGTGGCGATACGCGCCGGATCCATGCGCGCGACCTTGAGCGCGCGTTCGCCATCGCCGTCGCGCAACCGCGACACACGGCCACCCGACAGCGTGAGTTGCACCCGGCCGGGCGCAACCGCGCCGTCGACATCGCGATAGCCGCGGCTGGCGATCGTCCAGCGCGCACCTTCGCTCGCGTAGGTGCCCGGCTTGACGCCATCCCCTTCGCGATAGCCCGCGGCGTCGAGCTCGGTCTTGAGCGTCGCAGCGTTCATCGCCATGCCGGGCGCCACCTGCAGCGGACGCGCATAGACGCGCGTGGGCACCTGCCAAGTCAAGGCATCGAACTTCTCGCCGACCTGATGGTTCAAGTACAGCGTATAGGGAATCAGGAAACCGAGGCCCAGGGCGACCAGCGCCAGCACCGCCGTCACCGCGCGCCGACGCCATGGGGGCGGCGCCTCGTCGTCGTTCAGATCGTCGGTGTCGTCGTCTTCGTAATCGATCCGGGCCATGGATTTCCTGCACCCGCGGCGGCGGGACGATGTGGATGCCACAATAGCGCCGGGCAGTCTATCCCAGCGCTCCGGCGCGCATCTCGACCGCCTCCCGAACAGTCAGCTGGAGTTACGAACGCATGTCGTTTTTCCTGGCGGGCGCGCGGTTCCAGCTGGAGCGCGCGCTCGGCCTGTGCCGCCGAGGTTTCGCCAGTCTGCGTACCCGCGGGGCCGCGGCGACCTGGCAGCGCGTCAGCGCACAGCTCGGCCTGTTCGCCCCCGCATCCGCGGAGACCTTGCGCATCGCCGACACATCGCCGTTCGCACCGTTCGCCCTGCCCGCCTCCGAGGCGCCCGAAGTGAGCATCGTCATTCCGGTGCATGGCCATGCCGACGAGACGATCGCCTGCCTGCGTGCGATCGCCACGCATCCACCGCGCGCATCGTTCGAGGTGATCGTCGTCGACGACGCGAGTCCGGACGACACGCTGGCCCTGCTGTCGCAGGTCGACGGCGTGCAGCTGCATGCGCTTTCCGCGAACCAGGGCTTCATCGGTGCGTGCAATGCCGGCGCTGCCCTGGCCCACGGCCGTTTCCTGCTGTTTCTCAACAACGACACCGTGCCGCAGCCCGGCTGGCTGGATGCACTGCGCGCGACGTTCGACGCCCAGGCCGACGTCGGCATCGTCGGCGCGCAGCTGGTGTACCCCGACGGCCGCCTGCAGGAAGCCGGCGCAATGCTGGCGCGCGATGGACGCGGCGAAAGCCGGGGCCGCTTCGCCGACCCCACGCAACCCGCATTCGCCTGGTGCGCGGACGTGGACTACGTGTCCGGCGCTGCATTGATGCTCGAGCGGGGCCTGTTCGAACACCTCGGCGGATTCGACACGCGTTACGCGCCGGCTTACTACGAGGACACCGATCTAGCGTTCCGCGTGCGTGAGGCTGGCCTGCGCGTACTGGTGCAGCCAGCCGCGCGCGTCGTGCATCTTGAAGGTGTCAGCGCGGGTACCGACCCGGCGCAAGGCATGAAGGCCGCGCAGGCGCGCAACCTGCCAGTGTTCGAAGCGCGCTGGCGCGATGCACTCGCATCGAGGCCGATCGATCCGGTCGCCGCCGGACAGCTACCGCGCCCCGGTACGCCGCAGGTGCTGATCGTCGACAACCTCACCCCCAGCCCCGATAGGGATTCGGCCTCGCTGCGGCTGGTCAATCTGATGCGGATGCTGCGCGACGCCGGTGCGCATGTTGTGTTCCTGCCCGCCGACCGCCGGCACGGCGGCGATGCGACACGTGCGCTGCAGGCGCTCGGTGTCGAGGCCTGGTACGACCCGCACGTGGGCGGCGTCGCGCGCTGGATGCGCACGCATGGTGGCCGCTTCCAGCGCGTACTGCTGTGCCGCCATTACATCGCGCGCGAGTTCCTGCCCTTGGTGCGCGCGCATGCGCCGCAGGCACGGGTGGTATTCGACAGCATCGATCTGCATTACGTCCGTGAGCAACGCGGGGCCGAAATCGCCAACGACGCTTCACTGCTCCGCGCTGCGGCGCGTACGCGTTCACTGGAGCTCGATGTCGTCGCTCGCGCTGACGAAACCCTCGTGGTCAGTGCGGCCGAGGCCGAAATGTTGAGCCGCGACGCGCCCGAGGCGCGCGTCACCGTGTTGTCGAACCTGCACGAGGTCGCTGGCGCCGGAACCGCGTTTGCGCAACGGCGCGATCTCGTCTTCGTCGGCGGCTTCCGCCATCCGCCGAACGTCGATGGAATGCGCTGGTTCCTCGGCGACGTGTTTCCTCGGATCCGTGCCGCGTTACCGGACGTGCGCTTCCATTGCATCGGCGGGTACGTGCCGGACGCAATCGCTGCGTTCTCGACCGCGCCCGGCGTACACGTCCACGGCCATGTGCCGGACATCGGACCCTACATGGACGGCTGCCGCATTGCAGTCGCACCGCTGCGCTTCGGCGCAGGCGTCAAAGGCAAGGTGAATCTGAGCATGGCCCACGGGCAGCCGGTCGTCGCGACGCCTTGTGCGGCTGAAGGCATGTATCTGCGCGATGGCGAGGACGTGTTGCTGGCGGAAGATGCCGACGCATTCGCGGAGGCGGTCATCGCGCTCTATCGCGACGAGGCGCTTTGGTCGCGCCTCTCCGGCAACGGGCTGGCGAACGTGCAGGCACATTTCTCGCTGGACGCGGCGCGTGACACGGTGCGTCGCGTGTTCTTCGATGGCGCACGATCCGCTATCAACGGTTGATGGAGGCCGCGCGCAGCCGGCGCCCGAATTCTGTGTGGCCCGGCACGCCTGAATCGACATCGCGCGCCGATGCCAGCGCGGCTTCCGCCCCGGCGAGGTTGCCCGCACCCAGACGCTCGTCGCCGATCGCCAGCCAGCGCTGGGCCAGTCGCCGGCGCGCGTCGCGCACCGCGCTGCCTGCGTCGCCGAGCACTTCACGCGCATCGAGGCAGGCACGCGCGCGGGCCAGATTGTTCGCACGCAGCCCCGCGTCGAAACACTGGCGGGCCGAGGGCAACAGGCGCGAGGACGCGCGCGCCACCGCAGCATCGTCGGGCGCGATCAGGCGCGCAGCGCGGATCTTGTCGTAGGCGCTGTCGCCGGGTGGCGTCAGCAAGTCGCCGCGTGCTTCGGCCACAGCAGCCTGTTGCAGCAGGGCATCCACGCGCCGGCGGCGTTCGGCCGGCGGCAATTGCGGGCCCAGACGGGCATGCCGCGCACGCGAGCGTTCGACATGTTCGCCGGCCAGACGCACCGCTTCGCTGTCGGCCGCCAGCGCACGCGCTTCGCGCAATTGCGCGTCGGCATCGGCGAAATTGAAGTCGCGTGCGAAGCGTTCCGCGCGACCCGCGTAGGCGGCGGCCGCGTCGAGCAGGCCGCGCTGCGCGCGTGCATCGTGCGGATCGAATGCGAGCAGGATGCGCCACTCGGCAACCGCCCGCTCCACCCGGCCTGCGTCCAGACTGCGTGCAGCACGGCTGCGAAGCGCGTCGAGTTCTTCGGTCAGTCGGGCCTCGGTATCGGGCAGGTCGACGTGACCGGCGTCGTATTCGCGGGCGCGGGCGATCAGGTCGGCCGCCTCGCGCAGTCCGCCCTCGCGCAGGCGACGCCGCGCGTCGTCCAGCAACGACGCCAACGCATCCTCGCGCCCGCGCAGGGCGTCAGCGTTGTCCGGCTGCAGCGCCAGCACGCGACGATAGAGCGGCAGCGCGCTGTGATCATCGGCGTCGAGATTGCCGGCCTCCTGCGCGGCCTGCGCTTGCGCGAGCAACCGGTCCAGTCCGGCCCCTGCGGCTTCCCGCTGCCGCAGTGCAGTCGCGACCGCATCGACCTGCTCGCGTGGCGCGGAGAGGTCATGCGCCAGCCGCAACGCGGCATGGGCATCGTCGAGGCGACCAGCCTCGACCGCGGAGGCCGCCTGCACGACCGCAGCACGCGCTACATCGGCCAGGCCCGCGCGCGGACGGACGTCGTCGGGATCGAGCGCCAGCGCGGCCTCGTACAGCTGGCGCGCGCCGTCGCCATCGGGTGTGCTCAGGCGTCCGGCGGCGGTGGCCGCGGCCGCATCGTCGAGCAGGGCCTGCGCGCGGGTTTCGGGCCACAAACGGTCGACCAGGAACAGGCGCGCGCTCACCACCAGCGCCACTGCGACCACGAGCGCGCCGATCGCGATCCACCAGCCTCGGTGCCGCCACGCCGCAGGGGCGTGTGCAGACCGCGGACGTGATGCCGCGCGCGCCAGCGGTTCGCGCGGCGTCGCGGGATCAGGCATGTCGGATTCGCGTTGCACGCGGCGCAGTATGCGAGCCGCCCATGAACGTACGCGTCACCGGCGCGCAGCCTCCACGCCCGGCATCCCGTCGAGTTTGCCGAGCAGACGCGCCAGCTGACCGTAATCCGCCACCCGCACGCGCAACTGCAGACGCACGCGCGACAGGCCCAGCGACTCGCTCTGGATCGACAGCACGTGCACGTCCTCCTGGGCGATCGCGTTGCTGAGATCCTTGAGCAGATGCCGGCGATCGACCGCTTCGACGACGATGTCCGATGCATGGCCACCACTCGCACGCCCCCACTCCACCGGCAGCACCCGCTGTGGTTCGTTCGCCGACAGACGCAGAAATGACGGGCAGTCGCGACGGTGCACGGTCACGCCGCGCGCCCGCGTGAGATACCCGGCGATTGGCTCACCGGGCACCGGCCGGCAGCAGCGCGCGACCTGCACCAGCAGGTTGTCGACACCGACCACGTGGAATTCGGAGTCGGCAGTCTTGGGTATTCGCCGTGGCTGCCGGAGCGGCAATGTCGGCGCAGCAGGCTCGGCCGGCGATTCGCGTTCGCGCTCCAGCTCCAGCAGCGCGCGCCCGATCTGGTTGGGCCCCACATCGCCGAGCGCGACCAGCACCAGCAGATCATCGACAGTCGAGACATTGAAGCGCGGCAAGACCGGCGCAAGATCGGCGTGCAGCAGACCGAGCCGGCGCAGATCCTTGTCCAGCAGTTCGCGACCGGCCTGCAGATTGCGCGCACGATCGAGCTTGTGGAACCAGTTACGCACCTTCTCGCGCGAACGCGAACTGGCCAGGAACCCGTTCGATGCGACCAGCCAGTCGCGCCGCGGCGACGGCGTCTTCGCGGTCATGATCTCGACGCGCTCGCCGCTGTGCAGGACGTAGTCCAGCGGCACGATGCGCCCGTCGACCTTGGCGCCCCGGCAACGATGCCCGACCATCGTATGCACTTGATAGGCGAAATCGAGCGGCGTCGCGCCCCTCGGGAGGTCGACGATCTCGCCCTTGGGCGTCAGCACGAAGACGCGGTCCTCGACCAGTTCGGTGCCGAGCGCACCGGCCAGTGAAGGATCCCCCTCGCCCGCCGGTTCGGTATGCGCATCGAGCAGACGGCGCATCCATTCGATCCGCCGCTCGAGCGCGGCATCGCCGGCCGAGGACGAGCGCTGCGAACCACCGCTTTCTTTGTAGCGCCAATGCGCGGCGACACCGAGTTCGGAGGCCTCGTGCATCTCGCGGGTGCGGATCTGCACTTCCAGCGTCTTGCCTTCGGGACCGACGACCGCGGTATGCAGCGAGCGGTAATCGTTGTGTTTGGGCCGGGCGATGTAGTCGTCGAATTCGCTGGGGATCGGCGTCCACAGCGCATGCACCACACCGAGGGCTGCGTAGCAGGCCGGAATGTCCTCGACCAGCACGCGCACCGCGCGCAGGTCGTAGAGCTCGCCGATCGGCACCTGCTTGCGCTGCATCTTCTTCCAGATGCTGTAGATGTGCTTGGGCCGTCCCGCGACCTCGCCGCGCACGCCCTGCGCGGCCAATGCCTCGCCGAGTTGCACGCGCACCGCCTCGATGTGGCGCTCGCGTCCGGCGCGCTTGTCGTCGAGCAGACCGGCGATGCGGCGATAGGTGTCCGGTTCCAGGCAGCGGAACGCGAGATCCTCCAGTTCCCATTTCAGCTGCCAGATGCCGAGCCGGTTCGCCAGCGGGGCGTGGATATCCCGGGTCAGCGATGCCAGCGCGCGACGCGCGGCATCGTCGTCGCTGCGCGCCGCCACGCGCATCAGCGCCAGCTGTCGCGCCAACAGCACCAGCACCAGACGCAAATCTCGGATCAGGGCCAGCAGCAATCGGCGCAGGCCTTCCGGATTGCCTTCGCTCGCGTGCTCCGCATGCAGCGACCACACCTGGTGCGCGGCCGCCAGGCCTTCGATCAGGGGCACGATCGAAGGAAGTCGCCCCGTCAGCAGCGGACGCCATGCCGGCACCGCATCGGCAAGCGCGCTCGCGACGACTTCGGGATCTGCGCCGAGCAGGGCCAGCGCGCCGATCGTGTCGAGCAGTACCGCCGCATAGTCCGATGCGATCTCGGCATCCTCGGGCAGCGATGCCAGCAACGCACGCACGGGCAGACCCGACGCAGCCAGGGTCGGCAGCGCCAGCAGGCGGTCGCGCAGGTTGTCCGGAGGCACGGTCACGGGCCGCTCGTCGCGCGGGCAGGACGGTCTACACTAGCGGCGCCCCGGCCACAGGAACAGAGCATGCGTGCAGTCCACAGTGTCTTGATCGCAGCGGCGCTTGCCGCGTCCATTCCCGCATACGCGCAGCAGACGCGCATCGAAGATCGCCTGACGGCCTCCGAATTCCGCGAAGCAGGGCTCGGCAAACTCAGCGAGGCCGAACTTGCACGCCTCAACGCGCTGCTGGCCCGCGGCGCATCGCCAGGTGCCGCAGCGGCTGCGCCCGACGTCGAGACGCGCATCGCGCAGGCGCGAGAAGAAGGCCGTCTCGAAGCGCAAGGCGAGCCCCGTGCCGGCTTGCGGCCTGTGGACTCCCGCGAGCCGATCGTCAGTACGCTTCCCGGTACGTTTGCCGGATTCGCCCGCGGCCGCGAATACACGCTGGCGAACGGCCAGGTCTGGCGGCAGACCGACGGCGCTTCGATCGCCGGCGCGCGCGGTCAGGACATCGGCGTACGGATTCGCCCCGGCTTCATGGGTGTCTGGTGGCTGCAGATCGATGGCTACAACACCCAGGCCAAGGTCGAACGCGTTCGCTGAGAAATCCGCCCATGTCTCCAGGGGAAATGATCCGACGCGCGCATTCTCCGTTTTGATTCTCGCTTTCTCGCTTGCAGGCGCGGGGACGGCCGCCTTGGCGCAGACATCCCCGCTGGAAACGCGCAGGGAAGTGCGCAGTTCCGAACATCCGGCCTGCACAAGCTTGATCCGCTCGAGCTGCGCGCACTCGATCAGTGGATCGCCGCGCAGACTGCGAGTGCGCAGGCACCTGCCGAGGCACAGCTCGCCGAGGCGCGCGCAGCGGGGCGCCGGGAAGCGGCGGGACTCCGCGCCGCGCCGGACGCGGCGCCCGAACCGGTGAGCAGCACACTCGTCGGACGATTCGAGGGCTT
This sequence comes from Luteimonas sp. 3794, assembly GCF_031456825.1. Taxonomy (NCBI): domain Bacteria; kingdom Pseudomonadati; phylum Pseudomonadota; class Gammaproteobacteria; order Lysobacterales; family Lysobacteraceae; genus Luteimonas; species Luteimonas sp. 3794. The sequence continues at coordinate 93,729 of NZ_JAVDVJ010000003.1, read as the reverse complement.
CCGCCGTGGTCGCGAATACACCCTCGCCAACGGTCAGGTCTGGAAGCAGGTCAGCGAACGGCACTCAAGGGCGCGCGGAGCGATGCGCTGGCGGTCGAGATCCAGCCTGCCCGGCTTGGCGGCTGGTGGATGCGCGTCGCCGGCTACAACCTGCGCGTCCGCGTGGAACGCATCAGGTAAGCGCCGCCACCCGCGTCGCCAGCTTCTTCGGCGACACGCCGCCTTTCGCGCCCAGTTCCTGGGCGAATAGCGAGACGCGGAGTTCTTCGATATCCCAGCGCAGTGCCTGCCAGTCGGGCGCGTCGCTGCGGCCGCGCGCGGCCGCTTCGGCAAGGGCATCGACGAAGGGTTTGACGTCGAGCATGCGCTGCTGGTCGCGCTGCGGATCGCGCTGCGCGCGTTCGGCGCGCAGCGACAACGCGTGCAGCCAGCGCGGGTATTCCGACAGTGCCGTCGCCGGCACCGTACGCAGGAACCCGGGAGGCACCAGGGCGTGCAACTGGGCCTGCATATCGTCGAGGTTCGCGCGCGCCCAGCCCATCAGTTTCGATTCAAGCCTGGCGCGCACCTCGGCGACGCGATCGAGGATCGCCTCGGCCTGCTGCAGGCGCGCCATCGCTTCGCCGAACAAGGCTTTGCCGACCGCGTCGCGATGGGCGGCGAACGCATCGGCATCGCGGATCGTCTCGAGCCCATCGACGAGCAGCGCGGCGAGCGCGCCGTCGACGAGATCCTCGCGCAGGCGATCGCCGGGCTTGCCGCCACGCGGCGCGGCGGATTCGATCGCGGCATAGAGCAGCGCGGTCTTCGGTGCGACCGGCAACTGTTTGCGCGCGTGGCGCACGCGGTCCGCCAGCGCGAGCGTCAGCAGACGCCGCACCCCCTGCGGGTGCAGGCGACGCGCGTGCGCGGCATCTGCGTGAACCGCCAGCGACGCGCTGTCGCCGTCGTCCTGAAGCGCGGGATAAGCGGGCAGGCCGCCGGCGCCCGGGATCGACATCGGTACCGGCGTGTCCGGAAACGCGGTCAGCCCGCCCTGCTGCAGGCCATCTGCGGCATGCGAGGCGAACGCACGCGCCGCGCGTTCGCCGAAGCGGCGGCGCAGGTCGTCGAGGTCGCGCGATTCCGCGAGCACAGTGCTGGTCTTGCGATCCCGCCCGGTATCGACCAGACGCAGGTTCGCGCGCAGATGCGGCTCCAACGCCGCCTCGTCGAAATCCGATGCCGAAATGTCCACGCCGGCGAGCTTCTTCAGGAACCGTGCCAGCGTGCCGGCGAACGCATCGGCATCGCCGTCGCGCCAGGCCTGCGCGAATGCACGCGCGAAATCCGGCGCCGGGACGAAATTGCGGCGCAACGCCTTCGGCAGGCTGCGGATCATCGCGGCCGCCTTGTCCTCGACGAAACCCGGCGCCAGCCAAGACAGCCGCACCGGATCGATGGCGTTGAGCAGATGCAGCGGCACCGACACCGTCATGCCGTCGTCGACCGCGCCCGGTTCGAACCGGTACGACACGGCGAGTCGCGCCTCGCCGAGCGCGATGAACGCCGGAAACAGATTGGCGTCCACCCCGTCGGCGACCAGCAGGTCGTCGTGGCCCCACGTCAGCGCCTGCTTCGCGGCCTCGGGCGCCTTTCGCCACCACGCGTCCAGCGCCTGCGCCGACAGCACATCGGCGGGCAGCCGCTGCGCATACCACTGCGTCATCCAGTCTTCGTCGACGACGATGCCCACGCGGCGCTGCTTGGCTTCTTCCTCGCGTGCGTATTCGAGCGTGCGCAGGTTGCGCTCGACGAAGCTGGCGCGCGTATTGATCTCGCCGGTCACCAGACCATCGCGCAGGAACAGCGCACGCGCCTCGTCCGGATACAGCCGCCCATAGTCGACGGGCTTCTTCGGTGCCAGCACCAGGCCGAACAGGCTGATCTGCTCGCTGCCGACCACCCGCCCCTGCGAACGCGACCAGCGTGGATCGTGATGGCGCCGCGCCAGCAGGTGATCCAGCTCGCCGATCACCCAGTCCGGCTCGATCGCCGCATTGGTCAGCGACCAGACCTTCTCGGTATCCAGTAACGTCGCCGACAGCACCCACGGTGGCGGCTTCTTCGACAGCGGCGAACCGGGAAACAGCTGGAAGCGCCGTCCGCGTGGCCCTTCGTACTGGCCGGACACACGGCCACCACCACCGGGATCGGCGCGATGGCCGACCTGGGTCGGCAGACCGGCGATCAGCGCACGATGCAGCGCGATGTATGCAGCCGCCTCCGCCTTCGCAGCGACGCGCGGGTCCGCGTCCGCGACTGCGCTGACGCGCGCGTCGATCGACCACCCGAGTTCTTCGCACTGCAAGCGCAGCTGGCGATGCAGTTCGCGCCACTCGCGCATGCGCAGGAACCCGAGGAAGTTGCGATCGCACCACTTGCGTAGCTGCGATTGGGTGAGATCGGCATGCGCCTGCCGGTAGCCGTCCCACAGTTTTACGATGCCGACGAACTCGGATTTCGCATCGGCGAACTGCGCATGCGCGGCGTCGGCTGCGCCGCGCTGATCGGACGGCCGCTCGCGCGGATCCTGGATGCCGAGGAACGAGGTGATCGCGAGCATCTCGTCGAGGCAGCCATGCGCGCGCGCGGCGACGAGCATGCGCGCGAGCTTGGCGTCGACCGGCAGCTTCGCCATCGTGCGGCCGGTCGCGGTGAGCGTGCGCGCGCCGTCGATCGCGCCGAGCTCGGCCAGCTGCTGCCAACCATCGGCAACCGCGCGCGGATCCGGCGGCTCGACAAACGGAAACGATTCAATGTCACCCAAGCCGAGCGACAGCATCCGCAGGATCACGCCTGACAGCGACGCGCGCCGGATCTCGGGATCGGTGAACTGCGCGCGCGATGCGAAATCGGCTTCGGAAAACACCCGGAAGCATGTCCCCGGCGCAATCCGGCCGCAGCGGCCCTTGCGCTGGTCTGCGCTGGCCTGACTGACGGGCTCGATGTGCAGGCGGTCGAGTTTCTGTCGCGGGCTGTAGCGCTTGACGCGCGCGAGTCCGGGATCGACCACGTAATGGATGCGCGGCACGGTGAGCGAGGTTTCGGCGACGTTCGTCGCCAGCACGATGCGTCGCTGCGGCCCCGGATTGAACACCCGATCCTGGTCCTTGGCCGACAGCCGCGCATACAACGGCAGCACCTCTGTGTGGCGGTATTTGCGGCGCTCCAGCGCCTGGTGCGCATCGCGGATCTCGCGCTCGCCGGGCAGGAAGATCAACGTGTCGCCGGTACCGCGGATCTGCATGATCTCGTCGCAGACCGACACGATGCCGTCGAGCACGCTGCGCTCGCCCGCGTCGTCGCCTTCGCCTTCCAGCGGCCGGTAGCGCACCTCGACCGGAAAACCGCGGCCTTCGACATCGACCACCGGTGCGCCGTCGAAATGTTCGGAAAAGCGCGCGGTGTCGATCGTCGCCGAAGTGACGATCAGTTTGAGATCCGGGCGTCGCCCCAACAACTGTTTCAGATAGCCCAGCAGAAAATCGATGTTGAGGCTGCGCTCGTGCGCCTCGTCGATGATGATCGTGTCGTAGGCCGACAGCCAGCGATCGGAGCCGATCTCCGCCAGCAGGATGCCGTCGGTCATGAACTTGATCGCGGTCGCGTCGCTGACGTTGTCGTTGAAGCGGACCTGATAGCCGACTGCGCCGCCGATCGGCACCTGCAGTTCATCGGCCACGCGCTTTGCGACCGTGCGCGCCGCGATGCGCCGTGGCTGGGTGCAGCCGATCAAGCCGGCGGCGCCACGACCGGCGGCCAGACACAGTTTCGGCAACTGCGTGGTCTTGCCAGAACCGGTCTCACCGGCCACCACCACGACCTGATGCTCACGGATCAGCCGAGCGATCTCCTCGGCCTTGCCCGCGATAGGCAACACAGGATCGACCTCGGCGCGCGGCAACTGCGCGGCGCGCGTCTCGCGCTGCCGGATCGAGGCCTGCAATCGCGTCTCGAACGCCTCGCGCACGGCGGGGTCGCCGGGCGCGCGGCGCCACCGGCCCAGCAGCGCGAGCAGCCGGCCGCGGTCGCGCGTCGTCGCCGCTTCGATCGCGGCCTGCGCGTGTTTCAACGCACCGTTCACCGCCTTGTCGCTGGAATGCTGCGTCACGCCCGGAACCCGCCCTCAAGTCACATATCCACAACGGATGCGCCTCTATTGTGAGCGCAATCCCCTCACCACTCACCGGAGTCCTGCCATGGCCAAGGCCAAGCCGAGCAAATCCAAGAAGTCTTCTGCGGCACCGGTTGCCCCGGCAGTCGCGTCGCCCGACGCACAGTCGAAGGCGCCGGCCATCGATATCGGGATCAGCGACGCCGATCGCAAGGCGGTCGCCCAGCATCTGTCGGTGTTTCTGGCCGATGCCTACACGCTGTATCTCAAGACCCACAACTTCCACTGGAACGTCACCGGGCCGATGTTCAACGCCCTGCACGTGATGTTCGAAGGCCAGTACACCGAACAGTGGAATGCGCTGGACGAGATCGCCGAGCGCATCCGCGCGCTGGGATACAACGCGCCGGGCTCGTACGGTGAGTTCATCCAGCTGTCGTCGATCAAGGAAGAGCCGGGCCTGGAGAAGGCGCCGGACTGGCGCGAGATGGTGCGCCAGCTCGTCGTCGGCAACGAGGCCGTCTGCCGCAGCGCGCGCAAGGCGCTGGATGTGGCCGATGACGCCGACGACGATCCGACCGAGGACATGCTGATCCAGCGTCTGCAGACCCACGAGAAGAACGCCTGGATGCTGCGCTCGCTGCTGCAGTAAACGCCGCGCTCCGGTTTTGGAGAACGCCCGGCATTGCCGGGCGTTCTCGTATCTGCATGTCCGAATCGCTTCAAATCGTTTCCAGCGGCTCGACACGGGTTGCGTGCGGAAAACCCCGGGGGCAATGTCGGATTGACCGATGACAGCGTGCGGGGCCCGACCTAGCGGCGCGGGTAGAGCGGCGGCAGCGTCGGGCCTCGCGTCGCTTGCGCCGGGTCGGGGCGCCAGGCCGCGCCGCCTCGGAATGCCGCACGCAGCGCCTGACGGGCGCCCGGCAGGTCGCCGTCGGTCCAGCGCGCGCGCTGCCACAAACTGACGGCCTCGCGTTGCGGCGCTGCGTCGAGTAGGGCGACCACTGCATCCAGATCCGCGGCAGGCGGATCTTTCAACGCGCGCAGCGCGGCTTCGACCTCGGCGGGTTCACCCGTCTGCAGGACATGCATCAGCCGACGTTGCGCCTGCGCCTCGGTATACGTGTGCTGCGGTCCCGCAGCTGCATCACGCGGCAGTGGCGACAGCCCGCGTGCATGCACCGGCGGGGCGAACGCTTGCTGGCGATACAACCGCCACGCCAGCCATGCGGTCGCCAGCCACAGTGCGGCCAGCAGCGCAGCCAGCGCAGGCCATAGCGGTGAGCCTCCGGAACTGGACGGCGTCTCGCGTGGACCGGGCGCGGGCGCTGTGTCCACTCCGATCGTCCCGGCCTGCACGTCACCGGCCGCAACCGCCAGCCGGACGGCAGGCGGACCGACCTCGCGCGCCGCGCCCGCGCGCACGTCCCACCACGCGATGCGCGGCCCCGGCACCTGCAACGTGCCTTCGGCACGTGGCACCACCGAGTAGCGTCGCGTCAGCCGCACCCGCGGCCGTCCGTCTTCGAAACTCTCGTCGTACTGCGGCGGCTCGGCAAAGACCTGGGCGCCCTGCAAAGGCGGCAGGGCGATCTCCGGCAACTGGGTGCCGACCGCGCCGTCGAATACCGCCTCCAGCACGAACGTGCTCGCCTCGCCGGTACGGCCTTCGGCCGGCGCTTCCAGCCAGCGCGCCTGCACGCCGTACAGCGGCAGCCACGGCTGCGGCGCATTCGCCGGCATCGCGCGTACATCGAGGACGCTGGGGGGGCCGTTCGCCGACAGTTCCCGCGGCCCGCGATTGAAGACGTCGTCGAACATGCCGCCGCCGGCGCCACGCCCCTCGAAGCGTGCGCCCGGAATCGACAGTGTGCCGCTGCGCTCGGGCACGATCTGGAAACGACGCTCGACCACGGTGTAGCGGCGTCCATCGATATCGCGGCTGTACTGCACATCGCTGCCGATGCGTTGCATCGACGCGCCCTCGGGCGACGGCTGGTCGAGACTGCCCGAAACCAGCGGCGTCGCGTAGTAGAGCCTCAGCACGTAGCCCACCGACTGCTGCACGTAAGGCGACTGCACGTCGATATCGGCCTCGATGAACGCCGGCGCGCCATCACGCGCTGCGGTGACCGCGGCGGGTGCCACGCTGAGCGACAGCGGTGCGGTGCGTGCACCGCCGACCTGCAGGGCCGGCACCGTCAGCACGCCTTCGCGACGTGGGCGCAGCGCGACGCCGAACAACGAACGCGAGACGCGCCGGCCGCCGCTGAGCGCCACTTCGCGCCGGCTGGTATGACCACTGACCTCGAAATCGCGCGCAAGCGGCGCCCAGTCCGGTGTCTCTCCAGCGCCCTCCGTTTCAACATTGAGCGTGGTGGTTTCGCCGAAGGCGATGCGGTCGCGATCAAGCCAGGCGCGGGTCTGCGCGTGCGCGGCGCCGATGACACATGACAGCACCAGTACCGCGACGATCCATGCCGCGGATCGCGCGCCTGTCGAACGCACAGTCTTCATCGGTCGCCTCCCGTCGCGCGACGCTCGTGTTCGAGCCGGAATTTCGCCCGCAACAAGCCACCCGGATCGTCGGGGACGCGGCGCAACCAGGCCGCATTCGCCTGTTCGCGTTCGTCGCCGGCATCGCCATACGGCGCGCCGCTCGCAGGCGCTTGATCACCTGCCTCCGGTTGCCCTTCAAGCGCGCGCTGCATGCGTTCGCGCTGCTGGGCATCCGCATCGCGCTGCGCCTGCGCGTCGGCCGGAGGCGGCGCCACCGATTCCTGTGGCTGCGCATCCTCGGGCGACGGACGTGTATCGCCCTGCCCCTGCGCGTCACCGGCCTGACTGTCCGAGGAATCCCCTGCATCGCCCGGTTTCGGCTGGCTGTCGCCATCGCGTGGCTTCTGCGGCGCGCGGGGATCCTCCCCTGGACCCGGTGGCGGCTTGCGCTTGCGCGCGGCCTCGACGGCTGCACGGTTGGCCAGCGCATCGGCCATGCCCGGCTGCTGCGAGAGCGCCTCGTCATAGGCGGCAATTGCCTCGTCGAAGCGGCCGAGCCGCGCCAGCGCATTGCCGCGGTTGTAGGCTGCATCGATGCCCGGCAAGCCGGCCCAGGCCTGCAGGGCTTCTTCGTAGCGCTCGTCGCGATAGGCGGCCGCGCCATCGCGCATCTGCGCATGGGCGACCTGGTCGGCGCGCTGCCAGGGAGTGGCGGCCGGCGCCTGGGCCTGTGCGGACAGCGGCGACAGCAGTGGGAACACGGCGACCATCGCCACGCAGGCCAGGCCCGACCCGCGCCGGAACGCCAGGAGCACCAGGGCGAGCAGTGGCAGCACCAGCCAGTAGCCCTGGTCGAGGACGCGACGCACACTGGCGTCTGCAGGTGCGGCGCCTGCCGCCGATATCGCGTCCGGCGTCAGCACGCCCAGCGCGCGCAAGTCGTCATCGTCGATCGACAGCGCGTGATACCGCCCCTCGCCTGCGACCGCGAGTGCACGCAGGGAGACCGGGTCCAGACGCGCGTGCGCAAGCCCGCCATCGGCATTGCGGTACGCGGCGCCGGCCGTGGTCCCGAGCCCGAGGACGGACACGCGATACCCCATGCGCGCGGCAATGCCCGCTTCCGCCACCGCTGCCGTATCCGCGTCGCCGGTCACCAGGAGGATGTCGCCACGCAAGGCCTGCCCCTGTCGCAACAGACGCGTCGCCTGCGTGATCGCGCGGTCGGCGCGATGGCCATCGACCGGCATGATTTCCGGCGACAGCGCATCGAGATACAGCGCCACGTTGCGCGCATCGTCGGTCAGCGGTGCCACGGTAAATGCATCGTCGGCATACGCCACCAGGGCGATCTGGCCGGCGCCGCGCTCGGCCAGCAGCTGCGACAGCTTCGCCCGCGCCTGCAGCAACCGCGACGGCGGCAGATCACTGGCGGTGCTCGCTGACGAGAGATCGATCGCGACGACCAGCGGCGCCATGCCCTGCGTGTCGAGCGGCACTGCGACCTCGCGCCAACCCGGCCCGGCCAGCGCCAGCACTGCCAACAGACCGGCGAGCAGCCACGCGGCAAGTCCCAGCAGACCGCGACGGTCAGGGCGCGCCTCGAGCAGGTGCGCGAGCAGGTGGGGATCCACTGCCTCGCGCCAGGCGTCGACACTGCGCCGACGGCGCCACCAGATCCAGCCCAGCGCCGGCAGCAGCAGAAGCGCCCACAACCAGCCGGGACGCGCGAACTGCAGTGCATCCAGGGACAGACTCACGCGGCAGCCTCACGACGTGGGCGCCACGGCGGCAACAGCGCGAGCAGCAGAACCCCGCATGCCGCCCCGAGCGGCAACGGATAACGCTCGATGCGCGGGCGCAACGCGGGGCCGGGTTGCGCGACAGGTTCGAGACGGTCGATCTCGCCGTAGATGCCGGCAAGCTCGTCGATATCGCGCGCGCGGAATGCGCGACCGCCGGTGGTTTCGGCGATCCGTTGCAGCGCCGCCTCATCGATCGCGGGCTCGCTACCGGGCATCTGGAATCCGAACAGGCCGCCCGCACCCGCATCGCTGCCGAATGCGATCGTGTGTACGCGCACGCCGGCATCGCGGGCCAGCTCGGCAGCCTTCTCCGGGGTCAACGCGCCGGCATTGCTGACGCCGTCGGTCAGCAGGATCAGCAGGCGCTGGCCACGTGGCGCATCCTGCAGACGCTTGACGGCAAGTCCGATCGCATCGCCGATCGCGGTTTCGCGCCCGACGAGGCCGACGACGGTCGCGTCGAGCTGCTGGCGCACACTCTCGCGGTCCAGCGTCATCGGCGTCATCGCATACGCGCGCTGGCCGAACACGATCAGACCGATGCGGTCGCCGGCGCGGCGCTCGAGAAAATCCGCGATCACCGCCTTCGCCGCGGTCAGCCGATCCACGGGGCGCCGGCCGACGAACATGTCCTCCTCGCTCATGCTGCCCGACAGGTCCACGGCGAGCATCAGATCGCGGGCATTGCGCGGTGGTTGTTCGGCTTCGCCCCACTGCAGGGGACGCGCGGCAGCGATGCACAGCAGAGACCAGGCGATCCACAGCAACCAGGGTGTGGCGGACGGGCCTGACGCCTTGCCGGGGCTCGACAGCGCGCCCAGCCCGCGGTAGGGCACGCGCAGCGCGCCACCATGGGATTGCAGGGGCGGCATGTAGCGCCGCACCAGCCATGGCAACGGAATCGCGAGCAGCCACCAGGGCCAGGCGAAGGTCTCGCGCAATGTCTGCAGCCAGACGGGCACATCAGCACTCATTGACCGCGGCCCATCATCAATCCGACGAAGCGCCTGCGCGCCAGGGCGTGCAAGGTGGTGGTCTCCAGTGCGTGCGCATCACGACGGAATGCGCCGTCCCGCAGCACGGCGCCGGCGCCGGTCGAGAACGGCGCGCCCGCTGCGCCGGCGTCGAGGAACGACAGCCAGTCATCGCCCTGCAGACGATCGGCGTCGGAGCGATGCCGTCGCGCCGCACGCCGCAGCAACGACGACATCGCGGCGATCCGCCCGGCCGCGTCGCCGGCGACCGCGACTTCGCGATCGAACAGCCGTTGCCAGCGTCGCCGCTGCCAGGCGCGGAACATGCGCCAAGCGGCGAGGCCACAGACGATCGCCAGCAGCGCAGCGCCCACCCACCACCAGCCCACGGCCGGCGGCCACCACGACGGCGCGGTGGACTGGTGGATATCGCGCAGCACCAGATCGGGCATCGTCGCCATCACATTGCCCGACCACGCGCGAAGGCGGGCAACCAGACATCGCTCGCGGCGTCGCTGGACAGGGGCTCGACGCCGATGCCCGCGCGCCGCAGATGCGCGATGGCCTCGTCGCGCGGCACGTCGAATGCGTCGCGCCAACGCGCGCGTTGCGACGCGCCCGACAGATCGAGATCGACCCGGCCCTCGGCGCTGGCGAATCCGAGTCGCGCGCGCGGCGGCTGGCGTTCGACGGGATCGTCGAGCAGCAAGACAAGCGCATCGCAATGCGCGCCGACCGCCGCCCAGTCGCGCGCCGGCACCGCCGCGGCGCTGATCGCGTCCGCCAGCACCAGCAGTCGCGAGCCCGGGCGGAGCAGGCGCCGCGCATGGTCCATTGCTACGCCCAGGCCTGCATCGTCTTCGGGCGGCTGCGCATACCAGCGCGTCAGCGCGTGCAGCACCCGCAGGGCGCCGCGCGTCCCACCCGCAGGCGCCACCGGCGCTTCGATGACCGAGCCGCGCAGGGCTGCGACGCGATCACCGTTCGCAGCCGCCGACCAGGCCGCGATCGCACCCGCGCGTGCGGCCTGGGTGGATTTGAAGCGCACCCGCGTACCGAAGTAGAGCGCGGCGGCGGTGTCGGCCACGATCAACGTCAGACGCTCGCGCTCGCGCTGGAAGGTCTTGGTGTGCGGGCGCCCGGTCCGCGCGGTCACGCGCCAGTCGATGTGGCGGGCATCATCTCCGGCGACGTAGTCGCGCGACTCCGCGTACTCCATGCCCTGACCGCGCTGCGGTGACGGCGCCAGCGCGCGCGCGCCGCTGCGCGCACGACGCACGGCGCCGCGTTGCCGCGCGAGTGGACGCAGTGCGACCAGTTCCGCCAGCGACGGCCGGATGCCCGGCGCGACATCCGCGTCGGCGGGATTCACGGCAGCGGCACCCGCTCGATCAACGCCTGCACCAGACGTTCGCCATCCCAGCCTTCGGCCGTGGCCTCGTAGCTCGGCAGTACCCGGTGGCGCAATACGTCGGGCGCGACGGCGCGCACGTCGTCGGGGGTCACGAAATCACGCCCCGCCAGCCATGCCGTCGCACGCGCGCAACGCTCCAGCGCGATCGAGCCACGCGGGCTCGCGCCCCAGGCAATGCGCGCGGCAAGGGCGGCGTCGTACCGGGCAGCGTCGCGCGACGCCAGCACAAGTTCGACCAGATAGCGTTCAACGGCCGGCGCCATATGCATCGCCAGCACGGCGCGCCGCGCCTCGAACAACTGCGCGAGCGGCATCCGTTCGACAGGCGTGGGCACGTCATCGAGCTGGGCCACCGCGCGATCACGCGCGAGCTGCAGGATGCGCGCCTCGGCGTCCGCTTCCGGGTAGCCCACGCGCACGTGCATCAGAAAGCGATCGAGCTGGGCTTCAGGCAGGGGGAACGTGCCCTCCTGTTCGATCGGGTTCTGGGTGGCCATGACCAGGAACAGATCCGGCAGTCGATAGGTCTGCCGGCCCACCGTGACCTGGCGTTCGCCCATCGCCTCGAGCAATGCGGACTGCACCTTCGCCGGCGCGCGGTTGATCTCGTCGGCCAGCAGCAGCGGATGGAAGATCGGCCCGGGCTGAAACTCGAAGCGCCCATCCTGCGGACGCCAGATCTCGGTGCCGGTCAGATCGGCGGGCAGCAGATCCGGCGTGAACTGCACGCGCGCGAAGTCGGCATCCAGGCGCGCAGCCAATGCGCGTACCGCCATGGTCTTCGCAAGCCCGGGCGCGCCTTCGACCAGCAGATGCCCATCGGCGAGCAGCGCCACCAGCAGCCGCTCCACCAGTGCCGCCTGCCCGATGATCTCTTCCGACAGCGCATCACGCAGCGCCACAAAGCGCGAATGCAGGTCGCCCGCAGTGCCATCAACCACGTTCATCGCCATCCTCGATCATCGGCGCAGATTGCGCAGAGGCCCAGTTTGACCGGAACTGATGGCGGAGGTTCAAACCGCCAGCCCAACCGGCGACGCGCAAACGCGAACGGGGCCCAAAGGCCCCGTCGCTTGAAACCGGTCGCTCGCGCCGATCAGTTGATCGGACGCTGCGCCACGCGCATGACCTTCGGGGTGACGAAGATCAGCAGCTCAGCCTTCTCCTTGGTCCGGCCCCGACTTTTGAAAAGGTTGCCGAGGATCGGAATATCACCGAGAAACGGCACCTTGCGAAGCGAAGCACGGTCGGTGAACTCGTAGACGCCACCGATCGCGACGGTCTGACCGTCATCGATCAGCACCGCGGTAGTCACGTTGCGCTTGCTGATCAGCGGCACTTCGCCGAGGCTCCCGTATTCGACGAACCGCACGATCTCGTCCTTCTTGATGTCCATCGCCAGAAACACGCGACCGTCATTAGTGATCGTCGGCGTGACCTTGAGTTCAAGCAGGACATCCTTGAATTCGACGGTAGGGACGCTGTTGCTCTGACCACCGGTCACCGTGAGATAACCCACCTCCTGACCCTGGCTGATGATTGCCTCGCGCTGGTTGCTGGTGACGATGCGCGGGTTAGAGATCACCTCGCCTCGCCCCTCGGTCTGCAATGCCTGCAGCTCCACGGCCCAGTCGATGGTGCGTCCGAGAATCGTAAAGCCGAGCGTGGGTGCACCGCCCTCAAGCGCCACAGGAAGGTTCACATTCAACCCACCGGGAGTCAGGTCCGCACCCAGCCCGCCGCCGACAGTGACACTTTCCTTGGTGGCACTGACACCGAAGCGCGCGCCCAGCTCACGCGCGAAATTCTCGTTGGCGATCACGATCCGGGCTTCGATCACCACCTGGTCGACGGGCTTGTCGAGCATCTCGACAAGGCGCCTGATTTCGCCGACCCGCTGTGGAATATCGATGACCAGCAGGGTATTCGTTCGGCGATCGAAGCTCAGGCTGCCGCGCGAGGAAAGAAATCCCGCGTCGCGACTCTGGGTCCCGCTGCCACCGCCACCGCCGGAGCCGCCACCACGCATCGAGGTCTTGCTCTCATCCGTCAGCAGCTTGGCGATGTCTTCCGCATTGCCGTAGCTGATCGGGATGTACTCCGTGGTCATTTCGGCACGCTCTTCGATCGCCAGACGCGCGTCTTCCTTGGCCTGCTCGAACGCGGCGATCTCGCTCTGCGGTGCCACCCAGACCACGTTGCCACTGCGACGCTTGTCGAGGGACTTGGCCTGCAGGACGATGTCCAGGGCCTGGTCCCAGGGCACGTTCTGCAGGCGCAGGGTCACGTTGCCGGTCACGCTGTCGCTGGCGACGATGTTGAGATCCGACTCGTCGGCGATCAGCTGCAGCACCGTACGAACCGGGACGTCCTGGAAGTTGAACGTGACGGGCGCGCCGCCATAGGCGCGGACCTCCGACACCGTTGCCGAGGCTGCCTGGCCCATCGTCGCGGCGGTTGTGGCCGCGCCGACCGCACGGTCGCTGGCAACAGCGCTCGTGCGCGGGATGATTTCGACGATGTAGTCGCGCCCGCTCTGGTAGGCCATCGGCTCGAACTCGCCACGGGCGCTGAGCACAACCTGCGTGCCATCAGCGCCTTGGCGGGCGTCGATGCGCTGCACCGGCGTCGCGAAATCGGTCACGTTGAGCGGCCGCTGCAACGCAGCCGGCAGAGTCGCGCCGCCGAGGTTGATGACGACATTGCCCCCCTGGGTACGCAGGTCGGGCGCGGCACCGTCTCCGTCAAAACGGAGCACCAGCTTGCCCGAGCCGCCATCGCCGCGACGGAAATCGATATCCGTCACCGCGACTGCGCCAGCCGGCTGGGCTGCGACAGTTGAGGCCTGCAGCAGCGGCAGCATCGATGCAGGCGTGGGCGCCTGCGCTGCATGTGCGCCGCTGAATGTCGCCACCAGTCCGATGGCAAGACCGAGCGCGCCGGCCCGCACCGATGTCATCCGGCCCGACTGCAGGCTTCCCGCGTTGCTCACGGTCATGTTGCTTCCCCTCATCATTGTTCGTTCAGCGCGAGCGAAGCCGGACGTTCCAACCAGCCGCCGGCGCCATCGGGCACGAGCTCGACGAGCTCGATGCGATTTTCGTTGACCGAGGTGACACGGCCATCGTTCTGTCCCAGGTAATTGCCCGGGGTAATGCGGTAGGTCACCTTGTCCGGCGCAAGCACCAGACCGACGATGCGGCCACCGGTACCGATGGTCCCCACCATCGACATGCTGTCGAGCGGATACTGCTCGGTGATTTCCTTGCGCCGGTTCGAGTCGGGACGCGGGCCACTGCCGCCGCCGTCGTCCGTGAACGCATTGCTGAAGGGATCGCGAATGCCCTGCGCCGAGTACTCGAAGGTCTCGAACTGCTGCATCACCGGCAGGGGCTCGAGCGCGGGCGCGGGCCGTTGCTTGACCTCTTCGGCCCAGACTTCGAGGTTGGGGGCATCGCCCGGCTCACTGGTGACACCGCGGCCGCAGCCGGCCACGCCGAGCGCCAGGGCCAGCAGCGCGAAGCCCCGGATCGTCCTGCTCGCCTGTCCAGCCATCACGGCGCCACCTCCACGGACTGCGCCTGCGCAGCAGCCTCATCCTCGTCCAGATACCGGTAGGTCTTCACCGTGCCGGAAAGCTCGAGGCTGGAGTTGGGACCGATCGCCGCCAGACCATCGGCGCCTGCGGCGCGGGGTTTGAGCGAGATGTCGTGCATCGTCATGATCACCACGCGGGGCAAGGAAGCAACGCCGCTGACGAACGCGCCGAACTGGTGGTACGTGCCCACCATGCGCAGCGAGATCGGTTGCTCGGCATAGAACTCGCGCGGCGTTTCCTCGCCCGGCTTGAACAGGTCGTTCTGGATGCCGGTGGCGATGGCGGTCTGCGAGATATCGACGATCAGGTCCGGCATTTCGGTCTTGCTCGGCAACTGCCGCAGCATCTGCTGGAGCTGTTGTTCCATCTGCGCCAGCTGCTGCTTCAGCGGCTCGAGGTTCGCGGCCTTGCCCTGCTTGGTCTCGAAGTCGAGGCGCAGACCCGCTTCCTGCGACTCCAGGCTGGTCAGTTCGGCGCCCTTCTCCCGCGTGACGACGTACCACAGCAGCACGAAGATCAGCAGGCCCACCAGAATGCAGGCACCGATCCGGTACTCACGCGGCCATGAGCCGGTGTTGTTGAAGTCGAGCTCGCGCAGCGACATCTTCTTCTTGCTCACGAGGCAGCTCCTTCGACAACGGGTGCGGCCACCGGCGTAGCGCCGGGCATCTCGTCGTTCGGCATGGCGGGGTCTGCGCCTTCCGCGGCTGCCGCTTCCTTCGCTGCCGGCGTGGAGAGCTGCACACTCAGCGTGAATGCATAGGGCAGGCCCGGCACGCCGTCCTGCGCCTCGATCACCGACAGCTGCGGACTGGTCATCCAGCCGGAGCCGTCGAGCGAGCGCATATAGGTGCTGACCCGCGCGTTCGACTGCGAGCGACCTTCCAGCGTCAGGGTCTGGCCTTCCTGCTTGAGGGAGGTCAGCAGCACGCCGTCGGGAATCGTCCGCACCAACTGGTCGAACAGGTGGACCATCTGCGAGCGGTTGCCCTGCAACTGCTCGATGACCGCCTTGCGCGCGAGCAGGCGTGCGCGCTGCGACTCCAGTGCATCGATCTCGGTGATCTGCGTGTCGACCGCGGCGATCTGCTGCTGCAGGAACGCATTGCGCTCGTTCTGACCGTCGATCTGCGCGTTGTAGTACATGTTCACGAGGAACCACAGCGCCACGCCGGCTGCCGCCGCGATGCCCACCATCACGCCGAATTCCTTCTGCCGCTGCTTGCGCCGTTCGGCGCGCCACGGGAGGAGATTGATCCTGGACATCAGTCGAAGCTCCTCAGCGCGAGGCCGCAGGCGATCATGAGCGCGGGCGCGTCCTGGGCCAGCGCATGCGCCTGCACGCGGGGCCCGAGGGTCATCTGGGCGAGCGGATTGGCGAGCACGGTCTGCACGCCCAGCTGCTCCTCGACCATTTCGGCGACCCCCGGAATCGATGCGCATCCACCGGCAAGCACCACCTGGTCAACCCGGTTGAAGTCGCTGCCTGCATAGAAGAACTGCAGCAGACGGCTGACCTGCTGGACCATCGCTTCCTTGAATGGCTCAAGCACTTCGACTTCGTAACTTTCCGGCAAGCCGCCCTGGCGCTTGGCCAAGCCGGCTTCCTCGTAGCTGAGGCCGTAGCGTCGCATCACCTCGTCGGTGAGCTGCTTGCCGCCGAACACCTGCTCGCGCGAGTACAGGCTGCGCCCGTGGCGCAGCACGTTGAGCGTGGTCATCGTCGCGCCGACATCGACCAGTGCGACCACGCCGTCGGTCGGCATGCTCAGCGTGCCGGCGATCATGGCGAAGGCGTTCTCGACCGCGAAGGCTTCGACGTCGATGACCCTGGCGGTCAGCCCGCCCAGCTCCAGCGCCGAGGCGCGCAGCTCGACGTTCTCCGAGCGCGAGGCCGCGAGCAGCACCTGCACCATCTCGACGTTGCCGGGCATCGGCCCAAGCACCTCGAAATCGAGGTTCACTTCCTCGATCGGATACGGGATGTAGTTCACCGCCTCGAGTTCGACCTGCGATTCGAGATCGTCCTCGTCGAGATCAGCCGGCATCGGGATGGTCTTGGTGATGACCGCCGAGCCTGCGACCGCGGCCGCCGCGTGCCTGGCCTTGCTGCCCGAGCGCGACACCGCGCGACGGATCGCTTCGCCGACCGCCTCGACCTCGACGATGTTCTTTTCCACCACCGCATTGGGCGGCAGCGGTTCGACCGCGTAGTGCTCCACCCGATAGCGGTTGCCCTGGCGCGACAGCTGCAACAGCTTGACCGCGGTCGAGCTGATGTCGACGCCGATGACCGGCATCTGGCTTTTTGTGATGAGCCCCACGGTATATCCCCTTTGCCACGGGCGTTTAGCCACGCCTCGTGTCCCGGCGCATTAAATAGCGGACTTTCCTGACATTGGCAACACGCACGGTCGAATCCGGGAATCTGAACGCCCGGCGCCCGCTGCCTCAGGACCCCGCTTGCAAGCCCTGTTCCACCGAGCCCCAGCGGCGGCGCGCGGGCGCCTCCCCTATACTTCGCCGCCATGAGCCCAGCCCCTTCGTCGACGTCCAAGCCCCGCCCCTCCCGTTTCCGCCGTCTGCTGCGCTGGACCCTGGTCCTGGTGCTGGTGCTCGGTATCCTCGGTGCGGTGACCGGCGGCATCCTCTACGCAGCCGTCGCGTCGAAGCTGCCCGATGTCGAGTCCTTGCGCGACATCGAGATGCAGGAGCCGATGTATGTCTATGCCCGGGACGGTCGTCTGATCGCCCTGTTCGGCGAGACACGCCGCTATCCGGTCAAGATCGATGAGGTGCCCGAGCGCCTGAAGCAGGCCTTCCTGGCGACCGAGGACGCACGCTTCTACGAGCATGGCGGCATCGATTACCGCGGTGTTGCGCGCGCGCTGTGGCTGCTGGCGACGACCAACGACCGCCGCGTGCCTGGCGGTTCGACGATCACCCAGCAGGTCGCGCGCCAGTTCTTCCTGAGCTCGGAATACAGCTTCACCCGCAAGTTCGCCGAGATGCTGCTTGCACGGAAGATGGAGCAGAACCTGTCGAAGGACGAGATCTTCGAGCTCTACCTCAACAAGAGCTTCTTCGGCAACCGTGCCTACGGCGTGGCAGCGGCGGCCGAGTTCTACTACGGCAAGTCGCTGGCCGAGCTGGACCTCGACGAAATGGCGTCGCTTGCAGCCATCCCGAAGTTCCCGTCCAGCGGCAATCCGCTGAGCAATCCGGAGCGTGCGAAGGAGCGGCGGGACGTGTATGTGCTCGCGCGCATGCAGGAACTGGGCTTCATCAGCGCACAGGACGCCGCCGCCGCGCGCGCGGTCGAGATGCACGCCAGCCCGCACGAGCGTCCGATCGAGGTCTTCGCACCCTATGTGGCGGAAATGGTGCGACTGGAGATGGTCGCCCGCTACGGCGGTGACGTATTGACCCGCGGCTACCACGTCACGACCACGATCGATCCGACGATGCAGGCCGGGGCCGAGCTGGCCGTTCGCAACGGTCTGACCACCTACGACCGGCGCCACGGCTGGGTGAAGCCCACCGAGACCTTCGAGCTGGCGGCCGATGAGGACGCCGGCGCCATTGCGCGCCGCCTGCGCGGCATCGCGCCGCAGGGCGGCATGTTGCCCGCCATCGTCATGCGTAGCGGCGAGGGCACGGCCGACGTCGTACTGGCCGACGGCACCACGGTAACCCTTGATGCAGCGGCCAGCCGCTGGACCGGCAAGAACCCGGCCGCCCTGCTCACGCGCGGCGACCTGGCACGCGTGCGTCGTGTGGAGACCACGCCCAAGGCTCCTGCAGACGCCGCGCCCGACGCGCCGCCTGCCCCGCCGGTCGTCACCTGGCAGCTGGAGCAGTTGCCGCGCGCGCAGGCCACCCTCGTATCGATGGAACCCGACGACGGCGCGGTGCGCGCACTCATTGGCGGTTTCAGCTTCGCCGGCAGCAATTTCAATCGCGCCACGCAGTCACGGCGGCAGCCGGGCTCGAGCTTCAAGCCCTTCATCTTCGCGGCCTCATTCGAGAAAGGCTTCAATCCGGCGTCGATCGTGCTCGATGCGCCGGTGCTGTTCCGGATGCGCCGCGGACAGGACTGGCGCCCGCAGAACTCCGATGGCCGCTTCGTCGGCCCGATGCGCCTGCGCGAGGCCCTCGTGCAGTCTCGCAACCTCGTTGCCGTGCGCCTGCTAGACGCGATCGGCGTGGACTATGCACGTCGCTACATCAGCCATTTCGGCTTCGAGGAATCGCAACTGCCACCGAACCTGTCCATCGCCCTGGGCACGCCGTCGCTGACCCCGCTGGACGTGACCCGCGGCTACGCGGTGTTCTCCAACGGCGGATTCCGGGTGACGCCGTGGTTCATCGACGAGGTCCGTGACCGTGAGGGCACGTTGGTGTTCAAGGAAAATCCCGCACGCGCCTGCCGCAGCTGCGGGAGCGGCGGCACGCCCGGGCAGTCCTCGACGCCCGGCCACGTCGTCGACGGCTTCAACCTGGGGCCTGCTGCGGAGAAGCGTGAGGTCACCGCCGCGCCGGCCGAAGCCCAGGCACCGCCGGAGCCGCGCGCCGATGGCGCCGCCCCGGTGATGGCGCCGCGCGCCATCGACGAGCGGGTGGCGTACCAGATGATCTCGATGATGCGTGACGTGGTGCGCCGGGGCACCGGGACCGCGGCACGCGTGCTCGAACGCGAGGACGTGGGCGGCAAGACGGGCTCGACCAACGACCACCGCGATGCCTGGTTCTCCGGCTTCGGCGGCAACCTCGTGACGTCGGTGTGGGTGGGGCGCGACGACAACCGCTCGCTCGGTTTCCGCGAATACGGCGGCCGTTCGGCCCTGCCGATCTGGATCGACTTCATGCGCGTTGCGCTCGATGGCGTGCCCGAAGCAACGAACGAACCGCCGGAAGGCATGGTCCGGGTGGCGGTCACCGCCGGCGGTCGCCTGCTGCCGACCTCGTCGGACGGCGGCATCATCGAGTACGTCAAGGCGGAAGACCTGGACCGCATGGAGTCCGAGATCGACCTGCAGATCGACGATGTCCCGACGGAAGAAGCGTTCGACATCTTCTGACTGCTAGGGACCCTCTGAACAAGTCCGTCATTCCTGCGAAAGCGGGAATGAGGAGTAAGAGCGGAGTTGTCCGGACCTGCCCTAGCGGCAGGTCCCGCGCCATCGCTTTGATCAAGACACACGTCGGCGTGGGAAATGCCGTTTGGGGCGCGGCTGCAAGCTGAAGCGCATCGCGCCGTGTCTTGACCGGTCACGATGCTGGCGTACAGTCGATCGCAGATGATCGACGACAGGGGCCGGGCATGCACCGCGCACGTCAACACGCGGAGACTCAGACCCGCGAACGCCGCCATCGTCTCGCGCATGAGGCCGCACGGCTGATGGCAGAAGGCGGGATCCGCGACTTCCATGTGGCCAAGCTCAAGGCCGCAAGCCGGCTCGGCATCCACGACGATGCCTCGTTGCCGCGCAATCGGGAAATCGAAGACGCACTGCGCGAGTATCAGCGGCTGTTCGTCGGTGCCCGTCAGACCGATGCGCTGCGCATGCGGCGCGAAGCGGCGGTGCGTGCGATGGGTTTCTTCGAGCGGTTCTCACCGCGACTTGTCGGACCGGTGCTCGACGGAACAGCGGACGCCCATTCCGCGGTGATGCTGCACCTTCACACCGACGACCCGGCCGGCCTCGCCCGCTTTCTGGACGATCACGGGATCCCAGCTGAAAGCCGGATGCGCCGCTTGCGCCTGGACCGCCAGCGGACAGGCGATTTCGATGTGTGGGTCTTCGCCGCCGAAGATCTGACCTTCGATCTGACGGTGCTGCCGGAAGCGAGTCTGCGGCAGGCGCCGCTGTCGGCGATGGACGACAAGCCGATGCGCCGCGCATCCAGGGCGCAGCTCGAACAGCTTGTCGCCCTGGAGCACGGCGCCGGCTGACACGAGCGCCCCCGGAAGGAGGCCTGCCCTTACTCCATGACGATCTGCGCGCTCTGGCCGCTTCCGAACACCCGCGCCCGTGCGCCGACCCGCAGGCCGTCCGCAGTGGCGGCACGGATGGCCGATTCGCTGCCGTCATCGAACCGCATCATCACCATGTAGGCGGTCACGGTCTGAGCACCTGCAGCCGGCGCTGCGGCGGCCCCTTCGACGACGTCGCGCGCAGCGCCACTGGCGACCTCGTAGGCTTCGTAGGAGTACTCGCCGGTGACCCGTGACGCCGCGCGTCCGGCCACCCGCCCCAGCGCGCGTCCGAAAGCCCCGGTGGTCTGCGACGGCCTGGACTGCTGCTGCGCGGTCACGGCCACCTGCATCGGGCTGATGCCGGTGATCAGACCGCTGCGGAACGACATTTCCTGCGCCGCCACGTTCGATCCGCTCAGTACCGCCGCCAAAGCGAGTGCCGCCGCCCACATCCATCGCATCTTCATCAGAATGTCCCCTTCGAGTGAGTCGAACGCTGCGGCGGCCCATGAGACACATGAGGCGAAGCAGCGCGTGTCGAAGGCAGTCTGACCAAAGCCCGAGGTGCCGACAGCCGGGATGCGCCTGACATGAAGGTCGGATTTCCCGGACACAGTGCTCCGGAAACGACAAGGGCGGCCCGAAGGCCGCCCCTGTCATGACACCCGGGCTGACGCCCGGCGGACCGCATGGCTCAACGATCGCCGGCGCCCGTGTAATCACGCACGTCGTAGCCGGTGTAGATCTGCCGCGGGCGGCCGATCTTGGCTTCCGGATCCACCTGTTGCTCGAGCCAGTGCGCCACCCAGCCGGCGGTGCGGCCGATCGCGAACATGACGGTGAACATCTCGGTCGGGATGTTGAGCGCCTTGTAGATGATGCCGCTGTAGAAGTCGACGTTCGGGTAGAGCTTGCGCTCGACGAAGTAGTCGTCCTTCAGCGCCGCCTCTTCGAGCTTCATCGCGACATCGAGCAACGGATCGTTGATGCCCAGCTCGCCGAGGACCTTGTGGGTCATCTCACGGATGATCTTCGCGCGCGGGTCGAAGTTCTTGTACACGCGGTGGCCGAAGCCCATCAGACGGAACGGGTCGTTCTTGTCCTTGGCGCGCAGCACCGCCTTCTCGACGTTGTCGGCGGTGCCGATTTCAGCCAGTTGCTTGAGCACCGCCTCGTTGGCGCCGCCGTGCGCGGGGCCCCACAGCGCGGTGATGCCGGCCGCGACCGACGCATACGGGTTCGCGCCGGTCGAGCCGACCAGACGCACCGTCGAGGTCGACGCGTTCTGCTCGTGGTCGGCGTGCAGGATGAAGAGCAGGTCCATCGCCTTGGCGACGACCGGGTTGAGTTCCAGCGGCTCGCTCGGCACTTCGAACATCATGTGCAGGAAGCGGTCGACGTAGTTCAGGCTGTTACGCGGATAGCGGATCGGCTGGCCGATCGAGTAGCGGTACGCGGCCGCAGCCAGCGTCGGCACCTTGGCGATCAGGCGGATCGCGGCGAGGCGACGCTGCTCCGGATCCTGCAGGTCCAGCGTGTCGTGATAGAACGCCGACATCGACGCGACCGATGCGGCGAGCATCGCCATCGGATGCGCATCGTGGCGGAACCCCTGCAGAAAGCTCTTCAGCGACTCGTGCATCATCGTGTGATGCGTGACTTCGTGCTCGAACTTCGCGAACTCGTCGGCCGTCGGCAGCTCGCCGGCCTGCAGCAGATAGGCGACTTCGAGGAAGCTCGACTTCTCGGCCAACTGGTCGATCGGGTAGCCGCGGTACAACAGCACGCCTTCGTCGCCGTCGATGTAGGTGATCGCGGACTTGCAGCTGGCGGTGGCCGTGAAGCCGGAGTCGTAGGTGAAGCAGCCGGTTTCCTTGGGCAGCTTCGAGATGTCGATGCAGGGGTTGCCGAGCGTGCCGTGCAGAACGGGCAGCGTCACCGTTTTGCCGGCGGCATCGAGCGTGACCTGGTCGAGCTTGGCGTTGGATTCAGACACTCTGGAGGCTCCTCATTTCTCCGGACGGCGACGCCATCCGGCATGGCGGGCGGCGCGTGCCGCAACGCGTCAATTATCGCATAGCGATTCCATGCGCGCCCGTACGCGGCATTGCACGAACGTCGAACATGGCGACGCCCACCGCAACATCGATGCTGCAGTGGTGAACCGGCGACTGGAATGCAGACGGCCGCCCTGGGGCGGCCGCTGGTGTCGTCGAATGATGCGTGCACAGGGCACGCAGCATTCCGCACACGCTTACTTGGCGTAGCGCCTGCGGAACTTGTCGACGCGACCGCTGGTGTCGATGATCTTGTTCTGGCCGGTGTAGAACGGATGCGTGGCCGACGAGACTTCGATCTTGATCAGCGGGTATTCGTTACCGTCCTCCCACTGGATCTTTTCCTTCGCCGTGGCGGCGAGGGTCGAGCGGGTCAGGAACTTGAAACCGTCGGACGTGACGTCCTGGAAGACGACTTCGCGGTATTCGGGATGGATGTCGGCCTTCATGGCGGCACCAGAGTTGCGCAAGGGAAGAGCGGCATTTTAACCATCGACACGACCTCGGCGCAAGCCGGCAGTGGCCGGGCTCAACGGGAGAGCACGCGACGGATCCGTGCATGGAACCGCGCCGCGTCATAACGCATCAGGATGCGGGCATTGTCGGGCCGGCCGAGCTGGCGCTGCCAGTCGACGATCGTGGCGCCCCGGGCAGGACCGTGGTCGAGTACGACGTCGAGCGGTCGGCTGACCACCTCCAGCGCCGCATCGGGTTCCAGCACCCAGGCCATCGCCAGCGCATCCGCCGAATGCCAGTCGTCGCCGCGGCGATCGGCGGACCATTCACGGGTTTTGCGCGAGATCGCCTCATAGAACTGGCCGATCCCGCCCCCGGCCTGCATCCACCCCAGCACCGCGTCGTGCGGCAGTCCATGGGCAACCGTGGCCTCCCAGTCGGACAGGTCGAACGCAGGGAAGGCGTCGAACACGATCTTCGCGGCTTCCGGGTCGAAATACGCATTGAACTCCGCGCTGGGCGTGATGTTGCCGTGGCCGGTGACGGCCCCGGACATCGCGACGAACCGGGACACGCGTGCCGGGAGTGTCGGATCGAGCTTCAGGGCAAGCGCGACATTGGTCAGCGGCCCCAGGGCCGCCAGCACCAGGCGCCCGGCGTAGAGATGCGACAGACGCAGGATCGCGAGCGCCGCGTGTTCGGTTTCCGCGCCACGCGCCGCCGGCGTATAGCCGATATCGCCGAAGCCGTCGTTGCCATGCACATAGGCGGCATCGGGCGCGGCGCGAAGCAATGGCGACGGGCTGCCCGGGAACACCGGCACATCCGTGCGGCCCGCCACTTCACAGAGCTTCAGTGCATTGGCCACGGTGTGCTGCAGGCCGACGTTTCCGGCGGCGATGGTCAGCCCGACGATATCGTGGGCGTCATCGTCGAAGGCCAGCAGCAAAGCGAGCGCGTCGTCGACGCCGGGGTCGGTATCGATCAGGAGCGGGATCTTGTCGGTCATGCCGCATTATCGCCCGGGTTGCGCCCGGCCGCGAACACGCGATCCTGGCCAGACACTGTGCGGGTGGACGCCGCAGTGACCACTGCCCTTACATGTCAATCCGTGACCGATTCGACCAGACGCCCGGCAGCAGGGACGCTTGCGACATCAAGCTCACCCGCTTGCCTCGCATGGAGTCCGAGCCTCTCGCCAGCCCACACGGGCGCATTAGGGAAGGTCTGAACAATTCCGCTTTTGGCCGTCATTCCCGCGGCAGTTATTCAGACCCTCCTTAGCGTGTCGCCGCAGGAGGGGGGACCGGCACAGGCGACGCAAGGCAGGCGTATCGCATCGCGTCAGGGCGACAGGCCATGATCACGTGCGTATGCATAGAGCTGGCAGTTGTTCTCCAGACCCAGCTTGTGCATCGCGTCGTTCTTCTGGCGGCTGATGGTCTTGACGCTGCGCGACAGACGGGCGGCGATCTCGCTGACGGTCAGTCCACCGGCGAACAGACGCACGACTTCAGCTTCATGCGGGGACATGCGCAGCCGCGGCCCGTCGGGACCACCCGCCTGATCGAGCATCGTGCGCATCGCGCGGCAGAAATGGATACGGCCGGCTGCGACCTTGCGGATCGCGGTCAACAGCTCTCCGGGGGCGGAGGCCTTGTCCACCAGTCCACGGACACCGGCGTCCACGATCGCCCGCAGCATCGCGGGATTGTCGAGATCGGTCAGCACGATGATCGGCAGCGCCGGCAGTTGTCGCCGCAGGGTCAAGAGCAACGGCAGCCCGTCACAGTCGCGAAATTGCGGGCCGCGCATCGAAAAATCGGTGACCAGCAGATCGCCGGGGCGCGCGTCCTCGAGAAGCTGCAGCAACGCGGCGCCATTGCAGGCTTCACCCGCAACCCGCGCCTCGCCCGCGCGCTCGATCTCGGCGCGCACGCCCGCGAGCGTGAACGGATGGTCGTCCGCGATGAAGACGCGTCGTCGATCTTCCATGAGTCCCCCTGTGCGCGATGCGAGCCGACGCAGCGTTCGACCCGGCTGATTGACCGGATTCTTCGGCTGTCTGAAGCCATGAACGAATGTGCCACGGATCATTGCGCACGCGGAAGTGGCCCCTGGCGTCGCCGGGCATATCGAACCGAGGCCGCGCGCCAGGCAGGCCGCGGCGGCCTACCGCTCAGGCCGAGGCGTAGCGCGTCGCGCCGCCGATCCACCGGGCAATCACCCGCTCGGCGATGTCGGGCGCATCCGCCAGTACCGCGTCACCGATGCGATGTACGTCCGGCAGCAGGTCCGCATCACGCGCCAGGTCGGCCAGCCGAAACTCGGCGAGGCCGGTCTGACGCGTACCGAGCAACTCGCCGGGGCCCCGCAGCGCAAGGTCCTTCTCCGCGATCACGAAGCCGTCGCTGGTCGTGCGCATCGTCTCCAGACGCTCGCGCGCCATGCGCGACAGCGGGGCCTGGTACAGCAGCACACAACTCGATGCGGCGCTGCCCCGCCCGACCCGGCCGCGCAACTGGTGCAACTGCGCAAGGCCGAGACGTTCGGCATTCTCGATCACCATCAGCGAGGCGTTCGGCACATCCACGCCCACCTCGATCACGGTCGTCGCGACCAGCAGGTCGACGTCACCCTGCTTGAACGCGCGCATCGCTTCCTGCTTGGCGGCAGGCTTCATCCGCCCGTGCACGAGGGCGACACGGACGTCCGGCAGCGCGGCAGACAACAGTTCGAACGTCGTCTGCGCGGCCTGGGCCACGACTTCGTCCGAATCGTCGATCAGCGTACAGACCCAGTACGCCTGGCGCCCCTCGGCGCAGGCATGACGGATACGTTCGATCAGCGCAGGGCGCCGCTCGCTGCTGAGCACAACCGTCTGCACGGGCGTTCGACCGGGCGGCAGTTCGTCGATCGCCGAGACGTCGAGGTCGGCATAGGCCGACATCGCCAGCGTGCGCGGAATCGGCGTCGCCGTCATCACCAACTGGTGCGGCACGCGGTCGCCGCCTGCGCCTTTGTCGCGCAGCGCCAGCCGCTGGTGCACGCCGAAGCGGTGTTGCTCGTCGATGATCGCAAGGGCGAGGTCGTGGAACGCGACGCTCGCCTGCATCAGTGCATGCGTGCCGACCACGAGCGGCGCCGCACCCGACGCGATATCGGCCAGCACCGCCGCGCGCGCGCGGCCGGTGACCTTGCCGGCGAGCCAGGCGACCCGCACCCCGAGCGGCTCGAACCACGCACGCAGGTTCTGGGCGTGCTGTTCGGCGAGCAGTTCCGTGGGCGCCATCAGCGCGGCCTGGCGACCGCCGTCGATCGCGGCCGCGGCGGCAAGCGCGGCGACCACGGTCTTGCCGCTGCCGACATCCCCCTGCACCAGCCGCAACATCGGTTTGCGTCGCGCGAGGTCCACGAGCAGTTCGCGATGCACCCGCGCCTGCGCACCGGTCAGCGCGAACGGCAACGCGGCCTGCAGTGCCGCGGCGAGCGCGCCTGGCCGCAACGCCGGTGCGCGATGCGCCTGCAACGCGATGCGCTGCCGGCGCAAGCTGAGGTGATGGGCGAGCATTTCCTCCAGCACCAGGCGCCGCTGCGCGGCATGCCGACCGCTGACCAGCATCGAGAGGTCGGCATCGTGCGGTGGCCGGTGCACATACAGCAGCGCTTCGCGCAGCGTCGGCATCACGAGCGGCGCAAGGGCATGCGCCGGCAGCAGTTCCAGCGCGACGTCACCGGGCAGCCGGTCCAGCGCCTGGCCGACCAGACGGCGCAGCACCTGGGGACCGACACCCTCGATCGCGGGATAGACCGGATCGAGACGATCGTCGAGCACCGTCGCCGCGTCGTCGCCGAGCACGCGATAGCTCGGATGCACGATTTCCAGACCCTGCTGGCCCGGCCGCGGCGTGCCGAAACAGCACAGACGCGTCCCCACGGCGAGCTGCGCGACCTGCGCTGCGCGGAAGTGGAAGAAACGCAGGACCAGCGTGCCTCCCGATCCATCGCCGACCGCGACACGCAACATCGGCCGGCGCCGGAAGCCCTTCTCGACCGCCTCCACCACGCCTTCGATCTGCGCCGGCACCCCGCCGCGCAGATGCCGGATCGGGGTGATGTGGGTGCGGTCCTCGTACTGGCGCGGCAGATGCAACCACAGGTCGCCGATCGTCGCCAGGCCGCGCGCGGCCAGTTTCTCGGCCACCTTCGGCCCCACGCCCGAAAGGACGGACACCGGCGTGCGCCCTGCGTCGGCGAGCGTCGGCGCGTACATGCCGGAACGGCTCATACGGGCGCTGCGTGACTCAGCCGAGCACCATCACCGCGTCGACCTCGAAGCGCGCACCCTTCGGCAGCGCTGGCACTTCGATGGTGGAGCGTGCGGGATACGGCGATGCGAAATATTCGGCCATCACCGCATTGACCTGGGCGAACTCGCCCAGATCGGTGACGTACAGTCCCACGCGCACGATGTCGTCGAGGCTGCCGCCCGCCGCAGCGGCGACGGCCTTGAGGTTCTCGAACGCGCGCCGCGCCTGGGCGGTGATGTCACCGGCGACGATCTCGCCGGTGGCGGGATCGAGCGGGATCTGCCCCGAAAAATACACGGTGTCGCCGGCACGAACGGCCTGCGAATACGGGCCGATTGCGGCGGGTGCGTCGGGCGTGGAAACGGGCGTGCGGGGCATGGCGGAACTCCGGCAGCGGGAAAACCCGCATTCTAGCGGGCGTCCGCGCTGACGCGGATCGGATTACATCCGCTGGACGCCGTGCACAACCGGCAGACGGCGTATCCGGCGGATCACATCAGCCAGGTGCTTGCGGCCCTTGACCTCGATCGAGAAACGGATCGCCGCGATGGTGCTGTCGCGTTCCAGGTAATCCACGCCATCGATATTCGAATGCACGCGCGCGATGGCCGCCGCCACCTGCGCCAGTACGCCCGGATGGTTCTCCACCTCGATGCGCAGGGCGACGTTGTAGTCGCCGACGACCTCGCGGTCCCAGTCGATCGCCACCCAGCGCTCGGGCGACTTGCGGAACTCGGCGACGTTGGGGCAATCCACCCGGTGCACGACGATGCCGCGGCCGGTGGTGTGGTAACCCATGATGTCGTCGCCGGGGATCGGCATGCAGCAATTGGCGAAGGTGATCACGCCGCGCTCGTCGCCGCGGATGCGGATCGTCTCGCCGGCGCGCGCCATCTGCTCGGTCGGCACGCCGCCTTCATGCTGCGCGAGCGCCAGGGCCACCTGGGCTGGCATCCAGTTGCCCAGTGCGATGTCGGCCATGAGTTCTTCGAGCCGCGGATACTTCGCATCCACCAGGTACGCGTCGAGGTGCGCCTGCGGCAGTCTGTCGAGCGAGGTGCCGAGCATCTCCAGGGCGCGGTCGAGCATGCGGTGGCCGAGCTGCACCGCATCCTCGTGCTGCAGATGCTTGAGCTGCGCACGGATCGAGGTGCGGGCCTTGCCGGTGACGACGAACTCGAGCCACTGCGGACGTGGCATCGACGACCTCGCGGTGACGATCTCCACGCGCTGGCCGCTGACCAGCATCGTGCGCAGTGGCACAAGCTTGCCGTCGACGCGCGCAGCCACTGCCCGGTTGCCGACGTCGGTGTGCACGGCGTAGGCGAAATCGAGCGCGGTGGAATTGCGCGGCAGCGACATGATGTCGCCCTTGGGCGTGAACAGGTACACCTCGTCCGGGAACAGGTCGACCTTGACGTTCTCGAGGAATTCCAGCGACGAACCCGTTGCGCGCTGCGACTCGAGCAGCCCGGCGATCCAGGTGTGCGCGCGCGACTGCGCACTGTTCGGACCTTCGCCGCCGTGCTTGTATGCCCAATGCGCGGCGATCCCGCGCTCGGCGATCAGGTCCATCTCCTCGGTGCGGATCTGTACCTCGATCGGCGCGCCGTAGGGACCGAACAGCACCGTGTGCAACGACTGGTAGCCGTTGGCCTTGGGAATGGCGATGAAATCGCGGAAGCGGCCGTCCAGCGGCTTGAACACCGAGTGCGCGATGCCCAGCGCGTGGTAACAGTCGGCCGCATTGCCCACGATGATCCGGTAGCCGAACACATCCATGACCTGGGTGAAGGTTTTCCCCTCCCCCTGCATCTTGTTGTAGATGCTCCACGGCGACTTGACCCGCCCCACCAGCCGGTACTGCAGCCCTGCGCTGGTAAGCCGCTGCGCGAGCTGCGCCTCGATACTCGCCAGCGCCTCGCGCCTGACCAGCGGCTGGTTGCGGATGCGCTTCTCCAGCACCGTGTGCCGGATCGGATACAGCGCATGGAAGCCGAGATCCTGCAGCTCGGCCTTGATCTTGTTCATGCCCAGGCGCTGGGCGATCGGTGCGTAGATGTCGAGCGTCTCGCGGGCGATGCGTTCGCGCGACGGACCCGGCTGCGCGCCGAGGGTGCGCATGTTGTGCAGGCGGTCGGCCAGCTTGATCAGGATCACGCGCAGGTCGCGCGCCATCGCCAGCATCATCTTGCGGAAGCTCTCGGCGTCCGCTTCCTGGCGGCTGCCGAAGTTGAGCTTGTCGAGCTTGGTGACACCTTCCACCAGCTCGGCGACGGTTTCGCCGAACGCCGAGGCGAGGGCCTCCCGCGTCAGCGGCGTGTCCTCGATCGTGTCGTGCAGGATCGCCGCGACCAGCGTTTCGATGTCGACCTTCTGCTCGGCCAGCACCACCGCCACCGCAACCGGGTGGGTGATGTAGGCCTCGCCCGACTTGCGCATCTGCCCCGCGTGCGCGGCATCGCCCACCGACCAGGCCCGGCGCAACTGCATGCGCTGCTCCTCGGGCAGGTACTGCGCCGCCCGCTCGAGCACACGCATGTACTCGGGCACCGCGCCGTCAGCGGGGGCGTCGGGCAGTGCGGGCGCAATCGCGGCGGGTACGGCAGGTGTCATCCACGAAGCCTACGGGCACGGTCGGGGTTTTGGAACCATTGCGACAGGCGGCCGGGCGACCGCTGCAAACGCAACGACCCCGCCGGAGCGGGGTCGTGGGTGAATCTGTCGAGCCGCGCGCCTGCGCGCCGCGGCAGGCAGGTCAGAGGTCGTCGCCCTTGCCCATGTCGTCGTCGGCCACGACTTCGGCTGCGGCCCATTCCAGCGCCTCGCGTTCCTTGCGCTCGCGCTCGGACTTGTCGACGGCCTCGATGAAGGGCTGATCGATGCGGCGCGCGGCGATCTCGCGCAGTGCCAGCACGGTCGGCTTGTCGTCGTGCTCGCTGTTGTCGAGCTGGGACTCGACGCCATTCGCGAGCTGGCGGGCGCGGCGCGCGGCCAACATGACCAGCTCGAAGCGGTTGTCGACGACTTCCAGGCAATCTTCTACGGTGATGCGGGCCATACGGGCTCCCGGCGACCGGAGCGGCCGCGCGAATTGACGAAAAAGGGTCGCGCATCGTAGCGCCCGACCGGTCCCGGCGCAAGCGCCGGCTATGTGAATCAATCAGTTAGCGAGCGCCCGAGACCGGTGCAGGCGCGCCTTCGCGCAGCAGGCGCGCAATCAACGCCGCGTGGCGCTCGGCCTGCCGTTCGCGGCGCAGGCGGCTGGCGCGGAAGATCGCGCACATCTCGGCCACGGCGGTGTCGAAATCCTCGTTGACCACGACGAAGTCGAACTCGTCGTAGTGCGACATCTCTTCCTGCGCGGCGGCGAGGCGCTGGGCCATCACCGCTTCGCTGTCCTGGCCGCGCTTGCGCATGCGCTGGTCCAGTGCTTCGCGCGACGGCGGCAGGATGAAGACGCTCACGGCCTCGGGCACCTTCTCGCGCACCTGGCGCGCGCCCTGCCAGTCGATTTCCAGCAGCACGTCCTTGCCGGCGGCGAGCTGCGGCTCCACCGACTGGCGCGCGGTGCCCTTCCAGTCGCCATGCACCTGGGCGTACTCGAAGAAATCGCCGGCATCGATCATCTGCTGAAACACGTCCTTGCCGACGAAATGGTAGTGCTCGGCGTGGCGTTCGCCCGGGCGCGCGAGGCGCGAGGTGAACGAGATCGACAGGGCGATGTCCGGATCGCGCGCCAGACAGGCGTTGACGATGCTGGATTTTCCGGCGCCCGAGGGCGCGGCCACGATGAACAGCGTGCCGCGCATGGGGCCAGGATTCGCGATTGGGGCTTGGAAAGTGGGCGACACGGACGGCCGTATGTCGGTCAACAGGGCGGTCATCGTACCTGCTCTTTCGAATCACTCACCAAGACCCGCGAATCCCGACTATTCAATGTTCTGGACCTGCTCGCGGATCTGGTCGATCAACACCTTGAGCTCGATCGCCGCCTGCGAACTGCGGCGGTCGACCGACTTCGAGCCCAGGGTGTTGGCTTCGCGGTTGAATTCCTGCAGCAGGAAATCGAGACGACGCCCCTGCGGCTCGCGCTGGGTCAGCACCCGGCGGATCTCCACGACGTGGCTGTCGAGGCGGTCGAGCTCCTCGTCCACGTCGAGCTTCTGCAGCCACAGCACCAGTTCCTGCTCCATGCGACCGGGCTCGACCGGATGCGGCAGATCGTCGAGCCGCGCCTGCAGCTTTGCGCGCTGGGCTTCACCGATCTGCGGCATCAGCAGGCGGATCTCGGCGGCGATCGCGGCGATGCCGTCGACGCGCTCGAGAATCGCCGCGACCAGCTTGCCGCCCTCGCGCTCGCGCGCGGCGACGAAATCCTCGAGCACGCTGTCGAGCAGCGCCAGCACTTCGACCTGCAGCGCTGCCGGATCGACGCCCCGCGACTGCAGCACGCCGGGGAACTGCAGCAGATCGGTCAGGCTGGCCCGCAGTTCCGGGAATCCACCGCGCAGGTCCTGGGCCAGGTGCTGCAGCTGGGTCAGCAGCGCCTGGTTGAGCTGCAGCTCGCCACCGCCTTCGGCACTGCGCAGGCGCAGGCCCACATCGACCTTGCCGCGGGACACTCTCGTGGCGATGCGCTCGCGTAGCAGCGGCTCGACCGCACGCATCTCCTCGGGCATCCTCGTGCCGAGTTCGAGGAAGCGGTGGTTCACGGCGCGCAGTTCGCAGGCCAGCGTGCCCCACTCGGTGCTGCGCTCGCCGGCGGCGAAGGCGGTCATGCTGCGGATCATCGGCACGTTCACTGCGGAAAACGGCGGACGAGTATGCCTCAGCCGCGGCGCGTGGTCGGACGTTCGGGATGGGCGCGTGCAGGCCACTGATAGAATCGGCAGCCGTCTTCCGGCCCTCCCCCATGTCCGATTTCTCCCGTCCCAGCGGTCGCGCGCCCGCCGATCTTCGCGCCGTCCGTTTCGAACGCGGCTTCACCCGCCATGCCGAGGGTTCGGTGCTGGTGAGCTTCGGCGACACCCGCGTGCTGTGCACGGCCAGCGTGGAGAACCGCGTACCGGGCTTTTTGCGCGGCAAGGGCGAGGGCTGGGTGACGGCCGAGTACGGCATGCTGCCGCGCGCCACCAACACCCGCAACGACCGTGAAGCCTCGCGCGGCAAGCAGGGCGGCCGCACGCTGGAAATCCAGCGTCTGATCGGCCGCAGCCTGCGCGCCTGCGTGGACCGCAAGGCGCTCGGCGAACGCACGATCACGCTCGACTGCGATGTGCTGCAAGCCGACGGCGGCACCCGCACCGCCGCGATCACCGGCGCCTACGTCGCGCTGGTGGATGCGATCGGCGTGTTGCGCGCGCGCCGCGAAATCACCCGCGACCCGGTGCATGGCGCGATCGCGGCCGTGTCGGTCGGCATCTACCGCGGCGTGCCGGTGCTCGATCTTGACTACGCCGAAGACAGCGACTGCGACACCGACATGAATGTCGTGATGAACGACGGCGGTGGCTTCATCGAAGTCCAGGGCACAGCCGAAGGCCACGCGTTCCGTCGCACCGAGATGGACGCGATGATGCAGCTGGCCGAAACCGGCGTCGCCCAGCTCGTCGCCCTGCAGCGCGAAGCGCTCGCGGGATGACATCCGGACGCGCGAAGCGGCGCATCGCGTTGACCACGCTGCTGGTGGCCGACTACGTCGCGGCAATCGACTGGTACACGCGTGCGCTGCGCTTCCGGGTGTTCGAGGATCGTCCGCTCGGCGGCGGCAAACGCTGGGTCCGGATTGGCCCCGGCGATGCGGACGACGTGTCGCTGCTGCTCGCGCAGCCCGCCAATGCGGCGCAGCGCGCGCGCATCGGCGACCAGACCGGCGGCCGCGTCGACCATTTTCTCTACACCGACGACTTCAGGCGCGACCACGCCGCGATGACCGCCGCCGGCGTGACGTTCCTTGAGACGCCGCGTGTCGAGCCCTACGGCACCGTCGCGGTCTTTGTCGATCTTTACGGCACCAAGTGGGACCTGCTGGAGCCGGCCGCATGAAGACGCTCGTCCTGGCCAGCGGCAATGCCGGCAAGCTCGTTGAACTGCGCGCGATGCTCGCGGATCTGCCACTGACGATCGTGCCGCAGCGCGAACTGAGCGTGGACGATGTGCCCGAAACCGGCACCACGTTTGTCGAAAACGCGTTGATTAAGGCGCGGCATGCAGCGAAGGTCACCGGCCTGCCGGCGCTGGCCGACGACTCGGGCCTGATCGTGGATGCGCTCGGCGGCGCGCCCGGGCTCTACAGCGCGCGCTACGCCGGCAGCCCGACCGACGATGCCGCCAACAACGTCAAGCTGCTGCAGGCACTCGACGGACTGCCCGAAGCGCGGCGGGGCGCACGCTTCTATGCGGTGATCGTGCTGCTGCGCCACGCCGACGATCCGCAGCCGCTGATCGCCGAAGGCAGCTGGGAAGGTCGCATCCTCGAGGCACCCCGCGGTCACAACGGCTTCGGCTACAACCCGGTGTTCCTCGATCCCGCGCACGGTCTGACCGCGGCGGAAATGCCATCGGAGCAGAAGAACCGCATCAGCCACCGCGCACTGGCGCTGCAGACGCTGCGTGACCGGCTGGCGCTGTCCGGCCTGCTCGCCTGATCGATTGCCGCGCGCACTTACGCATGCCGCCCGCCGCCATGACCTTCTGTCGATGCTGATCCCGCCGCCGCTTTCGCTGTACGTGCACCTGCCCTGGTGCGTGCGCAAATGCCCGTACTGCGATTTCAACTCGCACGAATTCAAGGGCGGCACGCCACCGTTCGACGCCTATGTCGACGCACTGCTGGCCGATCTCGACCAGGACCTGCCGCTGGTCTGGGGCCGCACGGTGCACAGCGTGTTCTTCGGCGGCGGCACGCCGAGCCTGTTTCCTGCCGATGCGATCGAACGCCTGCTGCAGGGCGCGTCCTCGCGGCTGCGTTTCGCGCCCCAGGCCGAGATCACGCTGGAAACCAATCCCGGCACCGCCGAGCACGGCCGTTTCGAGGATTACCGGCGCGCCGGCGTGAACCGGATCAGCTTCGGCATCCAGACCTTCGACGACGCCACGCTCAAGAAACTCGGCCGCATCCACGACAGCGCGCAGGCGGCTGCCGCCGTCGAGTTGGCCCGTGACGCCGGCTTCGACAATTTCAATCTCGACCTGATGTACGCCCTGCCCGACCAGACGCTGGCGATGGCCGAGGCCGACGTACTGCGCGCGATCGATCTCGCGCCGACGCACATCTCGCATTACCAGCTCACGCTCGAACCCAACACGGTGTTCGCCGCGCGCCCGCCGACCGGCATCCCCGACGACGATCTTGCCTGGGACATGCAGGAGCACTGCCAGGCGCTGCTGGCAGATGCCGGCTATGCGCAATACGAAGTCTCCGCGTATGCACGCGCCGGTCGGCAGTGCGCGCACAACCTCAACTACTGGCGCTTCGGCGACTACCTCGGCATTGGTGCCGGCGCGCACGGCAAGCTCACCCTGGGCAGCGAGCAGACGATCCTGCGCCGCTGGAAGTCCAAGCATCCCGTGGCGTGGCTGGCCGGCGCCGGCACGCCGGCGGGCATCGGCGGCGACGAGCGCATCACGCCGGCGCGTCGTCCGTTCGAGTTCATGCTCAACGCGCTGCGTCTGGTCGATGGATTCGCGCTGTCCGGCTTTGAAGCCACGACCGGATTGACGGCCACGGTCATTGAGGCGCCGCTCGCGGTCGCGATCGACCGAGGCTGGCTGCAACGCGATGGCGACCGGATCGTGCCGACCGAACTCGGCCGGCGCTTCACCAACGACGTCGTCGCCCTGTTCCTCGAGGACTGAGCCGAACGCGCGGCTGCCTGCGGCGCCGCAGCAGGCGGATGGCCGGTGTTGGCCGATGCGGCCGTTGTTGCGGGCTGAATCCCTCATCCACGCGCCGCCGGCATCGCCGCAGTCGAATCCGGTGGTGAAGCCATCGCGCGCATGCTAAAGAATGTGACCAATGCCCAGTTCGGCAACCGGAATGCCCGCGACCGCACCTGCCTCCCTCCCGCCCCGCTCGCTCGCTGCGGCCGGCCTGCCGCCGCGCGTGCGGCGTACGCTCGAACGCGCCCTCAACCTCGTCTCCACCGAGCTCGATGTCGGCCTGTCCAGCCTGGTCTCGGAATTCGAGCAGGAGCTGTTCCGTCTCGCCGACCATGCCCGCAACCCGGGCCTGGAGTCGGCGTACATGGCCACCCTGCGCGCGTTTCGCGCCAACCGCGCCGACCTCGTACCGCGTTTCCTGCTTGCGCTCGAGGGCGCGCTCGCCGGGTTGCGCGCGCCTGCGCCGGCGCCGTCCCCCGCCGCGGCGGAGGCCACATCGTTCGGACCGCTGAGCCTGGTCGAGGACACGGTGATGGACGAGGGCACGGTGCTGCGCGAGATCGCGAGTCGCCAGGAAGGGCGCGCGAACCTCTCGCTGCACCTGCTGGGCCAGCGCTTCGGCGTGCTTGCCGCCGCGCCCGCATTCGACGCCGAACGACTGCCGCTGGGGCCGCAATGCCTGTGCCGGGCGATCGCGTCGGCCGCGCGCGCGCTCGAGATCGAGCACGACGCGCGGCTGCTGCTGTACCGCATGTTCGACCGCGTGGTGATGCCCGGCTACGCCCGCATCCTTGAACGCCTGGACGCCCGACTCGCCGAGGACGGGATTCTGCCTGCGCTGACGTTCGTGCCGATGCGCGCACGTGCCGAGGCTGTCGACACCCGGGAGGCCTCGCCCATGACACACAGTGCCGACCCGGCCGCGACCGGGCGTCCGCAGATCGACGAAGCGCAACGCCCCTACACCGACTGGGGCGAAGCCGAGACGGCTGACGACGACAAGGACGATGCGGCGTCGCACGAAGCGGCCTACGCACGGCTGCAGGCGCTGATGTCGGGACGTCGCGAATTGCTGCGCAAGTTCCAGCCACGTGCGGACGCACCGCTGCCGCGGCGCCAGCTTGCGACCAGCGAAGTCTCCGATGCGCTGCGCCTGCTGCAGCCGACCCAGGCCGGCGCACGCAGCCTGGTCGACATCCGGCGTTCGTTGCTGGCGCAGGCACGTCAGCGCAGCGGCGAAGGTGCGAGCCTGGCGCCGCAGGACGAGGACGCCTTCGAGCTGCTCGGCATGCTCTACGGGCACATCGAAGAGGAGATCCGCAGCGAGGCGCCTGCCGCGCCCCTGGTCCGCGAACTGCAGATTCCGGTCCTGCGCGCAGCGCTGCAGGATCATTCGTTCTTTACCCGCCAGCATCATCCGGCGCGGCAGCTGCTCAATACCGTCGCCGAAAGCGCCGCCAACTGGCATGACGACACCGCTTTCGATCCGCGCGTGCAAGCCGCGCTGCGCGCTGCAGTGGCCTTCGTCGTCGACAACTACGAAGGCGACGTCGCTGTGTTCGCCGAGGGCAATGCGCGCGTCCAGGCGCAGCTGCAGACCCAGGCACGCACCGCCGAGCTACAGGAACGTCGCCACATCGAAGCCGCCCGCGGCCGCGAAAAGCTGGTCGCCGCGCGGGCGCGGGCCGACGAACTGATGCAGGACATCGTCGGAGAACGGCGCCTGCCGCGGTTCTCCCGCGCCCTGCTCGACCAGGCCTGGGCCGACGTGCTCACGTTGACCCTGCTGCGCCATGGCGAATCCTCCAGCGAAGCCGGCCGGCAACTGGCGATGACCCGGCGCATCGTCGACGCCTCGCTCGACACCACGCCGTGCGCGGACGAAGCGCTGCAAGCGGATGTCGAATCCGCGCTCAGCCAGGTGGGTTACCACGGTGAAGAGGCCACGGTGATCGCCCAGCGCCTGACCAGTCATCGCAGCGACGAAGTCGATGCGGCCTCACGCACCGAACTGGCGATGAAGCTCAAGGCGCGGGCACGCCTGGGCGAAGAGGCAGGCGCCGCGCGTCGCGAGAAACCACCGGTCCGCTCCAGCGAGGAGCAGGTGCAGTACGACTACCTGCGCACGCTGCCGTTCGGCACCTGGATCGAATTCACCACCAATCAGCAGGGGGACATCGTGCGCCGGCGCATGTCCTGGTACAGCCCGATCACCGACCATGTGCTGTTCGTCAACCAGCGCGGCCAGCGCACCGGCGAACAGTCACTTGATGCTGTCGCGCGCCTGATGGCGACCGGCAATGCACGCGTGGTCACCGCCGACCGCGGACATCTCGTCGACCGTGCCTGGCAGGCCGCGATGGGCGCCCTGCGCAGCTTCGCCGGCCGCAGCGAAGGCCGTGCACCGGAGGTCACGGCATGATGCAGGAGTTCCGCCGCGCCAAGCGCCGCAAGGCACCCGACATCATCCTGGTGACCGATGCGATGACGGCGCGCGTCGTCGGCCGCATTGGCAATCTGTCGGAAACCGGCATGTTGCTGATCGCCAGCGAACCCTTCGTCGAGGACGCGCTCTACCAGTTGTCGTTCACCCTGCCCGACGCACCCGACACACCCATCGAAATCGGCGCCCATCTGTTGTGGCTCGACGACGCGACGCTTGCAGGCGCCAGCTGGGCAGGCTTCCGCTTCATCGCGACGACGCCGTCGCTGGCGCATCGGCTGCAAGGGTGGGTCAATGCGCCGGGAAGTCATTACGCCTGACGTTTGGCGTCGCGGCGCACTGCGCCAGCTTTTTTTCGTCTAGACGCAATGGCCCATGTGAGCAGACCCATTGGGCGCCGCCCATGGATGGGCGGCGTTTTTCGACCGAGCCAGGATGGCGAGTCGAAAAATCCCGGAACGAATGGCTGGCCGGATTTGCTTCGTCGGGGCTGGCCCTTTTCTTTGGTTCCCTTTCTTTTGGGCCAGCAAAAGAAATGAACCGGCTCGCCGCTAGGCGAGTGAAAGCGTTTGATGTTGCTTCTCCTGCGGGAGGCAAACGCACAGGCGTAGATCAAACGCTTTCGTCCGCTGTCGCGGCCGAGTTCATTTCTTTTGGTTGACGCCAAAAGAAACGGAACCAAAGAAAAACGTCTCCACCGACGCGTCCGAAGCCCGCGGCTCTTAGCGCACCGGGATTTTCCGACTCGGCATCTTGCCTCGATCGGAAAACGCCGCCCGTCCATGGGCGGCGCCCTCCGGGTCTGTGAGTTCGCTGTCGCATACCGATCCAGGAAAGGCGAGCAAAGGCAACAGGCGCGCCATCAGCGGAAGCGCGGCACGTCGGCAAGCAATGGTCGAAGGCCGCAACACAACACCCCTCCCTCGATACGGCAGAATAGTCCGATCCACCTGCCACCCCGGGATCAAGATGTCCACGCCTGCACCGTCCGCCGCCAGCCTGTACGCCGACCACCTCGCGATGCTGCAGGCGCGCGCTGCCACCGCGCTCGAGCGCGCGGGTCTGGAGCACCTGGTCATTCCGAGCGGCACGCTCCATTACCAGGTGTTCGACGACCGCGATTACCCGTACGCGGTCAATCCGCAGTTCAAGGCCTGGCTGCCCCTGACGCGCAATCCGGGCAGCTGGCTCATCGTGACGCCCGGTGCGCGGCCGAAGCTGGTGTACCTGCAGCCGCGCGATTACTGGCATGTCGTGCCGGAAGCGCCGTCGGGGGACTGGGTCGAGCATTTCGACATCGTCGTGATCCGCAAGCCCGAGGACGCGCAACAGCATCTACCCAAGAACGCGGCGCGTTGCGCGATCCTCGGTGAGCCGCAGAGCGCGCTGGGGCATTACGGTGCCTACAAGCCGAACAACCCGCAGGCGGTCGTCGATCACCTCGACTACCACCGCGCGTTCAAGACGCCCTACGAACTGTCGATGCTGCGCGAGGCCTCGCGTCGCGCCGTGCGCGCACATGCGGCGGCGGAGCGTGCGTTCCGCGCGGGCGCCAGCGAGTTCGGCATCCATCTGGCGTACTGCCAGGCCGCCGGTCAGGATGCGAACGAACTTCCCTATGGCAACATCGTCGCGCTCAACGAGCACGCGGCGGTGCTGCACTACACCGAGCTGGGACGCCTGCCGCCCGATCCCGTGCACAGCTTCCTGATCGACGCCGGCGCCAGCCATGCCGGCTATGCCGCCGACATCACCCGGACCTACGCCAGCGATACCGGCAGCGAGTTCCAGGCGATGATCGAGGCGGTCGACGCCGCGCAGCAGGCGATGGTCGCGCAGGTGCGCAGCGGCGCGGACTACAAGCAGTTGCATCTCGACGCGCATCTCGCCCTGGCCGGTGTGCTCCGCGACTTCGGCCTGATCAAGGTCTCCCCGGAAGCCGCGCTCGCGACCGGCGTCAGCGCCGCCTTCTTCCCGCACGGCCTCGGCCACGGCATCGGCCTGCAGGTCCACGACGTGGCCGGCTTCGCCGCCTCCGAAACCGGCGGCGTCATCGCCAAGCCGGCGGGTCATCCCTTCCTGCGCCTGACCCGTGTGCTGGAACCGGGGATGGTGGTGACGATCGAGCCGGGGATCTACGTCATCGACATGCTGCTCGAAGACCTGAAGGCCGCCGGGCACGGCGACAGCATCGACCAGGCCCGCATCGACGCCTTCCGCCCCTATGGCGGCATCCGCATCGAGGACGATGTGGTCTGCACCGACGACGCGCCAGAGAACCTCACGCGCGATGCATGGGCGGCAGAGAACACGATCTGAACCTGTAGGAGCGCGCTTGCGCGCGATGGGCATTCCCGTGAGAGCCCCATCGCGCGCAAGCACGCCCCACACACCGCGGCGCTTCAGCGCGCCATGAAGTCCTCGATCTCGTCGGCCGTGCGCGCCAGCCCGGCCGTCAACACTTCGTGCCCGGTCTTCGTGACCAGCACGTCGTCCTCGGTGCGGATGCCGATGCCGCGCCATTTCGCATCCACCGTCGTGTCGTCGCTCGACACATACAGGCCGGGTTCGATGGTGAACACCATGCCGGGCTCGAGCAGACGCGATTCGCCTTCGATGCGGTAATCGCCGACATCGTGCACGTCGAGGCCGATCCAGTGCCCGGTCTTGTGGCGGTAGAAACGCTTGTACGTGCCGTCGGCGATGTGCTTCGCCAGCTTGCCCTTGAGCAGGCCGAGCCGCAGCAGCCCTTCGGTCAGTGCCTCGACCGCGGCGTTGTGGCCCGCCTCGTAGGCCACACCCGGGCGCGCCTGCGCCAGCGCGGCCTGCTGCGCGGATTCAACGACTTCATGCAGCGCACGCTGCGCAGGCGTGAAACGGCCGTTGACCGGAAACGTGCGGGTGATATCGGCGGCATAACCGCGATATTCGGCGCCCGCATCGATCAGCACCAGATCACCGTCGCGCGCCTGCGCGTTGTTGGCGCGGTAATGCAGTACGCAGGCATTGGCACCGGCGCCGACGATGCTCTCGTAGGCGGGGCTGGCGTCGTGGCGACGGAAGATGTATTCGAGTTCCGCCTGCAGCGCGTACTCGTGGATGCCGGGACGCGCCGCGC
Organism: Luteimonas sp. 3794; assembly: GCF_031456825.1. Lineage (NCBI taxonomy): Bacteria > Pseudomonadati > Pseudomonadota > Gammaproteobacteria > Lysobacterales > Lysobacteraceae > Luteimonas > Luteimonas sp. 3794. The sequence goes on along the minus strand of NZ_JAVDVJ010000003.1, from coordinate 53,032 downwards.
GCATCGCCGCAGCATGGGCGTCGACGCTGATCCTCGCCGCGCGCCGCATCAGCTTGAGTTCGCCGGCGTCCTTGAACAGCCGCATCTCGTCGAGCAGATGGCCCAGCTCCAGAAACTCGTGCGGCGGCTGCGCGCCGACGCGTACCTGGGCGCGCACGCGGTTGAGCCAGCCGATCAGCTGCAGGTCGAACTCGGTGTCGCGACCGAAGTGGTAGTAGACGCGCGTGCGGCCTTCGAGCAGGCCGGGCAGGATCTCGTCGAGATCGTCGATGGGATACGCATCGTCCATGCCGAGCGCATCCACCGCGCCTTCGGGACCGACGCGCGGCCCGTCCCAGCCCTCGCGCTCCAGGTCGCGTTCGCGGCAGAACAGCAATGCTTCGCCATGCTTGCGCCCCGGCACTAGCACCAGCACCGCGTCAGGCTCGGCGAAGCCGGTCAGGTACCAGAGGTCGGAATCGGGACGATAGGCGTGGTGGGTGTCGCGGCTGCGCACCCGCTCGGGGGCGCTGGCCAGCACCAGGATCGCGTTGTCGCCGGCCAGGCGCATCAGCTGGCGGCGACGCTTCTGGTACGTCGCCGCGGTGATGCCGGTCGCATGCGTCGCCACGTCAGTTGAGCCGGTTGCGGTGACGCGGCCCCAGCGCGGCGTCGCCATGCAGCAGCAGCACCGCCACGCGCACGAATTCCTCGATCTCGGTCAATGCGTCCTCTTCGACCGCATCGTCCTCGTCGTCCGGATCGGGCTGCGCCGCCGCCAGACGCGCAAGATCGGCCAGCGCCTCGCTGCCCTCGTCCGACAGACCGGCGCGCTCACCCGCCGCCAGGCCGAAGCCGCCGAGAAACCCGCGGCACCAGTCGAACAGCGCGGCGCTGCGCACCGCCAGCGTTTCGCCGTCTTCGGGCATCAGCAGCGCGAAGGCGAAATCGCGGTCCTCGAGCTGGTGAGCAGTCGCCACGCGAAGACGATCGAGCGCACCGCCGGGCGCAGGCGCGGGCAGCGACGGGTCCGCCAGCACCGGCGCCAGCCACGCGGCTCCAGCGTCGCCACCACCGGCCAACCAGCCACTGAGCCCACCATGCAGTTCGCTGCCCGGCATCGCCAGTTGCAGGTGGCGGATCTCGGCATCGATTTCGGCAAGGCTCGGCAGGACTTCGGACACGGCGGGCGCTCTTGGACGGGGGGTGCCAGTGTACCAACGGCGTCCGCGGCGACGCCGGCGCGCTTGTTGCCGCAGCGCCGGCGTGCCTACACTCGCGTTCGCCGACCCCGGCACGGAGTGCCGCCGCGTGATCGAACCCAGTCAGCTGCACGTGCCCGGCGCCGCGGTGCTGATGGCGTTGCTGGTGCTGCTGGTGGTGGTGCTGGTGCGCCGACGCAGTAGCGAGCGCGCCTACGTCGCCGAGATCAACGATCACATCGATCGGCTCAAGCTCGCCCTGTGGGCCACGGGCGAACGCTACTGGGATTACCACGTGGGCAGCGGCCAGCTGCGGCGCCTGCTCGCTGACACGCACGGCGAAGCCCGCATGCTCGAAGACAGCATGCCGGTCGAAGCCTTGCTGCATCCCGACGACCACGCGCTCGCCCGCGAGGCCCTGCGTCGCTATCTCGAAGGGGAGTGCGAGCGCTTCCAGGTACAGCTGCGGGTGGCCGATGGCGCCGGTGGCTGGACCTGGGTCCGTGCACGCGGGCGCGCGGTCGAACGCGACAACGCGGGCATGGTGCGGCGCATCGCCGGCACCTCACTCAATGTCTCGGCCACGCGCGAGGCCGAGCGCGAACGCCAGATCGCCGCCACCGTCCTGCGCAGCATGGGCGAAGCGGTCGCGGTCCTCGATGCGGAGTTCCGCTACGTCTCGGTCAATCCGGCTTTCCTGCGCATGACCGGATACACGGAAGCCGAGGTGCTCGGGCAGGGCGCGTCCCTGCTCGACAGCGCGCAGAACGACAGCGCCTTCTACCGTCGCATCCGCGCGCAGGCGCGTCGCGAGGGGCACTGGAGCGGCGAACTCTGGCAGCGCCGCAAGGACGGCGACGAACTTCTGTCCGCGCTCGAGCTGCGCACCGTGCGCGACGCCGACGAGAACAGCCTGCTGCACGTCTGCGTCTTCACCGACATCACCCAGCAGAAGCGTACCGAGCAGGAACTGCGCTATCTGGCGAACTTCGACACATTGACCGGCCTGCCGAACCGCTCGCTGCTGTCGGAACGCCTTTCGCGCGCGATCGTGCGCGCGCACCGGGAAGACAGCCGGCTGGCGGTGCTGTTCCTGGACCTGGACCGCTTCAAGGACGTCAACGATTCGCTGGGCCATGCCGCCGGCGATCGCATCCTGCGCGCGGCTGCCGTGCGCCTGCAGCAGACCGTCGGCGCTCAGCACACGGTGGCGCGGCTGGGCGGCGACGAATTCACGGTCGTGCTGGAAGGTCTCGCCCAGGCCGATGACGCCGAGCACATGGCGCGCGAGATCATCAATGCCTTCGGGGCACCGCTGTCGCTCGATGACCGCCGCGAGGTCTCGATCTCGCCGTCGATCGGCATCAGCCTCTATCCCGACCACGCCCAGGTCCCGACGGAACTGCTCAAGCAGGCCGACACCGCCATGTACCAGGCCAAGGCGGCCGGACGCTGCACCTTCATGTGTTACGACGACACCATGGACCTGGCGGTGCGCCAGCGCGCGACGATTTCCGGCGCGCTGCGCAAGGTGCTCGACCGTGGCGAACTGCGGCTCGTGTTCCAGCCGCGGCTGTCGCTGTCGCCCCCGTGCATTACCGGCGTCGAGGCGCTGCTGCGCTGGTCGAGTCCCGAGCACGGCGACATCCCGCCGGCCGAGTTCATTCCCATCGCCGAGGAAAGCGGCTTGATCCTGGAGATCGGCGAATGGGTGCTGCGCGAGGCCTGCCTGGTTCTCCAGCGCTGGCGCCAGCACGGCATGGACCAGCTCAACGTCTCGGTCAACGTCTCGGTGCTGCAGCTGCTGCGCGGAGATTTTGTCGGCGTGGTCGAGCGCGTGCTGGCGGATGTGGGCATCCCGCCGCACCTGCTCGAACTCGAACTCACCGAAAGCGTGCTGATGGCGAATGCCGAACAGACCGCAGAGCGCCTGCAGGCCTTCCGCACCCTCGGCGTGTCGCTGGCGATCGACGATTTCGGCACCGGTTACTCGTCGCTGGCCTATCTCAAACGCCTGCCGATCACCACGATCAAGATCGACAAGGCCTTCGTCGATGGCCTGCCCCACGACGCCGAGGATGCCGCGATCACCCCGACCATCGTCGCCATGGCCCACTCGCTGGGTCTGCGCGTGGTCGCCGAAGGCGTCGAGACCGAAGCCCAGATGCGCTTCCTTGCCGAGCGCGGCTGCGACGAGATCCAGGGCTTCTGGGTGTCGCCGCCGCTCGACGCACTGCAGTGCCTGGCCTTCATGCGCAACTGGCGGCCCGACGACCTGCCCGTCGTCCGCCACGCGCCAGCGGTCGTGCTGCCTTGACCGCCACCGGCGCGCTGCCTAAGGTGCGGCAATGACCGAGCCCGACGTCATCGCCCAGCTGCACAGACTGACGTCGCGGATCGACGCGCTCATCGAACGTGTCCGCGTCCTCAGCGACGAGAACCGCAGCCTGCGCCAGCAACAGGAATCCATTGTCGGCGAGCGCGCCCAGTTGCTGTCGAAGAACGAGCAGGCGCGCTCGCGGGTGGAAGCGATGATCGCCCGCCTCAAGTCCCTGGAGCAGCACACATGAGCGCCACCGAGGCCGTCAGCGTTCGCGTGCTGGATCGCGAATACACCGTCGGCGTCACCCCCGACGAACGCGACAGCCTGATGGCGGCCGCCAAGCTGCTCGACGCGCGGATGCGCGAGATCCGCGGCGCCAACCGCATGGCCGCGGTCGATCGCATCGCGATCCTCGCCGCGTTGAATCTGGCCCATGAGCTGCAGATGCTCGGCGACGGCCAGTCGCATGGCTCGCGCGAAATCGCCGAGTCATTGGCGTCGCTGCACAGCAAGCTGGATGGACTCGACGCCGAACAGCGTTGAGGGCGGCCGCTTTTCGCGGCACCTCCACACAACTGAATCCCCACCGCTGTCCGCGGCGACGTGACCGACGAACGGAACCCAGGCCGCGGGTCGATTGGCTATACTGCGCGTGCGTTCTCTGCCGTGTTCGACAGCGTGCAAAACATTCGCCTTGTCCCTTAATAACGACACCGGGGACGTCAGGAAACCGGGAGTGCCAGTCCGCCCCCGAGCGGAAAGCCCAAAGGAATCCCAGCGTTCCCACTTGAACCCCGGGTTCAAGGTCGTTTCGCCTGCATCGGCATCGGCGGAGAACGTATTTTTTGAATTCCCTGCCGCGTCGCCGGCATTTCCGACGACGAGCCCGGCCGCATGACCGACCGCACCGCCCTCCGCCGACGCCTGCGCGACCAGCGCCGCGCCCTGCCCGCGCCTGCGCGCATTGCTGCCGCCGAGGGACTCGCCGCCCAACTGTTCGCACTGCCCGCGTTGCCCGCAACGGGCTATGTGGCCGGTTACTGGGCGAATGATGGCGAGATCGGCCTGCATGTCTTCCAGATGCGATTGCCCGCCGGCCTGATCTACTGCCTGCCGGTGCTGCATGACGAGGTGCTGCGCTTCGCGCCCTGGCGTGCCGGCGATCCGCTGGTCACCAACCGCTACGGCATTCCCGAACCTGATATCGAACCCGCTTCCGCGCTCGATGCGAGCGCGATGGCGCTGGTCGTCGCGCCGTTGGTCGGCTTCGACGCGCGCGGCAACCGGCTGGGCATGGGCGGCGGCTGGTACGACCGCAGTTTCGACTTCCGCCGCACGCAGTCCGCGCCGCCGCTGCTTGTGGGCGCGGCGTTCGCGCTGCAGCAGGTGGAAGCGCTCGACGCCGCGCAGTGGGATGTGCCGCTCGACGCGATCTGCACCGAATCGAACACCCTCCACCCGCACACAGCCGCCTGACCGAGACGCGATGAGCACCCGCAAGCGCTACTGGCTGATGAAGTCCGAGCCCGAGGACTTCTCGATCGACGACCTGGCCCGCGTCGGCACCGAGCCCTGGACGGGCGTACGCAACTACCAGGCGCGCAACTTCATGCGCGATGGCATGCAGGTCGGCGACGGCGTGCTGTTCTATCACTCGAACACCGACGTGCCCGGCATCTATGGCATCGCCGAGGTCGCATCCACTGCGTACCCCGACCCGAGCCAGTTCAAGAAGTCGTCGAAGTACTTCGATGAGAAGGCCACCGAGGAGGCTCCGCGCTGGTTCCTCGTCGATGTCGGCTATGTGCGCACCCTGGCCCACCCCATTTCGCTGGCGCAGATCCGCGAACACAGCGCCGACCTCGGCGAGGAATTCGCGCTGATCCGCAAGGGCGCGCGCCTGTCGGTGCTGCCGGTCACGTCCGCGCAGTGGAAACTGCTGTTGTCCCTGGAGAAGAAGCGATGAGCGAAGGCAAGCGCCTGGCCGCCGAGAAGGCGATCGAGTACGTGGAAGACGGCATGATCGTCGGGGTGGGCACCGGCTCGACGGTCGCCTATTTCATCGACGCACTGGCGCGCATCAAGCATCGCATCGACGGCGCGGTGTCGAGCTCGGACCAGAGCACCGAGCGTCTGCGTGGCCACGGCATCGACGTGCTCGACCTCAATGCGACCGGCCCACTGGCGCTGTATGTCGACGGCGCGGACGAGTGCGATCCCGGTAGACATCTGATCAAGGGCGGCGGGGCCGCGCTGACGCGCGAGAAGATCATCGCCGAGGCCAGCAAGCAGTTCATCTGCATCATCGATCCCGCAAAGCAGGTCCCCGTGCTCGGCGCGTTCCCGCTGCCGATCGAAGTGATTCCGATGGCGCGCAGTCTCGTGGCCCGCACGATCCTAGAGACGACCGGCGGCCAGCCGGTCTGGCGCGAAGGCGTGAAGACCGACAACGGCAACTGGGTGCTCGACATCCACGGCCTTTCGATCACCGATCCGGTGGCGCTGGAAGCGAAGCTCAACCAGATCCCGGGCGTGGTCAGCGTAGGCCTGTTCGCCCGCCGCAAGGCCGACGTGGTGATCGTAGGCACCGCGACGCCGACGATCATCAGCTGACCCGATCGGGAGGACACGCCATCCTGTAGGAGCGCGCTCGCGCGCGAAGAAACCGGCAACAGGCAATCGCGCGCAAGCGCGCTCCTACAAAGGGGTGAGACCAGAGAGAACCGCAAGACGTTCGTTCTGGACATGCCCCACAAAAAAGCCCGCCTTCCGGCGGGCTTTTTCGTATTACGCGCAGCCTCGACTCACTCGACGTCGAGGAAGCTCCGCAGCTGCTCGCTGCGCGAGGGATGACGGAGCTTGCGCAGCGCCTTGGCCTCGATCTGGCGGATGCGCTCGCGGGTGACGTCGAACTGTTTGCCGACTTCCTCGAGCGTGTGATCGGTGTTCATGTCGATGCCGAAGCGCATGCGCAGCACCTTGGCCTCACGCGGGGTCAGGCCGGCGAGCACGTCGCGGACTGTCTCCATGAGGTTGGTGTTGGTGGTCGCGTCGATCGGGGACTCCACATTGGTGTCCTCGATGAAGTCGCCCAGGTGCGAATCCTCGTCGTCGCCGATCGGGGTCTCCATGGAGATCGGCTCCTTCGCGATCTTCATGACCTTCCGGATCTTGTCTTCCGGCATGTCCATTTCCTTGGCCAGCTCCTCCGGCGTGGCCTCGCGGCCGTACTGCTGGAGCATCTGGCGGGAAATGCGGTTGAGCTTGTTGATCGTCTCGATCATGTGCACGGGGATACGGATCGTGCGCGCCTGGTCGGCGATCGAGCGCGTGATCGCCTGGCGGATCCACCACGTGGCGTAGGTCGAGAACTTGAAGCCGCGACGGTGCTCAAACTTGTCCACGGCCTTCATCAGGCCGATGTTGCCTTCCTGGATGAGATCGAGGAACTGCAGACCGCGGTTGGTGTACTTCTTGGCGATCGAGATCACCAGGCGCAGGTTGGCCTCGACCATTTCCTTCTTGGCCTTGCGGGCCTTGGCCTCGCCGTAGGCCATCGCGCGGTTGATCTCCTTGAGATCGCCCAGGGTGACGCCCATCGCCTTCTCGATCGCGAGCGTCGCTTCCTGCTCGGCGACGATCTGGTCGCGCACGTCCTTCAGGCCGGACGACCACTTCTGCTTGCGCTTGATCATCTCGTCCGCCCAGCCCGTATTGGTCTGGTTGCCATCCCACGCGCGGATGAAATCCTTACGCGGCATCTTGGCGACGCGGGTGGAGAGGTCGAGGATGCGACGCTCGTGGTCCTTCAGCTCGGACACGACCTCACGCAGCTTGCGGACCAGCAGATCGGTCAGCGGCAGCGGCAGCTTGAAGGTCATGAAGACCTCGGCCATCTCGGCGCGCAGCTTGATCGATGACTTCGCAGTCGCACCGTGCTTGGCGTACGACTTCTGGAACTTGTTGAACAGGTCGGCCATCAGGTCCATGCGACGCAGGACTTCTTCCGGGTCCGGACCGGTCGGGCCGGTGCTCTCTTCCTCGTCCGAGGAATCGTCGGAATCGTCGTCGTCGGTCTCGGCTTCTTCCACCGCTTCGACGACGGCCGGCGCGTTGCCCGCTGCCGCTTCCTCTTCAGCCGCCAGTTCTTCGAGCAGCTGGTCGTTGAAGCCGGCGACGACTTCGGCCAGACGCTTCTTGCCACCCTTGTGCAGTTCATATTCTTCGAGCAGCAGCTGCACCGACCACGGGAAGCTGGCCACCGAGGTCATCATCTGGTTCAGACCTTCCTCGATGCGCTTGGCGATCGCGATCTCGCCTTCGCGGGTCAGCAGCTCGACCGTGCCCATCTCGCGCATGTACATGCGCACCGGGTCGGTCGTGCGGCCACCTTCGGTATCGAGCGAGGTCAGCGCGGCGGCGGCTTCTTCCGCAGCGGTCTCGTCGACTTCGCGGTTGCCACCCGATTCGCCGGCCAGCAGCAGCGTTTCCGCATCGGGCGCCACTTCATGGACAGCAATGCCCATGCCGTTGATCATGCCGATGATGTCTTCGATCTGCTCCGGATCGACCATGTCGTCGGGCAGATGATCGTTGACTTCGGCATAGGTCAGATAGCCCTGCTCAAGACCCTTGCTGATGAGGATCTTGATATCGGACTGCTGGGCGGGACGTTCATTCGCCATGTGGCGCACCGTCTGAAAAGTGAACCCGTAATTATACCACCAGCGGGGCCGGGATCATGCCCTGAGCAGGAAGGTGACCGGGCCGTCGTTGACCAGGCTGACCTCCATATGGGCACCGAAGCGGCCGGTTTCCACCCCCGGATGGCGTGACCTGCAGACGGCGACCAGGCGATCGAAGATCCGTTCAGCCTCTTCGGGCGGCGCGGCGGTACTGAAACCCGGCCGATTGCCCGAGCGTGTATCCGCCGCCAGCGTGAACTGGCTCACCAGCAGCAGGCCACCGCCGATCTGCGCCAACGACAGGTTCATGCGACCGGCATCGTCCGAGAACACCCGGTACGCGAGCAGGCGATCGGCCATGCGGGCGACCTGGGTCTCGCCGTCGCCCGGTTCGATGCCGACGAGCGCGAGCAGGCCGGGGCCGGTGTGGCCGATGACCGCGCCATCGACACGGACGGCGGCTTCGCTGACGCGCTGGATCAGGCTCAACACAGGCGTGCGCCGCCAGGCGGCCCTCCGAGACATTCGAAGGCGCCGTCCCACCCTGTAGGAGCGCGCTCGCGCGCGAAGAGTGGTCCGTGGAAAGCGCCATCGCGCGCGAGCGCGCTCCTACAAGGACAAAAGGCTGCCCGGGTCGCAGGCTGGCCGCGGAACCCGCCAATCACCCCGAATACCGGTTGCTGATCGGATACCTGCGCTCACGACCGAACGCGCGCCGCGAGATCTTCGGCCCCGGCGCGGCCTGGTGGCGCTTCCACTCGCTGATGCGCACCAGTCGCAACACGCGGTCGACGGTGGCCGCATCGAAGCCGGCCGCGACGATCTCGTCGCGCGATTCCTCCTGGTCCACAAAGCGACGCAGGATCGCATCGAGCACGTCGTAGGGCGGCAGCGAATCCTGGTCGAGCTGGTTGTCGCGCAGTTCGGCCGAGGGTGGGCGGGCGATCACCGCGGGCGGAATCACCGGTGCGCCGCCGACGGTGTTGCGCCACTTCGACAGGCCAAAGACTTCGGTCTTGTACAGATCCTTGATCGGCGCGTAGCCGCCGCACATGTCGCCGTAGATCGTCGCGTAGCCCACCGCGTATTCGCTCTTGTTGCCGGTGGTGAGCAGCAGGCCGCCGTGCTTGTTCGACAACGCCATCATGATCGCGCCGCGGGTGCGGGACTGCAGGTTTTCCTCGGCGATGTCGCCGTCCTTGCCCTCGAACGCTTCGGCCAATGTATCGAGGAAGCCCTGGAACGGCAGCTCGATCGGAATGGTCAGCATGCGCACGCCGAGCGCCTCGCACTGCTCGGCGGCAAGGTCATTGCTGAGCCCAGCGGTGAAGCGCGAGGGCATGCGCACCGCGGTGACGTTCTCCGCGCCCAGCGCATCGACCGCCATCGCCAGCACCACCGACGAATCGATGCCGCCCGATAGGCCGACCCAGGCTTTCGAAAACCCGTTCTTGCCGCAGTAATCGCGCGTGCCGCGGACCACCGCGCGCCAGGCCAGCGCGTCGATGCTTTCGTCGCCATCGTCGACCCAGACCACGGGCGAGAACTTGCGCGTCGCCGGATCGAAGTCCACCACCAGCCAATGGTCGTCGAACGCAACCGCCGCCGGGTGCACGGTGCCGTCGGCATCGGCAACGACCGAGGCGCCGTCGAACACCAGTGCGTCCTGTCCGCCGACGACGTTGACGTAGGCCAGCGCGACACCGCTCTCGCGGGTGCGCTCGGCCAGCAGCGCGTCGCGCTGGCGATGTTTGCCGCGCTCGTACGGCGATGCGTTCGGCACCACCACGACGGCCGCCCCCGCGGCGGCGGTATCGGCCAAAGGCTCAGGGAACCAGAGGTCCTCGCAGACCAGCACGCCGACCGGCACGCCGCCGACGTCGACCACGCAGGGTTCGCCGTCCGGATCGACATGGAAATATCGGCGCTCGTCGAACACGTTGTAGTTCGGCAGTTCGCGCTTGCGATAGGTGCGCTCGAGCATGCCGTCGCGCAGCACACTCGCCGAGTTGTAGAGCACGCTGCCCGCGGACTCCGGCCAACCGACCACCGCGACGATGCCGCGCACGTCCTTGGCGATCTGCATCAACGCCGCTTCGCAGTCGATCAGGAACGAGGGGCGCATCAGCAGGTCTTCCGGCGGATACCCGCTGATTGCAAGTTCGGGGAAGACCACCACATGCGCACCGAACTCGTCACGCGCCGCCACGATCATCTCCGCGATGCGCTCGGCGTTGCGGCCGACATCGCCCACCGGAAAGTCGAACTGGGCGAGTGCGATGCGCAGGGGGTCGGTCATGTCAGATGCCATGTGTCAAAAGATCGATAGCGGACAGGATGGCATGCCGCTCATCCGACATGTCGGCGACACGCTTGCCGATCATGCGCATCGGGATTCCCATGATCTGCGCGGTGTCCATCACCATGCGCCGCTCGCCGACTACAAGGCACGGCATCAGTCGTTCGATCACGCCACCTGCGCGCTCGACCGTCACCAGCGGCACGACCACGCGTGAGCCGATGGTCTCGATCAGATCACTCTGGACATCCAGAAAGTACGGAACGACTTTTCTCGATGCGGCGTCGGCGTTCGCGTAGACGGCGAACTGGCTCATCCACCGGCCTTGGACAGAAACGTGCGCACGTGATCACTCAACATGCCGTCTCGCTCGACGCGGCGGTTGTAAGCCTCGATCGCGTCCCGGTTCTGCTCCAGCCACTTGTCCCGCTTGCGCGCGCGCACCTCCGCTTCCAGCGCTTTTTCAAGCGTCGCCGACAGGTTGATATCCAGCGCGCGGGCATCCTCGAGCAGGCCCTGGTTCACGCTGACGTTGGTGGCGCGCTTGCCGTAGCCGGCATAATCTTCGCGAATGCGCATGACGGAGCCCTCGTGGATGCGCATTCAAGATGCGCATCGAAAAGCGCCCTGTCAACCGCCCCTCTTGAAATCCCACTGTAGGAGCGCGCTTGCGCGCGCAGTGACACGCGCCGGGAAACCGCCATCGCGCGCAAGCGCGCTCCTACTAAAAGTCCGTCCACGAAAAAGGCCGCCCGGAGGCGGCCTTCTCGAATCACGCGATGCGGCGTGATTACTTCACGAGCGCAGCGATCGCTTCGCCCAGGTCGCCCGGCGAACGGACGGTCTTCACGCCCGCCGCTTCCATCGCCTTGAACTTGCCCTCCGCCGTGCCCGAACCGCCCGACGCGATCGCGCCGGCGTGGCCCATGCGCTTGCCCGGAGGGGCCGACGCGCCGGCGATGAAGCCGACGACCGGCTTCTTGACGTGTGCCTTGATGTACTCGGCGCCCGCTTCCTCAGCGTCGCCGCCGATTTCGCCGACCATGATGATGCCCAGCGTCTGCGGATCTTCGTTGAACAGCTTGAGGCAGTCGACGAAGTTCAGGCCGTTGATCGGGTCGCCGCCGATGCCGATGACGGTCGACTGGCCGAGGCCTGCCGCGGTGGTCTGCTTGACCGCTTCATAGGTCAGCGTGCCCGAGCGCGACACGATGCCGATCTTGCCCGGCATGTGGATGTGGCCCGGCATGATGCCGATCTTGCACTCGCCCGGCGTGATCACGCCCGGGCAGTTGGGACCGACCAGGGTGACGTCCGGGTGCGACTTGAGCACGTTCTTGACGCGCAGCATGTCGAGCACCGGAATGCCCTCGGTGATGCAGACGATGACCTTGATGCCGGCCGCAGCCGCTTCGAGGATGGCATCGGCCGCGAACGGCGGCGGCACGTAGATCACCGACGCATCGGCGCCGGTGGCCTCGACCGCTTCGCGCACGGTGTTGAACACCGGCAGGTTGATGTGCGTGGTGCCGCCCTTGCCGGGCGTGACGCCGCCGACGACCTGGGTGCCGTATTCCACCATCTGGGTGGCGTGGAAGGTGCCCTGCTGGCCGGTGAAGCCCTGCACGATCACCTTGGTGTTCTTGTTGATCAAAACGCTCATGGAGTTGTCCTGTTGAGCCCCTCTCCCCTTGGGAGAGGGGTTGGGGTGAGGGCTGCATGGATGCAAGCGCCCTCATCCGCCCTTCGGGCACCTTCTCCCAGAGGGAGAAGGGAAGGAAATAGAGTCGATCGGAATCAGGCGGCGGCGGCGACGGCCTTCTTGGCGCCGTCGTTGATGTCGTCGGCCGCGGTGATCGCCAGGCCGGATTCGGCCAGCAACTTCTTGCCCGCTTCGACGTTCGTGCCCTCGAGGCGCACGATCACCGGCACCTTGACGTCCACTTCCTTGACCGCCGCGATGATGCCCTCGGCAATCATGTCGCAGCGGACGATGCCGCCGAAGATGTTGACGAAGATCGCCTTGACCTTGTCGCTCGACAGGATGAGCTTGAACGCCTCGGTCACGCGCTCCTTGGTTGCGCCGCCGCCCACATCGAGGAAGTTCGCCGGCGAGCCGCCGTTGAGCGCGATCACGTCCATCGTCGCCATGGCCAGGCCCGCGCCGTTGACCATGCAGCCGATGTTGCCGTCCATGGTCACGTAGTTCAGGTCGTACTGGCTGGCACGCGCTTCGGCCTCGTCTTCCTGCGTGGCGTCACGCATCGCCGCCAGATCCTTGTGACGGAACGCGGCGTTGTCGTCGGAGTCGACCTTGCCGTCGAGGGCGTAGAGGTCGCCATTGTCGAGGATCGCCAGCGGGTTGAGTTCGACCAGCGCCAGGTCCTTCTCGTTGAACAGGGTGTACAGGCCGCCCATGATCTTGGCGAGCTGGTTGGCCTGCTTGGCGGTCAGGCCGATCTTGAAGCCGATCTCGCGGCCCTGGTAGGGCTGGAAACCTTCGACGAAGCTGACGTTGAGGCTCTCGATCTTCTCCGGCGTCTCGGCAGCCACCTGCTCAATGTCCACGCCACCCTCGCTCGAGACGATGTAGGTGATCGACTGCGTACCGCGGTCAACCAGCACCGACAGATACAGTTCCTTGGCGATCTCACCAGCTTCGGTGATCAGCACCAGATTGACCGGCAGTTCAACGCCAGCGGTCTGATAGGTGGCCATCTTGGTACCGAGCATCTTGGCAGCAGCGGCCTTCACGTCGTCGGTGGTCTTGCAGAACTTCACGCCGCCGGCCTTGCCGCGGCCGCCCGCGTGGATCTGGGCCTTGACCATCCAGGGGCCATCGCCCAGGGACTTCGCTACTTCGACTGCTTCGTCGGCGGTGGACGCGACGCGCCCGGCCGGCACGGGGATGCCGTAATCGGCAAACAACTGCTTCGCCTGGTATTCGTGGAAGTTCATGTGGGGTCCGTACAGAAAGGAGATGACACCGGTCGACGGGCGGCACACAGGGCGCGGCGGGTCGGCGGGGTCCGCTATTCTCGCTCATGCGGCGGTGACGGGCAAAACCGCCCCGCCGACCGCCCCGGACCGACGCCTATACTCGGCCGTCCGGCTCCGATGGAACGCGCCCGTGCCCCTGCTCGCAGCTTCCGCGCTGTCCCCGTCACTGCTACAGCGCGAACTCTCGCTGTTCGCGCTCTATCGGGTGCTGGAAGCCGCCCTGCTCGCGCTGCTGGTGTTCAGCCCCTGGGGGGCGGTGCTCGGCGAAGTGACGGATGCGCCGATCGCGATCTCGGTGGCCATCGGCTACCTGATCGCCTCGGTGGGCCTGCTGGTGCACGCCCGCCGCGCCCGGGCCGACTTCCCCAGCCACGCCGTGGTCGGCGTGTTGGTGGACATCGTAGTCGCGACGCTGATCACCCACGCGATCCCCGAGGTCGCCCCCGGCATCGCCATGCTGATGCTGTTCAACATCGGCGCCGCCTCGCTGTTCGTGACCCTGCGCACCAGCCTGCTGATCGCCGCCGCCGCGTCGCTGGCGCTACTGGTCGAACGCATGGTCGGCCTGCTCGGCACCGGCACCTTCGACCGGCCGTTCGCCGAAATGATGATGTTCGGGCTCGGATTCTTTGCGGCCGCCTCGCTGACCCGCCAGCTCGGCAAGCAGGTCCGCGAAACCCAGGCCCTGGCCGACCGGCGCGGCGCCGAGGCCGAGAACCTCGCCGAAATCAACGAGCTGATCATCCGCCGCATGCAGACCGGGGTGCTGCTGGTCGACGGCGCCGGCCACATCCGCCTGACCAATGAGGCCGCCACGCTGCTGATCGGGGAGAGCGACGCGCCGGGCGAGGACGGCCTGCACGGCCGCACGCTGTCGCAGCTCGCGCCGCCACTGGCGATGCGGCTGGCGGAATGGTTGCGCAGCGGCAGCGTGGACAGCGCGCCGCTCACCCTGCGCGAGCACACCGACGTCATGCCCCGCTTCGTGCGGCTGCTGGCCGAAAGCGACAGCACCCTTGTGTTCCTCGACGACACCTCCCTCGTCTCGCGCCGCGCCGAATCGCTGACCCTGGCCACCATGGGCCGGTTCTCCGCCAGCCTTGCCCACGAGATCCGTAACCCGCTCGCCGCGATCAGCTACGCCACCCAGCTGATGGAAGAATCCGACCAGATCGGCGAGGCCGACCGACGCCTGCTGCAGATCATCCACCAGCAGTGCATGCGCACCAACGGCATCGTCGAAAGCGTGCTGGGCCTCGCCCGCCGCGAGCGCGCCCGGCCCGAACACGTGGATCTGGTCGCCGCGGCCCACGGCTTCGTGCTGGACTACCGGATGATCGTCAGCGACGAGAACGCCGAACTGAAGGTCACCTGCGCGCAGTCCGCGCTGCGCGCGATCTTCGACCCGCGCCACCTGCAGCAGGTGCTGACCGCCCTGGTCAACAACGCCGTGCGCTACGGGCGCATGCCCGGCGAACCGGCGCGCATCACCCTGCATCTCGAACAGACGGGCGAATGCCCCACCCTCAGCGTGCTCGACCGCGGCCCCGGCGTGCCCGACGCGGTCGCCTCGCAGCTGTTCCGCCCGTTCTTCACCACCTCCGAAAGCGGCACGGGCCTCGGTCTCTACATCGCCCATGAACTGTGCCGCGCGAACGAGGCGCATCTGGAATACGTCGCCGTGCCCGGCGGCGGCGCCTGCTTCCGGGTCACGTTGGCGGCGCGGAAGACGCTGCTGCGGACTAGGGGCTGACTGCGCTTCATGCAGCCGGGCACATCTCTACGACGTGGCTGAAAGTCGGCTTTCAATTCCAGCGGCCTAACATTGAATTGAAGAGCGCCGCGCTTCGAAGCGCGGAACGCTTGAGCGCATACACCGGCGCAGGCATGGGCACGCATCTCGGCACCCATGCCACCCGAGCCCTCACCGACTCCCCGACGCTCGCGCTGCTCAAGGCTCCCAACGCCGTCACCCCGGCGCAGGCCGGAGTCCAGTGCCTTGCATCGATGACTCCGAAGCCCCCATGCCCGGCACTGGACCGCGGTGTCGCAGTCGACAACGTCGGACTGGACTGACATTGCTATGCCAACCGCACAGCTCGGCCATTCTCCCGGCGAGCCTCAACACAGGCATTCCGGGCCCCACCGGAACCCGACGGCGCGGGAATGCGTGAGATGAAAAGGAAGAGCGCAGCACACTGTCGGCGACTACACAGACGCCTGCAGACTCGCGCCCCCCATCGTGACTAGCGTCCCTCGTGTGACCCTCGTCGCGTTTGGCAGAATCTGTCACTATGCGTCACACCCCAGTTCCGGTTGTGTGGCCCATCGATGAGCGAATCCCGCAGCGTCCTGATCGTCGATGACGAACACGATATCCGTGAACTGCTGGTCCTCACCCTCGGCCGCATGGGGCTGCGCACCGAAACCGCCGCCACGCTGGCCGCCGCCCGCGAACTGCTGGCCGCGGCGCCCTACGACCTGTGCCTGACCGACATGCGTCTGCCCGACGGCTCGGGCCTGGAGCTTGTCGGCGAGATCAGCACCCGCTACCCCGGCATGCCGGTCGCAATGATCACCGCCTACGGCAACGTCCAGGCGGCTGTCGAGGCGCTCAAGGTCGGCGCCTTCGATTTCGTCAGCAAGCCGGTCGACATCCACGTGCTGCGCGGCCTCGTCCGCCAGGCGCTGGAATTGGGCGAGCGGGCCAAGCGCGACACCGAGGAACACAGCAGCCGCCTGCTTGGCACCTCCGACGCCATGGTCACGTTGCGCCATACCATCGCCAAGGTCGCCCGCAGCCAGGCGCCGGTGTTCATCAACGGCGAATCGGGCACCGGCAAGGAACTCGTCGCCCGCACCATCCACGCCCAGGGCGCGCGCGCCAGCAGTCCATTCGTGCCGGTCAACTGCGGCGCCATTCCGACCGAACTGATGGAAAGCGAGTTCTTCGGCCACAAGAAGGGCAGCTTCACCGGCGCGCACAGCGACAAGCCCGGCCTGTTCCAGGCCGCGGATGGCGGCACGCTGTTCCTCGACGAAATCGCTGAATTGCCGCTGCCGATGCAGGTCAAGCTGCTGCGCGCCATCCAGGAAAAATCGATCCGCCCGGTGGGCGCCTCGGCCGAAGTGCAGGTCGACGTGCGCATCCTGTCGGCCACGCACAAGGACCTGGCGCAACTGGTCAACGACGGCCGCTTCCGCCATGACCTCTACTACCGCATCAACGTCATCGGCCTGCAGGTGCCGCCGCTGCGCGAACGCGCCGGCGACCTGCCGTTGCTGTCGAGTGCCATCCTGCAGCGTCTCGCCCAGGCCATGCACCGCCCCGCACCGGCACTGGCCGACGACGCCGTCGCCGCGCTCGAGGGCTACGGCTTTCCCGGCAACGTCCGCGAGCTCGAGAACATCCTCGAGCGTGCGCTGGCGATGGCCGACGAGGACCGGATCACCGCGGCCGACCTGCATCTACCGGTCCCGCGCAGCGGCACGCAGTCGGGCCAGGGCCAGCACGGCTCCCCCTTCGTCACCGGCACCCATCAGGCCCTGCCGCAGAACGCGGCCGCCCCGCGTGACCCACGCACCCTCAGCCCCTACGAGACCGCCGGCACCGCCCTGCCGTCCTTCATCGAAGACATCGAGCGCGCCGCGATCCAGCAGTCGCTGCAAGAACACCGCTACAACAAGACCAAGACCGCCGCGGCCTTGGGCATCACGTTCCGGGCCCTGCGCTACAAGCTGAAGAAGCTCGGCATCGACTAGCAACCGCATATGGCAGATGTCCTGGATTCCGGACATCGCCAATGGAATGTCCTCTATTCCAGACATGCGTACCGCCGACTACAGCATCCCCACCCGTCACCTGGGCGACACCCTGCGGACAGCGCGTCTGCGCCTGGGCCTGACCCAGGCCGAAGCCGCCCGGCGTGCGGGCATTGCCCGGCAGAAGCTGATCCAGATCGAACAGGGAAAACCCGGTGTCGCCATGGCCGCATACGCCGCCGCCATGCACGCGCTCGGGCTGGAGCCGGATGTGCGCCCGGCACGGGTGCAGCTGGCCGCCTATCCGCAGCTCAAACGCCTGACCTGGAATCAGCCGGGCGTCGACGCGTTGGACGAGCGCGACGCCCTGGCGCTGTACGAGCGTTACTGGGATCTCGTGGATGCCGACCTGATGGATGAGCGCGAACGCGCGCTGCTCGAACGCCTGGTCCAGTGGTACGGCCGGGGCAGTCTCCATGTTTGAACGACTGCATCATCGACGCATCGCCAAGGCACTCGGCGCTTTCGACGCCGATCTGCTGGCGCGGGCGCACTGTTACTTCGCGGGTGGAACCGCGATCGTCCTGCAATTGGGCGAGTATCGGGAGTCGGTCGATATCGACTTCCTGTGTGCCGATCCCGCAGGCTACCGCCTGCTCCGGGAAACCGTGACCTCGCATACGCTCGGCGCCATTCTGCGCACGCCATTGCCCTACGCGCGGGACATCCGTACGCAGCGCGACAAGATCTCGACCTACCTGTCCATCGACGAAACGCCCGTCCGCGTCGAATTCGTACTGGAAGGGCGCATCCCGATCAGAGGGCAACCGCATCCGAAACTCGCGGTACCGGTGCTCGACCGCAGCGACATGTATGCAGAGAAGCTGCTCACCAATGCCGACCGGGCGCTGGACCGCTCCCAGCGCAGCCGGAATCTGATCGATCTGGCATTCATGATCCGGGGATGGGGCCCCATCCCCGCCGCAGCCGTCGAAAAGGCAACCAGCGCCTACGGCGACGCGATCCGGCGTCACTTCGAACTGGGCATCGCAATGCTGCAGGATCGTCACCATCTCGAGACCTGCCTGTCCGCCATGTCCATCGATCCCGGATACGCAGATCCGATTCTCGATGCCTTGACGGGTCCATCGCCCCTCCAAGCGATGCAGTAGCGGTCCCGGCCAGATCCTCGCAGGCTGGAGAGCAGCCTCGTACGCGCCCCGGCCCAGGCGGACGAAGACAGGATGACCGCTGCGGATCTGCATCTGCCGTACGTGGGCGACGCAAGCGACCGCCCAAGCACACATCACATCAGCGTTCACCACCAATGCCCACCAAGCGCTTCTGCCGAAGCCGAAATCCGCCCACCATCAGCCCTGCGAGATCGCCGGCGCCGCCTTACCCGCCTGTATCGAGGCTATCGAGCGCGCCGCCATCCAGCAGTCGCTGCAGGAACACCGCTTGAACAAGACCAAGACCGCCGCGGCACTCGGCATCACGTTCCGCGCACTGCGCTACAAGCTGAAGAAGCTCGGCATCGATTGACCCTACGCCCACCTGTAGGAGCGCGCTCGCGCGCGACGAGGCTGTCCCAAGATTCCCCCATCGCCGCCCGCCCAAACCCGGGCCCCCTCGAAAGCGCATCTCCCGCAAATCGCCCCCGCACCTGAGCCGCCCCCGAACACGTCCCGCAACAGAACTGAAGACGTCTCCAACCCGGCCGATATCGATCCAAACGCCGTTTTGCGTCAATAAGTGACCTTTCGGGTCAATCCCGACCGCAGCCGCCGGCAACGCCCTTGCCTGAACAGATCGAAAGCCCTAGCTCGGCCGCCACAAGAAGTTGGCACGCCTTGTGCGTCACCCCCCTCGCACGTGCATGTCGCACGGCTGCCCACGGATCGGCACCAGCCGGGCCACGCGGCACGTGGAACCACTCACTCCTAGGGGATACACCATGAAGAATCAGAAGGGCTTCACCCTGATCGAACTGATGATCGTCGTTGCGATCATCGCGATCCTGGCCGCGATTGCGCTGCCGGCTTATAACAACTACCGCATCCGTGCTGCTGAAGGCGCTTGCCAAGCGGAAGCAAAGGCTTTCGTGAACTCTTACATTGCTGCGAATTTCTCGGAAATGGAGCTGCCGACGCAGCCGGCTCGGGCGTGTGTGACCGGCGCCACGAACATCGGCACGGGCACTGGCAGCGGCGGAGCTCTGGCTACCACTGCGACATTCCGTCCGCAGGAGCCGGGCCTGCGGACGACGGTCTGCACGTTGGCAGACGGCAACTGCGACCTTGGCGCAGCAGCAACCGATTAATCAGCGAAAAGGTATAGGCGAAGTCGGACTTCTCGCTTAGAACGCGACTGACCGCGCCCCTGACCCTCGAATTACAAAAGCCCCGCCTCGGCGGGGCTTTTGTTTTTAATGTGCCGGGTTATCGGGTGATCTTTCGCCCTAACTAGGCCCACCTCACCAGACCACTAACTGCACGCCAAATGACGTTAATGCGGCTTTTTCTAAGATCACGCTGCAGCAATTTGTCATTGGCCCGCTTGTTGCATCTCTTTTGATGACACACGCCCCGAAGACATACGCCATGCATCGCCATGCACGCGGTTTCACCCTGATCGAATTGATGATTGTCGTTGCCATCATCGCGGTGCTGGCCTCCATCGCCTTGCCGGCCTACAACCAGTACCAGGTACGCACCGCCGAGAGCGCCTGCCAGGCAGAGATGAAGCATTACGCCAACCTTGCCATGGTGCTCTTGCAGGATCAGGAGAGCGACGCGCCTGACCCAGCCCCCCGGAGTGCCTGCAGTGCAGCGGACGACGCCACGGCGCTGGACGTCGACATCACCGGCACACCCCGCTCGCCAGGCATACAGCAGACCCGCTGCAACATGACAAACGGCACCTGCGAGCTGCAGTGATATCCGCCCAGTGCGGCATGGTCACGCGGAATGACGTAGTACATTAGGCCCCGACGTTATCCGGGAGTCCTCGCGGCATGAATGCTGTGTCCACCGCCAACCTTGTCGGGATCACCGGCATCGTGCGCCGCCTTGTCTTGGACGGCGCGCTCGACGAAGCCACCGCGCGCGATGCGCTGGAAAAAGCCACCGCCGCGCGCAAGCAGGTGGCCGGCTACCTGCGCGAGCACAAGCTGGTCACCGCTGCACAGCTGGCCGCGGCGAATGCGATCGAGTTCGGCATGCCGCTGTTCGACCCGGCCACGATGGCACCGCAGGCGCATGCGGTGAAACTGGTCAGCGAGGAACTGCTGAACAAGCATGGGGTGCTGCCGCTGTTCAAGCGCGGTGGCCGGCTGTTTGTCGGCACCGCGGATCCCACCAATACCCAGGCGCTGGACGAGATCAAGTTCCACACCAATCTGACGGTGGAGCCGATCCTGGTCGACGAGGACAGCATCCGTCGGACCCTGGACATGTGGCTGCAAGCGAGCGACAGCTTCGAGGACGCGCTGGAGGATTCCGACGGCCTGGATTCGCTGGATGTCGGCAGCGACGAAGACGGCGGCGGCAAGCTGGAGAACGTGGTCGACGGCAAGGACGACACGCCGATCGTCAAGTTCGTCAACAAGGTGCTGGTGGATGCGATCAAGCGCGGCGCCTCGGACATCCATTTCGAGCCGTATGAGACCGACTACCGCGTGCGCCTGCGCGTGGACGGCATCCTCAAGCAGGTCGCCAAAAGCCCGGTCAAGCTCAACCAGCGCATCACCGCGCGCCTGAAGGTCATGGCGCAACTCGACATTGCCGAGAAGCGCATCCCGCAGGACGGGCGCATCAAGCTCAACCTGTCCAAGACCAAGCAGATCGACTTCCGCGTCAGCACGCTGCCCACGCTGTTCGGCGAGAAGGTGGTGCTGCGTATTCTCGATGCCAGCGCCGCCAAGCTGGGCATCGACAAGCTGGGTTACGAGCCCGAGCAGCAACAGCTGTTCCTCGATGCCATCCACAAGCCCTACGGCATGGTGCTGGTGACCGGCCCGACCGGCTCGGGCAAGACGGTGTCGCTGTACACGGCGCTGGGTATCCTCAACGATGAGACGCGCAACATCTCGACGGCGGAAGATCCGGTGGAAATCCGCCTGCCAGGCGTCAACCAGGTGCAGCAGAACAACAAGCGCGGCATGACCTTCGCTGCCGCGCTGCGCTCGTTCCTGCGCCAGGACCCGGACATCATCATGGTCGGCGAGATCCGCGATCTGGAGACCGCGGAAATCGCCATCAAGGCCGCGCAGACCGGCCACATGGTGCTCAGCACGCTGCACACCAACGATGCGCCGCAGACCATTGCCCGCCTGATGAACATGGGCATTGCGCCCTACAACATCACCAGCTCGGTGACGCTGGTCATTGCCCAGCGTCTGGCACGCCGGCTGTGCCCCAAGTGCAAGCGACGCGTCGACCTGCCCGACCATGCGCTGCTCAAGGAAGGCTTCACCGAGGACCAGGTGCGCGCCGGCATCGAGATGTATGAGGCCGTGGGCTGCGACGAATGCACCAATGGCTACAAGGGCCGCGTGGGTGTGTACCAGGTCATGCCGATGAGTGAGCAGATCCAGGAGATCATCCTGCAGGGCGGCAATGCGATCCAGATCGCCGAAGCCGCCCAGCGCGCCGGCGTCAGCGACCTGCGGCAATCCGCACTGCGCAAGGCGCAGCAGGGCCTGACCAGCCTGGCCGAGATCAACCGCGTCACCACCGACTGAGCGCCGGGCGGCACGCGCGTCGATTGCTGCCGGTTTCTGCGCGCGGTCACGCTCTGCCCGGCGGCCCTGACACTTCACGCGCCGAACGGCTACCATGCGAGCGACCATTCCGGCTGGGGAGCCGGTGCCCGGGGAATTCCTGATGTCGACCACACGCACCGCTGTCCGCAAGACCGCCGGCAGGCCCGCGAAGCCTGTCCGCGAACTGCCCGCGCTCGAGACCTTCATCTGGGAGGGCACCGACAAGCGCGGCATGACCATGAAGGGCGAGCAGCAGGCCAAGAACGCCAACCTGCTGCGCGCCGAACTGCGCCGCCAGGGCATCCAGCCCAAGACCGTCAAGGCCAAGGGCAAGCCGCTGTTCGGCGGTGCCGGCAAGACGATCACCGCCAAGGACATCGCGGTCTTCAGCCGTCAGATCGCCACGATGATGAAGTCCGGTGTGCCGATCGTGCAGTCGCTGGAGATCATCGGCAACGGCCAGCGCAACCCGCGCATGGGCAAGCTGGTCAACGACGTCCGCACCGATATCGAGGGCGGAGCGTCGATCTACGAGGCGCTGAGCAAGCATCCGGTGCAGTTCGACGAGCTCTACCGCAACCTGGTGCGCGCCGGCGAATCGGCCGGCGCACTGGAAACGGTGCTCGAGACGATCGCCAACTACAAGGAAAGCATCGAGACCATCAAGGGCAAGATCAAGAAGGCCCTGTTCTATCCGATCGCAGTGGTCGCGGTTGCCATCCTGGTGTGTGCGGTGCTGATGATCTTCGTGGTGCCGACCTTCCGCGATACGTTCAAGAGCTTCGGCACCGATTTGCCGGCGTTCACTGAGTTGATGTTCGCGATTTCCGACATCGTCGTCGGCTGGTGGTGGCTGATGGCAGTGGTCGCCATCGGCGGCGCGTTCGCGTTCATCGCCGCATTCAAGCGCTCGACCAAGCTGCAGCACGCGGTGGACCGGGCGATGCTGCGCATCCCGATCATCGGCAAGGTGCTGCACAACTCCGCCATCGCGCGTTTCGCGCGCACCCTCGGCGTGACCTTCAAGGCCGGCGTGCCACTGGTGGAGGCGCTGGATTCGGTGGCCGGCGCCACCGGCAGCGTGGTCTACGAGACGGCGGTGCTGCGCATGCGCGACGACGTGGCCGTGGGTTACCAGCTGAACCTGGCGATGAAGCAGACCGCGCTGTTCCCGCACATGGTGGTGCAGATGACCGCGATCGGCGAAGAGGCCGGCGCGCTCGACACCATGCTGTTCAAGGTGGCGGAGTTCTACGAGGAAGAGGTCAACAACGCGGTGGATACGATCTCGAGCCTGATCGAACCCTTCGTCATGGTGATCATCGGCACGCTGGTGGGCTCGATCGTCATCGCGATGTACCTGCCGATCTTCAAGATCGCGATGGCGGCAATGAGCTGACGGATGGCGTTTCTCGATCAGAACCCCGAACTCGGTTATCCGCTGGTCGCAGGCTTCGGCCTGCTGGTGGGCAGTTTTCTCAACGTCGTGATCCTGCGGCTGCCGCGGCGCATGGAGTGGCAGTGGAAGCGTGACTCGCGCGAGATCCTCGGCGAGCCGGAGCTCTACGATCCGCCGCCGCCGGGGATTGTCGTCGAGCGTTCGCACGACCCGGACACAGGCACGCCGCTGGCGTGGTGGGAGAACATTCCGGTCCTGAGTTACCTGATGCTGCGTGGGCGCTCGCGGCACAGCGGCAAGCGTATTTCACTGCAGTATCCGGCGGTCGAACTGCTGACGATGCTGCTGTTCGTGGCCTGCGTGTGGCGCTTCGGCTTCGGCTGGCAGGGCTTCGGCGCGCTGGTGCTGACCGGCTTTCTGATTGCGCTGTCCGGTATCGACGTGCGCACGCAGCTGCTCCCCGATTCGCTGACGCTGCCGCTGATGTGGCTGGGGTTGATCGCGAGCCTGGACAACCTCTACATGCCGGCCAAGCCCGCCCTGCTCGGCGCGGTGGTGGGCTATGCGAGCCTGTGGACGGTGTGGTGGCTGTTCAAGCAGGCCACCGGCAAGGAAGGCATGGGCCATGGCGACTTCAAGCTGCTGGCCGCCCTTGGCGCCTGGTGCGGACTGAGCGGGCTATTGCCGATCGTCCTGCTGTCGGCGGTGGCCGGCGCGATCATCGGCTCGATCATGCTGGCCGTGCAGGGCCGCGACCGCTCGACGCCGATCCCGTTCGGCCCGTATCTGGCCATCGCCGGCTGGGTGACCTTCATGTGGGGTCACGATCTGGTCGAGCGCTACAAGCAATTCGCCGGTCTCGGCTGACCCCTGCCTCGGCATGAGTGGGTTGATCATCGGCCTGACCGGCGGCATCGCCTCGGGCAAGACCGCGGCGACCCAGGCGTTCGAACGCCGCGGCATCGTGGTGGCCGATGCCGACCTGGCGGCGCGCGAGGCGGTGGCACCGGGCAGCGCGGGCCTGGCTGAGGTGGTCGAGGTGTTCGGCGTCGGCGCACTTGCGCAAGACGGGAGCCTCGACCGGGCCGCGATGCGGCGCCGGATCTTCGAAGCACCCGATGCCCGCGTGCAACTGGAAGCCATCATCCATCCACGGGTGCGCGAAGCGCTGCGTGCGGCCTGCGAGGCGGCGCCCGGCCCGTACGCGGTCGCGGCGATTCCGCTGCTGACCGAAGGTGGCCGCGCGGCGTATCCGTGGTTGCAGCGAGTGCTGGTGATCGACGTGCCGCGCGAACTTCAGTTGGCACGGCTGCTGGCACGCGACGGCATCGACGCCCTGCTCGCCGAGCGCATGGTGGCCGCCCAGGCCACGCGCGCTGCGCGCCTGGCGATTGCGGACGATGTGATCGTCAATGACGGCACGCTGGATGCGCTGGATGCGGCGGTAGAGGTGCTGGACAAGAAGTATCGCGGGATGGCGGCGGCGGGCTTGTAGGCCTCAGCGGGCCTCCGCCCGGCTTCAGCGGCGCCCGTCGCTCGCTTCGAATGTCATACCGCCTGGAGGCTCTGCGCCCCCACGCCAATCGCTTGGGATTCGGTGGCACGGCTTGGGGCGCAGCATGTCGGCAGGCGAGCGCCTGTAGATGCGCTGGTCGGTTCTGAAGAACGCGCACCGATACGTTCTGGGCGTGCCGTTTCGAGCCGCCTCACGGCTCGATCAGTCCGGTGTGCCGCGCATCGAACCGGGCGTCCGCGCGAGCGTCTGCCCTCACCCCAACCTCTCTCCCGGAGGGAGAGGGGCTCCGCAAGACTGCGCCTGCCCTTGCATGCTCAATCCGGCGCCCACAGGCTCCGGATCGCGGCGATGCCCTGGGCGCCGTGGCGGCGGGCCTCGGGAATATCGTCGGGGGTCATGCCACCGAGCGCGTAGATCGGCAGGGCCGAGGTCTCGCGCAGGCGTGCGAAGGCGGTCCAGCCGATACCCGGCGCGCCTGGATGACTCGCGGTTTCGGCCACCGGCCCCAGCACGACGAAGTCGCAGCCCAAACGCGCGGCGTGGGCGAGTTCCTCCGCGTCGTGGCAGGAGGCCGCGAGCAGCACCCCGTCCGGGACGGGGCGCCCCTCGCATGTGCGCAGCGAATCCGACCGCAGGTGGACCCCGACGCCCGCCGCAAGCGCGAGATCGACCGGGCCGTTGAACAGCAGCTGTGCATCGCGCCTGCGACAGCGGATGGCGGCCTGTTGCAGCAGGAGGTGCTGGCGCTCGACGGGCACGCCCGGCAGGCGCAGCTGGATGCGCCGGATCCCGCGGCGCAGGGCCTGCTCGAGTGCCTGCAGCCAGGGCGCGTCGTCGTCGCCGGGGGGTGGTGTCACCAGATAGCGATCGGGCGCCTGCAGCGCCGCGACGACCGGCAGGTCGGCAGGCGGCATCGAATAGCGGCTCAGCTTGCCGGGCGCGACCCATGCCAGCGCCTGCCCTTCGCGCCCCTTGGGCACGCCGTCCCAGTGCGTGACATGGCGGACATCGAGGCGCAGCCGCTTGCTCGGATACTGCTGCGGCACGGTCATCAGCGGCGGGCCGACGGTGACACGGATGCCGAGTTCCTCGTCCAGTTCGCGAATCAGCGCAGCTTCCGGCGTCTCGCCCGCTTCGCGCTTCCCGCCGGGAAATTCCCAGAGCCCCGGCATGTCGCGGTTGGGCGTACGACGCGACAGCAGGATCCGGCCGCGTTTGTCGGTAATGACGCCGGCGACGACTTCGATGACGCGTTCGCTCATGCCGCTCGGCACTCCGGACAGGGCAGTCAGGTTAGGCGGGGCGCGGGCGGTTTTCCAGCCATCGCGATGGTCAGATTCGCACCCGATGCGGTGGTCAGCCCGGGCGCCAAAAGTCCCAGGCAAGACTGGCTTGCAGGCATTCCGCGGGCGCCCCGCCCTCACCCGACGCGCTCTGCGCGTCGACCTCTCCCCGAGGGAGAGGTGTGATTACCGCAGTTGCTGGAAGACCGCCCAGTCGCCCTGAGCTTTGAGACTGTTGAGCCCCTCTCCCTCTGGGGTGAGCAGGCACGCTTGCGAGCCACTGGCTCGCGTGTCTACGAACGCCCTCGCGCCGGCGCGGGGGCCGGGGCGCGGAGCGGGCGTTGGGGTGAGGGTGCTCTACGCGAGAGGCTTACCCTCACCCGACGCGCTCTGCGCGTCGACCCCGGATCAAGTCCGGGGCAGGCTCTCTCCCGGAGGGAGAGGTGCAGGGAAACAAACTGATCGGAACTCAGTTCAACTGCCCATGGCAGTGCTTGAACTTCTTGCCGCTGCCGCAGGGACACGGATCGTTGCGGCCGACCTTGTCACCGTCGCGGACGATCGGCACCTGCGGGCCCTGCGCCGCGGCGGCCGCGCGGACCTCCTCGGCTTCCTCGTCGGCGCCGTAACCGCCAGCGTCGGCGTGCTGGAACTGCGCCTGGTTGAGCTTGGCTTCCACCTGACGGCGCTCTTCGGCTTCCAGCGCGGCGATCTCGTCTTCGCTACGCACGCGCACGCGCGCCAGCATCGTCACGACGTCGTGCTTCACCTTGTCGAGCATCTCGGAGAACAGCTCGAACGCCTCGCGCTTGTACTCCTGCTTCGGCTGCTTCTGCGCATAACCGCGCAGGTGGATGCCCTGGCGCAGGTAGTCCATGCGGCCCAGGTGTTCCTTCCAGCCCTGGTCCAGCACGTTGAGCATGATGTGCTTTTCGAGCATGCGCATCGTCTCGTCGCCGAGCGAGGCTTCCTTCTCGGCGAACAGGCGGTCGATTTCCTGCTGCACGCGTTCGGCGATCTGCTCGGCATCCAGCTCGTCGTTGGTCTTGACCATGTCGGTCAGCGGCAGGCGCAGGCCGAACTCGCGGTCGATCTCCGACTCCAGACCCGGCAGGTCCCACTGCTCGTCGATCGACTGCGGCGGCACGTAGCGGGCGACGATGCCGGCGATCACGTCGGCGCGGATGCCGTCCACGTTCTCCTGGATGCTCTCGGCGTCCAGCAGTTCGTCGCGCTGGCCGTAGATCACCTTGCGCTGGTCGTTGTTGACGTCGTCGAAGTCGAGCAGGTTCTTGCGGATGTCGAAGTTGTGCGCCTCGACCTTGCGCTGCGCGTTCGCGATCTGCTTGGTGACCAGCGGCGACTCGATGATGTCGTCTTCCTGCAGGCCCATGCGCGCCATGACCTTCTGCACCCAGTCGGCGGCGAAGATGCGCATCAGATTGTCTTCGAGCGACAGGTAGAAGCGGCTCGAACCCGGGTCGCCCTGGCGGCCCGAGCGGCCGCGCAGCTGGTTGTCGATACGCCGCGATTCGTGGCGCTCGGTGCCGATGATGTGCAGGCCGCCGGCCGCCTTGACCGCATCGTGACGCACCTGCCACTCGGCCTTGAGCCGCGCCTTCGTGGCCTCGTCGACCGGCGCACCGGTCTCGGCTTCGAGCGTCGCCAGCTCGGTTTCGAGCGAACCGCCGAGCACGATGTCGGTACCGCGGCCGGCCATGTTGGTCGCGATGGTCACCGCGCCCGGGCGACCGGCCTGGGCGATGATCGTCGCCTCGCGTTCGTGCTGCTTGGCGTTGAGCACTTCGTGATGGATGCCTTCCTTGCGCAGGTGCTCGGACAGCAGTTCCGACACTTCGATCGAGGTCGTGCCGACCAGCACCGGCTGGCCGCGTTCGTTGGCGGCCTGGATCTCGCGCGCGACCGCGCGGTACTTGCCCGGGCGGTTGAGGAACACCGCATCGGGCGCGTCCTTGCGGATCATCGGGCGATGGGTCGGGATCACCACGACTTCGAGCGAATAGATGCTTTCAAACTCGAAGGCTTCGGTATCCGCGGTACCGGTCATGCCCGAAAGCTTGCCGTACATGCGGAATAGATTCTGGAAGGTGATGCTGGCGAGCGTCTGGTTCTCGCGCTGCACCGGCACGCCTTCCTTCGCCTCGACCGCCTGGTGCAGGCCGTCGGACCAGCGCCGGCCCGGCAGCGTCCGGCCGGTGAACTCGTCGACGATGATGACTTCGCCGTCGCGGATGATGTAGTGGTCGTCGCGCTGGTAGATCGCGTGTGCGCGCAGGCCGGCGTTGAGGTGATGCACAACGTGGATGTTCTGCGGCGCGTACAGGCTGTCCTCTTCCCCGAGGATGCCGGCCTTGCGCAGCAGTTCTTCGGCGTGTTCCTGACCAGCCTCGGACAGATGGACCTGCTTGCCCTTCTCGTCGACCCAGAAGTCGCCGTCGCCGTCTTCGGTTTCCTGACGCACCAGCGACGGCACGATCCGGTTGACCTTGATGTAGAGCTCCGGCGAATCGTCGGCCGGGCCGGAGATGATCAGCGGCGTGCGCGCTTCGTCGATCAGGATCGAGTCGACCTCGTCGATGATCGCGTAGTTGAGGCCGCGCTGGTAACGATCGGCCTTCGACAGCGCCATGTTGTCGCGCAGGTAGTCGAAGCCGAACTCGTTGTTGGTGCCGTAAGTGATGTCGGCGCGGTAGGCATCGCGCTTGGCTTCGCCGTGCGGCATGCCCGGCCAGATCACGCCGACCGACAGGCCCAGCCAGTTGTAGAGCTTGCCCATCTGCGCGGCATCGCGGCGGGCCAGGTAATCGTTGACCGTGATGACGTGAACGCCCTTGCCCTCGAGTGCATTGAGGTAGGTCGGCAGCGTACCGACCAGGGTCTTGCCCTCACCGGTGCGCATCTCGGCGATCTTGCCCATGTGCAGCACCATGCCGCCGATCAGCTGCACGTCGTAGGGGCGCATGCCGAGCACGCGCTTGCTGGCTTCGCGGCACACCGCAAACGCTTCGGGCAGGATCTTGTCGAGCGTCTCGCCGTTGGCGACGCGGGCCTTGAACTCGGGGGTCTTGGCCTGCAGCTCGGCGTCGGACAGCGCCTCCATCTGCGGCTCGAGCGCGTTGATCTTCGCGACGATCTTCTCGAGCTGTTTGACGAAGCGGTCGTTGCGGCTACCGAAGACGCTGGTGAGCAGGCGATTGAGCATTGGAAGTCCGGGTTCTGAAGGCGGAACGCGGCCCGGGACGGTTTCCCCCGAATCCGCACACAAGAAAAAGGGCGCGAAGCGCCCTTCGATGGCAACACGCATTGTAGCTTGGGGAGCGCGGGGGTGTTTTCAAGCGGGACGGGGCGGAGCAGACGGGGGGGAGCAGACGGCGCGACGACCGCGCTGCGTCCTGGCGGGCGTGGCTCGCATGGACGTGCTGCCCTCACCCGACGCGCTAGGCTCATCAACCCCGGATCAAGTCCGGGGCAGGCTCTTTCCCGACGGGAGAGGTGAAAGTTCTCTGTGATCCGCAAGGGAGCCTTTAACCAAGCCAAGCGGGAGATCAGTGCTGGGCGCTTCAAGCCCCTCTCCCGCTGTGGTGAGAAGGCGCGCTTGCGCGCCTATGGCTCGCGTGCCTGCGAACGAACTCGCGTCAGCGCGAGGGCAGGGGCGCGGAGCGGAGGTTGGGGGTGAGGGCGAAGGTCGCCAAAAGCCCCACCCTCACCCGACGCGCTAGCCGCGTCGACCTCTCCCATAGGGACGAGGTGCCGATCCTCCAGCGACTGCGCGTTGGATCAGCGCAGAGGGGTATCGCTGCGCTCTCGCCATCCTACGCAAACGCAGCGATACCCTTACTGCCGGCTGACACCCATGTCGCCGAGGAACTTGCGCGGGTTCTGCACGCGGCCGTTCTCCCAGACTTCGAAGTGCACGTGGGCGCCGGTCGAGCGGCCGGTCGAGCCGGCCTTGGCGATTTCGTCACCGACGCGCACCAGATCGCCCACCTTCACCACGTTGCGTGAGTTGTGCGCGTAACGGGTCACGTAGCCGTTGCCGTGGTCCACCTCGACCACGTTGCCGTAGCCGCTGCGCACACCGGAATAGCTGACCACGCCATCGGCGACGGTCATCACGCGGTCGCCGGTGCGGGCGTCGAAGTCGATGCCCTTATGGAACTGGCCGCCGCGGCCGAACGGGTCGGCGCGATAGCCGTAGGACGAAGTCACGAAGCTGCTCGCAACCGGCGAGCGCGAAGGCAGGGCGTTGCGTTCGATGCGGCGATCGAACAGCAGGGCTTCGAGCACCGAGAGCTGTTGGCCGGAGCTGGCGAGGTCGCCGTCGAGTGCGTCCATGCCGCCGAGCAGCTTGCGCGCCGGCATGTCGCGCGCCGGTTCCGCACCACCTTGTCCAACCGGGCGGTCGAAATCGAATTCGCCGTCTTCGAGGCCCGCGCCGCGTGCGAGGCGGTCGCCGAGGGCATTGAGCCGGTTGGCCTGTGCCTGCAGTTCGCCCATGCGGGCAGCAAGCGCGTTGATCTCGCGCTGCGCTTCGCGGCGGGTGTCCTCGATGGCCCGCTCGTTCGCTGAGGCCACGCCGTGCATGCGCGCGATTTCGGCGGCATTGAGCGCAGCGCCGCCGCACAGGCTGGCGACCGCAACGGCGGTCATGACGGTGAGGGGTTTGCGGACTGCGAGTGCGCGGGCCTTGGCGGCCACCTGCGCGGCGCGGCCGCGCATATCATTCAACAACGTATCTAGAGTCATGCGTGCCAATGTCTGATTTCAGGTCCAGATTCAAGCCACCCCGCATCGGTGCATCCCGTACCGGGATTCCGACGGCCGCACTGGATGCGGCTCTGGGTGGTGCGTCGGCCGATCCGATCCGCCGGGCCATGTGGCTCGACGCGCTGGATCGCCGCCTCGTTCCCCTGTTGCCTCCGTCGCTGGCGCCACATGCGCGGCTGGCCAATGTCGACGGCAACAGGCTGGTCTTCCTCGTCGATTCGCCCATCTGGCACGCCAGGCTGCGCCTGTCGGCCGATGTGCTGCTCGACGCCGCCCGGTCCATCGGGCTGGATGTCAGCGACATCGTGATCAGGACCTCGACCCGGCCGCTGCGACCGGAGGTCGATGCAGGCCGCGCACGCCCGAAACCGCCGTCCGCCGTGGCCCGCAAGGCCGTGGCGGCCGCGCTGGCCTCGTTGCAACCGCCAGACGACGACAACGGGACGCGATGAGTCGGGTGATCCCTTCCCCCCTGGTCACCGACGTCGACGTCGGGTGAAGGGGTGCGGGCATCCTACCGACGCATCCACGGCAGGAAGTTAACTGAAAATTAAGGAATCAGAAATTTAAAGTTAAATTTTTGTTAGTTGCGCCGACGATGCTGAACCTTGCGGCGAGTTCGCTGCCGAAGTTCATTCACGATTTCCATAGGTGAACGCCGCAGGTCAGGCGATCGCAGGCGTGCCATAGGCGACCGGCGCGCGCGCGCTCTGGTCGAAGCTGACCTTCTCCCAGGCGTCGACCTCGGCCAGCAATGCGCGCACAAGCTTGTTGTTGAGTGCGTGGCCGGACTTGTAGCCGACGAAGCGGCCGAGGATCGGGTGGCCGGCCAGATAGAGATCGCCCACCGCGTCGAGAATCTTGTGGCGCACGAACTCGTTGGCGTAGCGCAGGCCGTCGTCATTGAGCACGCGGAACTCGTCGAGCACGATGGCGTTGTCCATCGAGCCGCCGAGGCCGAGGTTGCGCTCACGCATGTATTCGAGATCGCGCATGAAGCCGAAGGTGCGCGCGCGACTGACCTCGCGGATATAGGCCTCGGTCGAGAACTCGACTTCGGCGCGCGACTGCGCGAGCGGAATCGCCGGATGATCGAAGGCGATGGTGAAGTCGAGCTTGAAGCCGTCATAGGGCTCGAAGCGCGCGATCTTGTCGCCTTCGCGCACTTCCACCGGCTTGAGCACACGGATGAAACGCTTGGGCACCTCCTGCTCGACCACGCCGGCCGACTGCAGCAGGAACACGAAAGGACCGGACGAACCGTCCATGATCGGCACTTCGGCCGCGGACAGTTCGACATAGAGGTTGTCGACGCCCAGGCCCGCAAGCGCGGACATCAGGTGTTCGACGGTCTGCACCTTGGCGGGGCCGCAACTCAGGCCGGTGCACAGGGTGGTTTCGGTGACGAGGTTGCCGTCAGCCGGAATTTCGACCACGGGGTCCAGGTCGACACGGCGGAACACGATGCCGGTATCGGGCGCTGCCGGACGCAGGGTCAGGAACACTTTCTCGCCGCTGTGCAGGCCGACGCCTGTCGCGCGGATCACGTTCTTGATGGTGCGTTGGCGGGGCATGGGGGAGTCCGCAGGGAGGAAGGATCCGCGTGTCCGTCATCGGACTGTCATCGGAACCGGGGGGCAGATTATCACGGCACCGCCTGAACCTGAACGAAAGTGTGGTGCTGCATCGAGACGCTGGACGCGTGCGGAAACGCCGCACTGCAGCGCCGGAAAACGGTCCACCGGAACACCCGGTGGACCCAAAGGCGCCGCGCGGACAACGCGACGCCGGGCAACACTTCATGACGGGAGGACGATCCGTCATGCAGCGGCATCCCATCGCCGCGCACCGTTCACCGGTGCGCGCGCAACGGACTGCCGCGATGGACGCGGATCAGTCGGCCTGGCGACGCAGAAACGCAGGAATGTCCAGGTAGCTGCTGTCGTTGCCGAAATCGGCCGCCTTGGGAGCTTCCGGGGCGTCGCCGCGGGTCGCACCACGCAGCGGCGAGGCTGCCGACGCGCCACCACCGTTGCCACGCAGCGACGCGGCGATGCTGTGACCCGGGCTGTACGGGGCCACGGCGTCGGACTCGTCTTCGATCAGCATGCCGGTCGTGCCGTCGCGGACACCACGCTGGTTGTTGCTGATCAGCTGCACCTGCGGCTTGCCGCGGTTCGCACTGTCGCCGTTGTAGCCGGTGGCGCGCGCGGGCGCGCGGTTGAGGCCGGTGGCGACCACGGTCACGCGGACTTCGTCCTGCATGTCGGGATCGAGCACGGTGCCGATGACGATGGTCGCGTCTTCGCTGGCGAAGTTCTCGACGGTGCGGCCGACTTCATCGAACTCGGCCATCGTGAAGTCCGCGCCCGCGGTGATGTTGACCAGGATGCCGTTGGCGCCGGCCAGGTTGACGTCGTCGAGCAGCGGATTCTGGATCGCGGCTTCGGCGGCGGCCTGCGCGCGGTCGTCGCCACGTGCGTTGCCGGTGCCCATCATCGCCAGGCCCATTTCCGACATCACGGTGCGCACGTCGGCGAAGTCGACGTTGATCAGGCCCGGACGCACGATCAGGTCGGCGATGCCCTGCACGGCGCCCAGCAGCACGTCGTTGGCGGCGCGGAAGGCCTGGATCATCGTGGCGTTGCGGCCGAGGACGGTGATCAGCTTTTCGTTCGGAATAGTGATCAGCGAGTCGCAATGCGCCGACATCTCTTCGATGCCCTTGAGCGCGACCTGCATGCGGCGGCGGCCTTCGAACGGGAACGGCTTGGTGACCACGGCGACGGTCAGGATGCCCATTTCCTTGGCCAGCTGCGCAACGACCGGGGCTGCGCCCGTGCCGGTACCGCCGCCCATGCCGGCGGTGATGAAGACCATGTCGGCGCCCTGCAGCGCGTCCATGATGATTTCGCGGTCTTCCAGTGCGGCCTGACGGCCGACTTCCGGGTTGGCGCCTGCGCCCAGACCCTTGGTGACGCTGCTGCCGAGCTGCAGCTGCAGCTTGGCGCCGCAGTTCTTGATCGCCTGCGAGTCGGTGTTGGCGGTGATGAACTCCACGCCGTCGACGCTGTTGTTGACCATGTGTGCGACCGCGTTGCCGCCGCCGCCGCCCACGCCGATGACCTTGATCACCGCGTTGGGAGCCATCTTTTCTACCAGTTCAAAATGTGCCATGTCCGTCGTCCTCTGGGTTTGGGCCGGGTTTCGGCGTGGTGTCCACGTCCTTCCCGGCATCTATTGGTTTAGGTACCGCCTGCCGCACTTGCGTCTGTCGCCGTCGCTCTGCCCGCCGCATCCCGCACTGGCGCGAATCAGAATTCGCCGTTGAACCGCGCCCATATCTTTTTCAGCCACCCGCCGGCGCGACCGCCTGACACCACCGGACGCCGCGGGTGTTCGATCTGGCTGCCCATCAGCAGCAGGCCCACGCCGCTGGCATGCACCGGATTGCCGACCACTTCGCCCAGGCCGGTGACGTGCTGCGGGATGCCCACGCGCACCGGCATCTGCAGCATTTCCTCGGCGAGTTCGACCACGCCTTCCATCTTCGAGGCGCCGCCGGTCAGCACCATGCCGGCGCGGACGTGCTGCTCGAAGCCCGAGCGGCGCAGTTCGGCCTGCACCATTTCGAAGATTTCCTCGTAGCGCGCCTGCACCGCCTGCGCGAGCGACTGGCGCGGCAGGCGACGCGGCGGACGATCGCCGACGCTCGGCACCTGGATGGATTCCTCGCTGGTCGCCAACTGCGCGAGCGCGCAGGCGTAGCGGACCTTGATCTGCTCGGCTTCCGGGGTGGGCGTGCGCAGCATGTGCGCGATGTCCTCTGTCACCTTGTCGCCAGCGATCGGCAAGCTGGCCGTGTGGCAGATCGCGCCCTGCACGAACACCGCCAGATCCGTGGTGCCCGCGCCCATGTCGACCAGCACCACGCCAAGCTCGCGCTCGTCAGAGGTCAGCACCGCAGTGCTCGACGCCAGCGACGACAGGATCAGATCGTCGATCGACAGGCCGCAGCGCTGCACGCACTTGCTGATGTTGGCCGCGGCCGACTGCGCGCAGACCACGAGGTGCGCGTGCACCTCGAGGCGCACACCGGTCATGCCGACGGGATTGCGGATGCCTTCCTGCGAGTCGTCGAGCACGTATTCGCGCGGAATCGCATGCAGGATCTTCTGGTCGGCCGGAATCGCGACCGCCTTGGCCGCATCGAGCACGCGGTCGAGATCCGCCCAGGTCACTTCGTTGTCACGGATCGGCACGATGCCCGGCGAGTTGCGGCACTGCACGTGGTTGCCGGAGATCGACGCGTAGACCGAGCGGATCTCGCAGCCGGCCATCAGCTCGGCCTCCTCGACCGCACGCTGGATCGACTGCACCGTCGATTCGATGTCCACGACCACGCCGCGCTTGAGCCCACGCGATTCGTGGCTGCCGATGCCGATGACTTCAATCGGGTTGCCGGGCGAGTACTCGCCGACCAGCGCCACCACTTTCGAGGTGCCGATGTCGAGTCCGACGATGAGCGTCTTGTCGCCTTTGCGGTTCATGTGAGGCCGTGCTTCTGGATGCGTGCGTGGGAGATCGGAGCCACCGCGATGCGGTTGGCAGGTGCGCCTGCAGGCGCTGCGACGCCTGCCTCGGCGGCGGCTTCGGCCGCTTCGGGCTGCGCCCAGACGAGGGCGAAGCCGTTGGTGTAGCGGAGATCGGCGCGCGCGAGCGGCTCTGCGCGGCCGGTGGTCAGGCGCGGCAGCATCCGCGCGAAACGTGCGAGACGCATGCGCGCTTCCTGGCTGCCGACGATGACTTCGGTGCCGCTCGACAGCGTCAGCTGCCAGCTGCCGCGCGCGTCGAGCACCACGCGTTCGACCTGCACGCCGGCACCGCCGAACAGATCGCGGGATTCGTTGTAGAGCGCGACGATGTCGGCGATGCGGCTCTCGGGACCTTCGAAGTGCGGCATCTGCGCCGGGGCCTCGACGCCCTCGGCGGCGAACAGGCGGCCGCGGGTCGACAGCAGGCGTGCATCGCCCCAGTGCGCGAACGGCACGTGTTCGGCGATCCGCACTTCCAGCACGTCGGGCCACTTCTTGCGCACTTCGACACCGGCCACCCACGGCACGCGCGCGACATCGCGCTGCGCATCGCCCAGGTTGACCGCGAAGAAGCCGCGCTGCGCGTGCGGCAGCACCGCAGCGCGCACGCGCGCGGTATCGACCTGCTCCAGGCCGTCATTGACCCGCAGCACGCGCAAGGGCCAGCGCTCGGCGCCGATCCAGCCGTTGACAACGGCCACCACCGGCAGGGCCACCAGCGCAATCGCCAGTGCCCAGGCCAGGACCCGCGCCATCGTGCCGAACGCCTGGTTCATCGCGGCGCCACCTCCGCGGGAACGGTCGCTTCGAGCACGCGCCAGCACAGCGCCGGGTAATCGATGCCGATCTTCGCCGCCGCCTTGGGCACCAGCGAATGGCTGGTCATGCCCGGCGCGGTGTTCACTTCCAGCAGCAGCAGCGCGCCGGTGCGACGGTCGCGCATCACGTCGACGCGGCCCCAGCCGCTGCAGCCCGCGGCCACGAACGCGTCGACCGCGAGCGCGCCGATGCGCGTCTCGTCGTCGCCATCCAGGCCCGGGCACAGATACTGGGTGTCATCGGAGACGTATTTGGCGTCGTAGTCGTACCAGGCGCCCTTGGGCACGATGCGGATCGACGGCAATGCAAGCGGGCCGTCGACGTCTTCGATCACCGCGACGGTCAGTTCGTCGCCCTCGACCATCTGCTCCATCAGCAGTTCGCCGGGATAACGTGCGGCAAGTGCGACCGCGGCGTCCAGGTCGGCGTCCTCGAACACGCGGCTGATACCGACGCTCGAACCTTCCTTAGACGGCTTGATGATGACCGGCAGGCCGATCTCGCGCGCCGCGGCGTGCACGTCATCGCCCGGCTGCAGGCGACGGTAACGCGGCGTCGGCAGATCGAGGCTCATCCACACCTGCTTGGTGCGGATCTTGTCCATGGTCAGCGCCGAACCCAGCACGCGCGAACCGGTATAGGGAATCGCGAAGGCGTCGAGCAGGCCCTGCACCACGCCGTTCTCGCCATCGCCGCCGTGCAGGATGTTGAACACCCGATCGAAGCGGCCGGCCACGATGTCCTTCGCGAGCGCCGGCACGCCATCGACGGCATGGGCATCGACGCCGCGCGAGCGCAGCGCGTCGAGCACGCCCTGTCCCGACTGCAGCGAGACTTCGCGCTCCGAACCCGGACCACCGAGCAGCACGGCGACGCGACCGAACACGGCGGGATCGGTGAAACGGGGCGGCGACAAGGCGAGACTCATCGCGCAGCCTCCGCGGCCTGGAAACCGGCCTGCGCCAGCTTCTGCACGGCCGCGCCGATATCGCCGGCGCCCATCATCAACAACAAATCGCCGTCTTGGAGGATGTCGGGCAGCACGCCGGCGAGTTCGTCAGCACCGTTGACGACGACGGGATCGATACGACCGCGCGCACGGATCGCACGCGCCAGCGCTTTCGCATCCGCGCCCGCAATCGGCGCTTCGCCGGCGGGGTACACCTCGGTCAGCACCAGCGCGTCGACATCCGACAGCACGCCGGCGAAATCGTCGAACAGATCGCGGGTACGGCTGTAGCGGTGCGGCTGGAACGCGACGACCAGACGGCGATCGCCCCAGCCACCGCGGGCGGCTTCGAACACCGCGGCGAGTTCCTTGGGGTGATGGCCATAGTCGTCAACCAGCTGCACACGGGCGCCGGTCGGAGTGACCAGTTCGCCGAGCAGATTGAAGCGACGACCGATGCCCTCGAAGCGCCCAAGCGCGGCGACGATGGCCTCGGGCGCGACGCCGAGCTGCCAGCCCACCGCGGCCGCGGCCAGCGCGTTGAGCACGTTGTGGCGACCGGGGAGCGCGAGGCGGGCACGAACGCGGGTGTTCTCGGGCAGGCACAGCGTGAACGTCATCGCCGCGCCGTCCTGGCCGATGTCCTCGGCGCGCACGTCGGCGTCTTCGGACAGGCCATAGGTCATCACGTGACGCGGCGTTTCCGAGGCGAGACGCGCGACCTCGGCATCGTCGATGCACAGCACCGCGAGACCATAGAACGGCAGGCGGTGCAGGAATTCATGGAACGCGGCCTGCACACGGGCGAAGTCGCCGCCGTAGTTTTCCAGGTGATCGGCGTCGATATTGGTGACGATCGCGACCAGTGGATTCAGACGCAGAAAGCTGCCGTCGCTTTCGTCGGCCTCGGCCACCAGCCAGTCACCGCTACCCAGGCGCGCATTCGCGCCTGCGGCCAGCAGCTGGCCGCCGACGACGAAGGTCGGATCAAGGCCGCCTTCGGCGAGCACGCTGGCGGTTAGAGACGTCGTCGTCGTCTTGCCGTGCGTACCGGCGACCGCGATGCTGCGGCGGAAGCGCATCAGCTCGGCGAGCATCTCGGCGCGCGGCACGACAGGAATGCGCTGCGCGCGCGCTTCCATCAGTTCGGGATTGTCGGGGCGGATCGCGCTGGAGACGACCACGCAATCGGTGCCCAGCACGTTGGCTGCGGCGTGGCCGCGATGCACCGTCGCGCCCAGGCGCGTCAGGCGGCGCGTGGTGGCGCTGTCGGCGGTGTCGGAGCCCGACACCTTGTAGCCCAGCGTGCACAGCACCTCGGCGATGCCGCTCATGCCGATGCCGCCGATGCCGACGAAATGCACGCGCGAGAACACCTTGGCGAAGTCTTCCTTCGACAGGCCACGGGTCTGGTGGAGACGACGGATCATGCTTGACTCCTGCCGCCGAAGCTCGGCTCGACGCGCTGCTGCAGGCGGCTGGTGCCGCGCGACGTCACGTTCGACTGCACAGGCAGCGGCGGCTGGGTGGTGGGCGGGACGGGACCGGCCGCGGCGGGCGCCGCGGCATCGCCGCGCAAGCGGGCGACCTGGCGCTGGGCACGGTCGAGTTCGTAGGACACGCGCAGCAGCAGGCCCATCGCGACGCAGGTCATCATCACGCTCGAGCCGCCCGAGGACACCAGCGGCAGCGTCAGACCCTTGGTCGGCAGCAGGCCGAGATTCACGCCGATCGAGACCATGCTCTGCAGGCCGACCATCAGCGCCACGCCGAAGGCGCAGTAGCCGGCGAAGTGACGGCGCATTTCGACGCACTTCAGTCCGATCCAGAACGCGCGGCCGACCAGCGCGACGAACAGGCCGATCACCAGGCACACGCCAATGAAGCCGAGCTCTTCTGCCAGCACCGAGAAGATGAAGTCGGTATGCGCTTCGGGCAGGTACGAGAGCTTCTGCACCGACGCGCCGAGCCCAACGCCGGCGAACTCGCCGCGGCCGACCGCCATCAGTGCGTTGCTGAGCTGGTAGCCGGCGCCGAGCTGGTCTTCCCATGGATCAAGGAACGAGGTCAGTCGACGCACGCGGTAGGGTTCGAGAATCGCAATGAAGGCGAAGATTGGTAGGCCGATCACGACCGGCGCGGCCATG
Source organism: Luteimonas sp. 3794 (assembly GCF_031456825.1). NCBI lineage: Bacteria > Pseudomonadati > Pseudomonadota > Gammaproteobacteria > Lysobacterales > Lysobacteraceae > Luteimonas > Luteimonas sp. 3794. The sequence continues at coordinate 13,521 of NZ_JAVDVJ010000003.1, read as the reverse complement.
CGCGGCATGTGCACGCCGCCGAGCACCAGCATGCCGGCGGTCACCGCGAGGATCAGCGAGGCGTGACCGAAGTCGGGCTGGAGCAGCAACAGGCCCACCAGCACCACGGCGACACCGAGCGGCTTGAGCATCGCCGGCCAGGTCGCGTTGACCTCGTCACGGAACCGTACGAGATAGCTGGCCAGCCACACGATGTAGATGACCTTGACCGCCTCGACCACCTGGAAGTTCGAGATGCCGAGGTTGATCCAGCGGTGCGCGCCGTTGACCGAACGACCGAGGCCGGGCACGAACACCAGCAGCAGCAGGCCGAAGCAGCCCAGCAACACGAAGCGGTCGTACTTCTCGATCGTCTTGAGTTCGGTGCGCATCACCGCGAACGCAAGGCCGAGCCCCAGCGCGAGGAACATCAGGTGGCGCGTCAGGAAGTAGTAGCGGCCGACGCGCATGTCCTCGCCGATCGCGATCGAGCTCGACGCGACCATGATCACGCCGAGTGTCGCGATCGACACGATGACGCCGACCAGCCACGGGTCGAAGCGTCCGACGATGTCGTCGATGCGCGTCGCCTGGCGGGCGGCGGCGCTGTCGTGGGCCATCGTGTCGTAGGTCCGGGCCATCAGCGCACCTTCAACGTGGCGAGGCCGATCAGCACCAGGATCACCGAGATGATCCAGAAGCGCACGATCACGCGCGGCTCGGGCCAGCCCTTGAGTTCGAAGTGGTGGTGGATCGGCGCCATGCGGAACACGCGCTTGCCGGTCAGCTTGAAGCTGGCGACCTGGATCATCACCGACAGCGTCTCGATGACGAAGATGCCGCCCATGATCACCAGCACCAGTTCCTGGCGCACGATCACCGCCATCGTGCCGAGCACGGCGCCGAGCGCCAGCGCACCGATGTCGCCCATGAAGACCATGGCCGGATAGGTGTTGAACCACAGAAAGCCGAGCCCGGCCCCGGCGATCGCCGCGCAGATGATCACCAGTTCACCCGCGCCCGGCACCGGCGGAATCTGCAGATAGTTCGAGAACACCGCATTACCCGAGGCGTAGGCGAACACGCCGAGGCCGCAGGCGACCAGCACGGTCGGCATGATCGCCAGGCCGTCGAGGCCGTCGGTGAGGTTCACCGCGTTCGAGAAGCCGACGATCCAGAAGTAGGCAATGGCGACGAAGCTGATGCCGGCCAGCGGCAGCGCGATCGACTTGAACAGCGGTACATAGAACGTCGTCGCCGCGGCGACGTCGGCGTAGAGGTAGAGATACAGGCCGGCAGCGAGGCCGAAGATCGACTGCAGCAGATATTTCCAGCGCGACTTCAGACCGTTGGGATCCCGCTTGACGATCTTGATCCAGTCGTCGTACCAGCCGATCGCGCCGAAGGCGACCATCACGCCCATCACGACCCACACATACCGGTTGCGCAGGTCGCCCCACAGCAGCACCGACAGGAAGATCGTCAACAGGATCAGTGCGCCGCCCATGGTCGGCGTGCCGGCCTTGGAGAAATGCGTCTGTGGGCCATCCTGGCGGATCGGCTGGCCGCCCTTGAACTGGGCGAGCCTGCGGATCACCGCGGGGCCCAGCCACAGCGACAGCAGCAGCGAGGTCAGCGCCGCGAGGATGCCGCGGAACGTCAGGTATTCGAACAGCTTGAAGAAGTCTTCCAGACCCTGCAGCCAGCGGGCGAGTTCAAGCAGCATGTCCGGTTCCTTCAGTGTTGCGCAGCGCGGTGACCACCCGGTCCATCGCACTGCCGCGCGAGCCCTTGATCAGCACGCGCGCATCGGCGTGCAGGTCGGCCCGCAGCGCTTCGATCAGCGCTTCGTGGGTATCGAATCGGCGGGCACCGTCGCCGAAGGCATCGGCGGCGGCCGCGCTTAGTGCGCCCAGCGCGTACAGCCGCGCGATGCCGGCGGACTTCGCGCGTACGCCGGCCTGGCCGTGCATGGCCGCACCGTCGGGGCCGAGTTCGCGCATGTCGCCGAGCACCAGCCAGCGGTCACCGCCGCTGGTAGCGAGCGTGTCGATGGCGGCGTTGAGCGAGCCGGGGTTGGCGTTGTAGCTGTCGTCGATCAGCACTGCGCCTTGCGCCACCGTGTAGCGGACCAGACGGCCGGCCACGGCTTCCGCGGCGGCGAGCGCGGATACGATCGACGTGAGCGGCACGCCGGCCGCGAGTGCGATCGCCGTGGCCGCCAGCGCATTGCGTACGTTGTGGCGACCGGGCAGCGGCAGCGTGACCTCGGCCTCGCCAGCCGGCGTGACCAGAAGGAAGCGTGCGCGGGCATCGTCGAGGCGGATGTCGCGCGCGCGCACGTCGGCCGTGGCTTCGATTCCGAAGCGCAGCAGTCGGCGGCCGTGGGCGCGCTGCGCGAAGTACGGCGCGAAGGCATCGTCGGCGTTGATGACCGCCGTACCGTCAGCCGGCAAGGCGTCATAGACCGCGGCCTTGGTGTCGGCGATGTCGAGCAGACTGCCCATGCGCTCCATGTGCGCCGGTGCGACGTTGTTGACCAATGCGATGCGGGGCCTGGCGATCGCAGTCAGGTACGCGATGTCGCCCGGCTTGCCGGCGCCCATCTCGTAGACCGCGAATACCGCATCTTCCGGCGCGTCGAGCACGGCCAGCGGCAGGCCGATCTCGTTGTTGAAGTTGCCTGGATTGAAGCTGGTGGACGCGTGACCCGAGAGGATCGCCGCAACCAGCTGCTTGACGCTGGTCTTGCCGTTGCTGCCGGTGATCGCCACGACCGTCGCGGCGCGCGCACGCTGCACCGCGGTTGCCAGGGCGCCGAGTGCGAGCTGCGGATCGGCGACGATGATTTGCGGCAGGGCGATGTCGAGCGGACGTGCCACCAATGCTGCGCGCGCACCGCGTTCGGCTGCATCGGCGACATGGTCGTGGCCGTCGAAGTTCTCGCCCTTGAGCGCGACGAACAGCAGTGCATGCACTTCGGCTGCGTCGAGCTTGCGGGTGTCGGTGGCCACGGCATCGATCGGAAAATCGCTGTTGGCGCCATGCAGGCGACCGTTTACCAGCTGGGCGATGCGGGCGAGCGACAGCGGGTTCACGACCGCTCCTCCGCATCCTGCGGTCGCGGCACTTGCACATCCATGTGCGGCGTCGCCGCCTCTGCGTTGCGTGCATCCAGCGCAGCCTGCGCGACGACGCGATCGTCGAACGCATGCTGCACGCCGTCGATCTCCTGGTAGGGCTCGTGGCCCTTGCCGGCAATCAGCACGATGTCGCCCGGCTTCGATTCGCCGATCGCGCGTTCGATCGCGCGGCGACGGTCGCGCTCGATGATGACCGCATCAGGCTTGGCGAAGCCGGCCATGATGTCGGCAACGATCGCGTCGCCGTTCTCGCCGCGCGGGTTGTCGTCGGTGACGATGACCCGGTCGGCATTCGCTTCGGCAATCGCCGCCATCTGCGGACGCTTGCCGGTGTCGCGCTCACCGCCGCAGCCGAACACGCAGACCAGTTCACCGCGCAGATGACCGCGCAGCGACTGCAGTGCCTGCTGCAGCGGGTCGGGCTTGTGCGAGTAATCAACGACGACCAGTGGCTGCGCGTCGCCGCCGCCAAGGCGGTTCATGCGTCCGGCGATCGGCTGCAGACCGGCAAGCACGCGCACGATGTCGGCCGGCGCGTGGCCCAGCGCGCGCAGCACGCCGGCGACGACCAGCAGGTTGTCGATATTGAAGCGGCCGAGCAGTGCGGCGCGCACCGGCAGCGACTGGCCGTCCACGCGCAGCGTGAACGCGATGCCGCGATCGTCGAGCGCGATGTCGTGCGCGGCGATGTCGGCGGCGGCGTTGCCGGCAGCGCTGATGGTGATCGCGCGGGCGCTGTCGGCGAGTTGCGCGGGCAGCATCGCTCCGAAGGCATCGTCGATATTGATCACGGCGGCCTTGAGGCCCTCGCGCACGAAGAGCTTGGCCTTCGCCGCGCCGTAGCCAGCCATGTCGCCGTGGTAGTCGAGATGGTCGCGGGTGAGGTTGGTGAACACCGCGACGTCGTAATGCACGGCGTCGACGCGGCCCTGGTCGAGCGCGTGCGAGCTGACTTCCATCGCCACCGCCTGCGCGCCTGCGTCACGCAGCTGCGCAAGCAGCGCATGCGTCTGCAGCACCAGCGGCGTGGTGAAGCCGGTCGGCTCGACCGCGCCATGCAGGCCGGCGCCGAGCGTGCCGATGGTACCGGCGCGGGTGCCGACGGCCTCGAAGGCCTGCGCGAGCAACTGCACCGTCGAGGTCTTGCCGCTGGTGCCGGTCACGCCGACCATCGTCATCGCGTGCGAGGGCTGGCCGTGGAACGTATCGGCCATGACGCCCATTCGCGCGCGCAGGCCGGCGACTGCAATCGCATCGGCCGGCAACGACGGAATCTCGGCCGGCACCGGGGGTTCGAACAGGATCGCGCTGGCGCCGGCGGCGCGCGCGATCTCGGTGAAATGCAGGCCGTGCGTACCGAAGCCGCCGATGGCGACGAAGGCATCGCCCGGACGGATCGCGCGGCTGTCCTGCGCCAGGCCGGTAATCACCGTATCGGCCGGCACCGCAGCCACGTCGGGCAGCAGCGTGTTGAGCGCCATCGCGCGGCTCATCGCTGGCCTCCGGCGACATGCGTCGCGGCGACTGGCGTGCTCTGCGCCGCGGACACGACAGGCGCAACGGGTGCGGCCGCAGGCGTCGCCGGCGCGGGAACGCCACGGCCCTGCTCGCGCGCGCGCTTGGCATCGGCCGTCGCCTGCGCGGCCAGCCAGGTATCGATGTCGTCCGGCGGCACGTCCATCAGGCGCAGCGCGCCGTCCATGACCCGCTGGAACACCGGCGCGGACACGTAGCCGCCGCCGTAGGTAGACCCGCCCTTGGAGGTGTCCGGATCGTCAATGACCACGGCCATCGCGAAACGCGGATTCTCGACCGGCACCAGGCCGGCGAAGAACGCGAGATAACGACGCGCGTAACCACCGCCGCTGGCCTTGCGCGCGGTGCCGGACTTGCCGGCGACGTGGTAGCCGAGGATCGCCGCGCGCGTGCCGGTACCGCCGGGTTCGGTGACGGTCTGCATCATCCGCACCACTTCGTCGGCGACCGCGGCCGAGACCACCTGGCGCGATTCGCCGACATGGCCCTTGACGAAGGTCGGCGTGATCGAACGGCCGTGATTGCCGAGCGTGGCGTAGGCGTGCGCGATCTGCATCGGCGTGACCGACAGACCGTAGCCGTAGGACATGCCCTGCTTGCTGGTGCCGCTCCAGCGCGACGGATCCGGGAACAGGCCTGCGGCCTCGCCCGGGAAGCCACTGCCGGTGCTCTGGCCGTAGCCGAAGCTGCGCACGAAGTCGTAGAAGTACTGGTTGTCGAGCTTGTGCACGATCATCGACGAACCGACGTTCGAGCTCTTGGTGATGATGCCGGTCGTGTCGAGCACGCCGTAATTGCGGAAATCGCTGGTCCTGTTGGACCGGCCGTTCGGAATCCAGCCGGGGCTGGTGTTGAACGTGGTCGTCGGGGTGATGACGCCCTTTTCCAGCGCCGCGGCGACGGTGATCGGCTTCATCGTCGAGCCGGGCTCGAGCAGGTCGGTCAGCGCGCGGTTGCGGTGTGCGTCGCGGTTCTCACCGGTGACGCGGTTGTTGTTGTAGGTCGGCAGGTTGGCCATCGCCAGCACCTCGCCGGTCGCCACGTCGAGCACGACGATCGAGCCTGCGCTCGCGCCGGTCTCTTCCAGCGCGCGGCGCAGTTCACGATGCGCGAGAAACTGGATGCGGCGATCGATGCTCAACACCAGATCCTTGCCCGGCTCGGCGGCGCGCACCAGGCTGACGTGTTCGACGATGCGGCCGTGGCGATCACGGATCACGTTCTGCGCGCCCGGCACGCCGGCCAGCCATTCGTCGAACGCGAGCTCCACGCCTTCCTGGCCGTTGTCGTCGATGTTGGTGAAACCCAGCACGTGCGAAACCGCTTCGCCCTGCGGATAGAAGCGACGGTATTCGCGCTGCGAGAACACGCCCGGCACGCCGAGATCCAGCACGCGCTTGGCCGCCACCGGGCTGATCCGGCGGTGGCGCGGGATGTACATGAATTCCTTGTCGGCGCGCTGCGACACCGCGCGCGACAGCTCTTCGAGTGGCAGACCGGTGGCCTGGGCCAGCTCGGGCAGACGGTCGGGATGCTTGCTCAGTTCCTGCGGGTTCGCCCACAGCGATTCGACCGGCGAGGAGATCGCCAGCGGCTCGCCATTTCGGTCGGTGATCATGCCGCGCGAGGCCGGGATCGGCACTTCGCGGCGGAAACGCGCGTCGGCCTTCTGCTGGTAGAACGCGTTGTCGATCAGCTGCAGGTCCACCGCGCGACCGACCAGCGCCACCGCGCCCAGCCCGAGCGCGCCGCCGACCAGCATCAGGCGCAGACGCAGATCGAACTGCGCGCGCTTGCGCGGCTTCTTGGCGTGGCCGTCGCCGGCCTTGATGAACTTGCGGAAGTTCATGGGCGCACCACGACGATCTCGGCCGTCTCCGGGAAGCGCATGCCCAGACGCTCGCGCGCGACCTGGTCGACGCGGTTGCTCATCGCCCACGTCGCCTGCTCGAGTTGCAGGCGGCCGAAGTCGATGTTGAGTTCGTCGCGCGCGCGCTCCAGACGGGTCAGGTCGATGTAGAGCTGGCGGTAGTCGTGGCGCGCGTGCACCACGCCGATCGCGGTAATCACGTTGGCGGCCAGCAGGATCGCGACGACGAGATGGCGCAGCTTCATGCGGCGGCTCCTTCGTCGCCCCGGCCTTCGCGCACAGCACTCGGGCGTTCGCCACCGCGCGAGTCAGTGACTCGCACACGCGGCGGCTCACCCTCGAGTTTTTCGGCCACGCGCAGCACTGCACTGCGGGCACGGGGGTTGTCGCGCAGTTCGGCGTCGTCGGCCTTGGTGGCATCGGCGACGATGCGCAGGCGCGGCACGAACGGCGCGGCTTCAGGCAGACGGCGATTGCCGGCCGGCGCCTTGGCGTGGCCGGCAATGAAACGCTTGACGATGCGGTCTTCCAGCGAATGGAAGCTGATCACCGCCAGACGGCCGCCGGGACGCAGCGCTGCGAGCGCGGCATCGAGACCGGTTTCGAGATCGGCCAGTTCGCGGTTGATGTGGATGCGGATCGCCTGGAACGAGCGCGTGGCGGGATTCGTTTCCTTCTGGCCCGGCTTGGACTTGCCGCGCGGCACATTGGCGCCGATCACCGCTGCCAGATCCGCAGTGCGCAGGAATGGCGCCTCAGCGCGACGCGCGACGATCGCCCGCGCGATGCGCCGGCTCATGCGCTCTTCGCCATAGGTCCACAGCACGTCGGCGATCGCAGCCTCGTCGGCGCGCGCGATCCACTCGGCCGCGCTTTCGCCGGCGTCTGGATCCATGCGCATGTCGAGCGGACCGTCCTTGCCGAAGCTAAAACCCCGCTCGGCCACATCGAGCTGCGGCGAAGACACGCCCAGGTCGAACAGCACTCCGTCGAGTGGCGCCTCGGTCGCGACGTCCCATATCGCCAGGTCGACGAAGCTGCCGCGGTGGATCGACACCCGCGGGTCCTGCCCGAACCGGGCCTGGGCGACGGCGATGGCCTCGGGATCCTTGTCCATCAGCAGCAGGCGGCCGTCGGCGCCCAGCTGCGCGAGGACGCCGGCGGCGTGACCACCGCGGCCAAAGGTGCCATCGAGGTAGCGGCCATCCGGACGGACGTGCAGGCCTTCGAGCACCTGCGCGTACAACACCGGGAGGTGGCCGGATGTGGGATCCGTACCACCCGCGGTCACAACGGCAATCCTTCGAGATCGTCGCCGGCCATGTCCTCGTCGGTGAGGGTCTGGCGGATCTGGGCCTGGTGCGCCTGTTCGCTCCAGAGTTCGAACTTGTCGCCCATGCCCACCAGCACCGCGCGCCGGTCGATGCCGACCGTATTGCGCTGGCTGGACGGAATACCGATCCGGCCGCTCGCGTCAGGCTCGAGCACGGTGGCGGCGCCGACCAGCTTGAGCTGCAGGGTGCGGTTGCGGGCGAGCGTGCGCGGCAGCGCATTGACCTGGTCGCGGAGCGTTTCCCAGGCCTTGAACGGGTAGAGGTACAACCCGCCGGCATCGAAGGGGTTGTAGGTCAGGACCAGCCGGTTGTCGCATTCACGCGCGACGAAGTCCCGATAGGCGGTGGGAATCGCCAGTCGGCCCTTCTCGTCGATGGTGATGGCGGTCTCGCCCTGCAACACGTCGGTTCCTGCCCGTTGAGTGCCCGTCTGAAGCGGGCTTTGGCGTTCGGAAAACCACGAAATTCCCGGTTTCCCCACGAGTCGCCACCTTAGGACCCGCCATTTGGGTTGTCAACAGCTTTGTCGAGAACTTTTCACCTGTCTGGTCAATGACTTGCAGCACTCTTCAGAGACTTGTTCAAGCTTTATCCACAAGCACCTGTTTCGTCTCAAATTTTGAGATTCGAGTGATTTTGGCAATGAACGGAACCCTCACGTGGGCTTCACGAAATCGACTTGCTGCAGTGCGGCACTGGCCTGTTTCGAGAGCGGCTTGGCGTCGCGTTGCGCGAACAGCAGCCCGTTCGAATCAATTCCGGGCGCTTCGAGCCTCGAACAGCTACTTCGGACCCCGCTCTGCCCCGATCGAGGACGACGCCGCGCATCAGGCTCAGCCTCCAACGAAGAGAACAGCCAACCCAGCACCTCTCCCTCAGGGAGAGGGCCTGCCTCGGACGTGATCCGGGGGTCGACGCGCACAGCGCGTCGGGTGAGGGCCGGGGCTCTGTAAAAAGAGCTACATGGGCACTCTCATCCGCTTTCGGGGCATCGTTTTTCTGAAGAGAAGCCAATGGCGCGATTCCTGACCTCGATTTCAATTCCCCAAAAAACCGCCTCTAGACGCTTTAACGCCTGAGTCGTTGAATAGCAGGGGCAGAGCCCGGGCGGCACGTCGTCCCGAAGCGAGAAGGGCGACGGTGTCGTGCGGAATCGGCCTCGACAGCAACGCTGACGAAGCAGCCTCCAATCCTTCAGAGGCTTTCGTTGTATAGGTGGCGGAGCCGGCCGATAAGCCGGGTTCTGTCGTGGACAGTCATTCCTCTAGGCGCACCGTCACCGGTACGCTCGAGCAACCTACCCGGACCCGACGCGGGCAACGTCATGAGGTCCCTATTTGGTCTTGCTCCAGGTGGGGTTTGCCGTGCCGGCCTGTTACCAGGCTCGCGGTGCGCTCTTACCGCACCATTTCACCCTTGCCGTCCTGCTTAAAGCAGTCTTGGGCGGTATCTTTCTGTTGCACTTTCCGTCGGCTCGCGCCGCCCAGGCGTTACCTGGCACCTTGCCCTGTGGAGCCCGGACTTTCCTCGGCACCGCCGCATGCAAGCATCCGGGGTGACGCGACTGTCTGGCCGACTCCGCCGCGCGCATTCTCGCACGGGACGACCCGCCGCAGCCGTCGATGCCTGCCGCCGGTATGTGGTCCGGCGCTCCATCACCGCGCCATAGAGAGAAGAGTGCGGGCAGTCGATCCGTCAGATCGCGCCCAGCGCCCACCCGCACAACGCCATGGCCGGCACCAGCAGCCACACGGGCATGCGCAGGCCAACCGGCGCCAGCAGCGCGACGCACACCAGCGCCACATCGCCCCAGCCCGCCACGGCACTCGTCCACAACGGATCAACGAGCGCGGCCAACAGCAATCCGACCACCGCCGCGTTGACGCCCGCCAGCGCGGCACGCATGCGGCGCCAGCGGCGCACGCGCTGCCACACCGGTTGCACGCCGACGACCAGCAGCAACCCCGGCAGGAACACCGCCACCAGCGCCAGCAGACCGCCGGCCCAACCGCCCGGTCCCGCCTGCATGCCCGCGCCAAGGAAACCGGCGAACGCAAACAACGGTCCCGGCAGTGCCTGGGCGGCGCCGTAGCCGGCGAGAAAGGCGCTTTCCGTCATCCAGCCGGGCGCCACCACGCTGGCTTCGAGCAGCGGCAGCACGACGTGGCCGCCGCCGAACACCCACGCGCCGGCGCGATAGAAGGCCGCGAACACGGCGGCGGTGGAGGCCGGCAACGCGTGCGCCAGCACTGGCAGGCCCAGCAGCAGGACCGTGAACAGCAGTAGCGCAATCCGCGCCGGCCATCGCGAGCCGGAGACGGGTACGTCTGTGCTCGGCAGGCGGTCGTCGATGCGCCACAAGCCGGCGCCCAGCAGCGCGCCCCCGCCAATCACCACCAGTTGCATGCCAGCGAAAGGCCAGAGCAGCAATGCGGCGGCAGCAAACAGCGCCAGGGCGAGGGCGGCAGGCCGACGGCAGAACACCAGCCCCATCGTCCACACGGCCTGCGCGACCACGGCCACCGCCACCAGTTTCAGGCCGTGCACCACACCCGCGGGCAATCCGTTGCCCGAATGCAGCAGGCCCAGCGCGAAGCCGATCATCAGCAGCGCAGACGGCAGGGTGAAGCCACACCACGCCGCAAGGGCGCCGCGCAGCCCTGCCCAGCGCAGGCCCAGCGCCATGCCCACCTGGCTGCTGGCTGGGCCGGGCAGGCACTGGCAGAGCGCCACCAGCTCCGCGTACTCCGCTTCCCCCAGCCAGCGCCGGCGCACGACGAATTCGTCGCGGAAGAACGCCAGATGCGCCACCGGGCCGCCGAACGAGGTCAGCCCCAGGCGCAGGAACACCCGGAAGATACGGCCGGCCGTGATGCCGGGCCGGGTAGCGCCGTCGGTCCCGCTCACAGGTCCGACGGCGCGCCGTACAAGGACTTGCGCGGCGCGCCGGTGATGTCGGCGGCGAGCTTCGCGGCCAGCGACGGCTTCATCTCGCGCGACAGCAGCGCATAGACCCGGCGACCTTCGGCCAGCCGCGCATCGACGTCGTCGCCCGCGCCCTCGATCAGCACCACGAACTCGCCCTTGCGCTGATCCGCCTCGCCGGCGACACGCGCGGCCAGCGTCTCCAGCGGGCCGTCGAGCACGGTCTCGAACAGTTTGGTGAGTTCGCGCGCGACCACGGCAGGACGTCCGCCGCCGAAGGCCTGCACCGCGTCGGCCAGCATCTCTTCGATGCGGTGCGAGGACTCGTAGAACAGCACGGTGCGCGGCTCGGAGGCGAGCGTCTGCAGGCGTTCGCGCCGCGCGCCGGCCTTGGCCGGCAGGAAGCCTTCGAACACGAAGCGGTCGCTCGGCAGACCGGCGACGCTCAAGGCCGCGATCAACGCACTCGGCCCCGGCACCGGCGACACCCGCAGGCCGGCGAGGCGCGCCGCGCGCACCAGCCGGAAGCCGGGATCGCTGACCAGCGGCGTGCCGGCATCGCTGACCACTGCCAACGATTCGCCACCCTGCAGCCGCTCGACCAGCCGCGCGGCCAGACCGTCCTCGTTGTGCTCGTGCAGGGCGATGAGTGGGCGCTCGATGCCGAAGTGGCCGAGCAGCTGGCGCGTGTGGCGGGTGTCCTCGGCGCAGATCGCATCGACGCTGCGTAGCACCGCCTGCGCGCGCGGCGACAGATCGCCCAGATTGCCGATAGGCGTCGCCACGACATGCAGGACGCCGGGGGCACGGGAAGGGTCGCTCATCGTCTGCACACCGGGAACGCTAGAATGCGCCCATTATCCCGTAGCGGAACCGCGACATGGCAGCAACGGTCCAGCCTTCGAATGCCCGCACGCGCATGCCGCGCGCCGTCGGTACCCAGCCCCGCGCTTGGCGCCTGCTTGCCGGCGCCGCACTGGCCGCGATGCTGGCCAGCTGCGCGACCGTGCAGACCACCGGCGGCGATCCGGCCGCCACGCCGTCCTCGGCCCCGGCTGCGGACGCCCGCTGGGCCTTCGACGATACCCGCCCCGCCGCCGAACGCGATGGCTACCGTCCCGCGCGCAAGCTCGCCGTGCTGTTGCCGATGAGCGGCACACTGGCCACCGCCGCTGCGCCCGTGCGCGATGGGCTGCTCGCCGGCTACTACGGCGAGCGCCGCGAGCGGCCCGAACTCGCGTTCTACGACACCGCCGGGACCGCGGCCGGGACCGCCGAGGCCTACCGCCGCGCGATCGCCGAAGGCGCGGACCAGATCGTCGGCCCCCTCGGCCGCGACGAGGTCGATGCACTGTTCCGCAGTCCCACCCAGGTGCCGGTGCTCGCACTCAACCGCGGCTCCATACAGGCCCCGGACAACGCCGCCGCGTTCTCGCTGGCGCCCGAGGACGAAGGCGACGCCGCCGCCCAATATTTGCTCAAGCGCAACGCGCGCCATGTCCTGGTGCTCAGCAACGGCGAGGATGCCGCGCGCCGCAGCGTCGACGCATTGACCGCACGTCTGGCCCAGAACGGCGGCAGTGTGGTCAGCACGCTCGCGATCATCGGCGACAGCCCGCTCGACCAGGTGCCGGCGCTGCAGAACGCGCTGGCCAGCGGCACCGGCGTCGATGCGGTGTATCTCGCGATCCGCGGCAACCAGGCGCGCGTGATCGCACCGCAGCTGTCGGTCGCCGGCTTGGCGACGCGCCCGCGCCTTGGTAGTTCGCTGCTTACGCAGGGCACCGGCAAGGCCGAAGAGGACCAGATCCTCGACGGCATCGTGTTTCCGACCGAAAGCTGGTCGACCGGCGCCAGCGCGCGTTCGCTGCCGCCGCTGACCACAGTCGCCCGCGATCTGCCAACCGCACGCGGCGGCGCGGCGCGCCTGTTCGCATTCGGTTTCGACGCCTGGTTGCTGAGCGGCTATCTCGAACACCTCGCCCGCACGCCCGATGCCGCCATCGGTGGCGCGACCGGCATGTTGCGCATCGCCGGCGACGGCAACGTCATGCGCCAGCCCGCATGGGCGACGTGGCGCAATGGCCAGGTGGTACCGCAGGCGGACGCCGGCGGTTGAATGACCGGCGGCGCGATGGCGCTGCCGTCGAGCGGGCAGCGGCTGCGCACCTGCAGGCCGCCGGCCTGCGCCCCCTTGCCGCGAACGTGGGTTTCCGCGGCGGCGAACTCGATTTGGTGATGCTCGACACGCGCGGTGCGTCGCGCGTCGTCGTGTTCGTCGAAGTCCGCCACCGCCACACCGCAGCGTTCGGCGGCGGCGCGGCGTCGATCGATGCCGGCAAACGCCGACGCCTAGTGCTGGCGGCGCAACAATTCCTGATGCGCGAGCGCGGGCTGCGCGATCTGCCCTGCCGATTCGATGTGGTCGAGGCGAGCGGCGAGGCGGATGCGCCGACGTTGCGATGGATCGAGGATGCGTTTCGCGCAGATGATTGATCCGTCCGGGTTGTACGCAGCTTCGGGTTGCTTTCGGTTTTTCCTTCCGTCGTCGACCTTGCTCTGGCGTCGGCTCGGCTCGGCTTTGTTCTTTTCTTTGGCTTTGGCTTTGGCTTTGGCTTTGGCTTCCAGCTTTTGACTTGAATCGAGCCGTAGAGCGAGCCGAGCATCGCAGGGCGGCGGGGTCGAAGAGCAGCCCATGTCTGAGCGCAGCGAGTTTGGGCTGCGTGCCCCGTCG